>JAXDJJ010000018.1:0-38417 GCA_034665745.1 Actinomycetota bacterium | reverse complement strand
CGAACGAGATGACCGCACCTTGGCCTTGGCCTTCTCGTACTTCTCTTTGATCCAGTCGAGTACGTCCTCGGCCCAGTCGTACTCGCGCGCGAGCAAGGCGAACGCGCCGATCATCAGAAGGAAGGACCACGGGCCGGGTAGAGGGATTATCAGAAGCGCACCTATCAATACCGCCATCGCCAGTATCGACAGCGCGATCTTGCGGGCCATCGCCTGGGGGCCGAGCTTCTCTTTCGCAACGACGAGCTCCGGCTCGGGGACGGCCCTCCCGTGGTCGGTGTCCTTGATGCCTTCGATATCTCTGGGCACGAGTCGCGCCAAAGCCCGGATCACCGACCCCGCCCCCGACGCGAGAGCTTTGGAACCGGTCTGCAGCTGAGCGGACTCCTGGCCCTGGCCGGTCTCGAGGACCAGGATCGGGCCGCGCGGCGAATCCTTGTTGACCCCCCAAGCAGTGACGTCACTCCACATGACCGAACGAAGATCGTCCTCGTCGCGCCATCGGAGGATCCCGCGTAGGGACGTGAGGTAGAGGAACCCCTGGGTGTTGCGGTCGGGATGGCGGACGCGGCCCCAGGAAACGATGGCCTCGTCGGGCTCGAGCTTTGAGACCACGTGGCTCAGGATCTGCTTGCGCCGGGTCTCGGACAGCTTGGTGAGGGGTTGGATCACACCCCAACGATAAATGGAGCCCCGCCCTAGCAGCGGATGTTTCGCACGATCTAGTACGCCCGGAGGGATTCGAACCCCCGACCTTCCGGTCCGTAGCCGGACGCTCTAATCCACTGAGCTACGGGCGCAAAGAGTCACGAAGGATAGCGGGTGACCCACGTAACAGCGGAGGCGCGGGGATTTGAACCCCGGAAGGGGTTTAAACCCCTTAACGCATTAGCAGTGCGCTCCATTCGGCCGCTCTGGCACGCCTCCGTCGAGAATCATAAGGCGTGGCTTCATGCGACCATCCTGGGAAAACCGCAATGAAGGAGGTCACACACATGAGGTCAAAGCTCGCTTCTGTCACCTTTGTCGCATTGCTCATCGCACTGATCCCTCAGACGGGTGGCGCTCTTCCGAGCGGCACGAAGGTCGAGACCTACAAGGCCAACCTCAACTTCCCCATCGACATGGCATGGGTGAAGGGGACCAAGAAGATCTTCTTCACGGAGAAGTCCGGAGCCATAAGGGTGATGGTCGGGCGCAAGTTGCTCTCGACACCGTGCACGACCTTGGATGTGAACAGCGACGGCGAGAGCGGGGCGCTGGGGATCGCGCTCCATCCTCATTTCAAGGAGAACCACAAGCTCTACGTCTTCTACTCGAACGCGTCGCCTCACGAGAACCGCGTGACCAGCTTCGTTGTCGACAGCAACCGATGCACGTCCGCGGACAATGTCATCACAGGGCTGAACGCGTCATCCGGCTATCACAACGGCGGCCAGATCGAGTTCGTGAACGGCAAGTTGTTCGTATCCACCGGGGAGGATCACACACCGGCACAAGCGCAGAGCACTACCAACCGACTCGGCAAGATCCTGCGCTACAACCCAGACGGAACGATCCCGAACGACAACCCGTTCGGCGCGACGAATCCGGTGTGGAGCTATGGCCACCGCAACCCCTTCGGCCTAACGCACAAGCCGGGCACCGGCAAGATCTACTCGAGCGAGAACGGGCCGAGTTGCGATGACGAGATGAACTACATCAGGAAGGGTCGCAACTACGGGTGGGGTGACAACTACCAGTGCAGCACCGCCGGGGTTGGGTCCAACCCGAAGGGACCGATCGTGCGATGGGAAACCATCATCGTCCCGACCGACCCGACTTGGTACAAGGGGAAACTCAAACGCCTCAACGGTTTGATCATGGGCGACTACGGCAACGGCCGTCTCCACAGTTTCGTGATGAACTCGACGAACACACGGGTGCGACGCGACAAGATCGTCTACGACGGCGCAGACGGGATCGTCGATGTGTCGAAGGGACCAGGAGGGTGGCTCTACCTCCTAACCAACTCGGCGATCAAGCGCATCGTTAAAGCCTAGGGACAGCTCGTCCCACTGCACTCACGCGCCTGCTGAAGGTCGAATGAGTAGAAGACCTCGGGAGGATCGTTGGACGGATCTGCATCACCGTAGAGGTTCTCTAGCTCCCACGGATCGTTGGTGAGGTCGTAGTACTCGGTGAACTGGACCGCGCCGGTCGTCGGCTCGTAGTACTCCACGTATTGATGGGTGAGCGAACGGGTCGAGGCCCACGTTGGGACGTCCTCACCCAGCCGGCTTCCGAAGTATTCGAGCAATAGCTCACGTCTCGGCTCACCGGTCACCAAGGATCGGCCGTCCATCGGATAGTTCGGATCGGGTGCGATATCGGCTGCCTCCATGATCGTCGGCGCGATGTCGATGTTGGCGACCAAGGAATCGTTGGTCTCGTCGGCGGCGAACGTTCCGGGCCATCGGATGATCAAAGGAACGCGCACCGCCTCGGTGTATGGGAAGCGCTTGGAAGCGGTGCCGTGCTCGCCCCACATGTAACCGTTGTCCGAGATGAAGATCGCGAGTGTGTCTCGATTCTCCTCCAGCTTGCCGAGAGTCGAGAAGATCCTCGCCACCATGTCATCGGCTGACATCAATGTGCGGTACTGCTGCCTTGCCGTCGAGCGGCCGCCTGCGAAACGCACGTGGCGCGATTGCACCCATGGGGGCTTGTCGGAGCGGTCGCTCTCACCGACCGCCGGGTTGCCGAGCCAGATCGGTGTCGCCACGTCCTTGTAGATGCGTTCCGGCTCGAAGGGTTTGTGTGACGCGAACGGCGCGACGTAGAGGAACCACGGCTTGTTGTCTTCGGTTTCGAAACGGTGAAGGAAGTCGACTGACTTGTCGGCAACGAACGTCGTCGAATAGCCGGGCGGGTTCAAGACCTGGCCGTTGACGTTCGCGAGGAAGTTGAAATAGACACGCGCGTAGTTGGAGTCATCGATGACGGCCCATCGGTCGAAATATGGCGGGTCATCGCGCACCTCATTCCAACTGTTGAGGTACTTGCCGACGATCCCCGTGCGGTAACCGGTCTGTTGCAAGTAAGACTGGATCGTCGAACCTTGCGCCAGGTTGGCCGCGTCCTCATTCCGTCGCACGCCATGGTTGTGCGGATATCGCCCAGTCATGATCGAGGCCCGCGACGGGCAACACAAGGGCGAGGTTGCGAACGCTTGCGAGTAGCTACGGCCCTTGTCCACGAACTCCCTGCGCGTGGCGGGCATGACATTCAAGGTGTTCTCCCGCTGGTCATCGGTGACGATCAGCAAGATGTTGGGTGGCCTCTCGGCAGAGGTCTGATCGCGCGCTGGGGTAGCTGCGTGGGAGGTGCCCGCTGCGAGCACCACCAGCATGAGCAGCGCGGGCAGGCGACGGAGGAGATCCGGAGTGGGTTTCATGCAGCCGCCGCCCGTTATACCTGCGCCTCCCAGGCCTGGAATATTTGCTTGCGCAAGCAAGTTTCTACCTCTGAAGGGTCCAGAAAGGGCCCATTAAGGAGGAACCATGGAGATCGGTCTGTTGTTACTCCGCCTGGTGATCGGCGGCACCCTCGCCGCCCACGGCGCTCAGAAGTTGTTCGGCTGGTTCGGTGGCTTCGGCATCGCCGGCACCGGTGGCTGGTTGGAGTCGATGGGCTTCCGCCCCGGCAAACTCCACGCCGCCATCACCGGCCTGTCTGAGTTCGGTGGGGGGCTCCTGCTCGCCCTAGGTCTGCTCACTCCCCTTGGAGCGGCAGCCATCGCAGGCGTAATGCTCGTCGCGATCCTCACCGTGCACCTGCCTAACGGCTTCATCGGAAACGGCGGCTACGAGTTCAACACGGTGCTCGCCATCGGGGCGATCGCCCTGGCATTCACAGGACCCGGCGACATCTCGTTGGACAACGCTTTCGGCTTCAACCTTGATGGGGGCGGCTACGGCCTCGCCGCTGCGCTTGCAGTCCTCGTCGCCAGTGGCTTCGTCCTAGCAACCCGCAATGCCCCTGCCCCAGTGGCGGAGGTAGAAGCGGAGCAGGTCGCGGCTTAACGTGGACACCATGAAACAGGAACAGCGCAGCGATAGGGGTGCCTCGGAAACGAGCACCCTTATCGAGCGCATCGATCACGTTGTACTTCGCGTTCGCAACATCGAGCGCGCGCTCGGCTTCTACCGCGACATCGCGGGCCTCGAGGTACTCGACTCCTCGCAAACCACTGCCGAGCTCGCGCCCCCGGGCGGAACGGCGATCCTGAAACTCGTGTCGAAGGGTGTTGACTCTCTGGCGGATCGCCGTGGGCCCGGGCTGTATCACACGGCCATCCGGTACAAGGATCGGGCGGCCCTGGCGAACGCGTTGGCGCGTCTGGTTCCTGCCGGCTACCGCATCGGTGCGAGCGACCACGGAGTCAGCGAGGCCCTCTACATCGACGACCCGGACGGCAACGGCGTCGAGCTGTACCGCGACAGGCCGCGCGACCAGTGGCCGGAACCTGCACCGGGTGAACGAGTCGGCATGACATTGGAACCGCTCGACCTACAAGCGTTGCTGAACGAAGCGCGGGACCCAGAAGAACACCCAACCGGCACCGATATCGGACACGTGCATCTCGAGGCGAGCGATCTGGCTCAGACGATCGACTTCTACGTGAACGGACTTGGGCTCGACCTCATGGCCAAGTACGGCGATCAAGCCGGGTTCTTCTCGTCCCGCGGGTACCACCATCACCTCGGCGCGAATACGTGGCATTCACTCGGCCAAAGACCCGCACCCAAGAACCACGCGGGGCTCGAACGCATCGTGTTCGGGGTCGAGACTGCAGCAGAGCTCGGAGCCGCGAAAGAGAGTTTGGAAGGTTACGGTCACGCTGTGACCCTGACCGGCAACGAGCTCGTAGTTCACGATCCCGACGGGATCGAGCTCCACTTCGTCACGGGTTGACCTTCCGTCAGATAGTCCCGGACGAGCTCGAAGGTCGGGAGCCCTACTTCCTGATCACGGCACTCGTCGTGCCACGTCCGATCGCGTGGGTGTCGACGGTGTCGGATCAGGGAGTCAACAACGTCGCACCGCACAGCTATTTCAACGTCATCTCGAGCAATCCGTGGATCCTTCACTTCACCTCGACGGGTGAGAAGGACACGTTGCACAATGCCCGATCCACCGGCGATTTCGTTATCAATATCGTCGGCCGAGACATCGTCGAGAAGATGAACTACACATCCGGGGATCTCCCGCCCGACGAGAGCGAGTTCGAGTGGGCGGGACTGACACCTGTCGCGTCAACCAAGGTCTCCTCGCCACGCGTTGGCGAAGCGAGGGCCGCGTTCGAATGCAAGCTCGATGACGTCGTGTCGAAGGGCAACGGGCACATGGTGTTCGGCAAAGTAGTGCTGGCGCATGTCGACGAGGACCTGTTCGTCGACGGACGGATCGATCCGACGATCCTCAAACCGGTTGGCCGCTTGTCCGCCGCGCAATACACCGATGCTTCGCAAGGGATATTCGAGATAAAACGCCCAACCTGGGAAGAGATCAGAACGGGAAGCTACCCACCTCCGTCGTCTTAGGGTTCCCCGATGTCACAGCGCCTCGGACAACGTCCCCTCGCGACCGCGGTCCTAGGAGCCCTTTGCATAGCTTCGTCCGGTGTGCTCGTGCGCCTTTCGGGTTCCGATCCGGTAACGGTCGCGATCTTCCGGTGTCTCTACGCGTTGCCGGTGCTTGGCGCGATCACATACTTCGAGACCAAACGTCACGGACCCTTGCCTTCGAAAGCCCGGAACCTTGCGTGGATCGCAGGGATCTTCTTCACGATCGACCTGATCCTGTGGCACAACGCGATCCACGCAGTCGGTGCGGGACTCGCAACGGTGCTTGGGAACCTGCAGGTTCTGATCGTCGGCTTCGTTGCATGGGCGTTGTTGGGCGAGCGTCCTAGCCGCAGGTTGTTCTGGGCGATACCCGTCGTGGTCGGGGGCGTCGTCCTGATCTCGGGAGTCATCGGCCAAGGAACCTACGGAGACGATCCGGCCCTCGGGGTTGTGCTCGGTATCGGCACCTCTTTGGCCTATGCGGGATTCATCCTGACCCTCCGGCAGGGGTCGAGCGACCTGACCCGCATCGCAGGGCCGCTGTTCCACGCCACCCTTGCGTCCACGATCATCAGTGCGATCTATGGAGCCATCATCGGCACGGTCGAGTGGAGACCGGAATGGCCGGCGCACGGATGGCTCGTCGTACTCGCCCTGAGCGCGCAGGTGATCGGTTGGCTGTTGATCTCGCGCTCTCTCCCGCGTCTCCCGGCGGCCGTGACATCAGTCGTTCTCTTGCTGCAGCCGGTGGGGACGATGATCCTGGCGGCGGTGGTCGTCGACGAACGACCATCCCTTGCCCAGATAGCGGGGGCCGCCGCGATCCTCGCCGGTGTCGTGATCGCCACCTCGGGTCACCGAGGACGGGAGCCGATCCCAGCCCAGTAAGCGGTTGTGCACCTGCACAAAGGCGTGAGAGGGCCAGCGCCTAATCCTTCGTTCTTACGCTTCCGAACGAAAGGTTGATCCCTTGCGCTTGCGTCCCATCGCGGCCCTCGTAGTCCTACTGACCCTTGTCTCGGGCATGGCGAGCGCGACCCCCCGAGCAGACGCCGATCACACCGAGTACTACTTCACCTCTTCCGACGGAGTGACGACCCTTCATGCGGACGTCCTACGCCCCACGGGGCTCGCCGCCGACGTCAAGACTCCGGTGATCCTGACCGTGAGCCCCTACACGAACCACGCGCCGAGCTCCCTAGGGGATGCAAACGGTACCGGGGCAAGCAATCGCTTCTTCGACTTCCTCGATCTCAGCCACGCCCTGGAGCGGGGGTACACGTATGTGATCGTGGACCTGCCGGGAGACGGCGGTTCCGGCGGATGCAACGACTGGGGCGGCCTGCGCGAGCAAGGTGCGGTCCGTGCCGCGGTCGAATGGGCAGCCGACCAACCGTGGTCGACCGGCAAGGTAGCCCTGTTTGGGAAGTCCTACGACGGATGGACCGGTCTCATGGGAGTTGCTCAGCAACCGAAGGGACTCGCTGCAGTCGTTTCGCTCGAGCCGGTGTTCTCTGGCTATCGCTACATCTATATGAACGGCGTACGTCGCGCGGGCTTCTGGCCGTACGGGCAGAGCTTCACCACCTACGATGCACAGCTCGGTCGGCCGAACGAGACCGAATACAACGTGAACAGTGCACCGCAGGTGTGGTGCTACCCGGTGAACATCGCAGGCCAGAACGTCGACTGGAGCGAGACCGGCCCTTATTGGACCGAGCGCAATCTGGTTCCGACCGCAGAGGGCAAGACCACTCCGGTGTTCATGACACAGGGCTTCCTCGAGACGAACACGAAGCCGGATGGCGCGTACGAGTACTGGAACACGCTCGCGGGCCCCGACAACCGTGCGTGGTTCGGGCAGTTCGATCACTGCCGCGCGTGGGAGACCCAAGCGAAGTGCGGAACCTCGGGCACGAGCGTCGGCGACACCGAGCGCCTCGCCGTTGGCCACCCCGGTTTCATCGAAGACGTCATGACGTTCCTCGACCTGCATCTAAAAGGGATCCAGCCTGAAGTCACCGAGCCCAAGGTCGAGGTGCAGGACACCCTCGGACGGTGGCGCTACGAAGAGTCGTGGCCTCCCGCCGACACCGAATACCTGACCACTGAGCTTCGTCCCGGCACCTACAGTGACGATGGCAGTGGTGCCGGCCGCCGGCCCAGCACGACGACGGGGATCTGGTCGGTCTCTCAACCACTCGAGCACGACGCCTGGATGGCGGGGACACCGACGGTAAGCGTGAGTGTCGACGCGATACCAAACGTGAACTTCGCAGCGAACCTGTACGACATCGATCCGGACGGCAAGGTGACGATGATCTCCAGGGGTGTGCAGTCACTTACCGGCACCGGGGTACGGAACTTCACCGTCACCCTTTACGGCCAGGACTGGCCGATCGCAGCGGGACATCGCATCGCGGTTCGGATCGGTGGGGCCGACACGGACGAGTTCCAGTACGGAGGTACGGCGACGCGCCAGACCGTTACGGTCCGCAACGCCCGGATCACGCTGCCGTTCCTCACGGACAACCGGACGGAGTTCCTCGAAGGCGCGTCAACGGGCAAGCTCGAGCAGTACCTGGCGTTCGCCAATGTCACGATGACGCCCGAGCAGATCGCAGCGGCCGAGGCCGATTTCGGACTTCCGGGCCCTCTGGTGGAGAGACCCGCCGGAGCAGTCTAGGACTCTGCCTCGGCTCGACGCCGGGGGTTCGGCAACACGGTCAGCACGTCTTTGAGCTTGTCGCGCAGGTGCTCGAAGTTGGGCGGTAGCGAAAGAGCTTCGCCGAGGGTCGCAAGATCTTCGTCGGCAGCGAAACCGGGGCCGAGAGTCGCGATCTCGAACAAGACTCCCGATGGCTCGCGGAAATAGATCGAGCGGAAGTAGAAGCGGTCGATCACCGGTGTCGGGTTTGCACCTGCCGCTCTCACGCGTTCGCGCCACGCATCGTGTTCGTCCATCGGCGACGCCCACGCGACGTGATGAACGGTCCCGGCGCCACTCAAGGGCCGCGCCTCAGGAGCTTCGTCGAACCGGTAGTGCCCACCCCGCTGCGCGCCGCGCGCTATCCATGAAGACTCGGACTCAGGCTTGAAGTTCAGGCTGTCCTCGAACAACGACCTGCTTGCCGTGGGGTCACTCGCATACGCGTGCACGCCATCGAACCCGCGGATCGCCATCTCCGAGGGGATCCCCGGTGTATCCGCGCGCAACGGCTCGTCACCCGAAGTGTCGACAACGAATCCGAGGGTCAGACCTTCCGGGTCATCGAACACGAGCGCGGTTTCATCCCGAGCAACAGTGATGCCTTCCTTGACGAGTCTTTGCTGCCAGAAGTCCATCGCCTCTGCACCGATCCGGAAGTCGACACGATGGACCATCCCATCACCGGCGCGCCCGCGCGGAACGCCTGGGTACTCGAAGAACGTGATGTCTGAACCGGCGCTCCCCTTCTCGTCGGCGTAGAAGAGGTGGTAAACGGTCGGGTCGTCCTGGTTGACCGTCTTCTTGACGAGTCGAAGGCCAAGGACACCTGCGTAGAACTCGACGTTGCCGGGAGCATCTCCAGTGATCGCAGTTACGTGGTGGATGCCTTCCAGCTCCATCGGACCTCCCGTTCGTCGTGGCCGGCGGGGCCATCGTCGCGCATCCGACGCAGACCCCAGGCCAGTCCGGCGATCCACACCACAACGATCAGGCCGAGGGCCGAATAGCCCACCATCGAGAACCACGACGGAGTGTCCTTAGCCTCACGCAGCAGCAACTGTTTGTCGGGCACGAACGGGCGCGTGACGCTGCTCTCGGCGGGAACCTCCTCGGCCGGGATAGCGGGGTCCGCCGGCATGTAGACCGGAACGGCCACGATCGCCGAGCCGGTGTGCAGGCGGACCAACGTCTTCCACTCGCCCCCGATAGGGATGTCAGTCGCGCGGTAGGTCCCGTTCCCGAGTGGTTCGAGCGAACCAACCACGCTGCCCCCGCCTTGCCACGCGGTGATGTTGAACCACTCGGCATCATCCGCAAGCGTGGGTGGATCTAGCGTGACGGTCACGGTCGTGCGATGTGCACTCGGATCGTCCAAGGCAACGGTCGCAGAGCCTTGAGCGTCAGAGATGGGAAGCGGATACGCGAGGCAGAGAACGATCGCGGCGCCTGCCGCCAACCCTGCGACCCTCATGGAACGAACGTTCCGGGGGGCTCCGGAAAGAGCGCCACCGATACGACCGCCCAAGACACCACCGGCGATCCCTGCCACGGCTGCGAGGGCGATCTCGGGCAACAATGCGGTCCCCCATGACATCGTCATCCACGTGTTGCTCCATGCCCACTCGGCGGCAACACCAAGGGTTCCGATCGCGGCCCCCGACCACGCGCCGAAGGTGACGTAGCGCGCTGGGTTGATCCGCAACGCAACGAGCTCGACGAGCAATGCTTCGCCTATGTACAACGGGAAATGCAACGTGGTGTGACCTAACACCGGTCCCACCACGACGCTCAAGATGCCGCGCACCACGAGGAAGAAAGCGACGGCTTTGAGGGCGGCCCCCCGACCGAGGCGGATGCGCGCAGGGACGAGTGCGATCCCCGCCGCAAGCGCGAGCATGACGGGGTGGAACAACAACCTGAACTGCGGAACGGAGTAGTCGAACTCGGCTTGCAGCGCGGACGCTCCCAACAGGAATGCACCCGCGACCAGTGTCTCGTGTACACGCAGGACGGGTCTGACCTTCCCAGCCTCGGCACGATCTCTGATCCCTTCGACGACCAGCACCCATAGAGCGAGGGTCGACAGTGCTGCGCCACCGACCATCTGGATATGTGTCGGGCCCCACAGCGTGACGTCCTGGCCGAACAACCTGTGCCAGATGTCATCCAAGGGGAAGCCGCCAACCGCGATCAACCCGCACACCATCAAGAGGATCGCTCCGAGAGGGACGTTCCAACCTTCGCGGATACGGACCGAAGTTGACGACTCTCGTTTGGTGCCCAGCAACACGCCGACGTAACCGGCGACCGCGATGCCGAACAGCCCGAAGATGATGAAGAAGTGGGAAGGATTAGCGAAAGGTCCCGGGTCTCGACCGTTGTCGATGTGGGTAGCGACATCCCAGTAGAAGCCGTAGACCGCAACGAGCAGCGCGCCGCTCGCGATCGCGGCAGGAAGCGCGGCCCACGCAGGCAGGCCCGAGACCGTGGCGCTGAAGTCGCCGAGGCGCGTGAGCACGGTGGTCTTGTTGGATCGGTGTGCGGAGCCGAACCAACCGAGCCCTGCGATGAGCACGAGGGCAACCCCCGAGGCCCACAGGATCTCGTGGAGGGCCGCGCCTCCCGCCGGTTCGCCGTGCGCCAGGATCAGGTCCATGTCTCCAACTCCCGCTTCGTATTTGACTATTACCGTGAGTAACTATTACCCTGAGTAACATGACTTCACACCGGCAGTCAAGTCGCCGCCGCACGCCCGATCCGGCCCGGCTGGAGCGCTGGGCCGAGCGTCGAGAGCAGCTCCTCGAGGCGGCCGATCGCGTCGTTCGTCGAGACGGTCCGAACACCTCGATGAACGACATCGCGGCCGAAGCGGGCATCACCAAGCCGATCCTGTACAAGCACTTCGGCGACAAGGGGGGTCTCTACCAAGCTCTCGCCGAGCGCTACGTTCGCTCGCTGCTCGCGGAGTTACGCGCCGCCTTGACGGGAGGAGCCAACGCCGAAGCAAGGGTGCACCAGACGATCGACGCGTACATCGGTTTCGTCGAGCGAGAACATGAGGTCTACAACTTCCTCATGCACCGCGCAGTCACCGAGCGACCGGAAGCACAGGCAACGGTCGCCGACTTCATCCGTCAGCTGGCCGGTGAGCTCGCGATCGTGCTCGGCGACGAGTTACGGAAAGGCGGGCTCGATTCCGGGGGGGCCGAACCTTGGGCCCACGGGATCGTGGGGATGGTGCAGCTCGCAGGAGACCGATGGTTAGAGAATCGTTCGATGTCTCGTGAGAATCTCGTCGATTACCTGACGGCCCTCGTATGGAACGGACTGTCGCACGCCCCGGCGAGACCCGCTATCGCATCTGGAATCGATAGCCCAACCGGATAACGGTTTCGATCGAACCTTCGGGCAGGTAATTGCGAAGGCGCGCAACATGGATGTCGATCGTTCTGCCGCGCGCCTGCGAATCCCACACCTGTTCGGAGATGAGAGACCGGCGCAATAGCCGACCCGGGTTCCGCGCGAACAGCACGAGCAATCCGAATTCTTTCGGCGTCAGGGAGAGACGCTCGCCGTCGAGCATGGCGACGAATTCATCGGGATAGACCCGCAAGGGCCCGACCTCGATAGATTCAGCTCCATCCAGCCTCGATGTCATGGCGAGCGTCTCTCCATTGAGCACCTTCGATCTCCTCTTCGGGTTAGAGCGCGTCGGCGCCCTTTTCGAGTGTGCGAACACGCATGACTCGGTCCACATCGGTGGCCCAGATCTTGCCGTCACCGATACTCCCGGTGTTGGACGCCGCGGCTATCGCATCCATAACCTTGTCGACGTCCGCGGTATCGACCAGCACTTCGACCTTGACCTTCGGAACGAAGCTGACCGTGTACTCGCTTCCCCTGAAGACCTCGGTCTTGCCGCCTTGACGGCCGTATCCCTGCACCTCACTCACGGTCATCCCGAGAGCCCCCAGCTGACGTAGAGACTCCTTTACGTCTTCGAGCTTGAAGGGCTTGATCACTGCGGTTATCAGATGGACCACGGTTCCTCCTTGACGAGTCCGATCGTCGGCGGGTGGTTGTCGGTCATCATGTTTCCACCCCTGTGTCCGCTGGAACGGGTGCACCAAGGCGCGAACCGTCGCCGGGCCCGCCGCTCACACCGACAAGGGTCGAGTACGTCATGCCTTGACCGAACTCCATGTGGTACGCCGGCGATCCATGCTCGTGGATGTCGAGGCCCTCGAGCTCGCCGTCTCTCGAGATACGCAGCTGACCGACCATCTTGATCGCGTACATCAATGCGATCGCGACCGCCGATACCGCGACCACCGCGGTGATGCTCCCGACGAACTGCGCTTTGAGTTGGTCGAGCCCGCCCCCATAAAAGAGGCCGGTGACGACACTGGTCTTGTCGACGCCGTCTGGTGTCGGGATGCCGTAGGTGCCGGTAGCGAACAGTCCGACGCTCAAGGTGCCCCAGATCCCGGTCAAACCATGGACCGGCCACGCACCCACCGGGTCGTCAACCCGCCAGTGTTCGAGAAGGTCGACACCGAGGGGGACGACGATCCCCGCGACGGCACCGATCACCACCGCACCGAACGGTGAGACCCAGTAACAGGGCGCAGTCACCGCCACCAGTCCGCCAAGGAACGTGTTGCACGACATGCCGAGGTCCCATTTCTTCGATCTCGGATAGACGAAGAGGACGCCGACCAGGCCCCCGGCACACGCTGCCAATGTGGTGTTGGTTGCGACCCGTCCGATCCCCGCGAAGTCCAGCGCCGACAGGGTCGAGCCTGGGTTGAAGCCGTACCAACCGAACCACAGGACCACCGCACCGATCGCGGCGATCGTCAGATCGTGCGGGGGCAAGGGGCCGCCACCGTCGCGCTTGAACTTGCGACCGATGCGGGGGCCGAGAGCGATCGCTCCCCACAATGCGACGAATCCACCGACGGTGTGAACGACGGTCGAACCGGCGAAGTCACGGAACAGGGCACCGCCAGTGAAGTCGCTCAACCATCCAACCGACATGTTGCCCAACCACCCGCCCGGCCCCCAGACCCAGTGACCGAAGATCGGATAGATCAGACCGGATACAGCTGCGCTGTAGATGATGTCGCCCTTGAATGAAGTGCGACCGACCATCGCGCCCGACGTGATGGTCGAGGCGGTGTCGGCGAACGCGAACTGGAAGAGGAAGAACGCCAGGAAGGCAACACCGGTAGAGCCATAGGTCTCGGGGATGTTCTGGAGGAAGAAGAACTGGTGCCCGATGAATCCGTTTCCCTCACCGAACTGGAACGCGAATCCGACGGCCCAGTACAGCATCCCGCACAGGCAGGTGTCGAAGATGCACTCGAGGAGGACGTTGACCGTCTCCCGTGACCGGGCGAAGCCGGCTTCGAGGGCCATGAAACCCGCCTGCATGAAGAAGACCAAGAAGGCGGCGACCAGCACCCACAACGTGTTCAAGGGGCTGATCAGGTCGTTGGCCTCGTGAGTCACGGCCTCTTGCGCATGAGCCGCAGTACCGCCGAGGAAAGCCTGGAAGCCCCACAGGGCACCCAGCAGTACCGCTACGCCCAGGACCTTCCCACTGGCGATCAGCCAGATGAGACGCCGGGTCTCCTTGTTCCGGTAACGCTCCAAGATCGTACGCATCCCGCGATTCCCTCCGATCCTTCGTCCAGCAGTTGGGTTGAAGGTAAGGAGGTCAGATTTCGTTTGAGTGTCAGAGTCGTGTCAGCCCGGTAAACAGTCCATTCCAATCAGATTTCGTAGATGTATCGGACACAAAGAAGTCACGCGTTCTTCATCCAGCGGGAATGCGGATGAAATGTTCGAGGACTACCTTCTTGTCACAGAGAGGGGGTTCCCGATGATCGGAAACATGATCGAGATGGTGCTGCGGATACCTCGTGAGCTCGACCGAAGGGTGGCTCTAGCGACTATCGAGCAAGCAAGGCGAGCGGTCCTAGCCAACGAACGTCGTCGACACCCATCCTCGAACAGCTTCGACCTCAGGATGCGTGAGCTCATGGCCGCCGGGGGCCCAAGTACATGGTGAGGTCCGCGCCGGCTGATCCGAGCATCTCCTTCAGGGCCACGGTCTGGTCGGCCGGGATCATCTGATCTCGCTGACCGCCGGAAAGAAAGATCGGCGTGCCCTCGAGCGTGGGAAGCGGGTCCACCTCGAACGGCTTCATCGCATGCAGCAATGCGGCCCCCGCGAACGCCTTCGGCTCCAGCAACAGGATGCTGCCGGCGATGTTCGCTCCGTTGGAGTAACCAACCGCAACGACGAGATCTCGCCTGAAACCGTAGGCCTCGGCCGCGGCGTCGACGAAGCGGACCAGCTCGACGGAGCGGACTTTGAGGTCCTCGACGTCGAAAACCCCCATCGCAAGCCTGCGGAAGAAGCGCGGCATGCCACCTTCGAGGACCTGTCCTCTGGGACTCAAGACGTTGGCGGTGGGATGCAGCATCCTCGCCAGCGGAAGAAGATCGTTCTCGTCGCCGCCGGTGCCGTGCAGCGCAAGGATAGTGAGGTCGTCGGCTCCCGGTTCGTACCGGTGAACGAACTCGAGCTCAGGCATCTCCCGAGCCTAGGCTGTCGTCCTCATGGCACGAACGAGCCTCGGACTCATCGCTGTCGCCGTGCTCGGAGCATGCAGTTCACCTGTGGCGCCGAATGCGGAGCCAGGCGTACACGTCCAGACTCCGAAGCTCGACCACATCGCGATCATCGTGCTGGAGAACGAGGAGTACGACCAGATCATCGGCAGTCCTTCGATGCCCTACTTGAACGGACTCGCGAAGGGATACGCGCAAGCCGACCAGATGTTCGGTATCTCCCGTCCTTCCCTGCCCAACTACCTGGCGTTGATCAGTGGAGAAACACACGGCATCGCGTCCGACTGCACCGACTGTTTCCTCGACGCGCCCAACCTCGTCGACCAGCTCGAAGAGGCAGGCGTGTCATGGAAGGCATACATCGAAGACATGCCGGCTCCGTGCTACACAACGGACGCTGGTGGATACGCCGTTCGTCACAACCCATTCATCTATTTCGATTCGGTGCGGGATGACCCAGGTCGGTGTTCGAGCGTGGTGCCGTTGGACGAGCTAACGCGTGACGAACGAGCCGGCGAGCTTCCGCGCTTCATCTGGATCTCGCCGAACCTGTGCCACTCGATGCACGACTGCGCGCAGGAGGAAGGCGACGCGTGGCTCGAGAGCGTCGTTGAACCGTTGGACACCGCGATGGGTGACCGCAGCATCGTCATCATCACCTTCGATGAAGGGGCCACCACAGACGGGTGCTGCACGAACGCTGCGGGAGGACACATCGCGACCGTGGTCGCAGGGTCGGCAGCAAGAAGAAGTTTCGTCGCGGATGACTACCTCTCGCTCTATTCCGTCCTGCGAACCGTCGAAGAATCATTCGGCCTGCCGTTGTTGGGACAAGCTGAATGCGATTGCACGTTGTCTTTGGGAGGACTGATCGAGCGCCCGTAGCATCTGCTAGGAACCACAGATGATCCTCAGCGCGTGGCGGCGATTCATCGACGCCGAGAACGCCGGGGCTAAGTTGCTGGGTCTTGCAGTCGTGGTGGCGGTTGTGTGGGTGAACTCACCCTTAGCCCCGTCTTACGAGTCGCTGTGGCGCACAGAGCTACCGGACCTCTTGTCGTTGAACGGTCACGTTCAGGACCTCAGACATGTCGTCAACGAAGTGTTGATGACCGTCTTCTTCCTGGTCATCGGGCTCGAGATCAAGAGAGAGTTGGTGTCGGGCGAGCTCAGCTCGAAGCGAAGCGCCTCACTACCCATCGTGGCTGCTGCCGGAGGGATGGTGCTTCCCGCCGTCATCTATCTGGCACTGAACGCAGGTACGTCCTCGGTGCGCGGCTGGGGGATACCCATCGCGACCGATATCGCCTTCGCGGTCGCGGTCGTCTCGTTCCTCGGGACGCGCGTGCCGTCGGGACTCAAGGTCTTCCTGCTAGCGCTTGCCATCGTTGACGACATCGGGGCCATCGTCGTCATCGCCGTTTATTACTCCCAGGCCCTGAACACCCTGTGGCTCGTCATCGCCGGAACCATCACGATCTTGCTCGCGCTTGTCGCACGGAGAGAAGCATCTCACCAAGGACTCTTCATGGCAGGTGGCTGCGCGCTATGGGTATGCGCGATGTACGCGGGCATCCATCCAACGATCGCGGGGGTAGTGATCGCGTTGATCATGCCGATCGGTCGAGCCAAGGACACTCGAAGCTTGGAGGACAGACTGCACCCGTGGTCGACCTTCGCGATCGTTCCGTTGTTCGCTCTTGCCAACGCGGGTGTGGTGATCGATGGCGGCGTCTTCGATTCTTCGATCACTAGTAGTGCCGGACGCGGGGTGATCCTCGGTCTTGTGGTCGGAAAACTGGCTGGGATCTTCCTGTTCTCGTGGGTGGCCGTAAAGACCGGACTGGCTCGGCTACCCAGGGGGGTGGGTTGGCTCCAGATGCTCGGCGCGGCAGCGGTCGCGGGTATCGGATTCACGGTGTCGATCTTCATCACCGATCTGGCGTTCGATGATCCGGCTCTGACCGAGACCTCGAAGGCCGCGGTCTTCCTCGGGTCGCTGGTCGCCGCCGGGCTCGGCATCGGGATCCTGTGGCGTGCGACTCCCAAGAGTGCGGAAGACTGACCCAATGACCACGACCGCCGGTGAAGCGATCAGCAGGGGACTCCGCAAACGGTGCCCGAACTGCGGCCGCGGGAAGGTCTTCGGTTCGTACCTTCGTTTGAACGATCGCTGCGCCGAGTGCGGATTCAGATTCGAACGCGAGCCCGGTTACTGGACGGGGGCCATCGCGGTCAACATCGCATTCGTCGAGATCTGGGTTGCGATCCTCATCCTCGGAACGGTCGTTGCAACCGCACCCGATGTGCCATGGACGATGGTGTGGATCATCGGACTGGGCACGAACGCGTTGCTTCCATTCATCCTGCTGCCCTACTCTCGGACCTTGTGGATGGCCCTACACCTTCACTTCGATCCCAAGGAGCGGACGAGGAACCTGCCCGACTGATTCAGTCGTCGTTGATGACTCGATAGTAGACGTGCGTCACTGCAGGAGACTCGATCACCCGGGTTGGTTCCAGTGTGATGTGGTCGCTGCCGAGCCGATCGAACAAGCTGATGCCTTCGCCGAGCAAGACCGGCGCGATGTGAATCCGTAGCTCGTCAACGAGACCAGAGTTGAGGTAGTGCTGACCGGTAGCGGCCCCCATCAACGAGACGTTCTTGTCACCGGCTGCAGACCTCGCCAACTCCAGAGCTTTGGTGGGATCGTCAACGTAGGTGAATGGCGTCTGTCCCTTCGTTTCGGGGGGCCGGGTCTCGTGCGTCAATACGAACACCGGCAAGGTGAAAGGGGTCCCGTCCGGGGCAAGCCACCCTTTGGGACCATCGATCAGGTTGAACGTGTTGCGACCCATGATGACGGCGCCGTTCGCATCCAACGATTCGGCGAGCAACTCCAGGTCCTCGTCCTTCTTGGGTTTGATGAGCCAATCGTGCAAGGGATCGATCTCGTTCTTCGGCCCTGCAACGAATCCATCCAAGGAGATCGACATCTCCAAGACGACGTCACCACCCATTACTTGCGCGTTGCTTTCTCGTACTGCCGAACGGAAAGCGGGATGAAGATCGCCAGGATGATCCCGACCCAGATCAACGTGTAGATGACCGGATTCTGCAACGACCACGCTTCAGGCGGCGGCAGGTTCCCCGTATTGCCGAACGCCTCACGAGCAGCTTGCGCCACCGCAGACACAGGGTTCCACTCCGCGAACGCCTTCAACGGACCGGGCAGCAGTTCGCTACGCACGAACGTGTTAGCGACAAAGGTCAACGGGAAGATGAACATGAACGATGCGTTCTGAACGACCTCGACACTCGGCACTTTCAACCCCACCCAGGCCATGACCCACGAGATCGCGTACGCGAACAGTAGGAGAAGCAAGAAGCCTGTAAGGGCGCTGAAGAAGTTGGTCCTGATACGCCAGCCGACGAGCAATCCGGTGAGAGACATGACGAGCACCGAGATGGAGTTGTACAGGATGTCGCTGCCGGTACGGCCGAACAGCACGGCCGACCGCGCCATCGGGAGAGACCTGAAGCGGTCGATGATCCCCTTCGTCATGTCCTCGGCCATGCCCGCGCCGGTTCCGGTGGCGCCGAACATCACCGTCTGGGCGAACACACCGGCGATCAGGTACTCGCGGTAGTTCGACCCCGGGATGTCGATCGAGCTACCGAACACGTAACCGAACAGCAACACGAACATGATCGGCGACATGGTCGTCCAGATCAGCAGTTCGGGGATGCGCTTGATCTTGATGAGGTTGCGCTTGGCAACCACTGCGCCATCCGCGAACGCGAGAGCAAGAGTGCTCATCGAACCGCCTCCTTCTCACGAACGTCGACCGCTTCGGTGCCGGATGCATCCCCGGCTCCGTCTTCGGTCGCGTGACCGGTCAACGACAGGAATACGTCGTCCAAGGTCGGGCGTCGAAGTCCAACGTCGACGACCGACACGTTCTGCTCGGCGAGCTTCACGAGCAACTTCCCGAGGATGTCGGCCCCCCCGCTCACGGCAGCCGTCAGTTTCCGGGTCTGTTCGTCGGTCTGGATCTCTCCGACAGACAGCGACTCGAGGACGGTCCGAGCTTTGTCGGTGTCGGCCGAGTTCGTGACGATCAGCTCGACACGCTCGCCCCCGATCTGGGTCTTGAGCTGGTCGGCGGTTCCGTGCGCGATCTTCTTGCCCTTGTCGATCACCACGATGTCGTCGCACAGGCGATCGGCTTCCTCCATGTACTGGGTGGTCAAGAGAACCGTTGCGCCTTCACGCACAAGGGTCTGAACCGTGTCCCACATCTGCGACCTGCTTCTTGGGTCGAGGCCCGTCGTCGGCTCGTCGAGGAAAACGACCTCGGGCCTGGCAACGAGGGCCGCCGCGAGGTCGAGACGCCGCCGCATACCGCCCGAATAAGTCTTCGTGGGCCGGTCGCCCGCCTCGTCCAGATCGAATTGGTCGAGGAGCTCGCGCGCGCGCTGCTTGGATGCTTGTTTCCCGAGGTGGTACAGGCGGCCGACCATGTCGAGGTTCTCGTAACCGGTCAGGTGCTCGTCAACGGCGGCTGCTTGCCCCGATAGGCCGATGCGCTCGCGCACCTTGTCGGGGTCTGCCCGAACGTCGAGCCCGGCTACCTCAACCATTCCTTCATCTGGATCCAGCAGCGTGCACAGGATCCGTACCGCGGTGGTCTTGCCGGCACCGTTCGGTCCCAGCAGCCCCAAGATCGTGCCTTTGGGGACCACGAGATCGAGGCCGTCGAGCGCCACTACGTCCCCGTAGCGTTTGACCAGGCCCTCTGTTCGGATCATGTAAGTCACGTCGATCTCCTCCTGATTTGCTGATTTGCTCGATCTATTAGTTAAGACGAAGGGTGTCTCAGAAACTCATCGCTTCATAACGCTCATTTTTCTGTAGGAGAGCCGTCATAGGGTTGTGACCATGACCGACCTGATAACAGACGATCACATCCAGGAGCTTCCAGCCGCCGGTTCGCCCGAACTAGAGAAACAACTCGAGCACCATCGGCCCGAATTGACCGCATATGCGTACCGGATGCTGGGGTCGACCTTCGAGGCAGAAGACGCGGTGCAAGACGCGTTGCTACGGGCGTGGAGGAGTTTCGACGATTTCGAAGGCCGGTCTGCGATGCGATCGTGGCTCTATCGGATCACGACGAACGTGTGTCTCGACATGCTGGGGAGCAGCCAACGGCGAGCACGGCCCATGGACCTCGGACCGGCACAGTCCGCCGACACCCCACTGCCCGATCCTCTCGCAGAGGTCACATGGATCGAACCGATCCCAGATGGCCGGGTGACACCGTCGGGCGGGGACCCTGCAGAAGTCGCGGAGCTGCGGGACTCGATCCGCCTCGCGTTCATCGCTGCCCTCCAACACCTGCCGCCGCAGCAGCGCGCGGTCTTGATCCTGCGCGAGGTTCTGCGTTGGAAAGCCCAAGAGGTGGCCGAACTGTTGGACACGTCCGTCGCGTCGGTTAACAGCGCTCTGCAGAGGGCGCGCGCTTCGATCGGCGAAGTTTCGTCAACGGATCAGGCTGCGCCGATGGACGACGAGCAGAGGGCACTACTGGACCGTTATGTCGATGCATTCGAGCGCTACGACATGGATTCTCTGACGTCGCTGCTCCACGAAGACGCCACCTGGAACATGCCGCCCTTCGACCTGTGGCTGCAGACGCACGAAGACATCGTCAAGTGGTGCCTTGGTCAGGGTTACGCGTGCGAGGGCTCTCGCTTGGTGCCGACAGTTGCGAACGGAGCACCGGCGTTCGGGCAGTACAAGCCGTCGCCGGACGGCGGTCTCGAACCGTGGTCGCTCCAGGTCCTCGAGATCTCAGGGGGGCAGATCGTCGGGATCACGTTCTTCCTCGATACCGCCCACCTGTTCCCCCTCTTCGGTCTGCCCCCTCGACTCGAGAGCTAGAACTTCACTCAACCCCGCGAACTCGATCAGCTCTTGAAGCTCTTCGCAGGCGTGGCGGAACCGGACCTCGCATCCGAATCGCCGCGCGATGAGCTGCACCCGCCCCAACATGTCGAGGGTGAGCGCGTCGGGATCCTGCAGCGCTCCCACATCACAAACCACGATGGTCGGGCGCCCTATCTGTGTCATCTAGATAGAGACCCGACCAACAGGCGAAACTCATCGGATGCGTCGCTACGCGACCAGGTCCGGGAGCCTCTCGTCGAGCTGTTTCACGAGCGGCCACGCCCCATCGGAGGTGTTCGATATGACCGTGTAGAGGAACTCGGACCCGGGGTCATAGGCAGACCGGAACGACACGCCTGCGTCGTAGCCCTCGAGCATCACGGTGGGGCGGTCTTGGCGCAGCCAGAATCCAAGCCCATATCGCTTCGATTCGGTTGGCACATCGTGGCGAGGTCGCGTCATCTCGGTGACGACGGCTGCCGGAAGGATCTTGTCGGTGAAGAGTGCGGCCCAGAACCTGGACAGGTCGTCGATCGTCGAATACGCACCCCCGTCACCGGAACCCCGCACCGGAAGATGAAGCTGATTCGTACGCAGTCCGTCTGTCGCCAGGTAACCGAGGGCCGCGGCCCCCGGCAATTCATCCATCCGAAGGAACGCGGTGGATGACATCCCGGCCGGAACGAAGACGCGCTCCGCCACTACTTCGTGGAAGGTCGACCCTGTAACTGCCTCGATGACGAGAGCAAGGACGACGTAGCCACCATTGCAATACTCGAAGCGCTCGCCGGGGGTGAACTTCATCGGATGGCCGCGCAACGCGGCGAGGTAGTCCTTGGTGGTCGCAAGTTCATGCACCGGCACGGGCATGACGTAATCGCTGACGTCGCTGACGGTTCCCTCATCCAAGTAATCCCCGATCCCGGACGTGTGCGACAAGAGGTGACCGACCGTCACCGCGGGGTCGATGTCTTTGAGCTCGTCTCCAAGGATGTCGCGCACCGACGAGCCAAGGGTGAGAGCGCCATCAGTTACCAGCGACATGACAGCGAGGGCCGTGAACCCTTTCACCGCGCTTGCGATGCCGAACTGGGTCTCGATCGAGTTCGGGATCTTGTGGGCCCGATCGGCGAGTCCCCACACACCTTCGAACAACAGAGAGCCGGACAGGGCGATGCGCACGACTCCGGAGAAGTTGGACTCGTTAGCGACGCGTTCGATCGAAGCAGAGATCGCTGCCACAGTGGACTACTCGACTGTGAAGGTCGTGTGCATCCCCGACTGATAGTGAACCTGAGTGCCGTCGACAACATTGCAGAACAGCACGTAGGTGCCGGCATCGAGGTCCACCGTAAGCGTCGGCGAACTGCCTGGCTCGATGTCTTCGATCTCATCGACGGCTTCGATCCCAGCACCGGCCTCATCCACCGAGCCGTCATCCGTGGTCGGTAGAGATGCCTCGTCCAGATCGGTCTTCACCACGACGAACTCGTGAGTGACGCCGCCTACGTTCTCTACGGAAAAGGTCGTCGATCCAGCGGCACCAGACGACGGGTTTACGCTCACAGAGAACTCTTGAAGCTCGACCTTGGGGCCGTCTCCGTCCCCATCCTCGCTACAAGCACCCAGGATCAGGGCTCCAAGGATCAGAATGACTGCCACACTCCAGCGCGCGCGATGCACCATCTACTCCTGCCTCTCTTTAGACATATCTAGAGGTTAGGGATGGAGTGCCAACAGCGATACCCCGTCGGGCATCTTTCGAGGCAAGAACCGATGAGTTTGCTATCGCTAGGGCGTCTCTATCCTTGAGTGATTCATCTATCGAGGGAGATCGAAGTGGACTGGAAGCTCGAACTCATACTGCTGCCCGTTTCCGACGTGGATCGGGCCAAGACCTTCTATACGGAGAAGGTCGGCTTCCACCTCGATGTGGATACCAGTCCGGTCGAAGGGTTCCGGGTCGTACAGATGACACCGCCGGGTTCCGCGTGCTCGATCACGATCGGCCTTGGCTTGATCGACACGGAGCCGGGGTCCGTTCGTGGCTTGCATCTGATCGTCACCGACATTGTTGCCGCCCGCGACGAACTCGTCGGCCGCGGGGTCGAGGTCAGCGATGTCCGACACATGGGAGCCGGATGGGAGCCGGGTCCCGATCCGGCCCACGGTGATTACGCCTCGTTCGCGGACTTCGCAGACCCCGACGGGAACACTTGGGTATTACAGGAGGTCGGACACGCCGCAACGGGAAGCTAGAGAACACGTCGTTCGCGATCTGGCAAAGGGCGGCTTCATCTTCGCCGAGGCCGAAGCCGACGAGCTTCTCGGAGCGGAGGAAGCCGGCGCCGGAGCGATCGAGTCACTCCTCGCGCGGCGCCTGAGCGGAGAGCCACTGGCGTGGATCACCGGTTCGGTTCTCTTCGGTGGCATCCGGGTGCAGGTCGACCCCGGGGTATTCGTGCCCAGACCTCATACCGAGGCCCTCGCGCGGCGCGCGGTGTCTCTCCTTCCGCCCGAAGGGATCGCGGTCGATCTATGCACGGGGAGCGGGGCGATCGCGGCAGTGCTCGCATCGGTACATCCGGATGCAACGGTGATCGCGACAGACCTCGATCCGGTAGCGGTCGCATGTGCTCGCAAGAATGGGGTGGAGGCCCTCGCCGGTGATCTGGACGAACCTCTGTCGCCAGACCTGCATGGCCGTGTCGACCTGATAACGAGCGTTGTTCCGTACGTACCAACCGAAGAGCTCCACCTCCTGCCACGAGATATCCGCGCACACGAACCGACGACGGCGCTCGATGGGGGGCCGCGAGGGATGACGACCCTTCTACGGATAGTCGAGGTCTCTCCTCGTTGGCTCCGCTCAGGCGGCGCGGTGTTACTCGAGCTCGGTGGCGATCAAGCAGACGAGGTCGCGGGTGCGATGGAGAACGTCGGCCTAACGGATATCCAGGTACACCGGGATGACGACGGGCAGGCGCGCGCCCTCGAAGCCCGCCGTCCCTAGAACAGAGTGCCTACGCCGCTAGTCGGAACGGCGGGTAGAGGTCGGTCGTCAGGAGGAAGGCGTATGCCTGGACCCTGAGCCCCCACCTGAAAACACCCTCGACGAAGGTGAAGATCCCGCGCGGATAACGCCCGGTAAAGAGGATCGCGATCCATGCAAAGAACACCGCGACAACCGCGGCGACACCGAGGACCGCGAGGACGATGTAGTGGGGGATGGCGAGGAACCACTTCACGAGCGGCAACCAGCGGTTGAGGTCCTGCTTGACGTCCGGGTATTCGAGATCCAGGTGGACCCACTGCTCTTCGTCTGTCGACGGGTACCCATCAGACATGAGGGCCAGGTACGACATCACTCGGGTAGAGAACCGGGTCAGCTCGAGGTTGAAGTTGAACCACCAGCGCGGGTACTTCTGGCGGAACAGGATCATCACGAGAGGTCCAAAGACCAGCATCCCTCCCGCCCCTGCGGCGGCAGCACGGCCCTGATCGGAACTCCATTGCCACGCACCACCATCGACGGAGCCGAGGACGATCAGGATGGGGATCGCCACGATCAGGCGGAAGAAGGTTGTCGCTCGGTTGAGGCTTCGGTCGGGGTAGTCGATCGTCAATCGGACCGGGTCGTTCCTGTTTTCCTGCTGCATCGTGTTCCTCTCGGGTACGTCAGGGTACGCCGCTGCCTTCAAGGGAACCAAGGAACGTGCTACGTAGTCTGCGCAGTTCGGTATCAACCGATGCCGTAGGTTCCTTCGGATGCCCGATCTCACCACGATCGCCTCGCTCGCAACGGCAGGCGGGACAACCGTTCTGGCTGTAGCCACATTCGTTTCCGTTCGCTCGGCCAACCGTTCGGCGCGCGTTGCCGAGCGCGCCTTGCTCGCCGGTCTTAGACCGGTCTTGGCGCCGGCGCGGCTGCAAGACCCGGAGCAGAAGATCACCTGGGGTGATGGCCACTGGACCCGATTGAAAGGCGGCTTCGGCAGTGTCGAGAGTTCGGATGAAGTGATCTATCTATCGATGCCGTTGCGCAACGTCGGCAGCGGCATCGCGGTGATACACGGCTGGTATCCACAAGCTTGGACGGCCTCGGACGAACATCCCGATCCGGACGATTTCCGGCGGCAACAGCGCGATCTGTATGTTGCCGCCAGCGACGTCGGGTTCTGGCAGGGGGCCCTACGCGAACCCTCCGAGCCGATGTTCGCCGACATCTCTGTACACATCCGTGATCGCGAACGCTTGTCGATCGACGTCCTCTACGGTGACCATGAGGGGGGCCAGCGCACCATCAGCCGGTTCGGCCTAGCTCCCGACGAAGCATCGTCCGACTGGTTCTGCTCAGTCGTGCGTCACTGGAACATCGATCGCTCCGATCCACGCTGATACGTCGGTTGATCCCATCAACTACGGATGGGTGGCCGATATGATTGCAAGTACAACTACATGAGGACGCCTCGCGTATGCAGATAGACCAGACCAGCGATCTTCCGGAACTCCTCGACCGGCTGGTAAGGACCGAGTTGCCGGGCGGGCGGGGAATAGGGGCGTGGGTCTCCCTGCTGCAGGCGCAAGCCACGCTCTTGCGCCGCCTCGAGTCCGACCTCGAGCGAGAGACCGGGTTGGCCCTCGCCGATTTCGACGTGCTGGCGCAGCTTGCGAGGGCCGGGTGTGACCTCCGGATGACCGAGCTAGCAGCCCTCGCATTGATCTCTCGATCGGGCATGACCCGGCGGGTCGCTCGGCTGGTCGACGAAGGTCTCGTTCAGAGAGCCGAGGCCGACGGTGACGGCCGCGGCGTGGTGGTCACATTGACCGAAGCAGGAATCGCCCGCTTGATCGAAACCGCGCCGGTTCATGCGCGCGGCATCTCGAAGCTTTTCGTCGAACAGCTCGACGATCAAGAACTAGAGATCCTCGAGTGTGCCCTCGGCAAAGTGATCATCGACTGTTCGTTCGGCTGAGCGGCGCGTTACGCTCCAAGAGGAGGTGAGCTCATGAAAACGATGACATGCAGAGAGATGGGTGGACCGTGCGACACCGCGTTCCACGGAGAAACAGCTGACGAGGTGATCAAAGCGCAGGACCAGCATCTGAAAGACGCGGTTGCGGGCGGTGATGAAGCCCACCAGGATGCCTTGGATGCGATGAAGGCCCGATGGAAGAATCCCGTCAAGGGCATGGGGTGGTACAGGAAAACCAAGAAGGCGTTCGCTTCTCTTCCCGAAGACTGATGAAGAGGAGACCATGATCATGCCGGCCCCGACCGTCACCGACCACGACGACTTCGAGCGACAGCTGGACGAGCTGCGTAAGAGCGAGAAGGCGCACACACGTGAAGGCGACGCGATCGCCGCGGCCCGGCGCCGGCTGCCCATGACAGAGGTGCCGCCCGACACCACCGTCGTCGGTCCCTACGGCCCGGTCCCGTTCGCTGATGTCTTCGAGGGCCGCGACGAGCTGATCGTCTACACACACATGTTCCACGACGGGAAGCCATGGGAGTCGCAGTGCGAAGGCTGCACCAGGAACGTCTGGAACATGGGGGATGCCGCCGATGCGGCTTACCTCAACGCCAACGGGATCACTTTCGCCATCCTGGGCGACGGGCCGTACAAGGAGATCGCGGCATTCCGCGACTTCATGGGTTACACGGTTCCGTGGTACTCAAACGCCCACCTCGACCACCCCACTGTGGGCATCGCCGGCCGTATCTGCTGTTACCTACGACAGGACGACAAGATCTACCTGACGTACTGGACGACCGGCCGCGGTGACGAAGTGATGAGTTCTTCGTTTGCGCTGCTCGACATGACCGCGTACGGGCGGCGAGAGGAGTGGGAGGACTCGCCCGAAGGGTGGCCGCAGAACCCGACCCACTCTGTGTTGCGCGCCGATGAGAGAGGCGCGCTGGTTGGAGGCGGAGGCGGAGGTCGACCGGTGCCCCAGTGGACACGCCCGGGGGTCACCGGAGTCGACGTACGAACCGACTAGTGCGGGGCGTTCACGCGCGTTCGTAACGCAGGTACACGACGCGCGAGCCGAAGGTCCGCGTCTCCACGAGATTCAGGTCGATCAATTGATCGAACGATGGAAACAAGGGCTTTCCTCCACCGACGACAACGGGGTAGAAGAACAGCTGGAACTCGTCGACCAGCCCGAGTTTGATCGCCTCACCGGCCAAGGTGGCTCCTCCGATCGCCACGTCCTTCCCGGATCGCTCCTGCAGTTCGGCAACCTCGTCGGCGATGCCTGACCGGGCCAGGCGCGTATTGCCGACCACGTCGTCGAGCGTGTTGGAGAACACGACCTTGGGCAACGCCTTCCAGATCTCTGCGAACTCAAGCGCGTAGTCGGTCATTGCGGGGTCCTCATGCGCTGTCTCCCAGTAGGTCATCGTTTCGTACAGCCGCCGACCGAGAACATGGCCGCCGACGGCGCGGACCCGCTCGTTGTGGAAGCGGTGCAGCTCTTCGTCCGGAGCCCCCCAGTCGAAGCTGCCGTCGGGCCCCTCGATGAAGCCGTCCAGCGACATGCCCATCGAATAGATCAGTTTCGGCACGATCACTCCTCCTTTCAGTGAACCTACTCGCTAGCCACGCGCGTCTATGGTTGCCCGATGACGGCGGTCAAGCAAGTCCAAGTCACCTTTGACTGCGCAGAACCTGAGCGCGTCGCTCTTTTCTGGTGCGATGTGTTGGGGTACGTCGTACCACCGCCGCCGGAGGGGTTTGCGAGTTGGGACGATTTCAACCGCGCGCTGCCGCCCGAGAGTCAGGATTCAGCTTACGCATGCGTCGATCCCTCAGGCGTTGGCCCGCGACTTTTCTTCCAGCGCGTTCCCGAAGCCAAGGTCGTCAAGAATCGGGTGCACCTAGATGTGCGGGTCGGCACCGGACTCCGGGGTGACGAGCGCCTATCCGCGCTGGAGAGCGAATGCACACGATTGCTCGCGCTCGGCGCTACACGCGTGCGGCTACTCCCTGCTGATGACGAAAACGAGTCATGCATCGTGATGCAGGACATCGAGGGCAACGAGTTCTGCTTGGACTGAGGGAATTCAGCTGAGTTGCTCGGCCAGGCCGATGATGATGCCTTCGGGACCACGCAGGAAACAGAGTCGGTAGAGATCTTCGTACTGCGCGATCTCGCCGACGAGTTCGGCACCATGGCCGCGAAGGCGGGCAACGACGTCGTCGATGTCGTCGACGGTGAACATGATGCGGCGTATGCCCAGCGCGTTCGACGGCGCGTTTTCCGGCTCGGCTCTGACCGCTAGCGGCGTGTGGAATTTCGACAGCTCAACCCGGCCGTGGCCATCCGGGGTCCGCATCATGGTGATGTCGGCACGAACGTCGGTAAGCCCGACGACGCTGCCCACCCACGGCCCCTCGACCGTCGTCTCGCCATCCACCTCCATACCGAGTTCGGTGAAGAAGGCTTTGGCGGCCTCGAGGTCGTCGACAACGATGAGAACGTTGTCCATCCGCTGGATCGTCATTGCGCCGAGCATAGGGTCAGCGGAGGGCGTGGGACTCGAACCCACAAGTCCTTGCGGACAACGGTTTTCAAGACCGCGAATCAGCTTCCCTACATTGCGATAATCCGTCCCTCCACGCCCAAATCACTTTACTTATTGCCCTGTTCATCCCTCGTCATCCCGCCGCTTCTGAAAAAAGGAATGGCACAGAATGGCAAGTCTCTAGCCTCGCAATTCATCAAACGATGGCGCGGGCCCAGAGCTCTCTTTGAACGGCGTCTAGACACCGCCCCTTCGCCTACGCGGTAGACATGCTCGGCTCAACCGCTGGTACAGGCTCGCGGATGTCCACCATCTTTGTGATCGGGCTCGACCTGAAGCCTTTCCACGCGCAGTAGATCCCGATGAAGCCTTCCCAGATGATTTCCGGGAGCGCCAGCAATGCGTCCGGCCCCGACCCCTTGTCGTAGGCGCCGAAGAGGAGGAGCCCGAAGGACAAGATCAGCATCGGGCCCCCGATGAGTCCGAACATCGCCATGCGACGTGGCACAAGGCCGGACTTGTACATGAGGTAGCCGAGGATCAAGCCGTTGCCGAAACCGACGACGAGACCCGGACCGAACAGGAACGCCCAGTTGTACGTGGCTGCGAGGGAGCTCCCCTGCACACCGAGCGCGGTGGCTTGTGCGCCGGTAGCTCCAACCAAGGCATGGCTGATCGACACCATGGACACAATGCTCATGAGGCCGACCAGGATGAAGGCAGACTCCATTATCCGGGCCCCTACGTATGCCATAGCGAAGCCTTCGCTCTGTCGTTTGACGACGGGATAAAGGACCACCGCGGTTCCGACATTCGCAACGATGAGCAGGAATTCGAAGATCGCGCCTATATAGACCTTGGTCTCGGAAACAGTGCTCGGAACGAAGCGCAGCTCGCCGAAGCTTCCGCCCAGTCCGTTCGTGAAGAGGAGCTTTGATGCGATGCTCGTAACGAAAGTGGCTATGAATAGCCATCCGAAGATCCGTGCGGTTCTCTGCGTATCCAACTTGCACTTCCTTTCGATCAACAATCCCGGCTTCCTGAATGGCGGCAGGGTGGCGCCCCCCTAGATGTGGGCGATGACCTCTCGAACCTCGATGGCTCCCAGCGTCGCGCCCGGTGTGGGGGGAGCCTGAGGAAGTCCTACTTCCTTCATCTGTGTGGCGGCTTTCTCGGTATCGAACAAGACCACTGCCAAGCTCTCCGAGTCCTTCGTTGCGAGCCAGTAGCCGCCAACGACACCAGGGAACTTCTTGAGCTGAGGTAAGACATCCATCTCCAGATACTTCAAGCCCTCTTCTTCGTTGCGGCCTGCGTCGATGTGTGCGGTTACGAATAGAGCGTGCATGTGTCCTCCTGGAGTCGAGTTATGCGCCCAGCCGGAACGGCGGGTACTGATCGGTCACGAGTAGCAACGAATAGGCCTGCACGCGGAGGCCCCAACGCATGACGCCCTCCGCGGTTGCACTCATGTCTAGCCTCCCATTTGAGATACCTCCAGCGAGGGAACGAGTCCCTGGCGAGGTCTAGAGCGCGTTCATCACCCGCTTGATGAATGAGCGCACGTTCGAGGAAACCAGATAGCGCGCCTGCGTTGGCTTGCCGGAATGACAGTACGCCTCTATGCCCTCAAATCACATAGAACAAGCTAGGCACTCTACGCAATACGTAATCTTGGTTTGCAACGTCTTGTCGTCCTTCGTCACCACAACGCAGACATTTCGATGTCGTTGCATCGGTAGGCATCGCAGGTCAATAACCACCGCGAGGGTTCTCACGCAGTCGGTGGATGCGCGCGAAAACATCGGGTCCAACATCGCGTCTGACGGAGACGGGTTTTCCTATCGAATGTCGACTACTCGGGACGAGAGCGGAGATCCAGGGATCAGAGCGGAGGGCGTGGGACTCGAACCCACAAGTCCTTGCGGACAACGGTTTTCAAGACCGTCCGGTTGCCAATTACCGTAGCCCTCCGCCGACCACCCTAGCGAAGGCGTGGCCGGCGAAGCGCTAAAGGGGGAGTTAGACCTCTAGGCGCGAAGACTCTTCCGATAGAACGATGACTTCCGTGTCCTCCGCGGCTTCGGGATCGTCGAGGACGATGGCTTCATCGGTTGCGATCACTTCGTCCGTTGTTGCGACCGACTGCTGGCGGGAGAACAAGGTGAGGGCGGCCGCGGTGCACGCCAGAGCGAGTGCAGCCAGTCCCCACACGATCCCTCTCATGTCCATCCCGAGAGCATGGTCGAACGAGATCCGACCGGCCCCCGTGAACGCCAAGGCAGCAGACGTCGCGACGATCAGCAGGTTGAATTCGTAACCGCCGGCGGTATTGAAGAACCCGTTCGCCCAATGAACGGTAGCGATCGCAACGAGCATCACTCCGATGATCGCGGCCGCTGCGAACGGCGTGAACAGTCCTATAGCGAGGAAGATCCCACCGACGGATTCAGCGATCCCGGTCAGGGTCGCGTGGAAGCGCGCGGGACGGAAGCCCATCGATCCGAGCCAACCCGTCGTCCCCTCGAGTCCAGGTCCGCCGTACCAGCCGTACAGCTTCTGACCACCGTGCAATGCCATCGTTACACCGACGACAAGTCGCAGGATAAGAAGTCCTAGTCCCATGGTTGCTCCCTCCGTGGTGACGCGGTGAAGATTCCGCGCCGGACCTGTGACTTACCCACAAGGCAAGCTCTCCACACACGGGGGTTAAACGGGCGTGAGCTCCTGGAAACCCGTGTAGGGGCGTAATGCCTCGGGGATCGAGACGCTGCCGTCGGCCCTCTGGTGGTTCTCGAGAAGGGCCACGATCGTGCGGCCTACGGCACAAGCCGTGCCGTTGAGTGTGTGGACGTAACGGGTCGAATCCGTGCCGGAGCGGAATCTCACTTGCAAGCGCCGAGACTGGAAATCGGTGGCGTTCGTCGCCGAGGTCACTTCCATATATCGCTTGGCCCCCGGCAACCATGCCTCGTTGTCCACTTTCTTGGCCGCGCTCGATCCAAGGTCGCCGGCGCACATGACCAGCACCCGGTAAGGGATCTCCAAGGACTGCAGGATCTTCTCCTGGTTCGTTCGGATCGCCGCATACTCATCCCACGAGTCATCCGGGTGCGCGAACGAGAACTGCTCGACCTTGTCGAACTGATGGACGCGGATCAATCCCTTGGTGTCTTTGCCGTAGCTCCCGGCTTCGCGTCGGAAACATGGTGAGAACCCCGCGTACCGAACCGGAAGCTTGTCCGCGTCGAGGATCTCGTCCGAGTGCATCGCGGCCAACGCAACTTCCGAAGTGCCAGTCAGGAACAACTCGTCGCGCTCGACCGTGTAGAACTCGTGCTCGTCGGCGGGGAAGAATCCCGTTCCGTACATCGCGTGTCGTCTGACCAACACGGGTGGGATGACCGGGGTGAACCTGTGTTGGTTCAGATGCTCGAGGGTGAAACGCACCAGCGCGAGCTCGAGGAATACACCGGGACCGGTGAGGTACACGAAGCGGCTACCCGAGGTCTTCGCTCCACGTTCGGCGTCGAAGATGCCAAGGCGTTCCCCCAGCTCGACGTGATCCAGCGGCTTGAAATCGAAGTCCGGTTTCTCCCCAACCTCGCGTTCGACAACGTTGTCGTCCTCGGTAAGACCTTCTGGCACGGAGTCGTGAGGGAGGTTTGGTAGGAACGCGGCCGCCTCTTCCAGTCGAGCCGCTGACTCTTCGAGGGCCGGCTCGATCTCCTTCAGCCTGTCGGCCAACTCACGTGCGCTCTCGATCGCTTCTTTGCGTTCGTCCGCCGCGGCTTGCCCGATCGCCTTGGACGCACGGTTCTGTTCCGCGCGTAGGGCTTCGACATCATTGAGGAGATCCCGATGCTTACGGGCAAGCTCGACGACCTCGTCGAGACCTTCGACTCCACCGCGACGCGCGTAAGCCGTTCGGAACGCGTCTGGATCGTCGCGAAGGGCCTTGAGATCGATCATCGGTCGACCCTACGGAGTAGCGGAGGCTTTCGCCTCCACACGACCCGATGCGCTGGACGCGGTCGCGATCGCCTGCCGCTCCTCGTCGGAGAGGTTGTGGGACGAGGCAAGACCTTTCACCGGTTTGGCGTAGGTACGGGTCTCGGTCCGGCCGTTGATCGACGTGATCACGAGACCATCGCCGTGATCGTCGAGGAACGCGGCCGAGAACGACAGCTGGCCGCCCATCTCTTCGAATGCGTCGTAGCGAACGAGCCCGAAGCGCTGAAGGGCGAAGCGACCCAAGGCTGCTTGCTCTTCGAGGTTGGCGACAACACCATCGATGCGTTGCTCGATGCCGCTCATCTGTTTAAGGGAACGATTGACTACCGCGATGATGTCCTTGGGCTCGCCTTCACCGCGCAACAGAGCGTATTGACGTCGCACCTTCTTCAACCGCAGGGAGAGAAGGAGCGTCGTAAGAAGGGTCAGAAGGGCAACGCCCGCCACGATGGCGAGCGCGAGTGTCATCTGGTCGTTAGAGAGGTCCGGCACGGGGGGGAAGCCTACACTGGGGACATGCGCCCAGAGGAAGTGAAAGCCCTGCTCAACGACATGAAAGACGGGTCGACGACCATCGACGATGCGTTGAAGATCCTGCGGCGCAGCCCGGTTGAGGACCTCGGTTTCGCGCAGCTCGATATCCATCGCGAGCTCCGTCAGGGGATACCGGAAGCGATCTATGCGGAAGGCAAGACGAGCGAACAGGTCGTCGCGATCGCAGACCGGCTGGTAACGGCAACGACGTCGTCGGTGTTAGCCACCCGGGTATCAGACGAGACGGCCGCAGCGCTCTTATCTCGGTTCCCGGATGCCCAGCACCATCCGATCGCGCGCCTCGTCGTGATCCGACCCCAAGAGACAGCTCAAGAGCTGGGCACGGTCACGGTCGTGAGCGCGGGAACCTCCGATCTGCCGGTCGCCGAAGAAGCCGCCCTGACAGCAGGAGCGCTCGGAGCAACCATCGAACGGATCAACGATGTCGGGGTTGCAGGTGTCCATCGCCTCCTGGCCGTCCAGGATCGGTTGCACGAGAGCGACGTCGTCATCGTCATCGCCGGGATGGAGGGGGCCCTTGCAAGTCTGGTTGGTGGGATCACCGCGGCCCCCGTGGTTGCGGTCCCGACCAGCGTCGGTTACGGCGCATCGTTCGAGGGCCTCGCCGCGTTGCTCGCCATGCTCAACTCTTGCGCTGCGGGAGTAGCCGTCATGAACATAGACAATGGATTCGGTGCGGCAGTGTTCGCCCTGCGACTTCTGAGGAGCAAGCGCCGATGAGAACCATCTTTTTCGATTGCTACTCGGGGGCCTCGGGCGACATGATCCTGGGTGCCTTGCTCGACGCCGGCGCATCCGCCGAGGCAGTAACCGAAGCCATCGCCGCGCTGGACCTTGGCGCAACGGTGGCGCCCGCGACCGTGATGAAGGGCGCCATCAAGGCCACCCATGCAACGGTCACGACCGGAGCCACCGGAGCCAGTCGCAACTACCGCGACATCGTCGCGTTGATCGAAGGTTCCGGGCTTGACGCGCGCGTGAAGGCACGCTCACTCGCCGCTTTCGGTCTTCTTGCCGAAGCCGAAGCAAAGATCCACGGCGTTCCGATCGACGAGGTGCACTTCCATGAGGTTGGATCCGACGACGCGATCGTCGACATCGTTGGAGCATGCGCGGCCCTCGAAGAGCTCCGTGTAGATCGCGTCGTCGTTTCGGCGATCGCCACGGGCCGCGGCTCGGCAGATTCGGCCCACGGTGCGATCCCGGTTCCGGCCCCTGCCGTCCTCGAGATCCTGCGCGGTGCCACCCTCTACGAACGAGGAACCCACGAGCTGATCACCCCGACCGGAGCCGCCCTCCTCGCGTCGTGGGCAGATGCGTTCGACAGGATGCCGCCGTTGAAGGTCGACTCCGTCGGCTACGGCGCGGGCACGACCGACCTCGAGTGGCCCAACGTGCTGCGCGTGATCGTCGGGCAACAAGAGAGTCCCGAAACGTCGGCTTCGTTGCAGACCGAGCTGATCGAAACGAACCTCGACGACATGAGTCCCGAGCTCTTCCCGTACGTGATCGAGAGATTGCTTGCCGAAGGCGCTCTCGATGCGTGGATAACTCCGGTCCACATGAAGAAGGGCAGACAAGGGGCCGTGCTTTCGGCACTCGGCGAGGCCGCCGATACCCAACATCTCATCGACATCATGTTCCGCGAGACGACGACCTTAGGGATCCGACTCGTTCCCGTTACCCGCGCGGTCCTCGACCGCAAGAGCGTCCAGGTCGAAGTCAGTGGACACCAGGTGAACGTGAAGATCGGCTACCGCGAGGGTCAACCCACCACGGCATCACCCGAATACGAAGACGCCGTAAGCGTCGCACGTGCGACGGGGATGGCCCTGAAAGACGTATACCGCGCGGCCCTCGATGCTTTGGGGCCGATCTAAGAAACGATCACCTTGTCTTCGATCTCCGAGAAGTGACACGCGTCGGGGTGATCGGATGCACGGACGATCAAAGCGGGTTCCTCTTCGGCGCAGATGTCCTGCGCCTTCCAGCACCGGGTCCGGAAGCGACAACCCGATGGCGGGTTAGCGGGGCTAGGCACGTCACCTTTCAACACGATGCGTTCGCGCCGGTTCTGCTTGACCGGGTCCGGGATCGGAGCGGCTGATAGCAACGCCTGTGTGTAGGGCATCGAAGGCTTCTCGTACACGCTCTTACGAGGACCGATCTCGACCACCTTGCCGAGGTACATGACGGCAACCCGATCGGAGATGTGTCGCACGACGGAGAGGTCGTGCGCGATGAAGATGTACGCAAGTCCGAACTCTTCTTGGATGTCCTCCAGCAGGTTCACGACCTGCGCTTGGATCGACACGTCGAGGGCCGACACCGGCTCGTCGAGGATCATCACCTGGGGGTTCAACGCCAGGGCACGAGCGACACCGATGCGTTGACGCTGTCCACCCGAGAACTCGTGCGGGAACCGGTTGCCGTGCTCGGGGGCCAGGCCCACGGTCTCGAGCAGCTCGGAGATGCGCTTCCTACCGCCACGCTCCTTGTAGAGACCATGGACACGCAACGGTTCGGCCACGATCTCCCGGACCGTCATCCTGGGATTCAAGGATGCGTACGGGTCCTGGAACACGATCTGCATCTCTCGCCGGATCTCACGCATCTGACTGCGCGAGTAACCGGTGATGTCCACGCCCTTGAACTTGATCGAGCCCGCGGTCGGATCGGTCAAGCGGATGATCGTCCGCCCCAGGGTTGTCTTGCCACACCCCGACTCACCGACGATGCCCAAGGTTTCCCCGGCTTTGAGCGACAAGGTGACGCCATCCACCGCATGCACATGACCAACCGTCTTGCGCAGCAGTCCGGATTTGATCGGGAAGTGCTTAACGAGGTCCTCGATCTCGAGGATCGTCTCGCCCTTGGCGGCGCGGTCGTGGATCGCTGAGTAGATCGGGTCGGCGGTTGCCACGCTCACGATGCGACCCCGTCGTCGGCGAACTTCGACCTGTCACCCTTCATCTCTTCCTTGAAGTGACATGCAGAGATGTGCTCGGGACGGTCGATCGGCTCGAGCGGTGGGTTCTGCTCGACACAGATCTCGCGCCCGTTCCTTAGATAGCAGCGAGGGTGGAACGGGCACCCCGGCGGGACGTTGATCAAGGACGGGGGCTGACCTTTGATCGGCACCAGCCGTTCCTCGTCCGCCTCGAGGCGCGGAAGGCTGTTCATCAAGCCCATCGTGTAGGGATGACGCGGCGTCCTGAAGATCGTTTCGACATCAGCCACCTCGACGACCTGCCCGGCATACATGACGACGACGCGGTCTGCCATCTCTGCGATCAGGCCGAGGTCGTGCGTGATGAGGATCGTCGCTGCGTGCGTTTCCTCTTGCGCAGTCTTTAAGACTTCGAGGATCTGCGCTTGGATCGTCACGTCGAGAGCCGTGGTCGGCTCGTCGGCGATCAGTACGGCCGGTTGGTTCGCGATCGCCATCGCGATCATCGCCCGCTGCCGCATACCGCCGGAGAACTCGTGCGGATACTGGTCGACACGTTGTTCCGGGTTCGGCACCCCGACCAGCTCGAGAAGTTCGACCGACTTCTTGCGAGAGTCACTATCGCTAATCGCAGGGTCGTGGATCTTGACCGCTTCCTCGAGCTGCGCCCCGATCTTGAAGACCGGGTTCATCGAGGTCATGGGGTCCTGGAACACCATCGCGATCTCTTTACCCCTGATCCTCCGGAGGTCATCTTTGGGAGCAGTCAGCAGATCCTGGCCCTTGAATATCGCCTTGCCGTTCTCGATGCGGCCCGGGGGCCTGGGGATCAAGCCGAGCACGGACATGACCGTCACGCTCTTACCTGACCCGGACTCGCCGACGACACCCAGTGTCTCTCCGGGGAAGACGTCGTAGCTCACCCCGTCGACCGCGTGGACCACGCCGTCTTCCGTATCGAATTCGACTACTAGATCTTGGATGGAAAGGATCGGCTCAGCCACTCGTCCTCCGTTGTGTCGGGTCGAGCGCGTCGCGCAAGCCATCGCCGATGAAGTTGATGCACAGACAGATGAATACGATCGTCAGACCCGGGAAGGTGACCAACCACCATTGCCGCAACAAACCTTGGCCCTTCGCGATCAACGTTCCGAGGGCCGGGGTTGGAGGCTGCACTCCGAATCCGAGGAATGACAGCACCGCCTCGACCAGGATGGCGGTTGCCACGACCAGGGTCGCGTTCACGATGATCGGTCCGAGAGAGTTCGGAAGCATGTGGCGAACCATGATCCTGATATCGCTCGCACCCAAGGCCTTGGCCGCCTCGACGTATTCCTTCTCGCGCAGGGATAAGAAGGTCCCACGAACGATGCGCGCGAGGCTCGTCCAGAACACCAGAGCCAGGATGACCGCAACCCGATAGGGACTGCCTTGACCTAACAATGCAGAGGCGACGAGCAGCACGGCTAGGACGGGAAGCGTTAGCACTAAGTCGGTTAATCGCATCAAGAGGTTGTCCACCCAGCCCCCGAAGTAGCCGGCGACGGCCCCAACGATCGTGCCGATGACGGTGGACAGGAACGCCACCAAGAAGGCGACACGGGCCGAAGTGCGGATCCCGAAGATGACGCGCGAGAAGTAGTCGCGACCCAACTGATCGGTTCCGAAGTAGTGGTGATCTGTGAACGTCGGCGCCAGGCTCGCGTCGGCGAAGTTCTGTTCAGAGAAGCTGTAAGGCGTGATCTGTTCGGCGAAGATCGCGGCCCCGAAGATGATCATGAGGATCACGATGCTGGTCATCGCGAGCTTGTGCCGGAAGAATCTCCGTCGGGCGAGCTGCCATTGCGACTTGGCCTCGATCTGCAGGCCTTGTTCGTAGACGGCGGTTAGGTCGGTGGGATCGCTCGGCCCTTGTATAGCCGGTCCCGGCTTTACGTCACTCATACCTGATCCTCGGGTCGAGCCAGCCATAGATGAGGTCGGCGATGAGGTTGAACGTGACGATGATCAACGAGGTGACCATCAGCCACGCCATCAGTGGATACACATCTCTGGCGCTCAGCGCGCGCAGGAAGTACAGACCCATCCCGTCGAGCGCAAACACGGTCTCGGTTGCGAAGGCCCCGCTGAACAGACCTCCGAAATCGAGAGCAACGACCGTTACCAGCGGGATCAACGCGTTGCGGAACGCATGCTTCATGATCACGTTGCGCTCGAGCAGTCCCTTGGCACGGGCGGTACGCACGTAGTCCGAGTTGATGACTTCCAACATCGACGCACGCATATACCTGGTGAACTGCGCGACGCCCAGCACGGTCAACGTGATCACCGGAAGGGCGAGGTGTTGCAACCGGTCGATCCAGAAGTTGCTGGGGTTCGGCGAGCTCAGCTGCGCCGTATAGAAGATGCGAACCCCGTAATTGAGAAAGATGTTCGTGAACAAGACCTG
>JAXDJJ010000017.1:0-39555 GCA_034665745.1 Actinomycetota bacterium | reverse complement strand
TTTGTGTCGCTGACCTGGGGGTTTGTTGGCACTGCGCATTCTTAACGGGTTGACCGACACCTGCTGCGTAGTTATGTTCACGCGCGTCCCGATGAGCAATGCGCACGCAGGTCGCAAGACCTGATCGCTCGGTTCGTCGGGATGTAGGGCCCTAGAAGCCGAACGTCGGCTGGTTCTCGTGTGTGGGGAAGTGCACGAGGTCCGACCGGTCGGAAGTTTCTAGGGCCCTCTTTCTTACGGTGTTATTTGCCGGCGACGGCTCGAAGGAAGAACTTCAGGTTCGCCGGACGCTCGGCCATCCGACGCATCAGATACGGATACCAAGCCGAGCCGAACGGCACGTACACGCGTACCCGGTATCCCTGAGAAGCAAGCTGTTCCTGTAGGTCACGCCTGATCCCGTAGAGCATCTGGATCTCGAAACCCTCCTTGCCAACGCCCGTGCGTTCGGCGGCGCGTTGTGCATAGGAGATGAGACCTCCGTCGTGGGTCGCGATCCCAGGATCCGTGCCGCGCTCGAACAACCAGTCGGTAAGGAAACGGTACTGACCCTCGATCTCATCCTTCTTCTGGAACGCGAGCTCCTCGGGTTCTGCATAGGCGCCCTTAACGAGCCGAACCTTCGGTTTCAGAGACGAAAGGGTCTCCAGATCGACGGGGGTGCGCCGGAGGTAGGCCTGCATCGCCATCCTCAGGGTGGGGAAATCGGTGTGGAGCAACCGGTACATGTCGATGGTGTCGAGGACGTACTCCGACTGCTCCATGTCGATCTCCACGATGGCGTCGATCGCCTGGGCTTCGGCCGCCAGCCTGCGAAGGTGGTCGATGCAGGCTCCTTTGTCGAACGCCAGACCTAGCTGGGTCGGCTTGACCGTGACCGTCGTGTCGATCCCCGTCTCGGAGATGCGCTTGATCGAAGACAGGTATTCGTCGGCGGCGGCTTGCGCCCCAGCCGGATCGGCCACCCCTTCACCCAGGAGGTCGAGGATGCCCCCGATGCCGCGTGCATTCAGATCCTTGATCGCTTCGACTGCAGACTCGAGGTCGTCGCCCGCAACGAACCGCTTGACGACGTTGCTCGTGAGCTTTCCTTCGGTGACCATCCGCTGCACGCGCTCCTTCTCGGAGGCCCAAAGCAGCATCTTTCCGAGCACCTCTCGCACCTCGCTTGCCGATGATCCGGATGGTTCGAGATGCCATGATAGGCACTCGAGATGGCCAAACTTGCAGTGCTTGGATGCGGAAAGATGGGCGAAGCTCTTGTCGCCGGATTGCTCGCGTCCGGTTGGCGGCAGCCGTCCGATCTCGTCGTTACGGCCCGGAGTGAAGAGCGCCTCAAGGAGCTGTCCGAGAAGCATGGTGTCGCCACGACGCTCGACAACGGGGCTGCGGTGGCTGGCGCGGACATCGTCGTGCTCGCGGTCAAGCCACAGGACGTCGAGGCTCTCCTTACCGAGATCGCCCCTCATGTAGGGACCGACCAGCTCGCTCTGTCGTTCGTAGCGGCGATCACGACCGAATTCATCGAATCTCACCTCGCTCAACCGGTACCGGTCGTGCGGGCGATGCCGAACACCCCATCACTCGTTCACGAAGGGATGGCGGGCATCGCAGCCGGCAAGCACGCAGATGACGATCACGTTCATCTCGCCAAAGAGGTCCTGACTCACGTTGGTCGGGTTGTCATAGTTCCCGAGGACTATCTCGATGCGGTTACCGCCATCTCGGGATCCGGACCCGCCTATTTCGCGTTGCTGGCGGAGGCGATGATCGAGGCGGGCATCCTCCTGGGTCTTTCCCGAGAGATATCGACCGAGCTCGTGGTCCAAACGATGCTGGGCTCGGCCAAACTCCTACGAGACACACACATGCATCCCGTCGAACTTCGGGAGATGGTCACGTCACCTGGTGGAACGACAACGAGAGCGATCCAGGTCCTCGAGCAATCTGGGGTTCGGGCAGCGTTCCTCAACGCCATACAAGCCGCGATGGAGCGAAGCAAGGAGTTGGCACGCGGCGATGAGGCCTAGGCTGTTGAGATGACGTCCAAGGTTCCCGTTCCACATAACGAACCCGTCAAGGACTACGCGCCCGGTTCTCCGGAACGAGCCAGTCTGAAAGCCAAGCTCGACGCGATGGCGGGCGACCGTATCGAGATCCCGATGGTCATCGGAGGAGCAGATGTGACCACCGGCGAGACCTTCGAGTCCGTGATGCCCCATGCGACCAAGAGCGTTCTCGCCGACGTGCACAAAGGCAGCGGATCGCATGTCGAGGCGGCCATCCGCAGCGCTCAAAAGGCCCATCCCGAGTGGGCCAGCCTTCCGTGGGAGGACCGTGCCGCGGTGTTCCTTCGTGCCGCTGAGCTACTCGCGGGTCCGTGGCGGGACACGATCAATGCATCGACGATGCTCGGTCAGTCCAAGACGGTCCATCAAGCCGAGATCGATGCAGCGTGCGAGCTCATCGATTTCTGGCGCTTCAACGTGGCGTTCGCGGAACGCATCTACTCGGAACAGCCGGCGGCCTCAGCAGGGGTTTGGAACCAGCTCGACTACCGACCCTTGGAGGGGTTCGTGTTGGCGGTGACGCCGTTCAACTTCACTTCTATCGCCGGGAACCTTCCGACCGCACCGGCCCTGATGGGAAACACGGTGGTGTGGAAGCCGGCCCTCACGCAGGCGTTCAGCGCCCACTACCTGATGAAGCTGTTCGAGGCGGCGGGCATGCCCGACGGAGTCATCAACATGGTTCAAGGACCCGGCCCTGAGATCGGAGAGGCGGCCGTAAAGCATGCAGATCTCGCGGGTATCCACTTCACCGGCTCGACCGCGACGTTCGAGTGGATGTGGCGCAAGGTCGGCGAACACGTTTCCGATTACAGGAACTTCCCGAGGCTCGTCGGTGAGACCGGGGGCAAGGACTTCATCCTTGCCCACCCTTCCGCCGACGTCTCAGCCGTAGCGACGGCTCTGCTACGCGGGGCATTCGAATACCAGGGACAGAAGTGCTCGGCTGCGTCGCGCGTCTACGTGCCGTCGAACCTGTGGCCGGCATTGCGTGAGCAGATCGCCGACGAGGTGCCTCGGATCAAGATGGGCGACGTGACGGACTTCTCGAACTTCATGGGCGCGGTCATCGACGATGCAGCGTTCGGGCAACACAAAGCGGCGCTCGATGAAGCGAAGGCGTCGTCCGATCTTGAAGTGATCGCCGGTGGAACGGCCGACGACTCGATCGGTCACTTCATCGAGCCGACGGTGGTGCGATCCGATGACCCGAAAGCCAGGTTGATGAGGGAAGAGTTGTTCGGACCGATCGTGACGGTTTACGTCTACCCCGAGAAGGACTTCGACGCGGCCCTCGAGCTCGTCGACACGAGCACTCCCTATGGGCTGACCGGGGCGGTGTTCGCTCAAGACACCTACGCGATCGAGCAAGCGAAGACCCGCTTGCGGTGGTCTGCCGGAAACTTCTACGTGAACGACAAGCCGACCGGCGCCGTCGTGGGCCAGCAACCGTTCGGTGGTGCTCGCCGATCGGGTACCAATGACAAGGCGGGGTCCATGTGGAACCTGATCCGGTGGGCCAGTCCGCGCACCATCAAAGAGACGTTCGCCCCTCCGACCGACTACCGGTATCCCTTCATGGCTCCCGATCAGGACGACCGGCCGTAGCCCCTCACGAGCCGGTCACGCTGGTTTCGATCGGAGACCTCGGAAGCCTCTACGACTTCGGCGCCAGCCACCCTCTCCGCCCCGAGCGCGTTCTGCTCACCTACGACAACATCCGCACGCTGGGCCTCACCGAGCTCGGACACGTTTCGGAGATCGACGCTCGGGTTGCGACCGAGGATGAGGTCACTGCGGCGCACGATCCGGACTTCATAGCTACGGTTCAGGGGATCGATTCGGGATCGCTCGATCCGTCCGCCGGATACGGGTTCGGTCTCGGCACCGGAGACAACCCCATCTTCCCCAACATGCATGCAGCTTCGAGTGCCGTCTGCGGTGCGTCGTTGTCCGCCCTCGAGTGCGTGCTGGACGGTTCCGCTCTGCATTCGTTCAATCCGGCGGGCGGTCTGCACCACGCCCGCCGCAGAGAGGCTTCGGGGTTCTGCATCTACAACGATCCAGCCGTTGCTATCGCGAAGGCGTTGGAGGTCCATCCCGACTGGAGGGTGATGTATCTCGATGTCGATGTTCATCACGGCGACGGCGTGCAGTGGATCTTCTACGACGATCCCCGGGTGCTCACGCTGTCGTTCCACCAGTCGGGCCGTTACCTCTATCCGGGTACCGGTTTCGAAGACGAGACGGGCGGGTCGAACGCGCAGGGGACGTCGGCGAACCTGCCGTTGCTTCCACTGACGGGTGAAGGTGACTACCTCTGGGCACTCGAGCGGATGCTCCCGGCCCTTGCCAAAGCATTCCGTCCCCACCTCTTGGTGACCCAGTTGGGGGCCGACACGCATTGGAACGATCCTCTAGCGAACCTTGGGCTGACCATGCGCGCCTATCCACCGATGGCGAAACTGATCCACGACACCGCGATCGAGTTCTGTTCCGGTCGATGGGTGGCGACCGGCGGCGGTGGTTATCAATACGACACGGTCGTGCCCAAGGTGTGGACGATCCACTTCGCCGAGATGTGTGGCGCGCCGGACGTGATCCCACGCGAGTGGTTCGACGATCGACCGACGGATGAGGTGTCGAAGCCCTATCGCGAGAGTGTCGAGCGCTCTGTCGTGCAGGTGCTCGAGACCTGTCTTCCGCACCTGGAGTCCCTAGCCGTTTAGAGTCGGCGCCCCCATGACCGGTATCCACCTCTACATCGCCTTCGCCGTTCCTGCAGTCTTCGCTGTTCTGCTACTCGAGTCGATCTTTCTCTTCGTACGGAACCGAGAGGCTCCTCCGTGGTTCTGGACCACCTTGGCGGTCGTGCAGGTTGTGCTCGGGATCCAGATCTTGGTCGGGGTGATCCTTTTCTTGATCGGTCATCGCGTCGCGATACCTGACGACAGCTTCGAGTGGTTGCACTATGTATATGGAGGCCTCTTCCCGTTCGCCCTATTGGTCGAAGGGCACCGACAAGCCCGCAAGCGGGAGGGTGTTGAGATCCTGATCTTCGGGATCGTGTCACTCCTGTGCTTAGGCCTAACGATTCGCGCACTAACAACAGGTCTCTCAAGCGTCTAAGCGTGAATCTCGTAGATCTCGGCGTCATCCTGTTCGCGGGGTTGGCTGCGTGGCGGGGGTGGCGACGCGGCTTCATCAGCCAGCTGTTCGAGTTCGGCGGTGGTTTCCTCGGCCTGATCGCCGGCGTGGCGCTCGGGCCCCGCATCGCGGCGATGTTCGCCGACGAAGCAGGGCCGCAGGCAGCCCTGATCTCGATCGCGACCGTGTTCGTGATGCTCTCTCTCGGTCAGGCGCTGGGGTTCATCGCTGGACACCGCTTCTCTCTGATCGCCCACCGAGCGAAGCTCGGGACCTTCGACACGGCGATGGGCGCGGCCCTCAGTGTCGTCGTGACGTTCGTCTCGTTCTGGTTGGTCGGAAGCTTGTTGATCCAGGGTCCATCCAAGGGGTTGGCCAAAGCGTTGCAGAAGTCAACGGCCCTGTCGTTCATGAATGACGTGATGCCCCCGCCGCCGAACGTTCTCGCGTACATCCGCCAGTACCTCGATACCTCCGGCTTCCCCCAGGTGTTCTCCGGATTGCCGCGCCCGGTAGGCCCGCCGGTGAAGTTGCCCTCGAGTGCCGAGGCGAACCGCGCGGGAAGGAAAGCGGAGCCCTCGATGGTGCGCGTGGTCGTTCCCGCGTGCGGCGGTACCCAACTCGGAAGCGGATGGATCGCAGCGGAGAACACCGTGGTGACGAACGCACACGTCGTCTCCGGAGGTGACTCGGTGACATTGCAGGATCCTGAAGGGGATCATCCGGGTACGGTCGTGTTGTTCGACCCCAAGACCGATATCGCGATCATCCACGTCGAAGGGTTGAACGGCCCTCCTCTCGACCTCGAAACCACCGAGCAGGAGCGGGGGACGATCGGCGCTGCCCTTGGATATCCAGGCAACAAGAATGGAACGCTCGTCATCCTCAGAGCTGCCGTCCAGGCGGAGTATCCCGCCACCGGGAAAGACATCTACGGGCGAGCCGACGCCACCCGTGAGGTTTACGAGCTACGTGCCGCGGTTCGACAAGGTGACTCGGGCGGACCTTTCGTATTGGCTAACGGCACCGTGGCTGGTGTCGTGTTCGCTGCGTCAACGACCGACGGTGACATCGGCTACGCGCTAACCGCAGGTGAAGTCCAAGACGAGGTCGAAGCTGGGGCACGCCGCACCGCCGAAGTTGGCACCGGTCACTGCACGCACTAGGCGGTCTGGCCTCCATCGATCACTATCGTCGAACCGGTAACGAAGGACGAGGCATCAGAAGCTAGGTAGATCGCGCCACCGACGATCTCTTCGGCCGTGCCGATGCGACCCATCGGGACCATCTTCACGGCCTCGGCCAATGTGCCTTCGTCACTCGTCATCCATTCGTTCAAAGGTGTGTCGATCCATCCCGGAGCCAATGAGTTGACGCGGATGTTCGACCCCGCGAGCTCCTTCGCGACGGCTTGGCTCATCATGATCACGCCGGCTTTCGACGCAGAGTAAGGAGAGAGCCCCTCTGCTCCTTGGATCCCGGCCACCGATGCGATCTGGATGATCGAACCGCCACCGCTCTCGACCATCTTCTGAGCACCGATCTGCGTGCAGTGGAACACCGAGTCGAGGTTCAACGTGCGGAGCTTGTCCCACCCTTCCGGACGCAGGGCAACGATCGGCGACATGAAATTCGACCCGCCTGCGTTGTTGACGAGGATGTCGAGTTTGCCGAATTCCTCGACCGTCTTGTCGAACATGTTCTGGATCGCAGATCGATCGCGCACGTCCGTTGTGAGCACTAGCGCCTTGCGTCCGAGTGCATCGATCTCCTTCGCCAACGTTTCGAGGTCTGCCTCGGTGCGTGCAGCGACCGCGACGTCGGCACCCGCTTCGGCGAACCCGAGCGCGATCGCGCGCCCGATGCCGCGGGAAGCTCCGGTGACGAGGGCTACCTTGTCTTTCAATGTGAAGAGATCCGTACTCACGAGTCCTCCTATTTTTGGGGCGGCCTAGGATGTTTCCATGTCCGAGCTAACCCTGCACGAGGTCCGCGAGCGCCTGGTTGCCGCAGGCATCACAGGCCCACACCAGTCTCACTCCCGCCAGAACAACCTGTCCCACATCAGAACGATGCTCGAGAACGATGCCGAAGGGTCCTTTGGCCTCACCGGCCTGGACCGGTACTCCGTCGGGGAGGTACTGGGATTCCTGGCCGAGATCACCGGCTGCTCGGCGGACCTGGACGCTGTCGAGGGATACGACACGATCGACCCCGAGCGCACCGTGACTGCTCTCGTCGAGGCGGGGCGACGCCTAGGAGAAGAAGCCCGTAAAGGGGGAAGTCTTCTCACCGTGACGGGGCACCCCACCGGGATGCTCGAGCACCACATCCATATCGTTGATTCCTACCGCGGGGCAGGCGGCAAGATCTTGCGACTGCGTGAGGAAGAGAACCTCAACATAGGCAATAGCAAGCACGCGGAGGTTCGCTACATCGGCGGCGTCGGGTGTCTGGCCGACTGGGGCGCGTTGAAGCACACTCATTCGTCCGCCGCGATGGAGGCGTTGCTGGAGGCCGAACCGTGGCCCGATCTCGTCCTTGGTGACCATGGCTTCGCGGGGGCCGCGATCGAGCGAGGCATCCCGACGATCGCAGTGATGGACATCAACGACCCTGCGCTCGCGGTTGCATGGGCGGAGAAGAAAGATGTCGTGATCATCCCGATGGACGACAACCGAGCGCCGCGCACGTACGAACCCGCGTGGCGCTTGATCATCCAGGAGTTGACGCAAAACACACTCTGACCTGCGTAAATGCCGCTGATATACTCCTGCGCCATGACCGAGACAACTCCTTTCGACGTTCAGGACCAAGGTCGATTCTTGACCGTGTCCGAGGTGGCGAAGGGCTTGCGGGTCTCGAACATGACTGTTTATCGCCTCGTGAACTCAGGTCAGTTGGATGCGGTTCGGGTCGGTCGTAGTTACCGGATCCGGGAAACCACCGTGCAGCGCTATCTAGATCAGCGCTACATGGACGCCGGTTAACACCGCAACCAGACGGATCGACTCGTGACCGTCCCACCCGGACGGTCTTTTTCGTGACTACGGACGGACCCATGAAGATCGACTATCAGCAAGCTCTAGACCGGTTGTTAGAGAACCCAGGCGTCGTGATGCTCGTGGGTGACATCGACACCGGGAAAACGACCTTCGGCGTCGAGCTCGCTCGCCGCGCCAACGAACGCGGCATCCCGGCAGCGATCGTCGATGCAGACATCGTGCAGTCCACCGTTGGGCCACCCACAACCGTGGGGCTCAAGCTGTGCGCGGGGGCCGAGTCCTTCAGCAGGGAAGCCTTACGGGTGCCAGATGCGATGGGTTTCGTCGGGTCGCTGGTCCCGAAGGGTCACCTCCTCCCTTTGGTTACGACAACGGCGAAGCTTGTCATCAAGGCGCGCGAGGCCGGATGCCGGCTCATCGTTGTCGACACGACGAGTCTCGTGTCGGGAATCTACGGACAGACCCTGAAATTCTTCAAGATGGATCTCGTACGACCCGACACGATCGTTGCTCTCGAACGGGGCGGCGAGCTCGAGCCCGTTGTCGGCATCGCGCAGCGCTTCACTCCGGCCGAGGTCATGGAGGTCGACGTCCTTCCGGAGGCGGCGATGCGTACGGTCGACGAACGCATCTCGTTCCGCGAAGAGCAGTTCGCTGCGTACTTCACCGACCACGCGTCGCGATGGAAGGTGAAACCGACAGTGTTCATGCCGACCCTGCCCCCAGACTTCGACCTGGCGCTACTGGATGGGCTTGTCGTGGGGATGGAGGACGGTAAGGGCTCGTGTGCCGGTATCGGTGTCTTGGAGCATGACCCCGGCGAGGACATCTTGCGGATGATCTCGCCGGTGACGGAAGGGGTCCGCGGGCTACGCCTCGGCTCCGTGCGGATAGATGTATCGGGACGCTCGAGGGGGCCGGTCGATCTCCGGCATCTCTTCGGGTCTGAATAGCAAGTTAGATTGGAGCCAATATGCCCTCACTGATCAAGAAACGCCGGAAGAAGATGCGCAAGAAGAAGCATCGGAAGATGCTGAAGAAGACGCGCTGGCAGCGCAGACAACAAGGAAAGTAGCGCTGTCTTAGTAGCTGCGAGCTAGTTAGGTAACTCGAGGGCCGCTGCGGCGGCCCTCGCTCGCGCCCGGCGTTTGGCAACGACCGATCTGCGTTCTTGAGGGGTGAGCCCACCCCAGACCCCGAAGCGTTCGCCGGCTTGGATCGCGGACTCCAGGCATGGCTCTTTCACCATGCAGGTCTGGCATACGGCCTTGGCGTCGTCGGATTCCTGTTCGACCAGAGGAAAGAACAGCTCGACGGATATGACTCGGCATGCCGCTTGCTCCTGCCACTCCTGATCCGATGCCATCTATCCCTCCGCCTGGTGGTTCAGGCAGTGTGGAGCGCGCAGCAACCCGGGTCAATGGCTATGCACTAGAAGTCTTTGGACAGGTCGTTAGGATTCGCGCGTGGAAAAACGGCAGATCGTGACATTTGTGTCCGACTACGGCCTCGAGGACGAGTTCGTCGGCGTGTGTCATGGCGTGATGCTCCGCATCGCTCCCGCGATCCAGGTCGTGCACGTCCACCACAACATCCTTCGCCAGGACATCCGGCATGGGGCGATCGTGCTTCAGCAATCGGTGCGGTATCTGCCGGACTCGGTCCACCTCGCCGTGGTCGATCCCAGTGTTGGGTCGGGGCGCAGAGCGGTCGTTGTTGAAAGCGCATGGGGTGAGGTATTCGTCGGCCCGGACAACGGCTTGTTGATACCCGCAGCGAACGATTGTGGTGGCATCAAGCGCGCGTTCGAGATCACCGACAAGCGGTTCATGCTCACACCGGTGTCACGAACCTTCCAAGGGAGAGATGTGTTCGCGCCTGCCGCGGCCCACGTTGCCAACGGGGTTGATCCGATGGAGATGGGCCCCGCGATCGACGCAAGCGATCTCGTGCAACTGGAGATCCCGGATGCATGGGTGCACGACGATCATCTCCACGCGGAGGTTCTCCAGGTAGACCGTTTCGGCAACCTTCAACTGAATCTCGGGACCGACATGCTTGAAGAGGTCGGTTTGACAAACAACGGACACCTCGAGGTCCGCCTCGAAGGACATCGCTTGCATATCCCGATGGGATCAACCTTCGCCGACGTTGCAGCGGGGGAATTCGTCGTAGTCGAAGACTCCTACCGTCATCTGTCTCTAGCGATCAACAAAGGTGATGCTGCCGCGTATCTAAGGGCACGAGCCGGGTCTACCGCCATCGTTGGGCCAACCACCGCCTGAGAGCCGTCGCCGACACTGGGCTTAGTAATGCGGACTGGCATTAGCCAATCCTGTTGCTAAGCCGGTGTCGGCCGTTGCCGACACGGGGCTTAGTACAGTGGGTGCATGGCAGCACAAGGCAAGCGACGCGTTCTTATAACCGGCGTTTCGCGTTTCCTGGGTCTCAGGATCGCCAAGCGACTCGAGAACGACCCTTCGATCGAAGCGTTGATCGGAGTGGACCTGGAAGAACCTCCGGTTCCCGTCAAGAACCTCGAGTTCATCCGGGTCGACATCGGGAACCCCTTGATCGCTCGTGTCTTGCAGGCGAGCGATGTCGACACATTGATCCACACGAACATCTCATCGAGTCAGGCCATCTTGGGCGGCCGGTCGCAGATGAAAGAGAACAACGTCATCGGCACGATGCAGGTACTTGCTGCAGCGCAGCGTGCCGACGCGATCAAGAAGGTGATCGTCAAGTCTTCGACCGCCATCTACGGATCGAGTCCCAGCGACCCGTCCATCCTGCGCGAGGACCACGGGACGGGTTCGGACCTCTCTGGGTATGGGAAAGACGTCGCCGAGGCCGAGATCACGGCCCGCGACTTCGGTCGACGTCGGAAGGACGTCGACCTCGTGATCCTCCGCACCCAGAACGTCATCGGCCCGACCGTGAATACGAGCATGACCGACTACCTCTCCTTGCCTGTTCTTCCCACGGCCCTTGGCTATGACCCTCGTCTGCAGTTCCTTCACGAAGAGGACGCGGTCGACGCCTTCGTCCGGGCGATGGGAGCGGATTGCCGCGGGATCTTCAATATCGCCGCGGATGGGATCGTGTTCCTCTCACAGGCAACAAGATTGTTGGGCCGGTTGCCGGCTCCGGTTCTCCTCCCTGCTGCCGAGGCCTTGGCCAACCTGATGCGTCGCTTCGACATCGTCGACTTCCCGACCGACCAGTTGAAGTTGATCGTGTACGGACGAGTGGTCGACACCCAGCGTGCGAAGGATGCGTTCGGGTTCGCACCGCAGTTCTCCACCTTTGACAGCCTCGTTGACTTCCGCGACAACCGTGCGGGCGAACTCGCACCGGGTCCCGTCGAGCGACCTCCATGGGAGCGCGAGTTGTTCGAGTACCTGAAGAAGGCCCAAACCCAGAAGGAGACCGTCTGATGGCGGAAGCAGAGGTCATCCACATCGACACCGCGCGCAGCGCACAACGCAAGACGCGGGAGAGATGCGCTGCCACCACCTCTTCGGGCCGCCCGTGTCGCAACTATGCGGTCGACGGACGGGACTACTGCCGTGTGCACCTGAACGATGCAGTCGCACGCGGGCGTCACCCATCGTCGTCGGGTCGCAAGGTCGATGAACTGCACAAGGAGACTCCACCCACACCTTCGAACTTCTTCGAGTGGGCCGAGTCGTTCATCAATCGGAGACTCAGCGGTGACTATCCGATAGATGACTTCGGCTACGACGCGGAGTTGGCGCGCGAGGTTCTTCTTCCCATGGCCAAGCCTCTATACGAGAACTACTTCCGGGTCCGGACGTATGGGATAGATCGCATCCCGGCCACCGGTCCTGCACTTCTGGTTGGGAACCACTCGGGAACGATCCCTCTCGATGCCGTGATGGTCCAGTACGCGGTCGCCAACGAGCACCCGCAGAAGCGAACGGTGAGAAACGTGGCAGCCAACCTCGCGTTCACCATCCCGTTCTTCGGCCCCCTCGCGCGCAAGACCGGCAACGCGGTTGCGTGCGACGACGACGCGAACGAGCTGTTGCGCAGGGGCGAGATCGTTGGGGTCTTCCCGGAGGGCTACAAGGGTGTGGGGAAGGGCTGGCGCGAGCGCTACAAGCTGCAACGATTCGGCCGTGGCGGGTTCGTCGAGTTGGCGTTGCGCATGCAGGTCCCGATCATCCCGGTCGCGATCGTGGGGGCCGAAGAGGCTTACCCGATGATCGCGAACGCCAAATGGCTAGCGAAGGCTCTTGGGTTCCCGTACTTCCCGATCACGCCGACGTTCCCGCTGCTAGGCCCCCTCGGCGCACTGCCCTTGCCGTCCCGCTGGGTCATCGAGTTCGGTGATCCGATCCCGATGGACGACTATCCGGAGGATGCGGCCGACGACGCGATGCTGGTGTTCGACCTGAGCGACCGCATCCGCGACACGATCCAACAGATGCTGTACCGCAACCTCTCGAAACGAGGCGGAGCCTTCTTCTAGCCGCCGAACTGGTACATGCGGATCACTCCGAGCGTCCCCGCCAGCGCGATCGCGATGAGCAAGAAGATAAGGGCGATGATCGTGTTCCTGCGCACCCCGGTGGGTTGCGGTTCACCTTTGTCTTCGGGCGGCTTCGGTTCCATCCGGTGATGTTAGCCGCGGGCTAAGACTCGCCGAGTCCCTTGAACTTGACCGTGAAGCGGCGGTCGCATGACGAGCAGTAGTACGCATCGTCCTCGATGGGCTCGATCGTCTGCTCGGCGCAATAGGGGCAATAGAACGGAACCGCGTGCATGGACACGGTCTACTGCTCTGCTTCGGACTGCCTGGGGCCGTTGTCCTTGCCGAACGAGTGGATCCCGCATTCGGTCTTGGTCTGACCGTCCCACCTGCCCGCCCGCTCTTCCTCGTTGTCCGAGATCGCTCGGGTGCACGGTTGGCATCCGATCGAGCGGAAGCCTTTCTCGAGCAAGGGATGGGTCGGGATCGAATGCATCTCGACATATCCGGCAACGTCCTCGCGGGTCCAGTGCGCTAGAGGGTGGATCTTCATGACCTCGTCACCGGAGGGCAGCATCTGAGCCTCGACGATCGGGGTCTCGGCACGCATCGGTGACTGATCGCGACGCAACCCAGAGATCCACCCGTCGTAGCCCGCAAGGGCTCGCTGCAACGGCTCGACCTTGTTGATGAAGCAGCACTTGTCGGGATCGCGCTTGTAGAGCTCAGGCCCATAGATCTCTGCCTGCCCTCGAGCGCTCCCATGTTCGCCGCGGAGATCGACGACGTTGAGATCCCACATCTTCGTGACCTTTTCCTTGAACTCGAGGGTCTCGGCGAAGTGGAATCCGGTGTCGAGGAACAGGACCGGAACGTCAGGACGAAGGTCGCGCATCATGTGAAGGATCACCAGGCCGGACGACTGGAACGAGGTTGCGACCGCAAGACGCGGGATCGTCGCCGACGCCCACGTCATGATCGCGCGGGGATCGCCGGTCTCGAGGACACCAAGATCTTCTTCTGGAGAAACGAAGCCGTGCTCGGGCAAGCTCATGAGGCCCTCGGTTCGGCGAGGATCGAAGGGGCCGGCCGGGCGTTCGCGATCGCCGGCTTGCGGGAGAACGTGTGGAAGTCCTCGTCGCTCATACGTGCGATGAATGTTCCGAACGAATCGTCATCGGCACGGAGCTTGCGATACCTGCGAACCAACGCTTCGACATAGGGGCCGAGCTCGGAAGCAAGGACCTTCACACCCTTCACCTTGCGCCCGAACGCGCGATCCTTCCCAAGGTGTCCACCAAGGTGTACGAGAAACGCTTCGACCTTTCGCTTCTGCTCCACCTGGTTGCCGTCGTTGTCCAGGACCCAGTACTTCTCGGTGAGCACGCAACCCATCAGGCCGATGTCTGCCGTTTGGAAGCGCGCGCAGGAGTTGGGGCAGCCGTTCACATTGATACGGATCTCTTCAGATATGCCGGGTAGGCGTTCTTCGAGGTACCGATAGAGCTCTACCGCCCGGCCCTTCGTCTCGACGATGGCGAGTTTGCAGAACTCGATGCCCGTGCATGCCATGGTTCCTCGCCGCCACGTTGTGGTCTCGACCGGGAGATCGAGGTCGGCTAGGTCTTGCACGATCTCACTGGTGCGGCCCGGATCGACATCGAGGATCAGCATCTTCTGTTGCGTGGTCGTGCGAAGACGGCCGTTCCCGTAACGCTCCGATAGGCGCGCGATCGCTTCAAGTTGGTGGCCTGCGATCCGCCCAGCCTTGGGAGCGAAGCCCACGTAGTTCTTCCCGTCCTTCTGCTCGCCGATGCCGACGTGTTCGCGATGTGAACCGCCGTTCATCGCAGGCGGATCGAAGTCGGTCAGCTTGAAGCCGATCGTGTCCTCGAGCACGTCGCGGAACTTGTTCGGCCCCCAGTCCTGCACGAGGAACTTCATCCGCGCACGGTTGCGAGCCCTGCGGTAGCCCCAGTCGCGGAAGACCGTTGTGATCCCGAGTACAACCGGTGTGACTTGGTCCGGTGTCACGAACGCGTTCAAGCGTTTCGCGAACATCGGGTTGGTCGATAGACCACCGCCAACCCACACATCGAATCCCTGTCTGCCGTCGGGATGCTTCGTACCGACGAGCCCGATGTCGTTGATCTCTGCTTGCGCGCAGTTGTGTTCGCAACCAGAGATCGAGATCTTGAACTTGCGAGGGAGATTCGAGAACTCGGGGTTGCCCGCGAGAGCCGCGTTGGCTTCTCGCAACACCTCGGATGCATCGACGATCTCGGTTGCGTCGATCCCCGCCAGAGGGCATCCCAGCAGGTTGCGCGGCGTGTCTCCGCACGCCTCAGTGGTTGACAGACCAACCGCCTCGATCTCGCTCCAGATCTGAGGCATGTCTTCTATCCGGATCCAGTGGAGCTGGACGTTCTGACGGTCGGTCACGTCCGCCACATCTCGGCCGAACCTTCGAGAGATGCTGCCGATCGCGCGCGTCTGTTCTGCCGTCAGCATCCCGCCGGGGATCCTGATGCGGAGCATGAAGTAGCCGTCGACCTCGGGCCGCTGGGTGTACAGCCCGTGCCATCTGAAGCGGTTCCTCAGATCCGACGGCCAGATGGACGAGAAGCCCTTGGTCGCATAGGTCGATTCGATACGGGGCCGGACGTTCAGCCCGTCGTCTTCCCTCTTGGCCACCTCGGCCGGGTTCTGTGGCTCGAGGTACCCGAGGGCCCACTGGGCTTCCCCGCGCGGGCGCCGCCCCTCCGGTTTCGGGGTCGGTGTGTAGCAACCGCAGGTGTCACACATCGGGGTTGGGCTCCTCCTGGGACCTGAGAAGGTCCTATATGTACTGTGGAAACAGTATCAAGTCAAACCACATTCCCGGTTACGCCGGTGAGTGAGGACGGGCTAGGGACGCAGGTCGCGGCAGAGCTCGGTGATGTGGCGCTCGAGCTGGTTCAGGCCCTCGACCTTGCCGATGCAGAGGGCGATCCCGGCTTCTTTGGCCTGGGCCTCGATCGTTGGGTCGAGGTAGGCGGTGTACAGGATGATCGGCTGAGTGGTGCGGGTCTGGCGGATCGTCCGGGCCGCGGTGAGACCGTCCATCCCGGGCATCTTGTAGTCCATCACGATGACATCGGGGGCGGCTTCGTCGGCAAGGTTGACGGCGTCCTCGCCCGAGGCGGCCTGGCCACAGACCTCGAACCCATCGAGCTCGAGCATGTCGACCAGCATGTTCCGGACGTGATCGGTGTCATCGACGACCATCACGCGGACGGCTCCGTTGGTGCTCACGTGCGCGGCATCCCCTTCTTCTCGGGGGCCGGGCGCGCGAGGCGGTTCTCGACGAGTTCCTTGTTCCGCCTCAGCATCGTGACCAACTCCTCGGGCCGCTCGATGTACCTGCGCACCGATAATTCGAGGGAGATAGCCCCGTCAAAGCCTGACCGGGCTACTTCTGCCAACAACCTGTCGATCGGAAGTATGCCCTGGTCCAGTTCGAGATGACCGTCACGCCCATCTCCGGCATTGTTCGAGAGGTGGATATGGACGAGCTTCGGAGCCAGGATCTCGTAGGAATCAAGGATGTCGTGACGGGCAACGGTCACGTGACTGGTGTCCATCGCGAGGATCGGAGCCGCGTGCGCCAAGGCCGCCGGGTCGAGCCACCGATAGGCGCGCATCTTGCGCCCGGCGACCCACAAGGGATACATCGTCTCGACCGCAACCTTCACCCCGTGTTCTTCGGAGAAGGCCTCCGCCTCCTCCATGACCCAGTGTGCATAAGCCCGCTCCCACAGGAACGGGGGATGGACGACGTAGGTCGTGGCTCCGACCTCTTTGCACATCTCGACGCCACGCGTGATCTTGCCAAGGGGGTCCGGCCCCCACACGGTCTTCGTGATCGCGAGGAAAGGCCCGTGGACCGAGGCGATCTTGAGGCCGCGCTCGGTGGCGAGCTTCAGCGGCAAGGCCGGGTCCTGGGTCTTCCGATCCCGGGTGACCATCAGCTCGATGTCGGTGAAACCGGCTTCGGCGAGCACGTCGAGGCTGCGCTCGAGCTCGTAGGCCCAGAAAGGGCCGGTGGAGCACTGCACCGCAGGGGTCGCCATGGGCGCAATGCTCGCACGGGGTGGCCCGGCGATGGTCGCTGGAGCCTCAGGGCGCGGAGCTCCAGGCGTTGGGGCGGCTTGGGGCGGGCTGGGAGGCTCGAGTCACGGCCCGTCTTGGGGGGCCGTGGCGGTCCTAACGTCCCAACTCCTGGAAGACTCCACCAGGAATGTCGGCACCCTCAGGCGCCTACTTGAGGGGCGACAGGCCCCCTGTGCTGGTGGCTAGCGAATGCTTGCAAGAGTTTGCACAAACGGCCCAGAGGGGAGAGAATCACTGTGTCTATGGACCTCTCTCGAATGCTCAGGGATACCGCCGCTCGGGTCCCCGATCAGACCGCTCTGATCGTCGCCACCACCGGTGAGAACGTCACGTTCCGTGATCTCGACCGGGAGGCAGACCGGGTAGCGCGCGGGCTAACCGCTGCGGGCGTGACGAAAGGCGATCGAGTCGCGCTGGGGATGCACAACGTCGTCAACTTCCCGTTCGCTTACTTCGGCATCCTCCGAGCCGGGGCCGTTGTGGTTCCTCTGAATGTGATGCTCACCGAACCCGAGGTTGCGCGCGTCTTGTCGGACTCCGAGGCCAAGGTCGCGATCACCGCCCCACCGTTCGCGACCGCGGTCGAGAGCGCTGCAGCAAAGACGAAGACGAAAGTGTTCACCACCGCGAGTTGGGATGACATCGCCAAGCTCGGCGAGGCGGCGCCCGACCCGGACGTTGCTGAGGACGACCTTGCGGTGTTGGCCTACACCTCGGGCACGACGGGCGAGCCGAAGGGAGCGATGCTGACCCACGGCAACCTGTTGGCGAACCTGAACCAGCAGATGTCGATCCCGGAAGCACACGTGACTGAGGAAGACGTGTTGTTCCTGGCGCTTCCGCTGTTCCACATCTTCGGCTTGAACGTCACGATGGGATTGCTCGTCATGAACGGCGCCAAGGGCGTGCTGGTCGAGCGCTTCGAACCGGTGCCCGCGTTGAACCTCATCCAGCAGAACAAAGTGACGGTCGTGTTCGGTGCCCCGCCGATGTACACCGCGTGGTGTGCCACACCCGGCGCGGATCAGTACGACCTTTCTTCCGTTCGTCTCGCGATCTCGGGGGCCGCGCCGCTGCCTGCGGACGTGCTGCGTGACTTCCGCGACATCTTCGGAGTCGAGATCTATGAGGGATATGGACTGACCGAAACCGCCCCAACGTTGACCTCCAACCGCATGACTGAGAAACCCCGCGCCGGTTCGATCGGGAAACCGTTGCCGGGCATCGAGATGCGGGTCATGGACGAAGACGGGAACGATGTCGAGCTTGGCGACCCTGGTGAGATCGTCGTGAAAGGGCCGAACGTATTCAAGGGCTACTGGCACCGGGACGACGAGACAGAACAGGTCTTCAGGGATGGTTGGTTCCGCACCGGCGACATCGCGGTGCAAGACGAGGATGGATATCTGTATCTCGTCGATCGCAAGCGCGACCTCATCATCGTCTCGGGCTTCAACGTGTTCCCCTCCGAAGTCGAGGCAGCGTTGCTGCAGAACCCGTTGGTTGCAGAGGCCGCAGTGGTCGGGCAACCGCACCCGTATACCGGCGAAACCGTCAAGGCATTCGTCGTCTTGGAACCGGGCGAGGAAACGACCGAGGCCGACATGATCGAAGACGTGCAGCTGCACCTAGCGCGCTTCAAGTGCCCGACATCGGTCGAGATAGTTGCATCTCTCCCGCACCTCTTGACGGGAAAGGTCCTCCGTCGCGCTCTGCGCGCCAGCTAACCCCGCGCTCTGCGCGCCAGCTAGTCGCCTGCTCCGCACCTCATCATCCTGAGACTGTCGGGGCGCAGGATCCTCAGTCGCCGACCGCGGTAGTCGACGACCCCATCGGCCTTCAGCTTGCGCAATGTCTTGCACGTGCTCTCCCGGCACACCCCTGCGAGCTTGCCGAGATCGCGCTGACCTAGGGGAAGCTCCATTTCGATCACTTGGCCCCGCTCGGTGCCGAGCATCCGTCCGAGATCCAACAAGCGGCCTGCGATGCGTGCACTCGCCTCGCCGGAGGTCCGCTCGAGGGCGATGTCGGCCATCCATCGCGTGCGGGCGGCCTGGATCCGTGCGAGTTCGAGGGCTGCCTCGGGGTTGCGCATGACGACCTCGAGGAACGATGGAGCGTCGAAGCCGATGACCGAGACCGCGGTGGCGGCCACCGCATCTACGGGATGGCGTCTGCCGTCAACCGCGGCGAGATCACCACAGACGGTCCCGGGGGTGGCCAGGCCCAGGATCGTTTCTTCGCCTTCACTATCCCGGCTGGTCAGCTTGACGATGCCCCTTTCGATCAGGTGCACGCGGTCGGGGCGATCGCCCGCGAGATGGAGGACATCTCCCGAGCAGAGATCTCTGCGTACCGCCCTGTCCAGCAGCAGGGTCAGATCTGAGTTGCAGAGTGCGTCGAGCAGTGGTGCATCCATACATCACCTCCAGGTCGCGAGCCGTCACCTAGAGGACGCGGAAAGGGGTGGAACCGACCCAAAGATCAGTCCACCCCTCCTCTGTAGTCAACATAGCCCGCGCTCGGCCCTGGGTCCATACCTTTTTCCGCACGCGAAGATGACCGCCTGATGGAAGAGCTCTTCTCGCGCGACCGAAAGCTCCCGAAGGGGATGTTGATCCTCGTGCCGGCCGTGGCATTCCTCATCATCATCGGGATGGGGACCTACAAGCGCACGGATGTTCCGACCGCCGGGAAGACCGTGCCGAACTTCACGGCCCCCTTGCTCGTCGGTGATGGAGATCTGTCACTCGCTTCCCTGCGAGGCAAGCCGGTGGTGATGAACTTCTGGGCATCGTGGTGCGCTCCTTGTGAGGATGAGGCGCCGTTGTTCAAACGCGCGTACGAGGAGTACGGAGACCGGATCACTTTCCTTGGCGTCGACATCCGTGATGCGCACAGCGACGCCCTCGAGTTCGTGGACGACTTCGATCTCGACTATCCGTCGGTGCGCGATGAAGGCATGGAGGTGTATGCCGACTACGGCCTGACCGGCCAACCCGAAACGTTCTTCATCGACGCGAACGGGGTCCTTGTCGAACATGTTGCAGGCCCGGTCGATGAAGCCGGCCTTTTTCAACTCTTAGACGTGCTCGTGCGCCGCGATGCTTGAGGGCCCGGCTGTCTATCCCTTGGCGTTCGGGGCAGGAGCGTTGTCGTTCCTCTCGCCTTGCGTCCTCCCACTTGTGCCCGGTTATGTCTCCTACATGTCCGGCCTTACGGGTCAGGATGCCGACACTGCCGAGCGCAAACACTCCGCAAGCGTTGCGATGCTGTCGTTCGTCGGTGGGTTCACCGCGGTATTCGTGCCTCTTGGCGTAACTGCCAGTTTGCTCGGTAGCTTCCTCGCTCAGAATCGAGAGCTCTTCACACGCATCGGCGGCGCGTTCATCATCCTGATGGGCCTGGTCTTCATGGGGGCGATCAAACTTCCTCTTCTCTATCGGGAAGCTCGCTTCCATCCAACGCCGGGCGCCGGGGTCGCCGGAAGCTTCGTCATGGGGGCCGCGTTCGCGTTCGGCTGGAGCCCTTGCATCGGGCCGATCCTCGGCGCGTCGTTAACTCTGGCCGCAGGCGCCAACCCGGCCAAGGGCGCGCTGCTCCTCTTCCTCTATTCACTGGGACTTGGGCTTCCATTCATCGCCGCGGGCATAGGCGTCACGCGCGTCACTCCGGTCGTGAGCGCACTGAGACGGCATACCCGGAAGTTGATGCTCGCGAGCGGCAGCTTGTTGATCGTGATGGGCATCTTGTTCATGACCGGCTCGCTGTTCCGGATGTCGATCTGGATCCAGAACAGCTTCGATGCCTTAGGGCTCGACTTCCTCGCGCGTATCTAGTCTCAGAAGTCTCGCAATTTTGCGAACGCCTCGCGGAACACCCTTTCAGGATCGGTCAATCCGCTCTCGCGCCACACCCGGCCGATCTCATCGCTGACAGCCATGCAGGTCGATGCTGCCAGCCGGTCCTCGAACTCTGGGGCGGGCCGACCACGCCGCCTGGCGAACACCCCGGCAAATATCTCCGTCCATCGCTGTTGCTCGACGAGCCGCCGGCCGCTCAACGCGGGGTCATTGCGCAAGAGATCGTCGAGCACCCGTTGGCGTTGCTGGTTCTCGTCCGACTCGTTGTTCTCCTGGACCGCGATGGCCGCTGCCTCGAACGCGGCCCACGGGCTCTCTTCGCTGGGCCTCGCAGCCAGGAGCTGGGTGAACGCGTCAACGGTCTCGTCAACCTCGTCGAACAGGACCGCCTCTTTGGATCCGAAATAGCGGAAGAAGGTCGATCTCGAGACGTTGGCCTCGGTTGCGATCTCGTCGACGGAGACGTTCGCGAAACCACGCTCCGAGAAGAGACGAAGGGCTGTGTCCCTAAGGGCCACCTGAGTAGCGGCCTTCTTCCTGTCCCTTAGCCCCACTGAGTCTGTGGGCTGCTTCAGTGCCATTTGTCACCCATCTCGCGGGTAGTCCCATGCGTTCGGGAAAACGATACTCCAGTCTCAGTTAGGACTCAATCTCACATCGGAGGCGGGCGGAGTGCTGGACTTCCTTCCAAGCTGGGCATTCATCTTCATCGGTGCCACCTTGGTCGGCGTCGTGCTCGGCCTCATGATCTCCGACAAGCTCCGCAAGAGGGGCCCCGAGGACAAGGACTAGCAGCCTTCTTGTTGGCTAACGACTTGCTTGGCTCGCCTAGCGGCTACCTAACTAGGCTCACGGTTAGTCATCGCCCTCTACGTTCGGTGGCGCATCGCCATCCGGTTTCAGGGGCACGCCCCAGCTTGGATCTATCACCGGCTTCTTCTTGCCTTCCCGTAATAGGAAAAACGGAGATGGCTCGTAGAAAGGATCCTCCGCGCGCTTCTTTTCAGCTTCGATGCGGGCACGGAACGCGCCCACGTTCCCTGGGCGGTTGGACATCATCCGGAAGCGCTCTCGGATGCTCATTCCCCACGCGAAAAACCCTAGGGAACAGAGCATCCCAAGGAGCAGGAAAGATCCCAGGCCGACCTCAGAGAAGCCAGTCCCCACAGACATGAATGCCAAGAAGATGCCGGCAGTCACGAACCCGGCCGTGACTCCCACCAACGCAAAAACGAGGATCCATCCCATCCCGGTCATCCTGTGTCATCAGTGTTGGCATGGGAAGCGCCTTTCCGGTGACGATCTACCGCTTGGTGTGCTTGTTGCACAAATTCACAGGGTCGCCATTGGTGGTGGGTGATAACGGACAAAAGTCCTGGTCAGGGGCCGATTAGGGGCTTGTGAGAACAGTCACAAAGTCCGCTACTATGGCCTCGATGCCCAGCAGACCCATCCCAGAAGCGACCGTCGCCCGGCTCCCCGTTTACCTCCGCAGCCTCCTCGATCTCGCCGAGGGCCGGGGGCAATTGAACGTCTCCTCCGAGGAGCTTGCGAACCTCGCCGGCGTGAACGCTGCGAAGGTCCGCAAGGACCTCTCCTACCTCGGCTCCTACGGGACGCGCGGGGTCGGCTACGACGTCGAATATCTCCTCTACCAGATCACCCGCGAGCTCGGTCTGACACAGGACTGGCCCGTCGCGATCATCGGCGTCGGAAACCTGGGTCGCGCCCTCGCCTCGTACAAAGGTTTCACCGAACGTGGGTTCAGGATCATGGCCCTGTTCGATGTTGACGACAAGGTCGTCGGCAGCACGGTGGGCGGCTTGCCCGTCCGTCACCTGGATGACTTGAAGGATGCCGTTACGGAAGAGGGCATCTCGATCGGGGTCATCGCAACTCCACCCGGATCCGCTCAAGAGGTCGCGGAACGACTTGCCGACGCAGGTGTGAAGTCGATCCTGAACTTCGCCCCCACGGTGGTGAACCTTCCTCCCGATGTCACGGTGCGCAAGGTCGATCTTTCGACCGAGCTTCAGATCCTCTCGTTCTTCCAGCAGCGGGTCCAAGCCATCGCCACAGCGCGCGAGGCGAACCGCAGGCTCGGCGCCGGCCGGTAGCCGGACTGTTAGCTTGAACGGGATGTCCGTAGTCGTCGTTGGTCTTAACCACAATTCAGCTCCGGTCGATCTCCTCGAACGTCTGGCGATCACCGATGAAGAGCTCCCCAAGGCGCTGCACCAGCTCCTGACCTACGACCACGTCCTCGAAGGTGCCGTCCTGTCGACGTGCAACCGCATCGAGGTCTATGCGTGTGTGTCCAAATTCCACGGCGGAGCTCAAGACCTGCGCAACTTCCTAGCCGAGTTCTGTCACGTCGCGCCCGAAGACTTCACCGACCGCCTGTACACGTATCACGACGATGCAGCGATCCGGCATCTGTTCCGTGTGTCCGCGGGCATCGACTCGATGGTCGTCGGAGAGTCCGAGATCCTCGGCCAGGTTCGCCGGGCGTTCACCGCGGCTACGGAGGAAGGCTCTATCCAGCGCGTCCTTGGAAGTGCGTTCCGCAAGGCGATGCGCGCCGGCAAGCGAGCGCGTACGGAAACGGGCATCGGCCGCAACCCTGTATCGATCTCTTCGGCTGCAGTGGATCTTGCGCGCAAGGCCTTCGAGGGATCGACCCTTGCGGGCAAGAAGGTCGCGATCGTAGGGGCGGGCAAGATGGGGAAGCTAGCCGCCCAGGCGTTGTCGTCGGCGGGAGCATCAGACGTCACCGTCGTGAACCGCTCGCAGGAACGCGCCCAAGACCTCGCCGCGATGTTCGGGGCGGTCCCTCTTCCGATCGAAGAACTTCCGCATGTCCTGGTGCGCTCGGACATCGTGATCACATCCACGACCGCACCCGACACCATCGTCGACAAGGACCTGGTCGAGAAGGTCGTTGCGCAGCGGGGGAGCGGGTCTCCGCTGTTCATCGTCGACATCGCGGTTCCGCGCGACGTCGAGGCATCGGTCCGAGACATCCCGGGGGTCGTGTTGCGGGACATCGATGACCTGCGCGGGGTGGTTGACGCAGGGATAGGTAACCGCTTGTCCGAGGTCTCGCAGGTCGAACAGATCATCGGTGACGAGGTGAACAACTTCATCGAGTGGCAGAAGTCGTCAGAGATCGCGCCGACCATCACCGAGCTGATCGCGTGGGCCGAGTCGATCCGTCAGAAGGAGATGGAGCGGCTCGCTGCCTCAGATCTCTCGCCCGAGCAGCTCGAGGCGGCAGAGCGGTCGAGTAAGCGGATCGTTGCGAAACTCCTGCACCCCGCACTGGAGAAGGCGAAGGAACTCGCCAGTTCGAAGCAAGGGCACACCTACCTCACCGCGTTGCGCGAGCTGTTCGAGCTCGACGATGAGGACTCCTAGCAGCAGTTCCATCCCCGACAGACTGGTCGTTGCGAGCCGCGGCTCGCGCCTCGCTCTGACCCAGACGAACCTGGTCGCCGACCTCCTTCGGCGCGCTCACCCCGGTCTCGAGGTCGAGATCCTCGAGGTCAGCACGAAAGGTGACCGTGACCAGCGCCCGTTCGCCGATATCGGGGGAAAGGGGCTGTTCACATCGGAGGTCGAGCGAGCGGTGATCGAGGGCCGCGCCGATATCGCGGTTCATTCGGCCAAGGACCTGACCGCCGAACTGGGTTCCGGCTGTTCGATCATCGGGATCCCATCGAGGGCCTCGCGTTCCGATGTGGTCGTTGGAGGCACGGGCGATACCGCCGAAGAACGCTTGAAAGGCCTGCCACCGGGCGCCGTGATCGGGACCTCGAGCATGCGCAGGAGAGCCTTGCTCACCGAGACCCGCCGGGATCTAGAACCTGTCGAGTTCCGCGGGAACCTCGATACCCGTCTGGAGAAGGTCGCTAAGGGGGTCGTCAGCGCCGCGATCCTTGCGGCCGCCGGGCTCGAACGTCTCGGGGCCGCGTTGGACCCCTCGATGTATCTCGACCCCGAGTGGTGGGTCCCGGCCCCCGGACAGGGAGCCCTTGCGATCGAAGGTCTGACCGAGCGCACCGAGCTCCGAGATCTCGTGCGCTCGATCGCGGACCCAGCCACCTCTGCCGAAGTAGCGACCGAGCGAGCCTTCGGCGCGCGCCTAGAGGGTGGTTGCACGGTGCCGTTGGGCTGTAGCGCAGTGGTCACGGCCGATCGGATCACCGTGACCAGCTACCTCGGCTCCCCGAACGGAGGCGCGATCCGCGAGCGATTGTCCGGGAACGTCGGAGATGCGACCGATCTAGGGATCGAGCTTGCCGAAGCGGTCCTGCTCGCAGGCGGCGAAGCGATCTTGATCGAGATCGAAGCGCGCCCCTCTCTTGCGGTGGAGGAGCCATGACCGCGATCCCCGGAACCGTTTACCTCGTTGGCGCCGGCCCGGGCGATCCCGGGTTGATCACCGTGCGTGGCCTCGAGTTGCTTCGCTCGTGTGACGTCGTCCTCCACGATCGGTTGGTGGCGCCGCAACTACTCGATGAGGCTCCACCCGGCGCAGAACGCATCTTCGTCGGTAAGCGCGCGGGGGAGACGCACAGTCGCCAGGTCGTTTCCGATGCCCTGCTCGTTTCGAAAGCGCGGGAGGGAAAGAGCGTCGTCCGGCTCAAGGGAGGGGACCCTTTCGTCTTCGGCCGGGGGGCTGAAGAGGCCGCGCTTCTACGTGATGCCTCGATCCCGTTCGAGGTCGTTCCCGGCGTGTCATCGGCGATCGCGGTTCCCGCCTATGCCGGGATCCCGGTCACCCATCGTGGGATGTCGGCGTCGTTCGTCGTTCTGACCGCACGCGAGGAAGGCGGCGAGATCGAAGCAGACGTCTCGGAACTAAGCGTCGGTGCCGAGACCCTCGTGCTGCTGATGGGGGTATCTGCGCTCGACAAGATCACCCGGCGTTTGGTCGAGTCGGGCCGAGATCCGAACGAGCCGGCCGCCGCGATCGAGTGGGGCACGACCGGGAGGCAACGGGTTGTCGTTGCCACACTCGCCACGATCGCCGAACGAGCCGAAGCTGAGGGCATCTCACCGCCTGCCACAACGGTTATCGGTCCCGTCGTGGCCCTGCGTGAGTCCCTTGACTGGTTCGGTGCGCGTCCATTGCTCGGCATGACCGTCGCCGTAACGCGGCCCCCGGCTCAGTCGCGGGAGCTCACCAAACGATTCACCGAACTCGGGGCCGAGGTCGTTGCGCTTCCCCTGATAGGGATCGCGCCGCCCGCGTCGTGGGACGCGGCCGACGCGGCGATCGGGAGGCTTGGCGAGTACGCGTGGGTCGTATTCGCGAGCGCGAACGCGGTCGATAGATTCTTCGAGCGTCTCGAGCACGCGGGCAAGGATGCGCGCGCATTCTCGGGAGCCAAGATCGCGGCAGTGGGCGAGCGAACCGCGCTACAGCTGGGAACCCATGCGCTGCGCGCCGACCTGGTACCGGACCATTTCACCGGCTCGGCCCTCGTGGAGAAGCTGGGGGAGGGATCGGGCCGTGTGTTGTTCCCACGCGTCGAGGCCGGTCCGTCCGAGCCCGTCGAGGCACTCGTCGCGAAGGGTTGGGCGGTCGATGACGCGGCTGTGTACTCGAATGTCCCGGCAGCCCCTGATCCATCCGCTATAGATCGCGTGCATGCCGGCGAGGTGGACTTCATCACTCTTACGAGCGCGTCGACGGCTCATAACCTCGTATCCGTGGTCGGGGATACCGGCCGTGCTGCCATCGTCTGCATCGGACCCTCGACAGCGGACGCCGCGCGATCTCACGGCCTGGAGGTTGCCGCAGTGGCCCAACCGCACGACTCGGCCGGCCTGGTTACGGCGGTCTTAGAGCTGAGCGCCCGTACCATTGACCCATGAGCATCGAACCCACCCATCGCATGCGCCGCTTGCGCCGGACCCCCGGCCTTAGACGAGCGTTCGCCGAGACCTCTCTCAGCCCCTCGGACCTCATCGCTCCGTTGTTCGTGAAGGAGGGCATCTCGGAGCCCGTCCCGATCTCCTCGATGCCGGGCCACCAGCAACACACCCTCGAATCGTTGGTGAAGGAAGGCCGCGAACTCGCCGCAAGGGACGTGGCCGGGGTGGTGCTCTTCGGTATCCCAACGACAAAGGACGCCGGCGGGAGCGAGTCCCACAACGACAACGGGATCACCCAGCAAGGTCTGCGGGCGTTGAAGGACGAGCTTGGGGATGACTTCGTGGTCGTTGCCGATCTCTGTTTGTGCGAGTACACCGACCACGGACATTGCGGGGTCCTCGAAGGCGAGACTGTCGCCAACGACCCGACGATCGAGATCTACGGCCGGATCGCGGTCAGCCAAGCGCGTGCCGGCGCAGACATCGTGGCGCCCTCCGGGATGATGGATGGCCAGGTCGCCGCGATCCGAGCGGCCCTCGATTCCGAGGGGTTCCAGGATGTTGCGGTGCTCGCATACGCAGCTAAGTACGCGTCCGCGTTCTACGGTCCGTTCCGCGAAGCAGCCGAGGGTGCTCCACAGTTCGGCGATCGCCGCGCGTACCAACAAGACCCGGCCAATGTGTTCGAGGCCTTGAGAGAGGTCGAGCTGGATATCGCGGAAGGCGCCGACGCGGTCATGGTCAAGCCGGCGATGGGATACCTCGACGTCGTGTCCGCCGTGAAGGATCGCTTCGAATATCCGGTGGCCGCGTACAACGTCAGCGGCGAATACTCGATGTTGATGGCCGCCGCAGCGAATGGGTGGATCGACGAGCGCCAGGCAACCCTCGAAACCCTGACCTCGATCCGTCGGGCGGGCGCAGACCTCGTCGTTACCTACCACTCGAAGAAAGCTGCCGAGTGGCTGAGCTAACCCCGAGGAAGATCGTGCGGGACCGCTCCGACAAGTTGCTTGCCGACGCACGCGGCCTGATGCCCGGCGGTGTGTCCTCTCCGGTGCGTGCGTTCGACGCGGTCGGTGCCGACCCGTTCTTCGTCGCCGGTGCCTCGGGGGCCGAGATCACCGACGCGGACGGCAACAGCTACATCGACCTCGTTCAGAGCTGGGGAGCTTTGCTGTTCGGGCATGCCCATCCGCAGATCATCGAGGCGGTCGAAGATGCGGCTCGCAAGGGGACCTCATTCGGGACCCCGTCCGAGCTCGAGGTCGAGCTCGCTCGTCTAGTCGCGGGGATGGTTCCGAACGTCGAGCGCATCCGATTCGTGTCGTCCGGGACCGAGGCGTCGATGACGGCGGTACGTCTCGCACGGGGCGCGACGAACCGGAGCAAGATCTTGAAGTTCGCAGGCTGCTACCACGGGCACACCGACGCGTTGTTGGTGGATGCGGGTTCGGGCGTTGCGACCTTAGGGATCCCGGGGACCCCAGGAGTAACCGAGGGGGCAGCACGCGACACCGTGGTGGCTCCTTACAACGACCTCGAGGCAGTGCGGGCGGTCGCCGAGCAGGTTGGCGACGATCTTGCTGCGATCTTCGTCGAGCCCGTTGCAGCCAACATGGGTCTCGTTCTGCCGGAGGAAGGATTTCTCGCAGGTCTACGCGCCATCGCAAGCGACACCGGCGCACTTCTCGTGTTCGATGAGGTCATCACGGGCTTCCGCTTGGGCCCGGGCGGCGCCCAGGAACGCTTCGGGATCGACGCGGATCTCGTCATGCTCGGGAAGATCCTCGGTGGAGGCCTGCCGGTCGGGGCGGTCGGGGGCCGTGCCGACATCATGGACAACCTCGCTCCGGTCGGGTCCGTGTATCAAGCAGGCACGCTGTCGGGTAACCCTGTTGCGATGGCGGCCGGGATCGCGAGTCTCAGCCTCATCTCTTCAACCCCAGATCTGTACGACCGCATCCAGCAGACCGCGCGGTCGTTGGTCAGGGGCCTCGTCGACGCGGCGGAGAAGAACGAGGTTCCGATGGTGGCGGCTGCGATCGGGGGTCTCGCCGGGTTCTTCTTCAGGAACGAAGAGGTGAACAACTACACCGACGCCAGGGACACCGAAGCCGAACCGTATGCGCGCTTCTTCAGGGGGATGTTGGCCCACGGTGTTTATCTGCCCCCGTCGCGCTTCGAAGCATTGTTCGTGTCGGCAGCTCACACGGAAGCCCACATCGACCACATATCGGAGGCGGCCGCGCGTGTCTTCGCAACCCCCTAAGGACAAGATCAAGTGGTACTCGTACTGGCCGAAATGGCGCCGGATCATGATGGCCGGCGCCGTGATCCTCCTCGTGGGCTCGCTGGTCCCCGCGATCATGGGGGCCGCGGATGCGCCGACATGGCTACCGAACGCATCGCTGGTTATCGGCTACGGCTTCCTGGCCTACGGATTCTTCCTAGCGATGCGAGCGCGTAGCGGGGCACGGGACACAGCAACCAAGAGGCCGCCTGAGGACGAAGAGACGAGCTAGGTCAGTCCTCGCGGCCCATGATCCACCACAGGACCGCACCCATGATCAGCAGCATCACGGTCAAGGCGATGAACGCCACGCCGCCGTTCTCGCCGAGCGACTCGCCACCAGCGTCGATACCGGTGGCGCAGCCTCCGAGGAACATCAGTGTCGTAAGTGCTACGAGGACGCGCTTCATCGGGTGGCCTCCCCGTTGCCGTTGTCCTTCTTCTTGGTCTTTCGTTCGGCCCGGCTGAGTCCGAACAGGTGCGCGGCCCACAGCAGGAAAGTCCCGGCCGCGATCTTTCGTGCTTTCCCCAAGGGGTTGCCCGGGTCGTACTTCATGACCACGATCGCGGTTGCGTCCTCGGGGGTGAATGTTTGATCGGGGTCGGCTTCCTTCGCCTTCGCGACCGCGCCGGTGGATGCCTCGAGCTGGAGGGCGCCGTACTCGGTGTCGCCCTGCTTCAAGAGACGGGTGCTGTCTGCGACCACGAAGGCGTCCGTGGAGGTGACGAAGGCGCCACCCTTCCCGTCGGGGATCAGTCCTTCGAGATAGTTGATAGCGGCGCTCTCGAGCTCGGCGGCTTTCGTGTTAGCGGCCGTGTCGTCTTCTGCGGGCGCGGCCCATGAACCCTCCGGGTACTCCGATGCAGCATCGAATTCGATCTGGTCGGCGCTCTCCGCTAACCCAACCCCGCTCCAGTCGGGTAGCTGCCCGACTGGGCCGAGGGGTGTGCCGAAGCTCCACACGAGGGTCATGATGAAGATGAAGGCGAGCGCAACCGACGCCGTCACGAAGTACGCGAGTCGCGCTCCCATGATGACGGTGAGCAGTAGCCAGACGGTTCCGACGAACACGATGATCCCCGAGACAACCGCGGCGACACCTTCGATGAAAACGAGATCCATCTAGAGCGACCTCTCGTATGCGACTACTGCGAGGATCTGTTCGTCGGTGAGGGGATAGAGAGGTGGCGGGATCCCTTGCGAAGGCGCTTCTGCCCACGCAGGCATGAACGCGAACCGTCGCCCGTTGCGGACCGTCGTTATGTGTAACGCCTCATCGAGGTGGGAGACGTCGCCCTTCCACAGCGCCATGCCCTGATACCAAGGGTCCGAGATCTCATCGTCGCCTGAGTTGTTGAAGTCCAAGCTTCCATCGGTCCCCGAAGCTTCCTTGCCTTGGCCCTCGGGTCCGTGACACACGGCACACCGAGCCTCGAAGATCTCCTTACCGCAACCGAGGTCATCCGCCGCTGGGGTCTGACATCCGTCAGAGATCGCCGGCGGGGGTTCCTGGTTCGTAGGCAGGCTCTTCAACCACGCGATGACGTCGGAGATCATCTGTTCGGTCATCGAACCGCCGAACTCCACACCCCACGCGGGCATCGGCGTCCCGGGACGGCCGCGCTCGATCGTGAAGCGAACGACCTCCTCGTCCCATCGCTGGAAGACCGTGTTGAGGGGTGGTGCTTTGTATGCAACCGTCTCGCCGGTGACCGGGTCCTTGTAGGCCGGGTTGGCGAGACCACCCGAGGCGTCACCACCGTGACAGTTGGCGCACGCCTGTCCGAGAGAAATCGCGCGCTCTTCCTCTTTGAACTCGATGGCGCTTGCTTCGGGGTCGAGCTTCGGAGCAGGGGCGAAGATCAACTTGCCTCGTCCGATGGCTTCCTCATCGAAGCGCTCTTGGAACGCTTCCTGTCGTTGCTTCTCTGGGAGCCAGTAGATGGGGATGAACAGCGCCGCGGTCAGAGACGAGATGAGGCCCCAGGTCAGCAAGCGTTCGAGGCGCGGGCCTTCCAGGGTTTCGTCTGGTTGCCCCGGGCGCAACGCGTGTGGGATACCGAGACGAGGTCGTCGAGGCTGACCCGGCCGCCCGGTACGGGCGATGAAGATCGCCCATAGCAATAACGCGGGGACGATGACTACAAGTCCGAGCGTCAGTATCTGAGTAGTGCTCAATTCCTAAACGTCTCCCAGCTCGTGTGACTGATGATCAAACCTGCGGGATACAGAACGCGCCCTGCGGTTCCGCGAACTTGTCCCACGTATTGGAGCCTCGCGGCGGTCCTTCTTGCAACGCGCCGGTATCGACGACGACCTTGCCCCCTTCGATCGTGATGGGGAACCTATCTAGACCGCGTGGCGCCGGACCTCCGTAGTACTCACCGTGCAACCGGTATTTCGAACCGTGGCACGGACATTCGAACAGCTTTGAAGTGGGGCAGAACGGCGGCGAGCAGCCCAGGTGCACGCACTTCCGGTACAAGGCTTGCAGCTTGGTGTTCACGGCATCCACCGCGGTGTAGACGGGAGCGTCTCCAGTGCCGTCGTAATAGGTCAGATAGAAGCGTCCTTCCGGTATGAACAAGGGAACGAAGCCACCGTCTGGGCCTACCTTCGACAGGATGTCCTCGTAGTCGCCGGCCGTGATCTTCGTACCGAAGCCGCCGGTGAGTTTCGGCCACAGGAATGACAATGTGCCCATACCGAAGAAGCCGAGGAATGCAGAGAAAGAGGCGGTCCACGCTCGGTTCAAGAATTGACGCCGAGACACACCCATCTGCTCGGGGGTCAGAGGCTTCAAGGTAGCCACCGGGACCTTTTCGACCGTGACTTCCGGTGCCGTCTCGTTTGATGTCGCTAAAGGCGACGTCGTCGCGTCGGTTCCGGTGGCGGCTGGGTGCTCACGCGTAGCGGCACCGGAACTCCGGCGTGCCTTGCGCTCGCGCAGGACCGTGATGTTCACGAAGAACACCAACCAAGCAAGGATCCCGATAGCAACGAGGATCGGCGCGACTATGCCCCAGTTCATCTGTTAACCACCTTTGACTTGGTCATAACTCGAAGAAGATCCCGCCCTCCCAGGGGAAGACGAAGTTGAACCCTGGTCCACGGAAGAACATCCCGATGATGTTGAGGATCGCGAAGCTGAGCACAAAGAACGAGAACAGCACGATCGCGAGCTTGCGATCGTCGGGTCGTGTCGACGGGTTGCGGTCGAGGAACGGGACCGCCATCAAGGCGATGATGATGACTGTCGGGATCGTTACTCCGGCGACCTGCGGATGCCAGTAGCGCAACATCTCCTGCAAGCCGAGGAAATACCACGGAGCTTTCGAAGGGTTCGGTGTCTGGTTGAAGTTGGCCAGCTGTCGCAATGGGGCATCGACGATGGTCGAGAACAAGGTCAATAGGACCATCACGACGACCAGAGCTACCAACTCGGCGGCCATCAGGTGCGGCCAAACGTTCACGCGGTCCATGGGCTGACGCTCGATCTTCTGGATCGCCTCGGGCTTCACGACCGCGAGCAACCTCTGCACGCGTTCGGGTACGGCTATCCCACCGCCGCCGGCAGCAGCCTTCTTCGCAGGAGCAGCTGCTGCAGGCTTAGCCGCCGCCGCAGGCTTCGCTGCGTCGCCTGCCGGAGCAGCACTCGCGGCCGCGGCAGGCTTGGTGGCACCTACCGCCTTGGTCGGATCCGCGGCGCCTTTCTGCGCACGGACCCGAGCGGCTTTGGCGCGCGACTGCGCGACCGCAGGCGACGACCCCTTGGCCGTTTCCTCCGCTAGTACCTGTTCGAAGATCTCGTCTGGTGTCGGCATCGTGTTTTCCCCGCCCTACATGGGCCCGGAGATACCTCCGTCCTTACGCACACGCCAGAAGTGGATCGAGATGAAGATCACGATCACGAACGGCAACATCAGCACATGCAACGTGTACCAACGGAGCAATGTCTCGGGGCCGATGACGGGCCCCCCGAGTAAGGCGAACTGCACCTGTTTACCCACGATCGGAGAGTTCTCCATCATCCCGGAGGCGACCGCGATAGCCCAGACCGCCAGCTGATCCCAGGGGAGCAGATAGCCCGTGAAGGCGAGCAGCAGGGTGAGCAGGAACAGGATCACGCCGACGATCCAGTTGAACTCTCGAGGCGGCTTGTATGCGCCGGTGTAGAAGACACGGGCCATGTGCAGGAACACGCTGATAACCATGAGGTGCGCGCCCCAGCGATGCAGGTTGCGAACCAGGAGACCAAACGAAACCTGTGTGTGGATGCGCTGCATGTCCGAGTACACGTCGGAAACCGCCGGACGGTAGAAGAACATCAGGTAGATGCCCGTGATCGTCAGCAGGATGAACAAGAAGAACGACAGCCCACCGAGACACAAGGTGTAGGAGAGCTTGATCCCGTGCCGCTTCACCTTTACCGGGTGCAGGTGATACAGCAGCGAGTTCATGACGACATATGCGCGGTTCCGCGGAGAGTCTGCGTAGCCGCGGCGGAAGATCGACCCAGGACGGAAGATCGCGCGCCACACCTGGCTGTTGTGCAGCCCGTCTAAGCGTGCGGCGAGTTTTTCCTTTAGACCGGGGCGTTCTACCTGTGCCACCTATATCCCTTCGCTCTAGGCCTTCTGCGTTTCGGGCACTGTGCCCATGGCACGTGCCCCCTTCTTGGCGCCTTTAGGTACCGAGCTCTGCACGAGTGCGCCTGTGGGGCAGCGCTCGACGCAGAGGTTGCAGCGGGTACAAGCGTTGTCGTCGATCAAGAACAGGATGTCGTTCGGACTCATCTGCCGAGCCAGCTCGACGTTGCCCGAGTCTGCCACGGACGAGGGGTCGACCATGAAGATGCAATACCAGGGACAGATGTCGACGCAACCTTCGCAGAGGATGCACTGCTCGGGGATGAAGTCGATGAAGTTCTTGGGCTTGACCGCGCTCTTCAGCCAGTCTCCATCGACAAGACCCATCTGGTAGTCGTCGCGGAAGATGGGTTTCTCGATGATCTCCATCTTCTTGGGCTCTGGAGGCTTTGGCATATCTCTACTTGCCCGACATGTAGCCCTTGACGACGTCTTGGACTCCCTTGCCCCCAAGACGCTTGCGCTTGCTCTCTTGCCAGAAATACATGCCTGCCAAGAGGGCGATCAGGAAGTTCATCTGGACGAAGTTCGCGACGAGGTCCCTGACGATCTTGACCTGGACGGGGTTCAAGCCGTTGTCGTTGACGAGCGGGATCTTCTTGGAGAAGTCGATGATCTGTGCGATCTGCTGGTCGAACTTGTAGATGATCCACGACGGCGCCTGTCCGATGAACGCGATCGCGAATATCCAGATGAAGAAACCAACGATGATCGCCTTCGTCCAAGTCATCGGACGGTCCGTGTACCGGTACACCCGGTCTGGGATCTTCGGGAATGGGAGCGCCATCAGGGCTGCATCTTATAGGCGCGGCCCCCCCGTGAAACAACCCAACTTTGTGAATATGCGCAGGTCAGCTAGTGCGTTTGTGTAGTTGTTCGATCCTGCGTTCGAGGTCTTTCTGCCGAACCTGGATCGACAGCAGATAGCCGCCGATCGCGACCCACACCGCGGCGAACGCGATGAAGAGCCAGGTGATGTCGCTCACGCTGGGGCTCCTTCCGGCAGGGGTGGTTCGAGCTCCATCTCCGAGACGGTGTCGGTCAGGTATCCAAGCCGGACCCTGACGGCAAGCAGCCACCCCGCGAGGAGTGTGAACGCGATCAGAGAGGTAAAGAAAGCGAGCATCTCGGGGGCCCCGAGCCCTGAGGCTTCGACCGGGTTGGCAGGCGTCGGCCCGCTGGGGTGCAAGGTCCTCCACCAATAGACCGAGAAGTGCACGATCGGGACGTTGATGAACCCGACGATGCCTACGACGGCCGCCATCCGCCCGGCCCGTGCAGGATCGCTCGCCAGCCCCCTCAGGAAGAGGTAGCCCACATAGGTGAGCCACAGCACTAGGGCCGAGGTGAGTCGTGCATCCCACTGCCAGTAGGTGCCCCAGACAGGCTTCGCCCAGATCGGCCCCGTGATCAGGACTAGGGTGCAGAACACGACCCCGACCTCCGCGGCGGCGTTAGCAAGGAGGTCCCAGCGACGTGCCCCGGTTCTCAGGTAGGCGATCGAGGCGATGAACACGATCGCGAAGCCGAGGTAGGCGACCCAGGCAGAAGGCACGTGCACGTAGAAGATCCGCTGGAGCTGCCCACCCATCTCGTCGACCGCCTCACGGGCAACGAAGAAGACGAGGTAGATCGCCACGGCGGTGAGTGCCCACGAGAGGTAGCCGAGGCGCGAGAGGGTCGTGGACCTGGAAGTCATGAGGCCCGAACATTACTAAGACCCGTGTCGTTAATCTCCCTTCCTTATGACTCCCCGCCTCGGTCTAACCATCCCGGTGCTGCCCTTCGACGTTAGGAAGTCGTGCGACCTCGCGCGTCACGCAGAGGAGCTCGGCTACACAGATGCATGGGCGGCAGAAGCAAGTGGCACGGACGGGTTCTCCGTTGCGGCTGCAGCAGGTATCGCAACGACCGCGATGCGCATCGGGATCGCGATCGTGCCGATCTATACGCGGCCCCCCGCCTTGATCGCGATGAGCACGTTGGCCGCGTCGCAAGCATGCGGTGGTCGTTTCTGTCTTGGGCTTGGTGCGTCTTCGCCGACGATCATCGAGCGGTGGATGGGCCTCGAGTTCGATAAGCCTTTGACGCGCGCACGCGAAACGATCGAAGTGGTGCGCGCTGCCCTTACCGGAGACAAGGTCGATTACGCAGGCCAGACCGTCACCTTGAAGGGCTTTCGATTGGAGCAGGGGGTTACCGAGAAGGTTCCGTTGTTCCTTGCCGCGCTCGGGCCAAAGATGCTGGCGCTCGCCGACGAGGTTGCGGATGGTGTCGCGCTATTCCTCGCGTCCGAAGCTGGTGTGCGCATCGCGAAGAAGGAAGCTCCTAGTTGCGAAACCCTTGCGCGGCTCATCTGTTTCGTCGGCGACGAACCTGCCGAGGTCCGTGACTTCGCGCGGTGGTTGCTGACGCCCTATCTGACCGTGCCGGGATACAACCACTTCGTTGCGGCACAAGGGTTCGAAGTTGAAGCCCATAATGTTGCAATGGCGTGGGGCGCGGGCGATCGTCAAGCTGCCGTTGCGGCGATCTCGGACGAACTAGTGGATGCCTTGGTCATCGCGGGACCTGCGGGGGCATGCAAGGAACGCATCCACGCCTTCAGAGAAGCGGGGTTGGACACACCGGTACTCATGCTGCTGTCTCAGAAGGGACCGCAAGCCGTCGAGCAGGCGATCGAGGACATGGCCGGTGGGTAACCAGCGGCGGAAAGCCGAGCTCGAGCGCCAACGCGCGGCACGCAGGCGAACGATCGCGGGGATCGTGGTTGTCGTCATCCTCGTTGGCGTGACGGGTGGATACCTGTTGCTCACACGCGATGACGCAGTCCCTAGCGTCAACGATCACGGGGGGCCGAACTTCGCCGCGGAGTTCGAGGGCGGACCGCCCACACTGGTTTACGCGGACTTCGATGCCGGGCGCGACCTGCACACGATGGATCTCCCATCAGAAACCGATGAGGTCGTCGGTCAACTTCCGCGCGCGGGCAACACGATCGCGGCACCAGGCTCGACCTGGATGACCATTGATGTTGCCGAAGATGGCGACGATGGCACCGTCCAACCGGTCATCTACGCGTTCGACAGCGCGAGCGAGGAAGAGATCCAACTTGGTGTCGGTCTCGACCCGGTGTGGTCTCCCGACGGCAGCAAGGTCGCGTGGGCCCGCGCGGAGGACCCGGCAGATTGCGGCGGGTCGCGCTGTTCCGGCGACATGATCATCACGGTCACCGACCCCGAGACGGAAGAGCCGACCGAGTTTGGTGACCCCGGTCCGTACTCGATCACGGGGTGGGCAGGCGACTACCTGATCGTGCAGAAGGATGTTCCCGGTGAAACGCCGGTCGTCGAATCGGTCTCACCGGACGGCGACTTCATCGACCTTCCTTTGCGCCCGATCGAATTCTGGGGGGCGTCGCCCGACGGGCGCTACATAGTCCAGAACGGCGAAACGGGCGCCAGGTTCCTCGAATTCGAAGACGGTGACATCGCCGGACCGGGGCCCGAGATCGGGATCGCTTCGGGGACGAAACTCGGTGCCGGTCAATGGGCAAACGATTCCAGCGCCATCGCTGCTTTCGCTCTCGGTGACGACGGACTTGAGTTCGTCACACTGTCACCGGGCTCGCCCGAGCCCGTCACCCTCGCCGACGGTGGGGAAGCAAGCACCGGCAAGAGTCTGTGGACCCCCGACAACGATGGGGTTGTGTTCCAGCGATTCAACGGAACGGAGTTGGAAGCGGTCTATTGCCCACTCGAGTCTCCGGGAGAGTGCTCGACCGTGCTCACGTGGACCAAAGGTCTCGAGCTGTTACGGGTCGAGTAATGCGGACTGGCATCCGCCAGCCCTGTTGCTAAGCCGGTGTCGGCTTAGCCGACACGTGGCTTAGTAACTACTGGACGATGCGCGCCAGCTCGAAGTGCATCGGATCGGGGCGTGACCACACACCACCCCAGGTGAAGCCCCATTTCTGGAAGATCTGAACGATCCCCGGATCCATGTCGCCGCGTGTGCCAAGGCCGTTCGTCGACACGTTGAGGTCGACCGCGAGACCGAACGCATGCATGGACAATCCACGGCGCGGATCTCGATCGATGAAGCGCGGGACGTAACAACCTCCGTAGTCACCCGTTCGGATCTTGCTCGCGAGACCTGAATCGCTGATCTCTTGGAGAGCGTTCGCAAGCTGCGGGATCATGATGCGATGGCATCTCACGCTGCCGAGGATGGGCACGGATGCGGTTGTGATGTTCGACGCGACCCACGCGTCGTCGGGATCGATGAAACCGTTCTGCAGGATGCGGAACTGCATCGTTCCGATCGTTGCTCCCGACACCGACCCGGTCGGTTCAGGCGCGGAAGGTTGACTCGGCTGCGTTTCGGGTCGGATCCTGCGTAGACGGGCCCCCGGCAGCCTCTCCCTGAGGTCCCTGCCCAGAGCTTCGATCGTGGTCCCGGATTTCGCGCCGACCACGATGATGCGCGGCCCACCGAGATGAACCTGGCGCGCCACTTGAGGGGACACCAACACGTCTGCGATGTTGGGGATGCCGTTATCTGCGAACGCACCGACCCGGATGGTGCTCTGCCCGACCCCAAGCTCCTCGGACCCCTTCACGCCGAGCTGCTTCGCAGCGTCGAACGTGATGACGGCGCGATCAGACATCAGCGCGGTCCACACGAACTCGGCATCGCGGGTCGACGCGGGGGCAACCGAGCGGAACGGAAGGGGGTCCACCGACGCCACGCGTAGTCGTTGCTTTCCCGCGGGACCCTTCACGAGGATCCGCTTGATGCTGACAGGGGCAAGGACGGCAACGCCGGGCGTACGGCTAGCTTTCTTCAATCTTGAATCGCTCGCCGCGTGTCGCAGCGAAGCGACCCATGCTGGCGAGGCCGGTATGGGGTCGGGCAATCTGAAGGCCGCAGGCGATGCGCCGTCGCCCGGCTGCTCGTCCAGGAACACCGGTTGCTGACCTCCGCATGACGCGGCGAAGAGAAGAGCGATCGTGCAGATGGCAAGTCTCTTCATCTCTCCACCACGTATTCGAATGCCAAGGCCCCCACGGCGGCGAACATGACGTCCGACGCGATGACGATCCCGAACCAACCCCGAGCTGCGACCGTGCCCAGATCCGCCCCTGCGAACAGGTCGGACGTCAACTCGGTCGCCGCTATGAATATCGGCACGAGGATGGGCAGAGCCAAGATAGGGAGCATCAATTCTCGGCTCCTCGTCTGCGCCGCAAGAGCCGAAAACAACGTCCCCACCATGACGAAACCGATATCTACCAAGGCCATCACAACTATCAGGACGATCCACCGGCTCCCAAGGTTGACTCCGAAGAGCAATCCGAAGGCGGGGACAAGGAATAGTTCAACCGCGACCAGAGAGACGAGGTTGGACATCGCCTTGGCGGCGAACAGCCCCGAGCGATCCAGAGGGGCCATGACGAGGGGGTCGATGGCGCCCTCGGCCCGTTCGACCTCGAACGAGCGGGCGAAGCCGATCAGGCCCGAGAACAGGATCGTGACCCATAGGAATCCGGCGAGAACCTTCGCCAGTGGGACCGCGCCTGCGACGAAGTCGATCTTTCCGCGTAGCGCAGCGTCGGGTGGCAACGAGAAAGCCAGCAACAATGTGACCGCGAACGCGAACGCGAGCATCGCCGGCAAGGTTTCGCGACCGCGCACCTCGACGAGGAGATCTTTCCGCGTGAGTAGCAGGGTCTTCGCTATGAAGCCGCGCTCTTGCGCTCGAGCTGCCGGCACCGTCACGCTCACGAGATGACCTCTTTCGTCTCGCGCCCTCTAACGCTTGCTACCAAGCCGCGACGCAGGACGATCGACGCATCCGCGAAGGACTTCAAACGCTTCGCGCCATGAGTTGCGATCACCGCGGTGCGTCCGGGCGAGTGCCACGTCTGTATCGCACTAGTCACGAGGTCTGCAGCTTCATCGTCGAGGGTTGCGAAAGGTTCGTCCAGCAGCA
>JAXDJJ010000016.1:0-64251 GCA_034665745.1 Actinomycetota bacterium | reverse complement strand
GCTTTGGCACGGAAGTTCTGCACGATCACTTCCTGGATGTGTCCGTGTCGCTCGTGCGACTCTCTGGTCGCGAGCAACGCGTCGATGCGTTCGTCAAACGTCTCGCCGATACCGATGAGGATCCCGGTGGTGAATGGCACCTGAGCGAGACCGGCGGCTTCCAACGTTGCTCGACGGACCTCGGGCTTCTTGTCCGGGGCTCCGAAGTGGGCCATGCCGCGGGCGAGCAAGCGCTCGGACAGGGTTTCGAGCATCGTTCCCTGACTGACGGTTACCACTCTGAGGGCGGTGGCCTCTTCCACGGTCAATGCACCCGGGTTCGCGTGCGGCAGCAGCGAGGTGTCATCGAGCACCGCACGGCAGGCAGCAACCAGGTAATCGATCGTCGACGAGTAGCCCATCTCTTCGAGCTGCTGTTTGGCTTCCGGCCACTTGCGTTCCGGCTTGTCGCCGAGGGTGAACAGAGCTTCACGGCACCCCGCGTCGGCGCCGGCGCGCGCTATCGCCAGCACCTCGTCGATCGTTAGGTACGCCTTGTGGCCCGGCACCGGGGGGTGCGCGAACGTGCAGTAGCCGCACGAGTCCCTGCAGAGCTTCGTTAGGGGGATGAACACCTTCCGAGAGAACGTGACGCGCGGACCGTATGCCGCATCTCGGATCGCTCGGGCCGCCTCGATGACCGGTTGTGGGGAGGTTGCCGCCAGGGCCGCGAGCTCGCGGACACTGTGATCGTCCAGACGTTCGCCGCGCGACGCGCGCCCCGTCAGGGCTGCAAGGCGATCCATCGGGGCAGTGTAGTGGGGGTGCGACAGGCACACGCCCATCTACACTTCCCCTGGAATGAAAGTGACTGCCCTTGCCGGAGGGGTCGGCGGCGCCAAACTGCTCGTTGGCCTCTACGCGGGCGTCGGAGCGGACCTCACCGCTATCGTCAACACCGGTGACGACGCCGATATCTATGGCGTGCACGTGTCTCCCGACGTGGACATCGTCACCTACTGGCTGGCCGGCATCGCCGACCGAGCCCGCGGTTGGGGCATCAAGGACGACGCCTTCACGGTCGTAGCCGCACTGGGCAAGCTCGGACACGAAACCTGGTTCTCGCTGGGCGACCGAGACTTCGCTACGTGCTTGTACCGGACTGACAGATTGAAGGCCGGGGCGGCCCTTAGCGAGATCACCGCTGAGATCACCCGGAGTCTCGGAGTGGATGCGTCGGTGCTTCCGATGACGGACGACCATGTCGCGACACGCATAGTTACCGACGACGGTCGCACGTTGGAGTTCCAGGAGTATTTCGTGAAGGAGAGGTGCGCGCCGGAGGTACGCGAGGTGCGCTTCGCAGGCATCAGCGACGCGCAGCCAGCTCCCGGTGTCATCCAAAGCATCGAGCGCGCCGACCGCGTCGTCGTCTGTCCATCGAATCCGTTGCTGTCGATCAGCCCGATCCTGGCCTTGCCGGGCGTTCGAGACGCCTTACGCGCTCATCCGAACGTGATCGCGGTCAGTCCGATCATCCAAGGCGCGGCGTTGAAGGGCCCGGCGGATCGGATCCTCGAAAGCACGGGTCATAGGTCGAGCGCCAGCAGTGTTGCCCTGATGTACGAGGACTTCATCGACACCTTCGTGCTCGATTCCTCCGACATCGAGGAAGCAGGCAAGGTAGAGGCCGCTGGGATCCAGACCCTTGTCACCGATACGGTGATGACCGACCTCGACGCGTCGGCGCGCCTCGCCCAGGCGGTCTTGAGCTAGATCGGATGTTGCAGTGAAACCGTTGAGCGTCATCCCCATCGAAGGGATCCCCGAGGTTCGCCCCGGCGACGACCTTGCCGCCCTCATCGTTGGCACGAGCATCGAGTTGGCGGACCGTGACGTACTCATCGTCACTCAGAAGGTCGTGTCGAAGGCGGAGGGCCGAGTGGCGAAAGCTACCGACAAGGATGCCGTCATACGAGCTGAAACCAAGCGGGTCTTGCGCCGATCGGGTGGGATGACGATCTCGGAGACCCACCATGGATTCGTGTGCGCGAACGCGGGAGTGGACTCGTCCAACATCGAGGGAGACAACATCGTGCTCCTACCGGTCGATCCCGATGCATCCGCTCGGAAGCTACGGTCCCGGATCGCGCACCTTTCGAACGTCGATGTGGCGGTTGTCATTACCGACACGTTCGGTAGGGCCTGGCGGATCGGTCAGACGGATATCGCGATCGGAGTAGCAGGGCTGCCCGCCTTCGCGGACTATCGCGGCACCACAGACTCGCAGGGTCGCGCTCTCACAGCAACACGCATCTGCGTCGCAGACGAGATCGCGGGCGCGGCTGAGCTCGTCATGGGCAAGGCAGAGGGCATCTGCGCCGCAGTGCTGCGCGGGTTCGAGTGGGAGCCCACGCGTTCGGCCGCGTCTGAGATCGTGCGCTCTCCAGCGGAAGACCTCTTCCGCTAGCCGGCAGCTCCACCCCACCGTTCGTAGTGAACGACTTCCTCGGTTGGCTTCCGCCCACGATCCAGAGAGCTCGAACGCCGGTCGGGGGCCGCGTGGCCAAGGGTCACGACACCGATCGGCACGACATCATCGGGGACCCCGAGGAGGTCACGGAGCCCCTCCAGTCGGTGGACCCCGAAGAAACCGGCCGCTAAGCCCTCGTCGACCGCGGCCAGCAACAACAACATCAAGGACGCACCGATGTCGATCCACCAGTACGGGATCGGCCATCCGATCTCGGCCCCCGATGCATCGAGTTTGTCGGGTTCCTGGTAACGCTGGTGATAGTCCGCTTCCTTGACGCACACCGCGACGTGGACGGGCGCAGCCGAGATCCAAGGGTCCATCCCTAGGGCGACGTATTCCGCCTCGCCCGCGATGTCCGCCAGCGCCGCCCGGGAGTCTTGGGACGTGAGCACGATGAAGTACTGACCCTGCGAGAATCCCGCGCTGGGGGCTCGCCTTGCCGTATCGACGATCCGAGCGACCGCCGCCGGGTCCACCGGCTCGGACCGGTAGTTACGAACCATCCTGCGCTTGGCGACAACGTCTGAGAATTCCACGCTTCCTCCTGGGTGTCGGGTGAGGTCTAGCCTAGGAGCCCTGATAGCCTCTGCCGCCGTGAGCAAGAAGCTAGAGGACAAACAACGCAGGCGCGAGGCCGAGGAACGCAAGCGCGACGCATTGCGGAAGGCACATCGCCGGCGCAATCTCGTTACGACACTCGTGGCCGTCTTGGTTGCCGGCGCGGTGGTAGCTGCGATCGTCGTCCAACGCAACACCGAGAAGACTGCCGCCACGAACTATGGCGTCTCCGAGCAGGCAGCGAACTGTGGCGAGATCCAAGACCAGGACGTCATGGCTGCAGACCACATCGACGTCGGCGCGGCCCACGAGCCGTACACGACCAACCCACCGACATCGGGTCCCCACTACAACTCACCGGGTAAGGGTCCCGTCCAGGTTGGTTTCTACGATGACGCGACCTCGGCGCCGCCCGAGGGCGTCGTGCACAACCTCGAGCACGGCATGATCGTCATCTATTACAACCCTGACGCACCGGCCGACGTGATCGAGGCCATCAAACACGCGGTCGACGACGAGCCGAACGCGACCGTCGCGACGCCGTGGGCCAACATCGAGGGAGACGCGAACCTCGTGCTCACCGCTTGGGGCGAGGCACAGTCCTGTGAGCAGGTATCGCGCACGGTCGTCAACGCGTTCCGCACGAAGTTCCAGGGCATCGCCGGACCGGAGAAGCTGACCGCGACCTTTAAGGGCTAGCGGCTAACTCTTCGCCCGGAACCACGCGACGGTGTGCTTCAGTCCTTCTTCCAAGGGGATAGTGGGTGACCAGCCGAGGAGGCGTCCGGCCTTGCTCGCGTCGATAACGATGCGTTGCAACTCACCGGGCCGCGCTCCTGCGTAGGTCGGCTCGAACCTCGCTGAGGTCAGCTCGGATAGACGGGTATAGAGCTCGTTGACGGACAGCTCGATTCCGCTACCGATGTTGATCAGCTCGCCACTTCCGCGATCGCGCGCTGCAACGAATGCCGAAACGACATCCTCGACGTACACGAAATCGCGCGTCTGGCTGCCGTCTCCATAGATCGTGCAGGGGCGGCCGCCGAGCATCTTGCGGCAGAAGATCGCGACGACCTGACCCTCGAGACCGACCTCGGACGCTGGTTCCTGACGGGGTCCGTACACGTTGGACAGCGCCAGGGCCGTGTAGTCGAGGCCCTTCACCGTCTCGAAGTAGCGCAGGTAGTCGAGTACGACCTTCTTCGACACCCCGTAGGGAGATTCCGGCTTCGCTTCGGGGAGGTAGACCTGCTCCTCTGTGACGGGGAGCCGTGACTCGTCGGGTTCGCCGTAGATGCAACCTCCCGAAGAGGTGAAGACGACCTTGCGGGCACCTGCCTCGGTTGCAGCTTGGAGGAGGTTGATCGTCCCGATGACGTTGATCATCGCGTCGTGGATCGGATCGCTGACTGACTTCCTCACGTCAACCTGTGCCGCGAGGTGAAAGATGACTTCGGGCTTCTGACGCTTGATGACGTCGGCAAGAAGGTTCGAGGTGATGTCCCCACGTTGGAACGTGAACTTGCCAACGCTCGATGAGCGGGCGTCGTGGAGGTTCGCCATCGCACCGGACGAGAGGTCGTCGAAGCCGAGGACATCCTCGCCTTCAGCCAGCAATCGGTCGACCAGATGGGATCCGATGAAACCTGCTGCCCCCGTAACCATGACCTTCACTTCGGGCTCCTCCTATCCGACCGACTCGCCGTCGCGCGTGGCGAGCCCCGAAACCGTGCTTCCTGGCTTGACCTTTGCATCTTGGCCCAAGGTTGAACGGGTCACCGTGGCACCTTGCCCAACGACTACTCCGTCCAGCAGCACGCTCTCGGTGACCACTGCACCTTCCTCGATCACACATCGTTGTCCGATGCAGGCGGAGGATACCTGCGCCCCGTCGGCGATCTTCGCCGTATCGGCGATGACCGCGGTCCCAGTCCGCGGATCGGCCACGGCATCCGTGAGGAACGTCCCGTCGAGAGCGTCGAGGTTCGCCTGTAGGTATTTCTCCGGCGTTCCGATGTCCATCCAGTACTCGGCGGTCTCGAGCGCGTATAACTGTCCGGCTTCGGCGAGTCGAGGGAAGACCTCGCGCTCGATGGAGACGACGTCGCCCGCGGGTATCAGGTCAAGCACGGGCGGATCAAGGATGTAGATACCGGCGTTGATGAGGTTCGAGGTGGTCTCCCCGGGGGCAGGCTTCTCGATGAAACGTTGCACCCGCCCATCGGGTTCTGTCTCGACAACTCCATAGGCAGAGGGATCGTCGACGGGTGTGAGCACGATGGTGGCAGTGCCGGCGTGGCCTTGATGGAAGCGCAAGGTCGACGAGAGATCCACGGACGACAGCACGTCACCGTTGAACACGAACGCGCTGTCGTCACCGATCAAGTCCTGCGCGTTCTTGATCGCGCCCGCCGTCCCGAGCGGCTCGGTCTCATGTGCAACCTCGATGGTTACTCCCCGTGCTTGGGCCCGCTCGATCACGGTAGAGAACGCCTCGGCCAGGTACGACGTCAGCAGCACGACCTCGTGGATCGAATGCTCGACGAGGAGGTCAAGGACATGCTCGATGTGGGGTCGGTTCGCGATCGGTAGGAGGTGCTTGGGACGCGTGAAAGTCAGTGGTCGCAGCCTCGTCCCGAGACCGCCGGCGATGAGAAGTGCTTTCAAGCGCTTGCCACTACCTCTCGCCAGTGATCGAGCAGGTCTGCGAGGGTGTCCTCGAGTCGATACTCGGGCTTCCACCCTGTCTTGGCCTCTAGCTTGCTCGCATCGCCATAGAGCACCGGAAAGTCGACGGGCCGGATCTTCGCCGGATCCGTGGCCACCTCGATCGTGACCTTCGACATCCCGATCAAGAGGTCGAGCACGTCACCAAGGCGATGGGGTTCACCGGTTGCAACGTTGTACGCATCGCCGGGATCGCCGAGCTCCAGGATCGCTCGGTAGGCCCGCACCACATCGCGCACGTCGCCGAACTCACGCATGCCTTCCAGAGCCCCGGTGCGCACGACGGGTTCTCGCTGACCTGCTTCAGCCATCGCGATCTGTTGGGCCCAGTCGGCCGTCGCGAATGACGGCGGTTGCCCGGGGCCGATATGCATGAAGGCTCGGGTCACGACCGCGTGGAGGCCGAAAGACTCGTAATACATGCGTGCGATCCACTCCCCCGCGACGCGGCTCACCGCGTAGGGGGAAACGGGACGCAATGGAGCGGACTCGTCAAGGGGGCAGTCCTCGGGCGGCACCCTTCCATACTCGTCACTGCTGGCGGCGATGTGCACGCGGCAGTTCGGGACATGGCGATGCAGCGCGTCCAACAGATAGTGCGTGCCGATCGCGTTGACCTCATAGGTCAACGCGGGATCGCGCCACGACAGCGACACCGACGATTGCCCCGCCAGGTGAAACACGAGGTCTGGCTTCACGTGCTCGACGATGGCGTTGACCATCTTGGGATCGCGGACGTCAAGGTAGCGGAGGTCATCGGCCTCGCTGAGACCGGTACCGACAACCTCGTGACCATCGTCTCTCAAGGAGGGGACGAGGTGACCCCCGACGAAGCCACCCGCGCCGGTGACGAGAACCTTCATACGCGCTTAGGAACCCGAGGCTTTGCGGAACGACACTCCGATGATGCCGATCCCTAGCGCGACCACTGCAACGCCCAACCAGCGCATCAAGGGAACCGACTCGTGCAACACATAGCGCGAGAACGCCACGATCAAGATGTAGGAGAGACCCACCACCGGGTACGCGACCGACAATGGCACGTGAGAGAGAACAACGAGCCAGAAAACGGCTGAAACACCGAACAAGAACAAGCCTGCCCACAGCAATGGCTCGCCTGCGACCTTCTTGATCGTCGCCACGGGGGCCGATACCTCTGCTGTGCCGATGCGGCCCACCTTGTCCATCGCTGACTTCAGCGTGAGTTGGCCCGCGACCGCAAGCGAAACGCTCACGATGAGCAGTACGGCAAGGATGAGCGCAGAAGCTCGCGGAGAGCGACCTGCGGCCGCAACGATGACATCGGGTACGGCGTCGTGAGGAACGTCTAGAGGGGTCACCGGGCGAGTCTAAAGGTGATCAGTTGCAGTGAACCTTGACGCCGTCCTGTTTGGTCCACACGATCGACCCATGCTGGAAAGCTGCGGCCGAGCCGGCCGAGTCGACCACCATGGATGCTGTCGGGTATCCACACTTCGACTTCGCGCCACCCAGCGCGCGGTACTTCTCGTCGATCGCGCCCCATAGGGCGAAGACCTCGGATGATTTCGGAGACTGGTACAAGGTGCCCCGGGTGAACCTCTGACGATGACCTCCGTCCTTACTGTCGGTTAGATCGGCAGTGGGAAGTCCCATCCGCTTGCGACCCCCGGAAGCTTGGAAGGAATCGAAGAACGCGCCACGGACGTGATGCGCACCGGTGGCCTCGGACCACAAGATGATCCCGTTCGCGTACGAGCCGCCCTGGTACTTGCCAGCCTCTCCCCATATCCCGGACGTCGGCATCCCCAGTTTCGAGGCCTCACGCCCGAGACGTGAGTAGCGCTTGAGGACCTCGCCCCATTGCCACACGACCTCGTCGGTCTCCTTGCGCCAAGTCATACGCCCTACGGTGAAATCCTGGGTCTGACCTAAGGATGTGTTGGCACCTTTCGGAACCTGATAGGGAGCGCTGGTCGGATCGCCGGGCCCTCTGTCTAGATTCCTGTAGGCAACCTTGAAGTTGTCCCCGACCTCGTACGCGATATCGATCCGGAACAACGTGTCCTTGAGGATCGTGGAACCGAACGCGGTCCGGAACGACCATCCGCTGACCCGCACCGTCTTGGATGAGCCGACGATCTTCACGCCACCGCTTCCGTTGTCGTTGACGACGGTGACCCGGCCCGAAACACCGAACGGCTTCACCAACTCGAACTCTTTGAGGGTTCCCATGCCATACGCAGCTTGCAGCTTGCCCTCGAAGTCCGCGAACGACATCGTCACTGGATCCCACTTGTAGTTCGGGTTGGCAGACACCGAGTCGGGTTTGTCCGGCACCCCGCGCAGGTAGGGCAACGGCGTACCACCCCACACGTTCTCGTTGTTCTCGGTGTAACCGCCGGACGATGACGAATACAGAGCTTGGATCGGGGCCCCGTTGTACGTGACGACCTCGTCCTTGGAAGTGTTCACCGCTGCTTGCCAGTCATCCCAGTACGAGCCCGAGCCGGTGCGCTTGCCATCCCCCGCGTAAGCCTGATCGAGGGTCGAGTCGTACACCGTGCAGTCGCACGGATAGCGATGCGATCCCGACCGCGTCCACTTCTCGTAGGCATAGGTACGGCCTGCGATCGCTTGGGTGCGCAAGGCTCCCGCCGGCCACGAGGAAGGAACCTCGCCCAGGCCGTACAGGTACTTCTGCATCGTGATCGACAGAACGAGACGCAGGCAATACCCGGAATCACAACGATCGGTTGGGTAGGTACCAACCTCGAGTCGACCGAACGCGTAGTTGTAGCTCTTGTCATCGACATCGATCAGAGATGCGTGACGCTCGAACACGACGTACAACGGCTTCGACGTCCCACCGAAAACCCCGGTGCCGTCGCGCCGGATCTGCTCGCCGCCTTTGTAGAGACGCATACCCCCGGTCGCAGAAGGTTCGACACGCCAGTCGGCGCCTGCCGCTCCGGACGCAAGCGGTTCCTTCTGCCCCGCGATCATCCAGTCGACATCGCCCGAGCCACCGAGATAGGGACCGGAGGTCAGCGCAACCTGGTTCCGTTCCTGGAGAAGCCCAACGCGGACCTTCGGCATCTTCTTGGGGCCGACCTCGACCCCCGAGTAGTAGTGCTGGAGGATCGCCTCGGCCGTCTGACCCTTCAACGCGCGCCCATAGGTCCCGTACTGAGACATCCCGATACCGTGCCCCCACCCGCCGCCGGTGATCGTCACGGTGCGCGCAGCACGCGCGGCGGAAGGGGCCAGCAGGCCGCCTAACAAGAGGATGACTATGGGGGCTGAGATCCTGCGATGCATACGTCTCGATATCTATAGGTATCTGGACATTTCGACCATACGTAACTGGAGAACATTGAACCCCGTACACCTACTTAAACGGTGGTTCTAGCTACTCGGTTGCGCGCTCGGCCTGCTCGCGGTGGGCGACGAACCAATCGATGGTGGTCTTAAGGCCTTCTTCGAGAGGGGTTTCAGCGGTGAATGAGAACGACTTCTCGGCCCGGGACGTGTCGAGCCTGCGACGGGGCTGACCATCCGGCTTGGACGCATCCCAAGTTAGTGAGCCTTTGAAGCCGGACAGCCTTGCGATCAGCTCGGCCAACTCCTTGATCGAGATCTCGCGTCCGGACCCGAGGTTCACTGGGTCGGGATCGTCGTACAGCTCGGCGGCGAGCAACATGCCCTCGGCAGCATCGTCGACGTAGAGGAACTCTCGTGTAGCGCTGCCTGTCCCCCACACCACGATCTCGTCGTCGCCGCGTTCGGTGGCTTCTACACACTTCTTGATGAGGGCCGGGATCACGTGTGACACCTCGGCGTTGAACTTGTCGCCGGGGCCATAGAGGTTCACCGGCAGTAGATAGATGGCGTTCTGTCCGTACTGTTGACGATTGGCTTGTGCGTGCACCAACAAGGCCTTCTTTGCGATCCCGTAGGGAGCGTTCGTCTCCTCGGGGTACCCATCCCACAACGCACTTTCTTGGAACGGCACCGGCGTGAACTTCGGATACGCGCAGATCGTTCCGGCGAGGACGACCTTGGGGATGTCCCGCTTCCTCGCTTCCTCGAGCACATACGTGCCGATAAGGAGATTGCTGAGATAAAGGTCTGCTGGCCGGCGCATGTTGGCGCCGATGCCACCCACCCTCGCAGCGAGGTTGAAGACGAGGTCGGGCGAGTGCTCTTGGAACATCTGCTCGACCTCGGATTGACGCATCAGGTCGTAGTCCTTGCTGCCCAACGCGATCACCTCGGCCGCGCCGCGTTCGGTCGCTTTCCGTGCAAGAGCGGACCCCAGGAACCCCGTTCCACCGGTGATCAGCACGCGTTTGGTGCTCCAGAAGCTCATGAGGGCATCGTATGCGTTGGTAGTCCACAATCGGAGCCTCATGGACAAGCCCGAGCACGTCGCGATCACCGTCGAACAGTTCTGGCACCGGGTTCCGGGAGGAACAGCAACCTCGGTGTGGGAGCTAGCGCGCGCGCTCGCGGATAGGGAGCTCGAGTTGACCGGCATAAGCGCTTGGCACAAGACGAAACCACCGTGGCGCTTCAAAGTGCCGTTCCCGATCGAGTGGATCCCGCTCCCCCGCGCCCTTCTGTACGAAAGTTGGCACCGGTTCCGTGCCCCGAAGGTGCAGGTTGCTACGGGTCCGGTCGACCTGATCCACGCAACGACCCTCGCGATCCCTCCGAAGAGCGCACCTCTCGTCGTTACGATCCACGATCTGGCATTCCTCGAGTCCCCGGAACACTTCACGGATCGGGGCAATCGCTTCTTCAACCGCGGTCTCGAGCTCGCCCTGCGCGACGCAGACGTCGTCGTCTGTCCCTCCGAAGCAACCGCGGCCGACTGCCGGACAAACGGATTCGTTGCCGAACGGATACGGGTGGTGCCTTGGGGAGTCGCCACCGAGGCAGCTACAGATGAAGACATCGCGCGCGTGCGGGCCCACTTCGAACTGGATGGACCGTTCGTCCTCTGGACCGGGACGGTGGAGCCGCGCAAGAACCTCCCCGGGTTGGTAGAGGCTTTCCTATCGATGGACACCGATATGAGGCTCGTGCTTGCCGGTCCCGACGGGTGGAACGAAGACCTCGCGGGCCTGGTTAGGCGTGCCCCCAGCAGGATCACGCCTCTGGGCTTCGTCGACCGCTCCGATCTCGATGCCCTGTATGCCGCGGCAGAGGTGTTCTGTTACCCGAGCTTGGCTGAAGGGTTCGGTCTTCCGGTGCTCGAAGCGATGGCTCAGGGAACGCCGGTCGTGACGTCGCGGGGCACGGCGACCGAAGAAGCGGCGGGAGAAGCGGCGATCCTCGTCGACCCTCGCGACCCGAACTCGATCAGAGACGGGATAGCGGCTGCACTCGAGCCCGAGACCAAGCAACGCCTGGGTATTGAGGGCCGCGCCCGCGCCGCGAGGATGACGTGGACGGCTTGCGCCGAGCAGATGCATCGGATCTACACCGAGGTGATCGGATGAACAAGGTCGCGATCAACCTGATGTGGATGGTCCCCGGTGTCGTCGGAGGGTCCGAGACCTACACGGCGCGGTTGCTGCACGGACTCGCCGAACGCTCGAGCGATCTCGACTACACCCTGTTCGCACTCCCCCAGTTCGCGTCGGCTCACCCGACCTTGGCGCGCACCTTCCGCACGGTGTACGCACCCATGCGCGGGCAATTGAAGCCAGCCAGAGTGCTCGCCGGCGAGGCGGGATGGATGGCTTTGCAATGTCGCCGGATGAAGATCGATCTGGTCCATCACGCCGGTGGAGTCGTCCCTTTGATCCGTTCAGGCCGGCCTGTGCTCACGATCCACGATCTGCAATACATCTTCTATCCGGAGTACTTCACGCGGTCGAAGCTCGCGTACCTGAAAACGGTGATGCCGCGCAGCGCCGAAGGAGCACGCTCGATCCTGACACCGAGTGAGTTCACCCGCCGCACCGTGATCGAGCGCTTGAATATCGACCCATCGTTCATAACCGTCGTACCGCATGGGATCTCTCCGAAAGAAGAGAGCGAGCCCGTAACCGACATCAGGGAGCGCCACGGGATCGGCGAGCGGTTCTTCCTTTATCCCGCTGCCTCCTACCCGCACAAGAACCACCTCGTCTTGGTCGAAGCGTTTGCGATGGCGCGCGAGAAGCACCCGGATATCAGCCTCGTGTTCACGGGCGCGAAGGGCTCGATGCAGTGGGGAACCGCCAAGTCGATGGAGGGACCCCTCGCCGAGGAGATCCGCAAGCGCGACCTGAAGGACAGCATTCGAAGCCTCGGCTACGTTCCCGCCGCCGACCTCGAAGCCTTGTACCGGGCCGCGGTAGCTCTGACCTTCCCTTCTCGCTTCGAGGGCTTCGGAGCACCCGTGCTCGAGGCGATGGCCCGGCGGTGTCCCGTGATCGCGGCCGATGCCACGGCCCTGCCGGAGGTCGTGCAGGACGCCGGGCGGCTCGTCTCGCCGGACAACCCCGCGGAGTGGTTCCAGACCATGTGCGAGCTCCTGGAGAACGAGGACGAGCGGACGCGCTTGATCGAAGCAGGTCTTGAACGCGCCCGCGAGTACACCTGGGAACGATCTGCAGACATCCTCGAAGACTCGTACCGCCTCGTCCTTGGAACAACCTTGTGAAGCTAGTAGTCCTGACGCCTCACTTCGAGCCGGATGTTGCTCCAACAGGTGCCGTCATCACGAAGCTTGTTTCCGAGCTGGTCGAGCGAGGACATCACATCGACGTAATCACCTCGCTGCCCTGGTACCGAGAGCACAAGATCGAATCGGGTTTCGATGGCAAGCTCGTTCGCACCGAGGACAGGTCATGGGGAAGCATCACTCGGGTGCACCCGTTCCCTACCCAGGACAAGACCGACATCGTGCGCCGGGCAGCGTCATTCGCCGGTTTCACCGCGCTGGCTGCGATGAAAGGGCGCCGTGGTGGTGATGCCGACGGCGTCATCGCTGTTTCTCCCCCGTTGACCCTGGGTCTGGCCGGTCACACGATCGCTAAAGCTCGCAAGGCTGCATACGTCTTCAACATCCAGGATGTTTTCCCGGATGTCGCGATCGAACTTGGATATCTAAGCAACCCACTGTTGATCAGATCCGCACGAGCGCTCGAGCATCGCTGCTACAAGCAGGCCGACGCCATCACGGTACTTTCCGACGACCTGCGCGACAACATCGTCGGCAGGGTTGGTGACCCCTCGAAGGTGCGGGTCATCCCCAACTTCGTCGACACCGAGTTCATCACCCCCGCGGATGGTGACAACGCATACCGAAGAGAGCACGACCTCGAGGGCAAGACGGTCGTGATGTATGCCGGTAACGTCGGCTTGTCGCAGTCCTTAGACCTTGTGATAGCAGCCGCCATTGCGCTACGGGACGATCCCGACCTCGTCTTCGTTATCAACGGAGGTGGCGCGGCGCGACCCACCTTGGAGGCGCAAGCCCGAGGACTCGACAACGTCAGGTTCGTCGACGCCCAACCCTTCGAACGCCTCCCCGAGTTGCTCGCAGCAGGAGATATCCATCTCGTTCCTTTGAAACGAGGCTTGGCGCGCTCGAGCGTGCCGTCGAAGACATTCTCGATACTCGCTGCCGGGCGTCCTTTCGTCGCAAGCGTGGACGCGGGAAGTGAGATCGCAACGATCGCCGAACGGTCGGGGGCAGGCATCAGCGTGGTCCCCGAAGACGCAGAAGCCTTCACGAAGGCGATCCGGCACCTGGCCGCTGCGCCGGATGAGAGGTTCGAGATGGGCCGGCACGCCAGGGCATTCGTCGAGGGCTGGGCATCACCCGCGGCAGTGGCACAGCGGTACGAGGAGCTTGTGATGGAGTTGCGAAGCTGAGCTGTTAACCCCCGTGGGGGTCGCCCAGTTGTCCTTCTTGCTGGCAGACCGCCGGTTGCTCGCCGGGCTTCGCCAACGGGATCGGGAGGATCTGCACGAGAGGTTGGGTCGGGAAGTCCTCGTTCCCCACGATCACCGCGACGTCTACTCCAGCGGGTACGCGGTGCTCCTCTAGCTCGGCCCCCGGGATCACCGCCGCAACGAGCTCCGCCATCTGTTCGGCGCCGGGCTCGTACCGAACGATGTTCGTCGTGAACTTGAAGTGAGGCGCGTTAGCGATGTTGGCGATCTGCAAGCCTTCGAGATCTCCCCCTGTCGCTGCCTTCAAAGCCGCCGCGGCATTCGAGGCATATGGCTGGTAGAGGTCGACGCCGTTGTAGACCCCAACCCTGATCGTGTGGGGGTCGATGTCCGGAACGCCGTCTGCCGCCTGCGGCGACTCGTTGGCCGCAAGAGCTTTGCCTATCAACGAGATCCCGTCGAAGTCGGCCTCGACTATGGAGGCCACCAGCCCGTTGGACAGGGTGACCGTCCCAACACCGTTGTTCGGGGCGATGTAGGCCTCGTAGCTGGACGGATCGAACGACCTGAACCTATCGAGGATGGACCTCAGCTTGGACAGGGTCGTGTTCTTGCCGATCCTGATGTTCTTCTCGGCTACCTCCAACAGCTTGAACACGCGGCCTGGGTGAAGCAGGATCCCGGCAGACGTGACCTTGCGCAACGCTGCCGACAGGAACTTCTGCTGATTAGCGATGCGATCGAAATCACCATTGGCGAATGCGTGACGCGAGCGAACGAAGCGAAGCGCAGAGTCGCCATCGAAAGAGATCGTCCCCGGCTCGGTGACCTCGAACCCGGTGTTGGGGTCGAACGGAACACTCTGAGGAACGCACACATCGACACCACCGATCGCGTTAACGACATCTCGGAACCCAGCGATGTTCACTTCGACGTAATGGTTGATGGTGATCCCGAGTAGCTGTTCGACGGTGCTTACCAATGAGCGTCGTCCGTACAACATGGACTCGTTGATCTTTCGCTCTTCTTCGGTCCCCGCTATCGGCACGAAGAGATCCCTTGGGAACTGCACCATCGTCACGCGGTTGGTTGCAGGGTCGATGTGCCCGACGATCAGGGTGTCGGCACGGGCACCATCAACTGCGAGGGCGCCGAGGTCCTCCTGCTCGGCGAGCGTGAGATCGCCGCGCGAGTCTGAGCCCACCAGCAAGACGTTGAAGGGCTTGCCCTCCTCTTCGCTCGTTAGCGGCGGCCCTTTGCGCAATGAATCCTGGAAGTGGAAATAGCGCCACACGAGCCAGCCCGCAGTGCTCGTGATGACCAGCACGACAGCAAGGGCTATCCACTGCCACCGGTGGCGCATGTGCTTGCGCTCTTTGGTTCGAGCACTCCTGAACATCTCGCCATAGCGCGAGGGCGCGAAGGGGTCGGCATCGCGCTTGAAGGGGTTCCACATCGTGAAGTGATTATCAGTGGAGTCGGTGGTCTAGGCGTTCAGGTCTTGTGTGAAAGGTGTGGAGCTAGTCGGCCAGGGGATGGGTCATATCCTCGGGACGCACCCATTTGTCGAAGTCTGCGGCGTCGACATAGCCCAGCTCGGCGGCAGCCTCCTTCAGAGAGGTCTTCTCCCGGTACGCCTTCAAGGCGATCTCCCCCGACTTCTCGTAGCCGATATGAGGGGTCAGAGCCGTGACCAACATCAGGGACTCGTCAAGGTGCTTCTTGATCACATCGCGATCCGGCTCGATCCCCACCGCGCAATGCTCGTTGAAAGACCTTGCTGCATCGGCCATCAAACTCGCCGATTCAAGGACGTTGTGGAGCATCACCGGCTTGTAGACGTTGAGTTGATACGCGCCCTGCGCGCCAGCGAATGCAACCGTTGAGTCGTTGCCGAAGACCTGCGCGCAGACCATCGTCATCGCCTCGGATTGAGTCGGGTTGATCTTGCCGGGCATGATGGACGAACCCGGCTCGTTCTCGGGGATCTTGAGCTCGGCGATCCCGGCACGTGGCCCCATCGCGTAACCACGAACATCGTTAGCGATCTTGTAGAGAACTATCGCAAGAGTCCGTAGTGCCGCGCTTGCATCGACCATCGCGTCGTGCGCGGACAATGCCGCGAACTTGTTCTCGGCCGACCGGAACGGCTTGCCGGTCTCGGCTGCAAGTTTCTCGGCAACAAGGTCGCCGAAACGCGGGTGAGCGTTGAGCCCGGTGCCGACCGCGGTGCCGCCGATCGCAAGCTCACAGATGCCCGGCAACGAGCGCTCGAGCGTCCCCATCGCATGGTCCAGTTGTGCGACCCAGCCCGAGAACACCTGCGACAGCAGTACCGGGGTGGCGTCCTGGAGATGCGTGCGTCCGACCATCACGACGTCTTCGTACGACTTGGCCTTGCCGTCCAGCGTGGCTCGCAACTCTCTGATCGCAGGCAAGAGGTTGTCAGATATCTCTTCAACCGCGGCGATGTGCATCGCTGTTGGGAACGTGTCATTCGACGACTGGCCCCGATTGACGTCGTCGTTGGGGTGCACCGGGTCTTTCGATCCGACGGTCCCACCGGCGATCTGGATGGCACGATTGCCGATGACCTCATTCGCATTCATGTTCGATTGCGTGCCGGAGCCCGTTTGCCACACGACCAGCGGAAACTCCGAGTCGTGCTTCCCCTCGATGACCTCGTCTGCTGCCTGGACGATCAGGTCGACCTTCTCTTTGGGGAGCTGGCCCAGCTCACCGTTCGCGATGGCAGCTGCTTTCTTCAACAGCCCAAGGGCTCTGATCACCCTGCGTCCCCATACGAACCGGTCCGTTCCGATAGCGAAGTTCTCGGTCGAGCGTTGCGTCTGGGCTCCCCAGAGCTTGTCCGAGGGAACGTTTACTTCGCCCAGAGAATCCTTGTCCACCCTGAACCCGCTCATGGCGTGGCGTCGCACGTAGTCGAGACCCTGCAACGATCGATGTACGCGACGCTGCGCGCCAGCCCGATGCCGGAGAGTCCGAGGCCGAGAGCGATCGCAACGGTCCACCACACGGCCGGCGTCCATCCCTCGTGTTCCGCACGAAGTTTGACCGCGGCCGGAGCCGCAAGCGACACCTCGGCGAGAACGATGCGCGAGTCGTCGTATTGATACCGGCGCACCAAGATGGCGACAGGGGCCCACGGATCGAAACCGTTCATCAACCACGAGGGTCCGCTGTGGTCGTGGACCGCTCGGACCTCGATGCCCGCTTCGTTCAACCGACCCTCGAGCAGATGAGCGTCGATGTCATTGTTCGCTTTGATCAACGGGATCCAGTCCGAGCCTCCACCACCATCCGAGGTGATGATCGGAGGGGGCGGGGTCTCGACCAGGGTTGCCATGCGGCTAGCGGCCTCCGAATATCTGTCGAGCGATAACGACCCGCTGGATCTGGTTGGTGCCCTCGTAGATCTGGGTGATCTTGGCGTCTCGCATGAAGCGTTCGACCGGGTACTCGCGGATGTAGCCGTACCCGCCGAGTGCTTGCACGCAGTCGGTGGTGACATCCATCGCGACGTCCGAGGCGTAACACTTGGCGATCGCGGCCCAGTAGGAGACATCCTTTGCGCCACTATCGACCGCCACGGCCGCCCGGTACACCGCCATGCGCGCGGTTTCGATCTTCATCGCCATGTCGGCGAACATGAACTGCATCCCTTGGAAAGTCGCGATCGGCTTGCCGAACTGTTGGCGTTCGTTGCAGTAACCAACGGCGAAGTCGAATGCACCTTGGGCGATGCCGAGCGCTTGAGCAGCGACGGTCGGGCGGGAGAAGTCCAGGGTGCGCATCGCTATCTGGAAGCCACCGTTGACCTCACCGATGACGTTCTCCTCGGGGACGCGAACGTTCTCGACGATCACCTCGCGTGTTGGCGACCCTCGGATCCCCATCTTGTCTTCCTTGCGCCCGAGCTCGAAGCCCTCCATGTCCTTGTCGACGAGGAACGCGGTGATGTTCTTGCCCTTCGTTCCATCGGGATCGGTGACCGCGAAATAGGTGTACAGGTCGGAGGCCCCGGCCCCCGTGATGAACCGCTTGGAACCACTCAGAACCCAGTGGTCTCCGTCCTTCACGGCTTTCGACTTCATCGCGCCGGCGTCCGAGCCGGAGTTGGGCTCGGTCAAGCAGTAGCTCATGCGGTGTTCGCCGTTCGTGATGCCCGTGAAGACCTTCTTCTTCATGTCGTCCGAACCGGCAAGAAGGATCGGGATCGCCCCGAGCTTGTTCACCGCAGGGATCAGTGCGACACCGGCCGAGATCCGCGAGATCTCCTCGACCAGGATGCAGAGCTCGACGGCGCCCCCGCCGGCCCCGCCGAATTCCTCGGGGTACGAGACTCCGGCGAAACCGTTCTTGACCAGGAGCTCGTCGATATCCCACGGGTACTCATCGGTTTCGTCGATCTCGGCCGCCCTGGGAGCCAGTTTGTCTTCGACGAGTTGGCGGACGCTGGCCCGAAAGTGGTTCTGCTCGTCGGTGAATGCGTAACTAAGTCCTTCGCTCATGGCCCCATCGTAAACCGCTAGGCTCCTTGGCCCACAACGACAACCGCTTCAAGGAGAACTCTCTTGGCTGGTTCCATCGACGCTATAAAGCAGGCCATCCTCGAAGGCGCTCCCGGTGACGACATCGGAGCACTCGACCTTCCTGAGTCCATGACCGCTGCCTTCGTCCGCAAGGACGAGCAAGGGATGTTCGAGGGCATGGACCACGACGCGAAGGACCCCCGGAAGTCGCTACACATCGATGAGGTCGCGGTTCCACCGCTCGGACCGAACGAGTGCCTCATCGCGGTCATGGCATCGGCTATCAACTTCAACACGGTCTGGACCTCGATCTTCGAACCATTGTCGACGTTCCTCTTCCTCGAGCGTTTCGGGCGCGAAGGCGAGCTGGGCGCACGTCACAACCTCGAACACCACATCGTGGGTTCCGATGCGGCCGCCGTCGTTCTGAAGACCGGACCCGGTGTCACCAGGTGGAAGCCTGGCGATCGAGTCACGGTGCACTGCAACTACGTCGATCTCGAGGCCCCCGACGGTCACGACGACTCGATGATGGACCCGCACCAGCGCATCTGGGGTTTCGAGACGAACTTCGGGTCGCTGGCGGAGATCTCGATGGTCAAGGCGAACCAGCTGATGCCGATGCCTACCCACTTAACGTGGGAGGAAGCCGCGTGCAACGGCCTCGTGAACTCGACCTCGTACCGGATGCTCGTGTCGCCGAATGGCGCGCAGATGAAGCAAGGCGACGTCGTGTTGGTCTGGGGGGCGACCGGAGGCCTCGGTGGATACGCCTGCCAGCTGGTGCTCAACGGTGGTGGGATCCCGGTCGGGGTCGTGTCGTCGCCCGACAAGGTCGCGCTGCTGAACGAGATCGGGGTCGAGAACACGATCGATCGCAAAGCCGAGGGCTATCAGTTCTGGGACGGAGACAAGCAGAACCCGAAAGAGTTCAAACGTTTCGGCGGCAAGATTCGCGAGCTCGTTGGCGAAGACCCCGACATCGTGTTCGAGCACCCGGGACGGCAGACCTTCGGGGCGTCGGTGTTCGTCACGAAACGTGGCGGCAAGATCGTGACCTGCGCGTCCACTTCCGGATACGAGCATGTCTTCGACAATCGCTACCTATGGATGATGCTGAAGTCGATCATCGGCTCGCACTTCGCCAACTACAAAGAAGCGTGGGCGGCGAACCGTCTGCTAGACCTCGGCAAGATCCACCCGATCCTGTCGAAGACCTATCCCTTGTCCGACACCGCGGAGGCCGCGTGGCAGGTCCATCAGAACCTCCACAAGGGCAAGCTCGGCATCCGGGTGCTTTCGCCCGAAGACGGCCTAGGGGTTCAGGATGCCGAGAAGCGCGCCAAGTACGCCGACAAGATCGAGATATTCAGCCGCTTCTCCGACTAGTTACACGACGCTAGCTAGAGGCCGGGCGTCACCGGTGGATCGGTCCTTGCCGCCGTTGTCGTTCTGATCGGCTGGTTCTTCGTCCACAGCTCCCATGCCGCCCACGTCAAGACGATCGTGCTGAGCACGGATGTGATCGGGAACAAGATCAAGACAGAAAGCTTCGTGAAGCCTTGGAACGCGAGCAGCAACGCATCAAGGAGTCCAAGCGCTCCGCCAACGAGAGCCACCTGGCCCAAAGCCTTCGGGTACCCACCCCCCGACATGACCGCCATGCCGAGCAACAGGGGTGCTACCCCAAAGAGCAGCGCGATTGATGCGCCGAGCAAGCCGGAGTTGATCTCCATCAACGCGTTAGCCGCGGCGAAAGCACCCGCGTCCTTGCCTCCGTTGGCCCATTGATCTGCAAGAGTTTTCATCGGTCCGCCATCGAGGGCCAGCGTCACGAGCAATATCGAGGCCGCCACCGTCGTGAAGATCAGCCATGCGCGTGCCCACGTGTCCGCGCTCGTCCCGAACATCGACAGAGCAACGCCGATGATGCCGATGAAGATGAGAGCGGTACCAAGACCGAGCATCACGTGGTCCAGACGCCAGATGTCACTGCCGGCGATCAGCTCGAGTTCGCCCCGTCCCCCCTGCACGATGTCATTCGAGCGGGGGTGCAGCAGGTTGAAGACGACCGCGAGAACCCCCCCGAGCATCCCCGAGGCTGCACTGATCCGGTAGAAGTTCAGACGCTCCGTTGCTACCTGCATGTCTCCCCCTCTCGCTAGCCCAACTTCGGATCTGCCGCGGTTCTCTACGTGCTGGCCGGCACCCTGTAGATGATCGCGTCGCCTTGGCCGCCGCCGCCGCACAGGGTGGCGCAACCAAGTCCGCCGCCGCGGCGCTTCAGTTCGTAGAGCAACGACACGGTCAGACGAGCCCCGGTGCACCCGATCGGGTGACCGAGCGCGACTGCGCCGCCATTCACGTTGACACGCTCTTCCGCATCGGTCGAACCGTTGAACAGCATCTTCGTGGAGTGGAACGCCACGGATGCGAAGGCTTCGTTGATCTCGACGAGGTCGAGGTCGTTCGCCGACAGGCCCGCTTTCTTCAACGCGGCTTGCGTCGCGAGAGCGGGCACGGTGTGGAGGTACGGCGGCTTCTCGGCGGACATGCCGTGCGCGACGATCTCAGCCATCGGGGTGATGCCGAGCTCGGCGGCTTTCTCCTTGCTCATCACGACGACCGCGGCCCCCCCGTTGGAGATCTGAGAAGCATTTCCTGCAGTGATCGTTCCGTCCTTGTTGAACGCAGGCTTCAGCTTGGCGAGTGACTCGACGGTCGTTTCCGGCCGCACACCCTCGTCGGTGTCGAAGACGGTGGGGTCGCCTTTGCGCTGAGGGATCTCGAACGCGACGATCTCGTCCTTGAAGCGTCCCTCCTCGATCGCGGCGGCGGCGCGCTGGTGCGAGCGAAGGGCCCAACGGTCTTGCTGCTCGCGCGAGATCTGGAACTCTTCGTTCACGTTCTCGGACTGCGCACCCATGTGCTGATCGGTGAACGCATCCCAGAGGCCGTCGTAGATCATCGAGTCGACGAGCTTGCCGTCGCCCATGCGGTAGCCGGTGCGGGCCTTGGGCAAGAGGTACGGAGCTTGGTCCATGGACTCCATGCCACCTGCCACGACCACGGATGCGTCACCAGCGCGGATCATCTGGTCGGCGATCGCTATGGCATTGAGCCCAGACAGACAGACCTTGTTGATCGTGATCGCGGGAACGCTCTCGGGGATCCCGGCCTTGAATGCAGCTTGGCGAGCGGTGATCTGACCGGTTCCGGCCTGGAGCACCTGCCCCATGATCACGTAATCGACCTGATCGCCCGAGATCCCCGCGCGCTCGAGGGCACCTTCGATGGCGCGGCCCCCGAGATCGACTGCGGGAGTGCCGGCAAGAGCGCCACCGAACTTACCGATGGCGGTACGAGCGGCGGATACGACGACGGATGTGGTCATCTGCGAGCTCCCTTTTGTCATGTGCTTTCGAGGCTTCCATTCTAGGCTCCGCCTCGATGTCCACCATAAGCACCGCCACCCGTGGCCCCGTCCTGATCGTGACGATCGAGCGTCCCGAGGTGCGCAACGCCGTGGACCGCCCGACCGCAGACGCCCTTGCCCAGGCGTTCAGGGACTTCGATGCTGCTGATGACCTGAAGGTCGCGATCCTCACCGGCGCCGCCGGGCATTTCTGCGCGGGTGCCGACCTCAAAGCGATGGCGAACGCTCCGGAGCGAGCGAACCGCATCGACACGGACGGTGACGGTCCGATGGGGCCTACGCGCATGTACGTGGACAAGCCGACGATCGCAGCGATCGAGGGCTATGCCGTCGCCGGCGGTCTCGAGCTTGCGCTGTGGTGCGATCTCAGGATCGCAGCCGAAAGCGCGGTCTTGGGGTTCTTCGATCGCAGGTGGGGCGTGCCGTTGATCGACGGGGGCACCGTGCGAGTCACGCGCTTGATCGGTCAAAGCCGCGCGATGGACCTGCTGCTGACCGGTCGAGGGGTTCCCGCGCAAGAAGCCCTCGGGATGGGGCTCGTGAACCGGGTGGCACCGACAGGGAAAGCTCTCGACACCGCGGTGTCACTGGCCGAAGAGCTGGCGCGGTTCCCTCAGGAAGTGATGCGTGCAGACCGTCGCTCGGCACTGACCCAATGGGGCCTCGAGGTGGACGAAGCGATGCGCCGCGAGTTCGCGTGGGGCATCGAAGCCGCAGCCTGTGGTGAGACCCAGCGTGGAGCCGAGAGGTTCGCCCAGGGTCACGGACGCCACGGTGATTTCGATGACATCTGAGCTCCACGAGGTCGCCCGCTTCATCGCAGCGCTCCAGCAACAACCGGAGTCGCACATGGCCGTGGTGGGAACAGACGAGCTTGGGATCGCCAAAGAGCTCGAGGAATTCGAGACCCAGTTATTCGTCGAACGCGATGGGATGGGTGCCATCGTTGGCGCGGCCGGGCTCGACTACGACGAACCCTTGAGCCGGGGTTTCATCTATGGGCCATGGTCGATCGACGATGGCTGGGAGGAGCGGGCCGAGAAGCTCTTCTCTCGAGTGCTCGCAGCAGCCCCAGAGGCGACCACAGATCTCGACACCGCATTCGACCAACAGAACCAGCGTGCGGCACGGTTCGCGGAGAGACACAGATTCGAGCTGGTACGGGATCACTTCTACATGGGCTTCTCACGCGCCGACCTCGTACCCGAACCCGATCCAGACATCCGTGAGATGGACGACGACGACCGGGTCGCGATCGTGGAGTTGCACGAACGCTGCTTCGAACGCACCTGGCCTTCCGGCGAGCAATTGCTCGAGCAACTCGAGAAGGGACCAGATCGAAGGATCTTCGTGCTCTACGACGGCGAGCATCTAGCGGGCTATCACTACGCGACGGTGGAACGTGAGACGGGCGAGGGCTTCGTGGACAACATCGGGGTTGACGAGCATTTCCGCGGCCGGGGGTTCGCCACGAGGCTCCTCACTCACGGGCTGTGGTGGATGTTCACGTTCGACGAGGTAACCAAGATCGAGCTCTCGGTGCGCGAGGAGAATCGTGCGGCCATCCAGGTTTACGAGAAGGCGGGCTTCCGCAAGCTGAGGGCGATCAGACAGATGCGGATGGCCCTCGAGAAGCAACCGTAGGATTCGCCGATGCCCGACGCTCCCCTCAGGATCAGCAAGATCGAACACGTTGCGCTCGCGGTAGAAGATCTCGACAAGGCCGTGCAGCACTACGCCGATGTTTGGGGGCTCGAGGTCTCACACCGCGAACGCGTCGAGGACCAAGGGGTTGAAGAGGCGATGCTTCCGCTCGGCGAGTCGTTCCTCCAGCTGCTCGGTCCGACGAGCCCCGATACGACCGTCGGTAGGTTCATCGCAACGCGTGGTGAGGGTTTGCATCACATCGCGTACGAGGTCGATGACTTAGAAGGTGCTCTTGCCGAGTTGAAAGCGAAAGGCGTTCGCCTGATCGACGAGGCGCCGCGCAAGGGGGGCCGGGGCCACATGGTGGCGTTCGTGCACCCGAAGGGCAACCACGGGTTGCTCGTGGAGCTGATCCAAAAGCCAGAGCACTAGTTGGACGCTTCGACGGGCGACGCGGTCATCGTCCCGCCCCTGAGGCGACCAGAGTTCCGGAACCTCCTTGCGATATCGATAGCGGTCGCGCTCGGCTTCGGGATGGTGGTGCCGGTCCTTCCCCTCTACGCCAAGTCGTTCGGTGTCGGCGTCGCTCTGATCGGTCTCATCCCCCTGGTTTTCGGCGCGACGCGCTTCTCGTTCGGGCTGGTGGGTGGACTCGTCGTGGACATGTTCGGGGCCCGTGCGTGCACGATCACCGGCCTGCTGATCGTGTCGGCGTCCTCGTACGCGATGGGGCTTGCGCAGAACTTCACGCAGCTGGTGCTTGCCCGCGGGTTCGGCGGTGCGGGATCCGCGCTGTTCATCGCCGGCTTGATGAACCACATCATCAAGATCATCGAGCCGGCAGCGATGGGGCGCGCAACCGGCGCATTCAGGTCTTCGTTCCTCGTTGGCATCGGGCTCGGCCCCCTGTTCGGAGGCGTGATCGCGGACCACTACGGGCTCACCGCGCCTTTCATCATCTATGCGACCGGCCTGCTCGGTGCCGCAGCGATCGCGTGGATCGTCATGAGCGGGGCGACCCGGGATGTCGAAGCCGAGCGCAAATCTCTCGGTGGATCGCTACGCGCCGCGGCCCCCTTGATGCGGGATCGCAGATACGTGCTTGCCCTTCTCGCAACATTCGTCGGCTGGTGGACGATCTCTGGTCCTGCGCAGACAGTTGGTCCCCTGTTCGCCGACGACGTCCTTGGGTTCTCCAAGCAGAAGATCGGCTTCGCCATCACGATGCTGTCCGTTGGCGAGATCCTGGTACTGCTCGTCGCGGGCAAAGCTGCAGATCGTTATGGGCGCCGCGCTGTGCTCATCCCATCTCTAGTTGTCACAGCGGCAGCAACGGCCGCGCTGGGTCAGGTGGAACCGGCGCCATGGACCTATTTCCTCGTCATGGTCGCGATCGGCGGAGGCATCGCTGCGGGCAGTGCCGCCGCGGGAGGGTTGCTCGCCGACGCGATCCCACATGGAGGCTCCGGAGCGGCGGTCGGCGTGAACCAGATGGCCGGCGACCTTGGCTACCTGATCTCGCCCGTCGCCGTCGGTGGCCTCGCGCAGGGAACCTCCTTCAGCTTCGCCTACCTGCTTGCGGCCATCCCAGCCGCCGCGGTTCTGGTTGCGTCCTTCACCCTGCCAAAGGGAGCGCCGAGCCAGACCCAGGAACCGATGCCCGAGCCGTCGGCGCTAGGCTAGGTTGCCCGGGTCATGAGCGACAAGTCCAGTTCCTACGGTTCCGTCGGCGTCGACTACGCGACCTTGGATGCGGCCAAGCGCAGCGCGCTGGCGCAAGCTCTCGCAACCTCTCCCTTGCTCGCGCAGCACGGCGGCCGGTCCCTGGACGAATCACGCGGCGAGAGTGCCTTCGTGTTCGAGTTCGACGGGCGCACGATGGCGATCGTTCTCGAATGCCTTGGGACCAAATCGATGATCGCTCGAGAGTTCCACGAAGAGACGGGTGTGGATCGTTTCGCTGACATCGCCGTCGACTCCGTCGCTGCGATCGTGAATGACCTGTGCTGCGTCGGTGCACTTCCCCTGGTCGTCAATGCGTACTTCGCAACCGGAAGCGGCGAGTGGTACGAGCAGGGGACCCGAAAGGACTCGCTGATCGCGGGGTGGCGGGCAGCATGCGAAACGGCAGGCGCGACTTGGGGGGGCGGCGAGTCACCGACGTTGCCCGGGTTGATCCAGCCCACGGAGATCGACCTGGCCGGTTGTGCTGTCGGTTACGTCCCCGACGGACGCTCCGCGATCCTGGGAGACGAACTGGAAGCAGGCGATTCCATCGTCCTCGTCGAGAGCACGGGCTTGCATGCGAACGGAGCGTCGCTAGCCCGCAAGGTCGCGGCCGAGAGCGGAGGCCTCACCACCGAACTACCCAGCGGCCGGACCTTGGGTGATGCCCTGCTGGTGTCCGCCCCGATCTATGTCCCGTTCGTGAAGGCCCTGATGGATAAGGGTCTTGCGATCACGTATCTCAGCCACATCACGGGCCACGGAGTGCGCAAGGTCATGCGCGCTCGCCACGATCTGACCTATGTCATCGAGCAACTGCCGGAGGTACCCGAGGTCTTAGCGTTCCTCGTCGAGAAGCTCGGGATCGACGCTCGGGAGGCGTACGGCACGTTCAACATGGGAGCCGGTTTCGCCGTCTATTGCCGTCCCGATGCCGCAGAACAGGTCGTCGCCCACGCGGCAGGCTCGGGCCTGGGCGCGGTTGTCGCAGGACGGGTCGAAGCCGGACCTAAGCGTGTGGTGCTGGAGTCCCTCGACATCGAGTTCGGAGACGAAGACCTGCAGCTGCGCTAGTGACCCTCGTCGTCGTCGTGGAACAACGGCAGACCGTCCTCGTCCTCCGGGCTCTCCTCAGGATCGGGCGTGGCGGCGGGATCCGGATCGGGGCTCCCAGAGGGATCGGGGGTTGGCTCGGCCTCTGCGGGCTCGGCGGTCTGATCGGAAGACGGTCCGTCGCTCTCGTCGGAAGCGGCCTCTGAATCTCTATGCCACGAGTTCATCTGCCGTACGGCAACCACGAGCTCGTCGGCGGCCGGTGGCGGCAGAGCATCGAGACCTGTCATAAGGGCGAAATGAACCTTCTCGGCAAGGGCCGGGGGAAGGAGCTTGAGCAGGAACACCTGAAGCTCTTTCTCGTCGATGTCGCCTTTCGTGATCTTGGTGTAGCGACGGAACTGTGCGTCCGTCATCGGGAGGGAAACGTTGTCGAGGATCCTGACCTGTCGCGTGCCCAGGACCCGATCCTCGAGCGCGATCTTCGTGGTGCCGGCCTGGTTCGGATCGGAACCGTGGACCGCTTGATCGTTGTCCTTGAACAGACCGACGACGGCCGCACCGGCGGCAGAGAATGCGAGTAAGGAAGAACCGAGCATCGCGACCGCAAGGGTGCGCGCTAGACGGCCGCGAGTCACCTTGTCCCGCTCGATGCTGCGAGCGACCTTGACCTCGTTCACGCGCTCGATCAGCGCGACCTCTTCTGTCAGGACCTCCTCGGAAACCTCAGCAAGGAGACGGTTCGCAGCTTCGACCTCGCCGGCGCGCATCAGTGCGGCCGAGAAGCTGAGCTTGTCGTCAACGACCGCTTGGGTGCGGCGCGAGAATCGGCGCGCAGAAACAGCCAGCTCGAAGCCGGCGGCACGTTCGGCCCGTTTGCGCTCGCGCGCACCTGCCGTTAGGCGGTCGAATAGTCGTTCTGGACGCATAGGGGTTGGGTTCTCCCCTTCAGGCGTCTCACCTGCCCCGATGTGCCCGATTTGTGCCGTATCCGCCCCTGGCACCACGCATAGACTCGCCAGCCAATGGCTACCAACGAGAAGGACCAGATGAGCCAAGCGGATCACGGAGCCGCCGCTCACCCCATCACCGAAGCCGTTGCCGATCTGGACGCCCGCAAAGAGCAAGCCAAACTCTCTGGTGGAGAGCAGGCGATAGCCAAACAGCACGACCGCGGGAAGCTCACCGCTCGCGAACGGGTCGCCAAACTCCTCGATCCCGACAGCTTCGTCGAAACCGACATGCTGATGCGCCACCGGAGCCACGGTTTCGGCATCGAGAACAAGCGTCCCTACTCCGATGCAGTCGTAACGGGTTGGGGCACGATCGATGGACGCAAGGTCTTCGTCTTCGCGCAGGACTTCACGGTCTTCGGAGGATCCCTCGGCGAGGTCATGGGCGAGAAGATCTGCAAGATCATGGACCTCGCGCTCCAAACAGGCGCGCCGGTGATTGGGTTGAACGATTCGGGCGGTGCGCGCATCCAAGAGGGGGCCGCATCCCTCGCCGGGTACGGCTACATCTTCGATCGCAACGTTCGTTCGTCGGGAGTCATCCCGCAGATCTCGGCGATCATGGGTCCGTGCGCCGGTGGCGCGGTGTACTCCCCCGCCATGACCGACTTCACATTCATGGTTCAAGAGACCTCGCACATGTTCATCACGGGCCCCGAGGTCATCAAGGCCGTCACCGGAGAAGAGGTAAGTCAGGAAGAGCTCGGTGGCGCTATGAGCCATGCATCCAAGTCCGGCGTCGCCCATTTCGTCGCCGCAACGGATGAGGACTGCCTCGAGCAGATCCGCTACCTATTGAGCTTCCTCCCGTCGAACAACTTCGAGTCCGCGCCGTATTTCCCGCCGACCGACGATCCCGACAGGTCGTGCGACGCGTTGATCGAGATCATGCCGGACTCGGCCAACAAGCCCTATGACATGCACGCTGTGATCGCGGAGGTTTTCGACGACGGCGAGTTCTTCGAGGTCCACCAGCACTGGGCGCAGAACATCCTCTGTGGCTTCGCCAGATTGAACGGGCACCCCGTCGGCATCGTCGCGAACCAGCCGCAGGTACTCGCAGGCTGCCTCGACATCACCTCTTCGACCAAGGCAGCTCGTTTCGTGCGGTTCTGCGATGCGTTCAACATCCCCATCGTCACGTTCGTCGACGTTCCCGGCTTCCTTCCCGGCACCGAGCAGGAGTACGGCGGCATCATCCGCCACGGGTCGAAGCTCCTCTACGCCTTCTCCGAGGCAACCGTGCCTCGCATGACCGTGATCACGCGCAAGGCATACGGCGGTGCATACGTCGTCATGAACTCGAAGCACATCCGCGCCGATGTGTCGTTCGCCTGGCCGTCGGCGGAGATCGCGGTGATGGGGGCCGAAGGTGCGGTCAACATCATCCATCGCAAGGAGATCGCGGGGGCCGACGACGCGGTGGCGAAACGATCGGAGCTGATATCCGACTACTCCGAGAAGTTCTCGAACCCTTACATCGCAGCGGAGCGCGGTTACGTCGACTCTGTCATCGAGCCACAGGACACGCGTCGCAAGCTGATCCAGTCTCTCGAGATGCTGCGGAGCAAGCGCGAAACGATCCCGCAACGCAAGCACGGGAACATCCCTCTGTGAGCACCGACAAGCCGAAGCTCGAGCTTGTTGCGGTCGACGGGGTCGTCAGCGACGACGAGAAGCGTTCCCTCCAGGCAGCTTTGGACAAGCTGGCCGAGGACGAGCGCAAGGCGCGAGCTGCGTCGATCTGGGTACGTGCGTCGCGCTCGCAAGGACGGCGCCTCGGGATGTTCGACTACCGCGATCGGTTCAACAGCGAAGACGCGTGGCGCTTGTCGACGAGGTTCCCGTTCGGGGGCCGCGAGTACCCGGGCCTCAACGGCCGAGGCGACGCGAAGTGATCAGCGCTCCCTGAAGATCCGTGCGGCCCTGCTCAACGCAGGGCCGAGGCGAACACCCTCGTGCAACAACCACTGGGCGAGGCCCCCCGTCGATGCGGGGTCCCTGGCGATCCGTAGCCAGATCTGGTGAGGGGTCGCCGGTTGCACCGGAGGCAAAAGGCCGGTCGACGACGGGCTCGGTGACGGCGTCGGCATGGGAACCGGCGATGCGGTCGGGGTTGGATCGGGGCCCGGTAGCAGCAGCAGAGCGGAAGAGACCGGACGCTCGTAACCATCGGATGGCCGGTTCACGATCTGGTTGTTGATGACCATCGTGGTCGAGCCACCCCCATCAAGGTTCAGAGCCGTCTGCGCCCCAAGCGACACGAAGAGTTTGGCGAACTGCACCGGTGACATGCCAACGCTCCAGCCCTTCTCCCGCCCATCGACGGTGACGAAGAGGACTCGACCATCGGCCGTGATCCCGACCCCGGTCCGTGGATGCCACTTGAAGAACGACGTCGTGCCTTGCCCGATGAATACCTCGCCATCCCGCACCAAGGTGGGGTTGCCGCCGATCGTGTCGAACACGTCGGGCCAGCCGAGCGACCAGCCGAAGGCAACCTGCTGACCGGGGGTCATCGAATAGATCTCGGGTGCCTTCGTAGCGGCGACAGGAGTCGAGAACACGCGTCCGCGCTTGGGCCACAGCGTGCCGCCCTTGCACGCGACCTGTTGGACCACGTGCGTCTGCTCGAGCCCAACACGCGTCTCAGACGGGTGGAACGGTTCTGCTGGGTAGAGCCGCGCCGAGCATGCTCCAGAAGGTGGTTTCTCGTCGCGGCCCCCGAGAGCGCTGAAGCCCGAGATCATGTCGCCACCCGGCCACCCCGCGTTGAACGCGTTCACCGTGTGATCGATCCCTGTGTCGATCTCGTGCAACCACATCTCCGGCACCTGATGCTGGATGTATGCCGTGGTCTCGTCCTCGTTCACCGCGAAGTTGACCCCGCGGGTCAACGCCGTCTGTGCTAGTTCGCCGTCTTGCGCGAACAACATGACCGGACGACCCGACTCACGGGCATAGTCCCCATTGATCGCTGCGAGAGCTCCGTAACGAGCAGCCATCGATGTTGTCGTCTCGTAACCGGGCAGCTTGCCGGTTGCCAGGACGGGCTCGATAGTCGATGCCTCTGACAACGTGATGGACACCACGCGGATCGCCCAGGGACCCTTGGGATCACGGATCTTCGTGAACGCGACGCCGGGAGCGATCTCTGTGGTGACGGCGCGATAACCCCGTGCTCCGCCATCAGGAACCGCCAACGCGAGCATCGACAGAGCCAACGCGAGCGCGCTCGCTCTCCTGACCATCCGTCTACCCATCCCCACCCGCGACATCGCGGCGAGGCTATCGCGAGTAGTCGTAGAAGCCGCGGCCGGTCTTGCGGCCGAGGTATCCCGCCCTGACCATGTGCTCGAGAAGCGGGGCAGGCGCATAACGACGCTCGCGGAACTCGTCATGTAGAGAGTTGAGGATCGCGTACGTGACGTCGAGGCCAACGATGTCCATCAGTTCGAACGGGCCCATGGGGTGTCCACACCCGAGCTTCATCGCGGCATCGATGTCCTGCGGAGACGAGTACCCCTCCTCGTGCATCCGCACCGCGTCGTTCAGGTACGGGAACAGAAGGAAGTTCACGATGAAACCTGCCCGGTCGCGACACTGGACCGGATGCTTGCCGATCTCGCGGACCCACGCGGTCGAGCGGGCAACGACAGATTCATCGGTCGCGACGGTACGGACGACCTCGACCAGCTTCATGATCGGCGCGGGGTTGAAGAAGTGCAGACCCACGACACGATCGGGGCGCTCGGTGATAGCTGCAAGGTCCACAACGGAAAGTGAAGATGTCGTCGTGGCCAGGACCGCGTCGGGTTTCACGGAACGGTCGAGCTCCGTGAAGATCTCCAACTTAAGGGGAAGGTCCTCGGCGACCGCTTCGATGACGAGGTCTGCCTCGGCGAAGTCCGAGTACTCCAACGTCGTCGTGATGCGAGCGAGGATCTCGTCGGCGGCGGGTTGCTCGAGCTTGCCCTTGGACACCGCCTTGCCCAAGCTCTTCTCGACCGCGGCTTTGGACTTCTTGATAGATGCCTCACTGCGGCCACGCAAGATGACCTGGTGGCCGGCCTTGGCGGCAACCTCAGCGATGCCCGAAGCCATGAGACCAGTCCCCACGACCCCGACCGTCTGAACCTCGGACACGAACTCTTCGCCATCGCCAACACCTGAGTCCTGATCCACGATCTTCGATGACTCGGGGGCCGCGTAGCGATAGAACCCGCGGCCTGCCTTGCGGCCGAGGTATCCGGCAACCATGTACTGCTTGATCAATGGTGCGGGAGCGTCTTGATCGTCACGGAACTGACGCCACAACGCCTCGCAGATCTCGTATCCCGAATCGAGACCGATCAGATCCAACAGACCAAGAGGTCCCATCGGGTGGCCGCACCCAAGTTGCATCGACGCGTCGATGTCTTCGCGTGTGGCAAAGCCTTGATCAAGCATCCGGACGGCGGAGTTCAGGTACGGGAACAACAAGAGGTTCGCGATGAAGCCGGCACGGTCCCGCGCAACAACCGGAGTCTTGCCCAACCGGTCGGCGAAGGCCTTCGCGGTGTCGATGACCGAGTCGTCGGTCGTAACCGTTCGCACCAACTCGACCAACGGCATGACTTGAGCGGGGTTGAAGAAATGGAATCCGATGACCCGGTGCGTGCGGTTCGTCGCAACGGCCATATCGATCACGGGAAGGGACGATGTGTTCGTAGCGAGGATCGCCTCTTCGCCGAGGATCTCGTCCAAGGCGCCGAAGACTTTCTTCTTCAGGTCGAGTTGTTCGGGAACGGCTTCGAACACGATGTCGCACTCAGCGAGACCTGCGAGCTTGGTTGTTGACGAGATGCGAGATAGCAGGCCGTCGGCCTCGGTGCGCTCCATCTTTCCGCGCTCGACCGCTCGTTCGACGCTCCGGCTGATGCGCTCTTGCCCGGCGGCGACGGCTTCGTCGGAGATCTCCGAGAAGACGACCTCGAAACCGTTCTTTGCCGCGACCTCACAGATGCCGGAACCCATCGTGCCGCAGCCGACAACGCCTACTTTGTTGATCTCGAATGGCATGAACTGACTCCTGAGATTCATCGGGGTGAAGGGGCAAGAGAGCCTATCGCCGTAGGCTGTGCTCGCTATGCCTGACAAGGATGTGCCCGACAGAGACAAGCCATGGATCTTCCGGACCTACGCGGGATACGCGAGTCCGGAGGCGACCAACGCGCGCTTCAAGAGCAACCTGGCGAAGGGCCAGACCGGACTGTCGGTCGCCTTCGACCTGCCGACCCAGACCGGGTACGACTCCGACCACGAGATGGCCCGCGGTGAGGTCGGCAAGGTAGGCGTCCCGATCTCCAGCATCTCCGACATGCGAGGCGTGTTCGACGGGATCCCGATCGCCGAGATGAACACATCGATGACGATCAACGCGACCGCGATGTGGCTCCTCGCCCTCTACGTGTCCGTTGCCGACGAACAAGGCGCGGAACGCAAAACCTTGGCCGGGACCACGCAGAACGACATCCTGAAGGAGTACCTGTCGCGCGGCACTCACATCTTCCCGCCCGAGGCATCTATCCGCTTGACCACCGACATCATCACGTGGACCCTGCACGAGACTCCGAAGTGGAACCCGATCAACGTGTGCTCGTATCACCTCCAGGAAGCGGGGGCCGATCCCGTACTCGAGGTTGCATACGCCTTGGCGAACGCGGTGACCGTCCTCGATGCGGTCAAAGCGACGGGGCGCGTATCGGAGGAAGACTTCCCTCGCTTGTTCGGGCGCATCTCGTTCTTCTGTAACTCCGGTATCCGCTACATCGAAGAGACCTGCAAGATGCGGGTGTTCAAGATCTTGTGGGAACGCGTTGCGGTCGAGCGTTACGGAGTCACCGACGAGAAGGCGAAGCGTTTCCGGTACGGGGTCCAGGTGAACTCGCTCGGACTCACTGCCGTGCAACCGGAGAACAACGTCTTCCGCATCTTCTTGGAGATGCTGGGAGTGACGCAGTCGAAGGACGCGCGGGCACGTGCGGTCCAACTGCCGGCGTGGAACGAAGCTCTCGGTCTTCCGCGCTCGTGGGACCAACAGTGGTCATTGCGCAGCCAGCAGGTCCTCGCATACGAGTCCGACCTTCTCGACTACGGCGACATCTTCGAGGGGTCAAAGGTCATCGAAGCGAAGACCGACGAGATAGCCAGCGCAGCATGGGACGAATTGTCGAAGGTCCTCGACATGGGTGGATCCGTCGAGGCCCTCGGCTACATGAAAGAGAGCCTCGTCTCGATGCACGCCGAACGTCGACGACGGATCGAAACGGGAGAGCAGGTCGTTGTCGGACTCAACCGCTTCACCGAAACGGAAACCTCTCACCTTGTCGAAGGCCTCGACGAGCTCGCGTTCGAGCGCGTCGACCCTGCAGCAGAACGTGCACAGATCGAAAGCGTCGAGCGGTGGCGCAGCGAGAGGGATCTCGCCGAGGTCAAGACAGCTCTCGACGAACTCAAACGCGTCGCAGAGACCACGGACAACCTCTTCCCCGCTTCGATCGCCGCGGCACACGCCGGAGCGACCACGGGCGAATGGGCCGATGCGTTGCGAGAGGTGTTCGGCGAATACAGACCACCGACCGGGATCGGGACCGCGTCGAGGGCTCCCGATACCGAGGCGATGGCAGACACCCGAGCGAAGGTGAACGCAGCGCAGGCACGGCTCGGGGTCGCGAAGCTCCGGATGCTCGTCGCCAAGCCCGGCCTCGACGGTCACTCGAACGCGGCCGAGCAGGTGGCGATCAGGGCTCGCGACGCGGGCTTCGAGGTCGTCTACCAAGGCATCCGCCTGACCCCCGCTCAGATCGCCCGGGCCGCAGCCGACGAGGACGTACACGTCATCGGCCTGTCGATCCTCTCGGGGGCACACGGTCTGCTCGTGCCGCAGGTGCTCGATCTCTTGAGGGCCGAGGGGGTCGACCCCACCGCTGTACCGGTCGTGGTCGGAGGGGTCATCCCCGACGAGGACGCCGCCAAGCTCAAAGAGCTGGGGGTCGCTCAGGTCTACACACCTAAGGACTTCGACCTCACGAAGATGATCGGCGACATCGCGGACCTGGTGGGTCAGGGCTAGAGCCTGAACGGCAGGAACCCTCCTAGGTGAGGCGAATCTTTCCCTGGCAGACAACTTCTGCCAGAAGGAAGGGTTCACATGCGGCGGACAGCAGCACTCGCTCTCGTAGCGCTCCTCTTCAGCCTCCTCGCGGGGGCTGCCGATGCGCGCGTTAGCGATCTTGCTGACGATCGTGGACCTTCCGTCGGTGGCATCAGCTCCGACAACGTCGAGTTCATCAAGTACGTCCCCGGTGGCTTCAACGTCGTTGGGGGCCGCAAGGTCGGCGACTACTGGTACGTCAACGACCAGCAGAAGATCATGGTCTTCGACGTCTCGGACCCCCTGAACCCCGCTCTCACCGGCTTCATCCCGATGGCCCAGGAATACATGTACAGCCGTGAGGACCTCGACACGAACGGGACCATCATGGTCGTCCCGAACACCGCCAGCGCACGCTCCACGCCCGACGGGTCGCTGCCGGCTACGACGAACGTGTTGTTCATCATCTCGGTCGAGGACAAGACGAACCCTCAGATCATCGCCGAGCTCCCGGGCGCGGCGGAGCACACGTTCAGTTGCATCCTCGATTGCACGTGGGCGTACGGCTCGGGCGGCAACATCGTCGATCTCCGCAACCCAGCGAAGCCCAAGCTCCTCAAAGAGCAATGGGACGAGCAAGTGAAGACCGGTGGCGGACATGACGTGACGGAGGTCTCCCCCGGCATCGTGCTCAGCGCAACAACACCCATCACGGTGATGGACGCTCGCAAGGACCCCGCACATCCCAAGCTCCTCGCGGTTGGCGACACGACCGAGATCGGTTTCCAACACACCGCTGCATGGCCTGTGGGTGGCAAGAGTGACTTCCTGCTGATGGCCGGCGAGACGAACAACAAGGTCAGGTGCAGCGACGTGAACGGTGCATTCGCCACCTGGGATGCCCGCAACTGGAAGAAGACCCACTCTTTCCAACTCATCGACAAGTACCAGATGCAGAACGGCACCTATGTCGACGGATCACCTCCCGCGAACGTCTGGGGATGCTCGTCGCACTGGCACGAGGCAAACCCGCGTTATGGCTTGCACGGCGGGCTCGTAGCGGCAGCGTTCTTCGAGCACGGCGTTCGATTCATCGACGTCGACGCCAAAGGAAAGATCAAAGAGGTCGGCTACTTCATGCCGCACGACGGCAACACCGGCGCCGTGTACTGGATCACCGACCGCATCGCTTACACCGCGGACTACAACAGAGGGATCGACATCATCAAGTGGAACGGAGACCTGTAATGAAGAAGACCATTGCATTACTCGCATCTATCGGATTGATCGCCATGTTCACGGGCACCGCATCTGCAGGCGCACCGAAGCCGGTCAAGGTCTTCGAGGACGCCGCAGGGGACGCCGACAACAACCAGGGTCTCGGCCAATCCATCCCCGGAGGTTTGGATCTCCTCGGTGGGACGATCAAGAAAGCCAGCAAGACCGAGCTCGAGTTCCAGGTCAGCATGGCCGACATGCCCCCGAGTGGCGGGATCCCCGAGGCATTCCGTTTCATCTGGGAGATCGCTTCCGGCAGCGAGCAGTTCGAGTTCACGGTCAAGAGCCTCGACGTGGGCAAGCCCGATGTCGTCGCAACCGCAATGGGCCAGTCGCCGAACGGCGTTGACCGTGCCGGCAACGTCTACCAGGGCGTCGCTCGTCTCGAGCAGTGCGGTGCGATCTCACTCGGGATCACCTGGTCTCAGTGCACGGACGTCAGCATCCAGCCCGCAGTGTTCGACACGGCCGCAAAGACCATCACGTGGACGGTGAAGCTGGCCGACCTCAAGGCCAAGGCCGGGACGATCATCACCGGCGGAACCGGTCCCCGTTCGACCACCGGTTGCCAGATCTGCTGGGTCGCTCAATACGCCGAGCGCTCGCTCACCCCGTACACCGTCATCGACTTCGCAACACAAGCCGTCGCTTACAAGATCCCGAAATAGGAGGAACCATGAAGAAAGCACTGTCACTCATGCTCGTCGCCGGTCTCATGACCGGCCTGGTTAGTTCCGCCCACGCGGCGAAGAAGCCCGTGGTCATGTTCGAAGACGCAACCGGAGACGCCGACAACGCTCAGGGCGCCGGTCAATCGATCCCCGGTGGCTTCGACCTCGTCGGTGGAACTCTTGCCCTCAAGGGCAAGAACCTCGAGTTCGTCGTAAGTCAGGCAGACATGCCTCCCACGGGCTCCGGTCCGGAGGGCTTCCGTCTCCTGTATCACTTCGGTGCAGGCGACGAGCAGTACCGGTTCACCGTCAAGAGCGTTGACATCGGCAAGCCCGACGTCGTCGCGGGTGGCACCGGCCAAGAGCGCGTCGGCCAGGTGTACCAAGGCGTGGCCCGTCTCGAGCAATGCGGCGAAGAGGCAACCGCCGCTCTTACCTTGGTGCAGTGCAGCACCTCGGTCTACGTCGAGGCGGTCTTCGACCCGGCTGCAGCAACGATCACGTGGCAACTTCCCCTGAGTGAGATCGGCGCCAAGAAGGGCACGCTCATCACCGGTGGCACCGACGGTGCAGCTGCAACCAGCTGCCAGGTCTGCTGGGTGCCTCACTACGCAGAGCGTTCGTTGACGCCAACCACCGTTATCGACTTCGCAGCGATCACCGGGACGTTCAAGGTCTGATGAAACGTCTAGCGATCGCTCTATCCGCCGCGCTCATCGTGGGCCTCCTGGGCTCTGCAAACGCGGCCCCCTCGAAGTTGTGGGAGGACCCCACGGGTGACGCCGACAACGCTCAGGGTCTCGGGATGTCGATCCCTGCCGGGTTCGACCTCGTTTCGGGCTCGATCGAGCGCGCTGGGGCGAACCTCAACTTCACCGTGACGATGGCGGACATGCCTCCCTCGGGATCCATCCCCGATGGCGCCCGCTTCTTGTGGGCGTTCGCCGTCAACTCCAAGACCACCTATCGCCTCACGGCCAAGAGTGCCGACATCGGTAAGCCCGACGCGCTTGCCGGTAACGGCACCGAGCGGGTTGGCAAGGTCGACGCTCAAGGTCACTTCCGTCTCGAAGGCAACTGCCAGGCCGGCGAGACGGTCGGTGTCCTCCAGCCGATCAACTGCGAGACCTTGGGATACATCACCGGCGCGTTCGACACCGCCGCGAAGACGTTGACGATCACGGTCCCGATGAAGCTCATCAAGGCCAAGATCGGCACGGTCATAGGGCCGGGCTCGGGCGATGCGACCGCCATCTGCGCGGCATCCGCGTGTTGGGTCAGCCACGTCGCAGAGAGGTCCCACTCGGACACGCTGATCGACGTCGCCTTCCAGACGGCCTCGTACAAGATCAAGTAACCAAACTCCACAGCACTGTTAGCGTCATCGGGCCCCCTGACCGGGGGCCCGATCCGCGTCCTGGGAGGGTTCTCTTGAGCTTCAAGGTTGGCGTCGGCCTATTCACCGGCCAGGTTCCGGCAACGAGCGATCGCACGTTCACGACCGAGTACCGGGACTATCTAGACCTGGTGAAGCTGGTCGAGTCCGAAGGCCTGGACTCGGCGTGGGTCTCAGAGCATCACTTCGCTGGTGATGGCTACCTACCCGCCCTCCTTCCCCTTCTGGCGGCGTTCGCCGCTGTCACCGAGCGGATCGAGCTCGGCACCGGGGTCGTACTTGCGCCGTTCCACGATCCGATCCGCTTGGCCGAGGACTTCGCGGTGGTCGACCAGCTATCCGGGGGCCGCGTGATCTGTGGTCTTGGCATCGGGTGGAGGGACGAAGAGTTCCGTGCCTTCGACATCGATGTAGCGACGCGCACCCGGCGCTTGCGCGAGATCACCGAGATCCTTCGTCACGCGTGGAACGACGAGCGCTTCACTTTCGAGGGGAAGCACTACACGTACAAAGATGTCGGCGTGACGCCGAAGCCGGCGCGCGTGCCTCCCATCTTTATCGGCGGTTTCGTCGACGACGCGATCCGCCGAGCTGGTCGTATCGGCGACGGCTACATCTCGTCGCGCGCCGAACCGAAGCGTGTCGCGGCGTCGTTCGAGATGGCCGCCGAGGAACGCTCAAAGGCGGGCCTCGACGGTCCTCCGATGGTTGCCCTGTTGCAGAACGCGTACGTGACCACCGATCCCGACCGCGACTGGCCGATGGTCAGAGACGGGATCGGTCACCAACTCGGCGTCTACGCGGGATGGCGTGTCGGAACGGATGTCCCGGGGAAACCTCTGGAAGTGATCCCCCCCGATGAGTCCGACATACGGCGCACGACCGCTTACGGGACGCCCGACGAGGTCGTGGCCTACCTGAAGCCCGTCGTCGAGGTGATGTCTCGGTACCCGGACAGCCACCTCGTTCTACGGATGCATTACCCCGGCATGGCCGCCGAGCCTGCCGCCCGATCCATCGAGTTGCTCGCACGAGAGGTTGCGCCTCGGTTGCGGGAGCACGCGGGGAAGAGTTGACGGTCAAGAGGCCGCGGGGGTTGGTCTCGGCCGGCGTGTTGATCGCAGCACTGTTCGGCACCTTGCTGTGGCTATCGATGCTTTCCGGACCCTGGAACCTCGCTAGCGGCCTGCTGGATGCGCGCACCCATCTCGACAAGGCCGAGAAGTCGTTGACCAATGGCAACATCAAGTCGGCGCGCTACGAGACTCTCGCCGCGGTTGCTGCCGCCCGTCGTGCACGGGACGGCTACCAGAGTGGGGGGCCGGTGATGGATCTGCTACGACGGCTGCCCAAGGTCGGAGACGCTCTCGGCGAGACCGAGCACTTCGTCGCCGCGGCCGAGCTCTCGGCGAAAGCGGCGCAGGGAACCCTTGCGATCGCGGAAGGAGCGCTGCGCGGTCCCGACAAGATCATCGAGCGCGACCCGGAGGATCCCAAGAACGGTGGGCGCTTCCGCCTCGATCGCATCGCCGAGATCGCGGACACCGTCCGCGACGTGAGGTCGAACATCGAAGGTGTCGGGCGCGAGCTTGGGGCTGTAGATAAGTCGAAGTTGCCGAAGCGCTTCCGAGACGATGTTGACGAGGGCATCGAGCGTGCCAACGACACCGACGAGCTCCTTGCGAATGCCGAGGCGGGCCTTGCGATCCTCCCGGGGTTCCTCGGTGCGGAAGGGCCGCGCACTTATCTGATCGGGATGCAGAACCCGGCCGAGCAACGCGGCACGGGCGGATCGATCCTTCAGTTCACCCGCATGACCATCGACAACGGTTCTCCGAGCCTCCCCAAAGAGAAAGAGGCGAGCCAGACCGTCTACGACATCGACAAGAACAGGACCTTGTTCCCAGACGTTCCTCTGCCGGAGGATGCCTGGTACGTGCGTGAGGTTCCCGACGCACAGCGGTTCGGGAACGCGAACTGGTCACCGGACCTCCCACTTTCCGCATCGTTGCTGCTCGCATATGCGCAACGGGCCGATCCAACCTTCCCGGTGATGGATGGAGTCATCGTCGTCGATCCCCTGCTCGTACGGAACCTGATGCCCGGCGTGGGGAGATTCACAACGAGGCGCGGCAACGTCATCTCCGCGCGCAAGTCGGTTCCGTTCCTGCTGAACAAGGCGTACGGCGCGTTCGGCGCGAAGGATTCCGTGAGGAAAGCCGTCCTCCGCGACGTCGTGCAGAAGTTCTACGAAGGGATGATCAACCCCGAGCATCCGACGGAGCTCGTCCAAGGCTTCGGGAAGTCGCTAACCGAGAAGAACATGCAGGTGTGGCTCCGGGACCCGAACGAGCAAGCGTTCATCGAGATGATGGACTGGGACGGTGGTCTCGACGAAGCGAAGGGGGCGGACTATTTCAACGTCGTCGAGCAGAACGTCGGCGGCAACAAGCTCGACTACTTCGAAGAGCAGACGTACCAACTCGATGTCACGATCGATGGCGATGACGCGATCGATACCGCAAAGGTCGACATCACGAACGGGGTCTATCTCCCCCAACACCGACGCGTCATGGGCGATTCGGGGGGCCCGCCGGAAACTGGCGGCAAGCACGGGACCACGAGGCCGATGATGAATCTCTATGCGCCAGGTGCTGCGCAGTTTGGGGAGGGCACGGTCGATGGCACTCGCGTCTCGCTCGGGGGCTCGTCGATCGCGACGTGGACGGGCGACACACCGCCCGAGCACCTCGAAGTGGGCAAGAAAGTGTGGACCGTCGCCCTCGAGATCCCCGTCCAGGACACGCAGTCATTCACCTTCGGGTATCGGGTCCCAGACGTCGTGCACACGGTCGATTCCAGGCGCGTCTATCGTCTGGTCGTACAGCATCAAGCCAAGATCAATCCCGAGAGGCTCATCATCCGGATCAGGGTGCCCGAGGGGGCCACCGGCATCAAAGCCCGGGGCTTCGAGCGCAAAGGTGACCTCTTGGTCCTCGAACGCATCGTCAAAACCGATTTCGAACTGGAGGTCTCGTGGCAGGAGTAAAGGCAGCCATCCTCGCGGCCGGCCGCGGTGTGCGGATGGGTGGAGGCACCCCAAAGACGTTGCTACCCCTCGATGGACACGAACCCCTTCTCGCCTACATCCTCGAAGGCCTTCGTACCTCCGGGGTAACCGACATCCTCGTCGTTACCGGGCATCGACCCACCGAGATCGAGAGCTATGTGGCCGAGCATTCCGAAGGCTTGGACGTGAGCTTCGTCAGGAACGCTCGTTACGCATCATGGGGAAACTTCCATTCGGTGCGGGTTGCGTTGGATCAGTTGCCCGGCTTCGACGTACTGGTCGTGAACTGTGACGTCGTGGTGCAACCCGAGGTTTACAAGCGGGTTGTCGACCAGAGTGGGGACCTCGTGCTCGCGGTCGAGAAGCGGTTGGTGCTTGACGACGAGGACATGCGCGTTCGGCTCGATGGCGATCGGGTCCTCGACATCGGCAAAGGTCTCAAGCGGGCGTACGGCCACGGTGAGTACGCCGGGGTGTCGCTGCTCCGCCCCGAAGCGGCTCGCCGGTATCTCAAGGTCGCAACCGATCTCGAGTGGGCTCACGACGTCAATGGCTACTACGAGGATGTCTACGCGAAGCTCATGGGCGACCTCGATGTGCGAGCCGCTCTGGTCAACGAGGGCGAGTACGCCGAAGTAGACACCCCCGACGACGTTCCGGCCGCGGTCGCGGTTGTCCAGCGCCACCACCAGGCGCTGGCGCCACGCGGTAGCGCCGAAGCACTGACCTAGAGAGAAGAGACCGGTAGTGGAGTTCCCCGAGGTCTTCTTCCTCGACGCCGATGTCGACGAGGAGCGCGCCGCGACCGACCTCGCGAAGACGTTGGACGATCTTGGGATCGAGAACCCGTTCGTCCTCGTGTCCCGCCACGGGAAAGCCCTTGCCGAGAAGCTCCCCGGGTCGCGCGCTCCAAAGGCGCCCGGCGAGGGCGCCGACCAAGAATGGGCGTCGACCCTAGGTGCAAAGGCTCAGTCCGAAGGCGCCGACGCGATCGTGGCCGTTGGTGGAGGCCGCAGGCTCGACATCGCCAAGCTCGCCGCTGCACGCGCCGGACTGGTCAACATCGCGGTACCGACCCAGCTCTCGCATGACGGCATCTGTTCGCCGGTCGCCGTGGTGCCTAACGACGAAGGCCGTGCCGAGAGTCTCGGAGCAGCCCCGCCGCGCGCCGTCATCGTTCCCCTGCCAACCCTGTCGAATGCGCCGGTCGCAAGCGTCGCCGCCGGACTCGGTGACCTTCTCGCGAACCCCCTGGCCCTTCGTGACTGGTCGTTGGCCGCTCACCGCGGACTCGAGGAGATCGACGAGCGTGCGTGGAATCTCTCGGCTGAATCGTTCGCCGCGGTCGAGGCCTATCTCGATCAGGATCCGGCCATCTCGGAGAAAGATCCTGCATTCCTCAAGCACCTGGCCGATGCCCTTGTCCTATCGGGCATGTCGATGATCTGCTCCGGTACGTCTCGGCCCGCATCGGGCGGGGAACACGAGATCTCGCACGCGATCGACGAGCTTTTCGGGGGCCGGGCTCTCCACGGAGCACAGGTCGCTTTCGGAACACTGATCTCGGTCGCGTTGTACGAGGAAGACGTTGAACCTCTGAAGACCCGCTTGCAGAAACTCGGGCTTCCGTCGCACCCCTCCGACCTCGAGTTCACCGAGGACGACATGGTCGAGGTCATCCTTGCCGCACCCGATACGCGGCCGGGCCGCTTCACGATCCTCGAGGACTCGAATCTCGACGAGGAGTCGGCACGCGCCCTCATCCAACGCATCTGGCCGGACTGATGCGCGCCTCTAGGATGCGCCGATGAATAAGCGGTCAGCGGTGATCGGACTCGACGGCGCTGCGTGGCAACTGATCGACGACATGCTGGACAACGGAGTGATGCCGCGTCTGAAGGCGATCAAGGACGCGGGCGCGAGTGGCATCCTCACGTCCACGGTCCCCACTTACACGCCCCCGGCGTGGACATCGGCCGCCACCGGAGTGAATCCGGGACGACATGGCGTCTACGGGTTCGTCGAGGGCCATGCACAGTGGGAACGTCAGGAGCTCATGCACGCCGGAAAGGTGAAGTCGGCGACCGTGTGGGAGATGGCGAATGCGCAAGGTCGTAGCGCCGGCATCTTCCACCTTCCTCTTACGTTCCCTGCGAGCGACCTCAATGGCTGGATGGTCTCCGGGATGATGACGCCGGGCTACGGCGAGCGGCCTCCACAAGGGTTCACTGCTCCCAAAGAGCTCGAACAGAAGATCCACGCATGGGCTCCCAACTACGCGATCGATGTCAGCGCCAACTGGGAGAAGGACTATCGCGACGCGGCCCTCTGCGAACGGATCCAAGCCTCGCTGCAGCAACGTGTGACGGTGCTGCGGAAGTTGTTGGACGAAGAACCTGTGGATGTCCTCTTCTCGGTGCTCGAATCCCCCGACCGGATGCAGCATGTCTATTACCGGTACATGGATCCGAACGACGACATGTACTACACGCCCGAAGCGAAGCGCCTGCGACCCGACATCTGGCGTTGCTTCCAGGCGATGGACGAGATCGTTGGCGTCCTCGACGACTACGCACGCGACTCGGGTGGGGTTCTCGTCGTTTCCGATCACGGTTTCACCGCATGGGAAGTGAGCGTCCACACGAACGCTCTGCTCGAACAGTGGGGTTACTTGAAGGTCAAGTCCGGCGCGAAGGTGATGCAGACATCCTTGGCGCGCAAGATGGTGCCCCTGGCCAAGCGGATCCTTCCCGCCAAGGTTGCACGTGAGGCGAAGGGCCGAACCTTCGCGGCGATCGACTGGTCGCAGACGAAGGCCTTCGCATCACCGATCCCCCAGCAGGGCATCTTCGTGAACCTCAAGGGACGTGAACGCTTCGGGATTGTCGACCCGAGCGAACTGGAGGCGATCAAGACCGACCTGGTCAAACGCTTCACGGAGCTAGAAGGGCCCGACGGAACGCGCGTCACCGACCGCGTGTACCGCTCTGAAGATGTCTTCTCCGGCACCGCGAACGTCGGCGCCCCCGACGTCCTGCCAGTGCTCAAGGATCATCGCTGGGAGATCGACGACGAGATCTTCCACAAGTCGGCGTTCACGGATCTGAGCCACCTTCCCCGAGGGGCTCACCATCCCGACGGGATAGTCATCGTCGCCGGGGCCGGCGTGAAGCCACAGGCGGATCTCAAGGCATCCGTGCTGGACGTGACGCCGACCTTGCTCTACCTCGCGGGAGCGGCCGTACCGACCGGACTGGACGGGCATGTGATGGAGTCGGCCTTCGAGGACGCACATCTCGCCTCGTCACCCCCAACCACGACCGAGGGGCCGGACACGGGCACGAGGGACGAGTCCTCGCCCTATTCAGCCGAGGAAGAAGCCATGATCGAGGAATCCCTACGAGGTCTCGGCTACATCTAGGACAATGGGGGCATGGCCCAGACCGTCGCGGTAGAGGAGCACGCCCAACCGGCTCCTGTGGCGCGCTCGGTCAAGCGTCGGAGTGCCAAGCGCATCCTGCTTCGGGTTCTGGTCGATGCCATGGCGGTGTCGTCGGCGCTGTTCCTCGCCTCGATCATCCGCTTCGAGCTCCTGGATCGCTCCCCTGCCGACAAGGTCGACTACGGCGTGTTGGTTCTCGCTCTCACGCCCCTGTGGCTGCTGCTCTTCTGGATGTACGGCCTGTACGAGCCGCGCCAGGTTCTCGGTCCTGTAAACGAGTTCAAACAAGTGTTCCACGGAGTCGTCGCGGGATCCGTCCTGATCTTCCTCGCCGACTCGATCCTGAACCTGAACCTTGCCCGTGGGTGGGCCTTGCTCGCGATGGCGGGTGGCTTCGTCATCGTCGGCGGCGAACGCTTGCTGGTTCGCAAGGTCTTGCACTTCCTTAGGCGCAGGGGTGGCGATGCGACGCGCACGATCATCCTCGGTGCTAACCACGAAGCACGGACCGTTGCGAAAACCCTCGAGCGAGAAGCCTGGCTCGGGTATCGCATCGTGGGGTACGTGGACGACGAAGCACCCGTTGGGGAAGAGCAAGCCGACGGCAAGAAGATCATCGGCCGAACCGCCGACCTCAAGGCTTTAATCGCACAACACCGAGCTCGAATGATCCTGGTCGCCTCCTCTGCGGTTGATGCCGGCCGACTCAACCGCCTTCTGTGGGAACTGCAAACCGTGGACGTCGACCTGCAGATCACGTCCGGGACCTTGGACCTGATGGCGTCGCGCATGTCGGTCCAGTCTGTTGCCGGTGTTCCACTGTTGTTCGTGCGCCGGACGGGGATGAACCGCGCCCAGCAGGTGCTCAAGCGAACGATTGACGTGGTGGGGTCCGGCCTGGGTTTGATCGTGCTCTCGCCCTTCCTCGCCGCCGTCGCGATCTGGATCAAACGAGGCTCCGAGGGTGGAGCCTTCTTCGGCCAGGTGCGTTCGGGCCAGGATGGCGAGACATTCACGTGCTGGAAGTTCCGGACGATGGTCGCCGATGCCGAGGACAAGCTCGTCGAGCTCGAACACCTGTCAGAGGGACCCGGAATGTTGTTCAAGCTCAAAGACGACCCCCGGGTAACCCGGGCCGGGAGGTTCCTGCGTCGCTACTCGCTGGATGAGTTGCCCCAACTGTGGAACGTGTTGCGCGGCGAGATGAGCCTCGTCGGGCCTCGTCCGGCTCTGCCCAGTGAGGTCGAGCAATACGACGACTGGGTCAGCAACCGTCTCCAGGTGCCGCCCGGGATGACCGGGTTATGGCAGGTCAGCGGTCGGACCGACACCTCGTTCGCGGACTATGTCCGCTACGACCTCTTCTACATCCAGAACTGGTCGCTGTCCTTGGACCTATGGATCCTGTGGCGAACCCTGCGCGCTGTCACCACTGCCGAGGGCGCCCACTGAGGAGTATGTTTGGTCGATGCTCGAGGAGATCATCGTCATCGTTGACGAAGAGCCCGGGACACTCGCCGGGATAGGAGAACTCCTGGGCCGCTCCGGAGTGAACATCGAGACACTCTGCGCATCAAGCCACAACGGCACCGGCGTTGTGCACCTAGTCGTCGACGACGGCGAAGACGCTGCAGAGGTCCTTCAAGCGAACGGCTACAAGGTCGAGCAGTCACGCCCGGTGCTTGCGTCCACGCTCGACGACCGGCCCGGCGAGCTCGGGCGTTATTGCCGCAAGCTCGCCGAGGCGGGAGTCGCGATCTCTTCTGCTTACGTTGCGAGACGCTCTAACGGTGAGACCGAGATCATCATCGCGGTCGACGACCTCGAGGCTGCCCGCAAGGCCTAACTAGGTGGTTGCGGGTCGAGCTCCTTCGGCCCCCGCGGTTCCGAAGTACAAGGCCAGGACCGCCGTCGCGAGGTGCAGGAAGTCATCCGCTGCGTTCGCGTCGAGAAGGTCTTGAACCACGATGTTGGCGAATCCAAGGATCGCGACAAGTCCGTAAACGATCCCAACCAAAAGGTTCACCTGCTTCGCACGCACATGCGTACCCGAACCGACAAGGAACAGCGCGCCGACCGCCAAGTGGATGATGTTGTGCAACAGGTTCACCTGGAATACACCGAAGAGCTTGTCGCCCTCGTCCGGTGCCAGGATGAATCCGAGGATCCCGACCAGCAGGAACACGACTCCGAAGGCTAGAGCGAACGACTGCGCCGGCGACTTAGCGTGGGTGGCACGAGATGACATGCGTTTCCCCTTTCTAGCGGTCCGTTACAGATATCCCAGGTTCCGGAGTGATTCCTCGATCTGCGCTTCCTCCTCGGCCGAGTATGGCTTGGCCTCGACCCCTTCGCCCGCCAAGGGCAACGTCCCGGCCACCGATCTTGGCGCCGTGGCGGTTACGTCTGCGGGGAGGAGGTCGCTCAAGACCTTGCCGTCCATCTCGGGCAGTGGACACCCGGCTAGGTAAAGGGCGGTCGGTGCGATGTCGTACAGGCTCGCGGTCAGCCCGTCCGCCGGAACAACACCAGGCCCCGCTACCCCGAAGATGCCGTCCATGTGATGGAAACCGCGAGGCAGGTCCCGATAGTCCGTGAGCACTCCGGGCGAGAACAACCCGTCGGACAACTCGTACGAGTAGTGCCTGCACACGGGGAAAAGGTCCGGTGCCCACTTCGCCTGCGGGCCGTGTACCGCGTCCTCGCGCTTGTAGATGTGATCGAGCACGGGTTTGCCATCATCCGGGTCGGTCATCGCACTGAAGCGCTCGATGATCTCGTCACGCACGTTCTCGTAATCGGATTCCTTCACGACACCGTTTGGCTCGCGGCCCTCGAGGTTCACGTAGATGCCTTGCTGCGGGATGGGGGCGGAGAACGCTTTCGTGTTAGCCCAGTCGATCGAGCCGTGCGCGGCCCCCTTGGCCTTGCGTCTCACGCTCTTGGGCAAGATCCCCTTCACCTTGCGACCGACCTTGCGGAGGCTCTGGGATTGAGCCATCGCGCCAGCGCCCTTGAGGGACAGGAGACCCCATTCCTTGAGGGCGAGGTTCATGTTCACGCCCTTGTCTTTCCCCTGGAAGCCGTGGTCTGACATCGTCACAACGAACGCGTCGGATCCTGCCCACGCGAGCATGTCGCCGACGACCGCATCCATCTCGTCGAAGAATGCCCACGCTCGTTCGCGGATCGGTTTCGCCTCGGGACGGTTGAAGTGCTCGTGCGTCGGGTCGATGTACTTGTAATGGACGTGCATGAGGCGGTCGGGCGCCTCGAGAACGCCGAAGAGGATCGGTAGGTCACCATCCGTCTCGAGAAGGTGGTGAAGCGCCTTGCGTTTGATAGCGAGGTTGCGTGACAGGCGCTCGATGATCTCGGTCGACCGCCAGTCCTGGTCGTAGTCGACCGTGATGTCGATCTCGTAGTCACCGACGACCTCGGCGATCTTGTCTGCGAGGCTCTCGGGATAGGTGAAGTTGTCGGGCGTCTGCCCCCCGCTCTCGGGTGTGAGCATGCCGGAGACCGCCCACCCGTCCACCGGTGGTGGTGGGTAGGTCATCGGGATGTTGAACAAGCCGATCCGTTTGCCATCCGCGTTCGCCGCGTTCCAGATCGCGGGTGCCGTGACCTTGTCCAGCCGGACCAAACCCTCATTGCGCTGCATGTTCCCCAGGGTGAAGCCGAAGATGCCGTGCTTGCCGGGGTTCACACCCGTGAAGATGCTGGTCCACCCTGGTGGCGTGTAAGGCGGGATCGTCGAGGTCAAGACGCCAGAAGCGCTGCGGTCCAACAACGACTTGAGGTGGGGCATGTGCCCCGCATCGAACGCCGGTTCGAGCATCGGGAATCCGACGCCGTCAAGGCCGAGCAAGAGAACGCGCGTCATTTACGAGCCATCCTGAACATGACGGCGAGGATACCGAGGCCGAACGCGACATCTCCCACGATCAGAGCGGGAACCACGAACCCCGTCACGGGGCCGATGAGGAACACGATCGCCGCGATATCTGGCGCCCCCGGAGTTGGTAGCAGGCGGCGGCGCGCCAGCCACCCGGCCCACCCGCTACCCACGCGCGTCTGTGGGTCGGGACGGGTGTCCCCCGAGATCTGGCCGAAGTAGAACGCCAGCAGCCCATATGCCGCGGCGAGAAGAAAGACGTTGCCCGGCTCGACCTTGTAGAGATAGATCGTTAGCCCGATCGCACCACTGAGCCGGCGCCCACCATCGGCGATCTCGTCGAGGATCTTGCCTTTCGGACTCGTGGTGCCCATCGCCCGCGCGACCTTGCCGTCGATGCAATCGGTCAGGAACGCGAGGTACCACAGCACCCCACCCGCGATGAGACCCCATCGCTCGCCCGACGCGTAACAGACGCCCATCGGGATGCCGAGGAAGAACGAGAACCACGTGATCTGGTCGGCCGAGAACCAGCGCTTGCGCCCCAGGTACATCGCCAGCGGCAGCGCGATCGGATCGACGAAGATGACGGTCCACCAGTAATCGCGCTTCTTGGCTCCTGCCTCCCCCGCCCTACTCACGTCGAGACCCCGCGGGAGCCGCGCAACTTCGTATCGTCTTTGCCTCTCTGCGGGTCGATAAGGCCCTTCCCGCGGACCTGCTCGAACGCGCCGACGATCATGCCGGTTACGAGCCCGTGATCCTTGTGCTTGATGGCCCGACCTATGTTCAGGAGGAAGAGGCCAAGGAGTCCCCACCAGAGCGCTGCCTTGTGATGGAAGTCCTGCGGCATGTTCTTCCGGTGCAGATAGAACTGGTTGCCTAGGTTCATACGTTGCAGGTGGAAAGCGGGCATGCGAGCGGTTGGCGTTTTCATGTGCTCGCACTTCGCTTTGGGTGTCTGCACCAACGTGTAACGGCGCGAGACACGACAGGTGAAATCGATGTCTTCCTTGTGCCCGTAGCCCGACAGGGCCTCGTCGAAACGTTCGTGATCGAAGACCTCTCTGCGGAAAGACATGAAGTAGCCAACGAAGCAATCGGTCTGGCGCACACCCGAAGACGATGAGATGCCTTCGATCCAGAAGCCGGCACGCAATCTGCCGCTCGCTTCAGGCCACCACCCTCCGATACCGAAGAGCTTGCGCCACAGTTTCGCCGGCAAACTCGAATCAACGGGTTTGACCGCCTGCGCGCGCACCCCCCCGAGCTCCGGCCCCCAGCGCGCGTATTCCTTGAGGACCTCTTCATGGCAGTCAGGAGCGAGCCAGACATCGTCATCGATCAAGAACACCGGGTCGCCGGTGGTGCGATCGAGTCCGTAGTTCCGTTGGACGGTTAGACCTCGTGGGGCGGGATTGTGATAGCTGAGCTTCAGATCGGCCGCTGCACACAAGGCCTCGATCTCAGCACGCGTTGGGGTCTCGTCGCTCGAATCGACGATGCAGAGCTCGGCGGGCAGGACCGTTTGCTCGCAGAGCGACCTGACCGTGTCGACCAGCTCGGTCGTTCGGTTGCGGGTCGCGATGATGAATACGGAATCGGCCCGGGGTCTCTCGCTCACGGCCAGGAGGGTACCGGGCCCCCAGAACTTCCGCCTATCGAGAGTTAGAACGCTTTTCGAGCGCGTAAGTAGTGATGAGCGACGCTGAGCGGTAGTGAGTGCTACTTATGGACGCTGGCGGCGTTGTTTCAGGACTCTCGCTATGAACGCGGGGTTGCCTACTAGGTAGCGGCGCCACATGCGCTTCGGTTCTTGCACGAGGCGGTGCACCCACTCGAGGCCGTGATCGCTCATCCACTGAGGAGAGCGCGTCACGTTACCGGTCATGAAGTCGAAGTACGCGCCGACACCGATACCGAGGCGCGCCCCGGTTTCGGTCAGTCTGCGGTTCAAGAAGCGCTCCTGGTAGGGATTACCCATACCGACCAACAGCAATCCGGTGCCCACCTCCCGGATGTGCACGACCAGGTCGGGCTCCTCATCGGCCGAGAAATGACCGTGGTGGGTGCCGACGATCTTGATCCCGGGATGGAGCTCTGCGAGGACTCCGCGGAGCTTCTCGGCGACGCCCGGCTTGGCCCCAAGGAGGAAGACCGGCCATCCACGTTCGGCGGCCCTGGCGACGACGAGAGGGGTGACCACATTGCCGTTCAGATCGGCCGGGAAGCTGCTGCCCAGCATGCGGGCGCCGAGCATCACCCCCTTACCGTCGTTGAGTACCATGTCGGCGGCTCGGAGGGCCTCTCTGTAGGCGGGGTCTCCGACCGTGAGATTGAGCGTGTGGACGTTGGCGTGAGCCACCATCGCCGGCAACTCAGCGTCGTACAAGCGCTCGGTCTGCTCTAGCGCTGCAGCTGGATCGAGGCGCGCGAATTCGACACCCAAGATGTCGATGGTGGGAAACGCGCGGCTCACGGGCGGCAGTATGGCTGAAACGGAAAGGACCGGATGTCGGATACGCCGAGGATCGTCATCGTGGGGGCAGGGCCCTGTGGTTTGGGCGCGGCCCGCGAGATGACCCACCTGAAACATGAGAACTGGATACTCGCCGAGGCGTCGGACCACGCCGCCGGGCACGCGGGCTCCGTCATCGACCCGCAGGGCTTCCTGTGGGACTTCGGAGGCCACGTCGTCTTCAGCCACTTCGGCGAGTTCGACAAGATCCTCGAGGAGACGATGGGTGACGAAGTCTTCCATCACGAGCGCTCGTCTTACATCCGCTTCGACGATCGCTGGGTCCCCTACCCCTTCCAGAACAACCTCCGCCATCTCCCGCCCGAGCCTGCCTACGAATGCTTGCTGGGTCTGATCGAGGCTCCGGGCGGCGATCCCGAGACCGACTTCGCCCTGTGGATGGCGAACACGTTCGGTGAAGGCATCACGCATCACTTCATGCGCCCCTACAACTTCAAGGTGTGGGCGACCCCTGCCGAGCGCATGCAAGCGAAGTGGATCGGCGAGCGCGTCAGTGTTGTCGACTACAACCGGGCGGTCCGGAGCCTCGTGTTCCAGGAAGACGATGCCGCGTGGGGGCCGAACAACCTCTTCATGTTTCCTGCGGTGGGTGGGACCGCGGAGATCTACAAGCGACTGGCCGCGAGCCTCGGCGAACGCATCACCTACAACCGCGAGATGGTCGCGGTTGATGCCGAGAAGAAGATCGCCAAGTTCTCGGATGGGAGCGAAGAGGTCTACGACCACCTCGTTTCGACCATGCCGATCGACAAGCTCGTCGGCCTCCTCGAACACTGCCCGGAGGATGTTCGTGCGGCGGCCAACGACCTCGAACACAACGGCGTCTTCATGGTCGGGATCGGTTACGAGACACCCGTCTTCGACGATAAGTCGTGGATGTACTTCCCACAAGACACCGCCCCCTTCTACCGAGCGACGAACTTCGGCAAGTACTCACCGAACAATGTCCCGAACGGCGAAGTTGATAGGTACTGCTCGTACATGACCGAGATCTCCTACTCGCGCTACAAGCCGGAATCTGCCGATGGGCTGGCCGAAAAGGTCGAGGAGGGCCTCAGGGCCTCGGGGGTCATCGAAGGCCGGCCGAAGATCGCATCCATGCATGTCGAGGACCTTGGGTATGCATATCCCGTGCCCACGCTGAAGCGCGACGACGCCCTCGCGAAGATCCAACCGTGGCTGATGTCGCACGACATCTACTCGCGCGGACGCTTCGGATCGTGGAAGTACGAGATCGGAAACATGGACCACGCCGTGAAGATGGGCATCGACGCTGCACGACTGCTCGTAAACGGCACTCCAGAGGAGCTGTGGACGCTCTGAAACGGGTAGCCGCGGTCGTCATCGCGTCTGCGCTGCTCGTTGGAGCCTTCGTTGCGTACACGCGCGAGCGTCCGCAAGCCCCCACCACGACCGGAGCGCCAACAACGAAGTGGCTCGCCGCCTCGTGCAAACTCCCTAAGGCACAGCTCGAGCGGATCGATCGCGGCACGATGCTTTCTCGTTCGCCGGATGTGCAGGTCGTACCCAAAGAACCCAACTACTTCGGTTCGTTCGACACCACTACTCATGCGGGACCGTGGAACTACATCCAGGGAGTGCCGCTGGTCCTCTATGGGCCCGGCTACATCCTGCCGAAGGGCAACCTCACCTTGGATCGCCCGGCAACCCTGGCCGACCTCGCGCCGACCCTCGCCGACCTCGTTGGAACCCCCCTACCGGATGGTCGTCCCGGACGGGCCGTCACCGAAGCCCTTGTCCCACAGGCCGATCGGCCCGGCCCCCCCAAGATGATCGTCCTTGTCGTGTGGGACGGTGGTGGGTCCAACGTTCTGGCGCAGTGGCCGAACGCGTGGCCGAACCTTAAGCGCTTGATGAAGCAAGGCACGTCGGTGCAGCAGTTAGGGATCGGTTCTTCTCCGTCGGTGACTCCGGCCATCCACGCAACGATGGGAACGGGGACGTTCCCGAACGAGCACGGCATCGTCGACATCCCGATCCGCAAGGGCACCAGGGTGCCCGAGGCCTATCCGAACAAGTCCCCGAAGAACCTCGAGGTATCCACGTTGGCCGACGTCTACGACAAGGCGACGGACAACCAGGCTCTCATCGGGCTGCTGGCCGAGCGCGCTTGGCACCTCGGGATGATGGGACATGGCGCCTTCACTACCGGCGGCGACAAAGACATCGCTGTCATGAGTGAGGGGGGCGAAGGACACCTCGTCACGAACACCGACTACTACACGTTGCCTTCGTACCTCGATGGGATCCCAGGGTTCGAGGCCGACCGCGAGACCGTCGACGAGTCGGACGGCAAGGATGATGGGCTGTGGCTGGGTCACAAGATCCCGACCGAGCACAAGGCCGGCGCTGCGAACCCCGTGTGGACCCGCTATCAGCTGCGCCTGCTGAAGGCGATATGGACGAACGAAGGTTTTGGGCAGGACGACATCACCGACATGTTCTTCACGAACTTCAAGGAACTCGACCTGATCGGTCACGTGTTCAACCTGATCCATCCCGAGATGCGCTCGATCGTCAAGCAGTCGGACGAGATGCTCGGCGCGATCGTGGATTACCTCGACACACACGTCGGCAACGATCGATACGTCATCGCTATGACCGCCGACCACGGCTCGGGCCCCGATCCCTACGAGAGCGGCGCGTGGCCCATCGATGAAGAGCGACTGCAGATCGATATCGCTCTGAAGTTCGGGGTGCGGGTTACCGACCTGTTCCAAGCGCAGCGCCCCACCGGGATGTGGCTGAACCAGGCGACGATGGAGCAAAAAGGGATCACGTTCGAAGAGATCGCCGACTTCGTCATGGACTATGAGATCGGCGATAACTGGAAAGAGGGCAAGGCATTGCCGAGCCAGTACCGGTCGCGCGGCAGCGAGAAGTTGTTCGCCGCGGCATTCCCCACCGATCGATTCGGAGATGTCCAAGCATGCGCCGGATGAGGTTCCCGCAGCGAGCCATCGTGATCGTCACGGGAGCTGCCATCGTTGGTGTGGCCTCGGCCGGAGCGGGGTCCTCCCCAATGAGCCCCTCGAACGACAAAGAGATCGTCGCGGCCGGCACTGCCAGCCCCAGTCCCTCTCCAACGGCAACCGGGAAGCCTCGGGTCTCTGCAACCGGGCCGCGCTGGAAGCGATCGGCATGCAAACTTCCTCCCGAGCAACTGCGGCGGACACTTCGCGGTTACTTCCCCGGTCGCTCCCCCGAGCTCACATTCGTCCCGACCGAACCGGACTACTTCGGCAACTTCCGGACCACCACGACCCACTCGGGTCCATGGCCATACGTTCAACGGGTTCCCTTGATGTTCTACGGACCGGGCTTCATCCGGTCGCAGGGAGAGATCAAGTTGGATCGAGAAGCAACCCTCACCGACATCGCCCCAACGTTGGCAGAACTTCTACGCACGCCGTTCCCCGACCGCCGGCCCGGTCATGTCATCCAGAACGCGCTGCTTCCGCGCTCGGAGAGGAACGGCAAACCCCGCTTGATCATGACCGTGGTGTGGGACGGCGGCGGCTGGAACACGTTGCAGCAATGGCCCGGAGCGTGGCCGAACCTCAAGAGGTTCATGGCAACGGGCACCTCGATCGCGGGCGTCACGGTTGGGTCTAACCCGTCGGTCACCCCAGCGATCCACGCCAACATCGGCACAGGTTCGTTCCCGGCAGCGCACGGGATCGTATCCATCCCCCAACGACGCGGCCCCTTCATCGAGGATTCATGGGCGGGCCACAGCCCCCACAACCTGCTCGTTCAAACCCTGGCGGACATGTATGACCCGCGCACGAACAACCGAGCCAAGGTAGGGCTGCTCGCCGAACAGGACTGGCACCTCGGGATGATCGGGCACGGCGCCGCGCTGAACAAGGGCGACAAGGACATCGCGATCCTGACCCGGACCGAGCCATTCGAGACGAACTCCAGGTACTACCGGCTGCCCAGCTACATGCAACACGTACCTGGTTTCCAAGCGGACCTCAAGACGATCGACAAGTCTGACGGGACCAAGAACGGAGAGTGGCTCGGACACACCCTTCCAACGAGCCACGGCTCCGGGTTCGCGAACCCAGTGTGGAGCCTGTATCAGATGCGCCTGCTACGGAAGCTCCTGAACGAAGAGGGATTCGGGAAGGACAAGGTGCCCGACCTCTTCTACACGAACTTCAAACAGATCGACGAGGTCAGCCACGCGTATTTCTTGCAGTCGCCGGAGATGCACTACACGATCCCCTATTCCGACAAGGCCCTGGCCGGGCTCGTCCGGTGGATGAACGAGCACGTCGGCAAGAACCGGTGGGTGCTGGCGATGACTGCCGACCACGGGGTTGGGCCGCGCTTCGACAAGGCCGACGCGTGGGCTATCGACATGGACGAGCTCTTGATCGACACCGCGGTCCACTTCCACGTCCGCGTCACCGACCTATTCCAGAACCAACGACCACAAGGTTTCTGGCTGAACCCAACGACGATGCAGCGCGAGGGCATCACCCTTGCGGAGATGTCGAACTTCCTGCTCGACTACACGATGAAGAACAACGTTAGGGACGGGCAGCGGGTCAGGAAGCAATATCGCGACCGGCTCGGCGAGCACCTATTCGCGGCCGCCTTCCCTAGCAATAAGGTCACGCACATGTCTCAGTGCAAGGACCACGCGTGAGCCGGCCGAATGTGTTCTTCCTAGCGATCGATTCCTTGAGGGCCGATGCCGTCTTCGGCGACCACATCAAGACGCAGAACTTCGACCGTCTCGCCGCGTCGGGATCGGCATTCAGCCAGTGCATCTGCACCTGCACCACGACGACGCCTTCGTTCTCCTCGATGCTCACCGGCTGCTACCCGCCGAAGCACGGCGTCAGGGGCCTCCAGGGCTACCGTTTGAACGCGGGGGTGACGACGATGGCCGAGGCCTTCAAGGGCGCCGGCTACAACACCTACGCCGAGGTGACCGGGCCCTTGCTCAAGGAGACCGGGATCTTGCGTGGCTTCGAAACCGCCAACCACCGGCAGGCTTATCGGGTGCCGTTCTTCGAATGGCGTGACCGCATCGTTGCCCGCATGAACGCGTACCCGGATCCCTGGTTCCAGATGCTTCACATCTGGGAGGTCCACCGTCCATACCGCGCGCCACCCGACTTCAAGAAACGCAACGATCGGGGCGGCTACGAAGCTGCGGTTGCAGCAACGGACGAGTGGCTCGGGCCCGTGTTCGAAGCCGCAGGCGACAACACCATCATCGTCATAACGGGAGACCACGGCGAGAGCTATGCGAACTCGCCGTTCGAACAGAAGATGCTGCGCGGCGCCCGCAAAGCGAGATCGACCTTCAAGTTCAACAAGTGGGCGCCCGCTATCGACAAGAAGCTGGCGGGACTTGCCGTGGGCCACGGTTTCGCGCTGCACGAACACCTGATCCGCGTTCCTTTGATCATCACCGGCCCCGGTGTTACGCAGGCACGGGTCGAAGAACAGGTGCGCCACGTCGACCTCTTCCCCACGATCGCCGACCTGGCAGGGATCGACGCCCCAAAGGGCATCGATGGGCGGAGCCTGCGGCCGTTGCTGGAGGGTGGCTCGCTGCCCGAAGAACCTGCGTACATGGAAGCCGTCGGCGTGAAGCTCGAAGGCAAACGGATCACGGGCGCTCGCACGCCGGACTGGAAGTTGCTCCAAGCCGGAGGGGGTCGCCCTGCCTTGTACAAGCTGAACGGCGGGCAGGTCCCCAACGAGAAGCAGAACCTCTACAACCGCTACCCGGAAGTGGCCCAGAAGCTCCAGGCTTACGTCGACGCGGTGCAAGCAGGCGGTCTCGAGCAAGAGGTGGGTAGCGGGATGACCGGTGAAGAGGAAGCGATCGTCGAGCAACACCTGCGCGACCTCGGCTACCTCTAGATGGCCCATCCGTTCTTCATCGTCGGCTCGGCGCGCTCTGGAACGACATTGTTGCGGCTGATCCTGAACGCACACAAGGATGTGGCGGTTCCCCCCGAGTCCCGCTTCGTCGTCGAGCTCTGGAACGGACAAGACTCGGTAGACGTCGACGATCTCCTCACTCGTTTGAGTAGCCACAAGCGCTTCCAGACGTGGGACATCCCCGTCGATGCCGTCCGCCAGGAGCTCCCCACGACCGAGCGTGTGTCGTACGCCGACGCCATAAGGGCGACGTATGCCGCATACGCCCACGCGAATGGAAAGAGCCTGTGGGGCGACAAGACCCCTCGGTATGTCGAAAACCTGGACCTTCTCGCCCGGCTGTTCCCGGATGCGCGCTTCATCCACCTCATCAGAGACGGCCGGAACGTCGCCCTTTCGTATGCGAACGTCCCGTTCGGCCCCAAGACGGTAGGGAAAGCAGCCGCCCTATGGGCCAAGCGAGTGATGGCCGGACGAGATGCGTGCCCCCGGGTAGGTCGCGAGCGCTACCTCGAGATCCGCTACGAAGACCTGGTCGAGGATGCCGAGGGAGAGACCAAAGACATCTGTCGTTTCCTCGAGCTCGACTTCGACCCCGGGATGATGGACTACACCGAACGTGCACGCGGAAGCGTTCTGCCGCGTGCGTCGATGTACAACCCTCACGTGACCGAGAAGCCCCAACAGAACGTGCGGTCATGGGAAACCTCGATGCCGCCCCAACAGATCGAGATCTTCGAAGCGGTTGCGGGCGATGTGCTGTCGTTGCTTGGGTACGAGCGAAGGTTCCCGAACCCAAGCACCAAGGCCCGAACGATCGCGCGGCTATCTACCGCCGGGATTCCGGTAGGAAAGATCCGCGAGCTTTAGCCCCGCGCCTTCGGATACAGCGCCAGAGCAAGTTGCCGCGATTGCGCGATCAACCGGCCATCTGCCGACCACACCTCGCCGTCCTCTTCGAAGAATCCGTCGCGGCCGAGTTTCGATGAGAACCGTCCCAGGATGTAGTCCTCCGGCTTAGCCCCATCGAGGGGCAGGGGGGCCCGGAAATGCATCGTCAGATCGATCGTGGGGCACACGATCATCTCGGTGGCCCGAGGGAAGACTGCCGGAGGCCATGCGTCCAACAACGTTGCCATGACGATCGGGTCGATGACCTGGGTCTCGTTTAGTCGGTACCACCCGCCCACGACCGCTTCGTGATGGCCCGTGAACGGCAACGAGCCGAAGCACGCCCGCATGTCGAAGTTGCCCAGGAAAGTTGGGATGTTTTCGCCGCTCTTGGGGATCTCGAATGACTGTTCCGGCGTCGGGACCTCGGGCATCGGGGCATCGTCGAACTCGAATCCCGTCCACGGCTCCGAGAACGCGGCTAGGGCCGTTGCGACGACCGTGTCGGCTTGCTCGACCCGAGCGGACAGGAAGCTCATACGACCACCGGTTCGATCGATCGAAGTGGTGATCGTCATCGGCTCTTCCTTCGGAGCAGCGGTGAAGTGCGTGGTGAATGAGCGGATGTGTCTGTCGCGATCGTCGAGACGATCGGTCAGAGCGCGCAACAAGATCGAGGATATGTACCCACCGTGGGGGCCGCGCACGACCCACCACCCCGGATGGATCGCAGCCTTGAACTCGTCGTCATCGACCCGCTCGACCGCGGTCGCCCGCTCGTACTCTGTCACTCGCTGATCACACATCCTTCCTCTCTACAGTCCTGATACCTGGCGATCGTTTCCGACAATCTCTCGACATCAGGATCGTTCGATGGGTCATCGTCCCCCAGAAGATTGAGAAGTTGGAAAGGGTCTTCCTGGACCTTGTAGTACTCGCGATCGAAGAGACTCCCATCCCTCTTGTAGTACTCCACGTACTGATAGTCGAGGGTCCGGATCGAACGCCAGTTGGGTAGACCGACCCGCCAGTTCTCTTGTTGCTCGAGGAGAAGCTGGGTACGTCGTGCTCCTCCGAGCAGCGATATCCCATCCACGGGCATCGTCCCAGGAGGGATCCCCGCGACGTCCCGGATCGTCGGGGCAAGATCGACGTTCGCCACGAGATCCCGATCGATCCGAGGGAGGTCGTGCCCCGGCCACCTCATCAGCAACGGGATCTTTATCGATTCCGTATATGGCAACCGCTTCGCGTAAAGGCCGTGCTCGCCTTGCAGGAGGCCTTGATCAGACAGGAAGAAGACAAGGGTGTCCCGCTCCTCCCCAAGGTTCTCCAGTGACTTCGCTAGCTTGCGGACGACGTCGTCCACCGACATCAACGTTCGGAGCTGCTTCTTGCGCAGGATGTTCGGTTTCTCGAGAGAGAACGGACGACGAGGAAGGTCGGGTTTGTCCGACAGATCGCGTTCGGTCAACCCGAGGTTCTTGTACAGCGAGGGAGCATCCTTAGCCGTAGGGATGGGCGCCGCTTTGTATTGAGGGGCAACCGTGAACGGCGCGTGAGGGGCCTCCGTTGCGACGTAGAGGTACCAGGGCTTTTCATCGTTGTCCTCGAAGCCATGTAGGAACTGTTGCGCGCGCTTGGCAACGTGATAGGTCGAGTAATCAGTGGTCTCAACGATCTTGCCATTCACATTGAACGGCTTTCCGTAATAGCGCCCGGCGTAAAGAGCCCACTCGTCGAAATGTGGGGGGTCGTCTTCGACCGACCACGAATTCAGGTACTTGCCAACCATGGCGGTGGTGTATCCGGACGTTTGTAAGTGGGCCTGGATCGTGGTGTCCGTATCGAGGTCATGGCTATCCTGGTTCTTCAGAACTCCATGGTTATGCGCGTACCGACCGGTGAAGATCGACGCACGTGCGGGACAGCACAGTGGCGTCGTCGCATATGCCTCGAGGTACTTCGTGCCGCTCGAGAACCACTCGTTCGTGAAGTCCATCACGAGCAAGCCGTCCACCCTCATGTCATCAGTAACCACGACCAGGATGTTGGGACGTTCTGCCTGCCGGGTCTCTACAGGCGCAGGGGACGTCTTGCTACCGTCGGGGGTACAGGCAGCGAGGAGCCACACGACTACCAGAACCGCTGAGAACCGCTTCAAACCGGCTCAGATCTCATAACCCATGCGGTCCATCGTCGGACGGATGAGATCGGTGACGGCCTCGATCTCGGTGGGGTTCTCCTTACGCCATTTGCCGGGCTCGGGTGGAGTCACCGTGTTGATAGGCGTGGTCGAGGTCGCTGCAGCCTTCTCGCGTACCGCACCTTCGTAGGCGATATCGAGGAAGCTCATCACCCGCCCAACCTGCTCGACCGGTTCTTCGACGAGGTCCTCGTAGCGGAGGTCGAGCACGCGCTCGTCGTCGACCCCCTCGAATCCCTTGATCGCATGCTCGTTCGAGTGGATCCACTGTTGTGCAGTGACTACCTCGAGGGGGCCGCTTCGGTCCTCTCGCCACCCCGGATAGAGGACGAACTTCCACCACTTCGGGTCGACCCCCGGGATCGCATGCGGCTCAGGCAGCTCGTACGTGCGGTAGCGGGGTGTGCGCCACGCGTTGATCAACGAGTTGATGTTCTCCCTGCCGTCACGCTTGATGTAGATGAAGCGTGCATCCGGGAACAGAGCGTTCACGAACGGCACCCTGAGGGCATTGCGAGGCGTCTTGTCGAGCAAGCGGTGCTTCGTCCCCGCGACGAGGAAGAAAGACCGCCGGATACGAGCCGCGGCTTCTTCGGTGATGTCGTCGGCACGGAGCTCGTTCGACCCCCACCCGCGCAGTGCGGGGTGGTAGTCGGCCTCCCAGATCTCGTGCGACTCCCCCGGCCAGTGTTTCAAGGCAGACGACTTGCGAAGGATGGCGTACAGCAACGAGGTTCCCGAGCGCGGCGCGCCGATGATGAAGATCGGTTGGTGGAGCTCCGCCCCCATCAGCAGCCCGGGCACGTTCTTGATCCGCTTCGCCGCATGTGCAGCGCGGATCAACCGCAAGCGCGCGCTCGGATCGAAGTCCGTTCGCAACGAACGCTTAAGAGCTTTTCTATCCTCGGTCACGATGACGAGCCTATGGTTGCTTGAGACTCTTCGAGGCCCGCGTACGGATCCGGTCCCATACGTAGCGCTCTTCTTCATCGATACCGAACACGGCCAAAGCTGCGATGTAGACGAGGGCCGCGAGACCTACGCCGGCGACTTCTATGGGATAGCCGTCTCCCGGCACGAGACGCCAGGCCAGCAAGACACCTGACCCGATCAACGTCGCTGCGACCGGTTTGATGAACGATCGTCCGAATGGTTGCACCCCGACCAGGATCTTCGCTTCGATGACGCGCACGATGTTGACCGCCGCAGTGACGATGGCATCGACGTAAGCCATCCCCAACGCGCCATACTTCGGCACAACGACGATCCCGAGCCCGATGTAGAGACCCACACTCACGATCGAGTTGACGAAGTTCACTCCAGGTCGCCCCGTCATCGACAAGACGTATCCGGTGGGCCCGGTCCCCGAATAGAAGATGTTGCCCGCAGCAAGGATCGCGATGATCGGTGCCGCACCGGCGGCGTCTTTGCCGAAGAAGATCAGGAACAGATCCGGCTCGAGGATCATCGCTGCCGAGATCGGGAACGCGAACGTCGCGATCCAGCGGGTGATCGTTTGGTACAGAGATCCCAAGCGTTCGATCTGACCCTTCTCGTAGAGGTCCGAGACGACCGGCGCCCAGATATTCACGATGCCGGACAGGAACACGCCCGCCGGCCCCTGCAACGACAGCGCGACCGTGAATAGCCCGACCTGGAACTTGGTGTCCAGAGCACCGAGCACGAGGATGCCCAGCCCTAGCGACTGGATGCCGAGCAGTGACGAGCCCGCTTGGGGCAACGCGAAGCGGATCATCTCCCCGAACGGACGGATGGGGGTTGCCTTGCGCTCCTCTTCGCCCAGCATCCGACGCAGATAGAACAAGCCGGCAACGGCCCCAACCCCCATGCTGATAACGAGGGTGACGATCGCTCCCATGATCTCGAAGCCGGCGAGGAGGAACGCAACACCAACGATGAACCGAACCGCGGGCTGGATGATGTTGCCGACGATCACGGAGGGAACCATCGTCTTGTACGCCTGGGTGCAATAACGCAGCACCTGCATCAACGCGAAGAACGGCACATACAGGGCACCGGCACGGACCAGCTGGGCGAATCGATCCGCATCGCAGTCTTTGTCGCAGAAGATCGGTGCGATACGCGGAGCGAAGAGCACCAACCCTGCAGCAACCAACACAGATGCGATCGCGCTCCCGGTTAGTCCGACACTGGCCGCGCCGCGTACCCCTCCTGGATCCTTGGCCGCGCGCGCTTTGGATATCCAGCGCATCGAGGCGTAGTTGAAGCCGAGCAATCCGATCTGCCCACCGACCGTAAGAACCTGCGACACGACGCGGTAGAGGCCCAGGCCGCCCGTTGCCAAGATCCGCTGGGCAACGGCGATGAATACGAACGAGAGACTGCGCTGCGAGATCTGGCCGGCGATCTGGACCGCCCCACCTTTCGCAACCACGACTACGTCGTGAGCAGCACCTTTCGAGAGCCCAGGAGTGTCGTCGCTCATGCCGACGGGGCGGGCGTGGTCTTCCACGGCACGATCGATGTCCCGAGATCTTGTGTCCCTGCCATCGCAAGGCCAAGGACCAACGCGATCGTCAAGGTGTAGATGGGTTCGACGAAGAGGCTCAGTAGCACTGCCTGCGCGGCCCCCGCGAGCACTGCCCCGGCGACGAGCGCTCGGAAGAGACGCTCGTTACCTGCCGATCTCAGCGCAGCAGCACGCGCATGCAGCACGCCAAGCCCGTAGAGAAAGATGATCGCCAACGCACCCGGCACACCCGTGCGGAACAGGTAGTTGAGGTACGTCGAGTGGGTTCCCGCATCCGGGATGTATCGGCCCAGAACGTGAGACACGCCGCTCGAGGTCCGTGGCTTGTCGGTGCCGAACCCGACGACGAAGTTGATGCCTCGAACGGCCTCCAGAGTGTCCGAGTAGACGTCGATGCGTGTGTCGGTACTCGCATCCACACCGGCGCGCGCGTTGTAGGGGTCGACGCTGTACTTCACTAGGTAGATGCCCGTGAGGACGATGGCCCCGATGAGGAAGGCTCCGACAAGAGCGAGCTTCCGGCGCCCCGATAGGACTCGATCGATCAGCAGATAGACGATGCCGATGGGGATCGCAACCCAAGCACCTCGGGAAAGGGAGAACCCGGCCCCGAAGAGGCTCGACACGATCCCGGTGAGGCCGAGCCATCGCCGCCACCCCAACCCGGTCCAGAACAGATAGAAGGCAAGGAAGAAAAGGACCACACAACTACCTGCGTAGGTCAGGGAGTTGCGAGCGATCGAGCGCATACGAGGCACGCTGCTGCCGGGCGTCAGACCGATGTTGTCGTAGATCAGATCCACCCCGAGGCCAACCTTGGACAGCTCGTCTTCGAACGATCGTGCGGACCCATCGAAGCGGATGACGATGTTCGTGGTGTCGTAGGCCTGGAACTTCGGAAGGAACACCTCGAAGTCGGGCAGGTCCGGATGCGACTTCGCGAACCTCTCGAGTACGGCACGGAACTCCTTAGCGCCACCCTTGCTCGAGCGCGCGTACTTCATCAGCCCAAGGTTGTTCGGGAACGCGTTCACACCGTAGGTCTCTTCGACCCGGTCGGCGACCTCGACGTTCTGCAATTCTTGGATGGGAACACCGATCCATTCTGCGAACACGATGACCGACATCAAGCTGATGAACCCCACCAGACCTGCAGCGACGACTGTGCGCTTATCCAGGTCGGCGAACTGGTCGACCACCACCAGGAGCACGCCCGAGGCGAGCACCTGGATCCCGAACAGCAGCAGGAAGTGCTTTAGGTCGAGTCCGACGTCGATCTGCGTCACTCCAAGGGCGGTCCAGAAGACAAGACCTATCGGCAGCCATATCCACCGGCCCCCGCGCGGCATCCGCCTCTCGGTCCACAGGCCCCAGGCCCACCTGACAACTACCGCCGTCCATCCCGCCAGGGTCACGAGCGGCAGCATGTCGACGAGCCAACCGGCAGCTCCCAAGAACAACGGGGACACAACCGCATATGGAAGTGGGAGCACGAGAGCGACCGCGACCGCCGCGACCGTGAAACACCACAGGGCTACGACGCCACCTTGAAGGGTCCAGGTCGCCCAACTAACAACGCCAGCGACGAAAGCCACCAGCGCGATTGCCCACAGGATGCGAGAGGTGCGACCCGGACTTGCGGCAGGAAGCCTGTCGAACGTGGAGATCAAGCGCCGGCCGACGGGTAGATCGTCTCGCCTCTGCTCAGCCCGCCACCGAAACCGGCCACGAGGAATGCAACGCCAGAGATGATCGTCGAAACGATCAACGCGATCCATGCCTGCCCGGAGGTGAGGGCCGAACCCGTGATAGCGAGCTGGGCGACGGTGACGAGAGTCATAAGGGCGATCCCGAGCACGGGCACCATCCCTAACGTCTCACCCAAAGATGCTTCGGGGAGCAACGCCCTCACCAACAGCAGGCCGGGCAGAAGCAACAGCAGGGCCCCGAACAGCGTGCGCATCTTGCTCCCAAGCCCTTCGAGCGGATCGGGATCGACACCGGTGGTTCCGCTCTCACCCACCGTTTGGCCACCCGCGACGTAGACGACCTCCGCGCCGGTTGGAAGATCGCCGCTTCCGCCTGTGGCAGGAAAGAGCTCCGCGTTCGAACCGGTCTTGTTGAACACCTCGGCCACCACCACCAGTGGAGACATGCTGAGCTCGGGCGCTATCGAC
>JAXDJJ010000015.1:0-36018 GCA_034665745.1 Actinomycetota bacterium | reverse complement strand
CACGGTAGGTCTGGTCATACTGCTCGTTTGCCGAGCCACCATTCTGGTCACCCCAGAGGTACGCGTAGTTGCGGTTGTTGTCGACGCCGAACGCGTCAGGGTTGGCCTGGGCTGCCGGCACCGTGACGCCTGTCAACGAGCGCCGGTTCTTGCGCCAGTAGCCCTCGAATCCGTTAACGGCACCGAGGTTCTGTGTGGCGTCACGAGCACCTTGTGTCACGCCCGTAACCGACTCACGTGAATAGTTGAAGCCGTCCACGTTCACGATCGGGACGATGATGACTCGTGCCTTGTTCAGCAGAGATGTGATCTGCGGGTCCTTGCCGAACTTCTCCAGAAGGTAGTGGGCGTACATCATCGTGAACTCCGAGGCGGGCCACTCACGCGCGTGGTGGACACCATCGACATAGAAGATCGGACGACCGTCGTCACGTTTGACATCGGTCGCGATCTCGAGCCCGTAGACGGTGCGGCCCTCGAGGGATAGTTGGTTCATCTCGAAGAGCTTCACCATCGAAGGGTTCTTCTTGGCGAGCTCGGCCATCTCGTTGTTGTAGTCGGTGAGGTGCCGGTAGTCGGAGTAGTCCGGGCCGGGGAGGTGCTGCAGCGGATGCGCCACATCGTTCAGTGCGGCATCGCGCGCAACGAGGTCCTCGGTAACGACGTAGTAGCGGTATCCCAGTTGGTCTAACTCAGCCCTGTCTCCGGGCCACATGACCAGCTCGATCTGACCGGGGGAGTTGTTCTCGGAAGTATCGAAGTTGTTCAGCAGATACTCGGCCTGCGCGTCGGAGGTGACGAGCACCCTCACGAGAGACAGCTTGGCGGTGTCGGTGTGAGCAACGGGCGCGATGGCGGCTAGCAAGGCGAAAACGAGCGCGGAAACTGCGAGTCTTTTCATGGGTCATTACTTCGCCACGGGGGCCGCGGCCCCTGCCTGGCCAGGGCGGCCGGGCCTCATCTGCGCCACGCTCCTACTAGAGTGTCGGCTGCTCTAGGAGGTGACGTGATCAAGCACAACGAGGTGCTAGACGCTCGAGGCTTGCTATGCCCCATGCCGGTAGTTCGGGCTAGCAAGGCGATCGAGCCCTTGGAAGAAGGCCAGGTTCTGAAGATTCTCGCGACCGACAAGGGATCGGTTCTGGACCTTCCTGCATGGGCCCACGACACTGGCAACGAGGTCGTGACCACAGCTGAGGAGTTCGGCGCGTTCGTCTTCTACGTCCGTAAGGGCATCCAAGTTTGATCTTCAAGCAGTTCCGGTTCGAACCCCTAGGCCAGGCCTCGTACCTGATCGGGTGCGGCGAGAGTGGACAGGCAGTGGTCGTCGACCCGAGTGAGGACGTTGGCGGTGAGTCCTACATCCTCGAAGCCGCCGATCTTGGCTTGACGATCACAGATGTGGTCGAAACCCATATCCATGCGGACTACGTCTCGGCAGCCCGAGTTCTCGCGGTTGATTCGGGCGCCAAGCTGAGATTGTTCGAGTCGGCGTCCGTCGACTATCCGTTCGAAGCGATGGTCGATGGATCCACGCTTGCGGTCGGCGACATCGAGCTGCGCTGTTCCCACACTCCAGGACACACGGACGAACATGTTGCGTACATCGGACGGGACAAGAAGCGGTCGGAGCAAGACTGGTTCGTTCTTACCGGCGACTCCCTGCTCGTGGGAGATGTGGGTCGCCCGGATCTGTCGATAGGTCCACGCGATACCAACGAGGTCGAGCGACGATCTCGCCTGTTGTATCGAAGCATCACTGAGCGCTTGATGACCCTGGACGACCATGTGGAGGTGTGGCCAGCCCATTTCGGCGGATCTCGATGCGGGGGAGTGAATCTCAGCGGGAAAGCAAGCTCGACGATCGGCTACGAGAGGAAGAACAATCAGGTGCTGCAGGCCGCTGACGAAGACGGGTTCGTCACCGCGCTTGCCGGATCATTGCGACCGGCCCCCGATGACCACGAACGGATCAAGTCCATCAATATGGGGCTGGACCCGCGGGGCATCCATACCGTTGCCTCGTGATCCCTGAGGAAGTCGTCGCAGCAACCACACACGGAGCTCTACTTCTTGACCTGCGTACTCCAGCAGCCTTCGCGATGCGCCACGTCGCTGGTGCGATAAGCCTCCAATTCAATCGAGCCGATCTTGCCGATCGGGCCTCGATGATGCTTCCCCACGACAGGAGCTACGTGCTGATGGCGGAGCCAGACATCGTGGCGAAGTCCGCAGATCAGCTTCTGAGCGACGCTGGATTCGACATCGAGGGGATCCTCGAGGGGGGACTGTCGAGGTGGTCGGACGACGGGTTGGCGATCGAGAGTTTGCCGACGATGACGGTCGATGAGTTGAACGAGAGTCGTGACGAACTAATCATCGTGGACGTAAGAGAGGGATACGAGTTCAACCACATTCGGATCCCGGATGCCGTGAACCACCCATCGACCCAACCGTGGACATCGCATCAGGCGCTTCCCCACGGCCCGCTGGCGATCATCTGTGCAGACGAGTCGAGAAGCACATTCGTGGCGTCTGTCGCCCGGGCCCTGGGTCGCGATGCACGACTCGTCCGGGGCGGGATGACCGCATGGCTCGAGGGCGACCGCCCTACTGAGGGCCGCAACTCCGGAGCATGAGGTATTTGACACTCCTATAGCACTCCTGTAAGAGTGTCACTGTGACAGACAGAGCAAGCGCCACGAACGGGAGTGCCTCACCGACGCAGACCGATGACCTCGATGTCGAGGAGTCGGTCCTTGCTGAGGTTCGGCGGGCCTTGAGCCAGATCGAGTACGGATCGATCGTCATCAAGATCCACCAGGGCAAGGTCGTGGGGCTCGAGACCTCAACGAAGCTCCGCCTTCACACGTAGACCCGAAGTTCCGAGCTCGGCGCGGAGTTCCGCGGCGAACCCGGCCCTCAAGGTCAACCGGACAACCGGAGGCCTAGTTAGTGCTGTTCGTTGTTCGTTGATCGAAAGGAGAACCACTTGAGAGGCAAGAGCATCAGGCTGGCCGCGATCGTGCTGGCCTTCGGACTCATCGGATCCGCGTGTTCGTCGGACCCGGCAAGCAACAATGACACGACGGCCGACAACGGTGAGTGCACCCCGGCTGAAACGCCCGTCATCACGTTCGCCGCGTATTCAACGCCGCGCGAGGTGTACGGCAAGATCATCTCCGCGTTCCAGGCTCTCTGGAAAGAGGAGAACGATGACCAGAACATCATCTTCCAGGAGTCCTATGGAGGTAGCACCACCCAAGCAGCGAACATCGTCAACGGTTTCGAGGCAGACATCTTCGCGGCCTCGCTCGGCCCGGACATCGACGCGGTTGCCGACGCCGGTCTGATCACGAATGACTGGACCCAGCAGACCGACGGCGGCATGGTGTCCTCGTCGCTGGCCGTGTTCGATGTTCGAGAGGGCAACCCAGAAGGCCTCGCCGACTGGAACGACCTGACGAAGGAAGGTCTCGAGATCCTCACGCCGGACCCAGCATCCTCGGGTGGCGCGCGCTGGAACATCGTCGGTGCCTACGGCGCCGCGATGCGCGGTCACGCGGGTGTGAAGGAAGGCGACACGGCAGGCGCGCAAGAGCTGCTTACCGGGATCTTCAGCAACGTGACCGTCCTCGACAAGTCGGCCCGTGACTCGATCAAGAACTTCGAGGCCGGCAACGGTGACGTGGCCATCACGTACGAGAACGAGATCCTGACCGCGAACAAGGCAGGTCTCCCCGACGAGATGGTGCTTCCGCCGTCGACGGTCATGATCGAGAACCCGGTTGCTATCGTCGACAAGAACGTGGACAAGCACTGCGTCCGTGAAGTCGTCGAGGCATTCGTCGAGTACCTGCACAGCGACGAGGCCAAAGAGCTGTACACCACCGTTGGTTTCCTGCGCTCGACCGACAAGGCCGAAGCGCAGAAGGGTGGCGAGGGCTTCCCTCCGGTTGAGGACCTCTTCACACTTGAGGACATCGGCGGCTGGGACCAGATCAACGATGAAGTGTTCGGCGACCCCGACGGCGTCTTCACGAAGGCGTTCGCGGAGGCGCAAGGCTAGATATGAGTTCACAAGTCATCGAAGGAGGCGCGGCCCTACCCCCTTGGACCGCGCGCCTTCGTGGCTTGCATCTAGGACGTTGGGGATTGAGGGGGGTGGCCATCCTCTATCTGGGGATAGCCATCCTCCTCCCCATCGTTGCGGTGTTGCTGAAGGGCTACGCGGACGGCTTCGACAAATTGCGTCTTGCGCTGGCAACGCCCGGTGCTATCGAGGCGATCCGACTCACGTTGGTCACTTCCGCGATTTGCACGGTCATCAACGCGTTCTTCGGAACCCTGCTCGCGTACGTCATGGTTCGCTACCGCTTTCCCGGCCGGAACCTTTTGAGCGCGATCGTGGACCTTCCGTTCGCGATCCCTACCCTGGTCACCGGGGTCATGCTCGTTGCCCTTTATGGGCCGGCGTCGCCCGTCGGGGGATGGCTGAAGGAGCACGGCATCGACGTCGTGTTCGCGCCACTCGGGATCTTGATCTCTCTTCTTTTCGTGACATTGCCGTTCGTCATCCGCACGGTGCAGCCCGTTCTCAGCGAGCTAGATATCGCTGAGGAAGAGGCGGCGTTCTCACTCGGCGCCGGCGGATGGACCGCGTTCAGGAAGGTCGTCTTGCCCGCTCTGCGTCCGTCGATCGCGGCGGGTGCCCTCCTTGTCTTTGCTCGCGCGATCGGCGAGTTCGGTGCCGTCGTGATCGTGGCGGGCAACCTCACAGGTAAGACGTTGACGGCTCCGGTGTTCATCTTCCAACTTGCGAACCAGTTCCGACCGGAAGAGGCGGCCGCGGTCGCGGCGATCCTGTTCGTTATCTCGTTCTCGCTCGTACTCCTCACCGATCGCCTCCTGCGCCGGAAGCCGAGGAAGATATGAGTGCAACCGACACTTGTGTAGCGAGTGATCCATGGGAATGACCGTAGGAAGTGGCGGTTCAACCTCTGGCGCGATCCGCACGCATGCCTCCCGGACGAGGTTGATCCGCGGCCTGCTCATCGCTCTTGCGTTGTCCTACGTTTCCATCCTGCTGCTGGCCCCTCTCGCAGGCATCGTGTGGGCCGCGATCAAGGGAGGCATGGATGTAGTGAGCGAAACGTTCGCTCGCGCTGATGTCAGACATGCGTTCTGGCTCACGGGCATCATCACCTTGGTCACCGTCGTCACCGTGACCGTCCTTGGGATGCTCACTGCGTGGGTGCTCGTGCGCGACGATTTCCCAGGCAAACGCTTCCTGAACGCCTTGGTGGAACTGCCCCTTGCCGTTTCCCCGGTCACCGTTGGTCTTATGGCGGTGCTGTTGTTCGGAACGGGAGGGTGGTTCTCGGACTTCTTCGCCGCACGGGGCATCCAGATCATCTTCGCCCTGCCTTCGATGATCCTTGTCACGATCTTCATCTCCATCCCGTTCGTGATCCGTGAGGTCGGGCCCGTCCTAGAGGAACTCGGAACGAACGAGGAGGAAGCCGCGTTGACTTTGGGCGCGTCACCTATCCAGACGTTCTTCCGTGTGACCCTGCCGAACGTGAAATGGGGCCTGCTCTATGGGATGGCCCTTTCCACGGCACGCGCCCTCGGTGAGATCGGTGCAGTCTTGATCGTGAGCGGCTCGATCCAGGGCCAGACCGAAACGGCAACCCTGTACGTTTTCCGGGCGCTCGAGGAACGGCAAGAGGCCTCCGGTTACGTGGTCGCCTTGACCTTGGCTGCGATCTCGATCCTCTTGCTTGCCGCCATCGAAACTTTCAAACACCGACAGTCAAAGGAGGCGAGGTCATGAGGCCAGCCATCAGGGTGAACGAGCTCGGAAAGAGATTCGGTGACTTCGTCGCGGTCGAAGGCGTCACCTTCGACGTCGAGGAAGGGAAGATCACGGCACTGCTTGGTCCCAGTGGTTCGGGGAAGAGCACGGTGTTGCGGATGATCGCCGGTCTCGAGGACCCGAGCAGTGGGGAGATCCTTCTCGCAGGCGAGGACCAGACCCACGTGAGCGTCCAGGACCGCAAGGTCGGCTTCGTGTTCCAGCACTACGCCCTGTTCCGTCACATGACCGTGTCGCAGAACATCGCTTTCGGCCTGACCGTTCGCAAAGAGCCGCGCAACAAGCGCGTGAAACGTGTGAACGAACTCTTAGAGCTGGTTCACCTAGGTCCCTTCGGCGATCGCTTCCCCGACCAGCTCTCCGGTGGTCAGCGTCAGCGTGTCGCGCTCGCCCGTGCTCTTGCGCCACAGCCGAAGGTGTTGTTGCTCGACGAGCCATTCGGTGCGCTCGATGCACGTGTGCGACAAGACCTGCGCAGGTGGCTCGACGAACTACACCGCGAGCTCGGTATCACGAGCGTTCTCGTCACGCACGACCAGGAGGAGGCCCTCGAGCTCGCCCATAAGGTCGTAGTGATGCACGAGGGCAAGGTCGAACAGATCGGTTCGAGCGAAGCCATCTACAACGAGCCGGCCACTCCATTCGTGGCGAGCTTCGTCGGTGCTGCCAACGTGATCAGAGGCCTAGTTATCGGGGGCCGCGTTCAATTCGGTGAGCAGCAACTCGATGGGGCCGAGCACCTCAACGATGGGGATGCGGCCCATGCCTTCGTGAGACCGCACGACGTTCTCGTGTCGATGGAGCGCGCCGATGGTTCGTCGAGCCCTGCCGTCGTCGAGGCTTTGAGCAATCTCGGGTGGACGTCCAAGGTGCGCCTGACCCTTCCCGATGGTCAGGCACTGACGGCCCAGGTCCCGAACGACAAGCTAGAGGGAGTGACCGAAGGCAAGAGGGTGTTCGTCGATCTGCGGAACGCCAAGGTGTTCGCTCCGGGTGGCCGGGCGGTTGAGCCCTCTGACGAGTTGGCGGCCGTCTAAGCGAGAATCAGGGGATGCCAGAACTCCCCGAGATGCAGGCTCTTGCCGAGCGGCTTGACGATGTCGTCGGGGGAGCGTCCTTAGCCGAGGTCTCCCAGTTGCAGTTCTCAGCGATGAAGACGTTCGACCCTCCTGCAGAGTCATTCTTGGGCAAGACCCTCGCCGGCATCGGCAGGCGCGGGAAGTACCTCGTCATGGACTTCGGAGGACCTCGGATCCTCGTGCACCTCTCACAGGGGGGCCGCGTCGATGTCGAGGATCCACCCAAGCGAACAAAGCCGAAAGGCTCCGTAGTGCGGTTCTTCTTCGACGGTCGTCCCGCGATCCTGATCAAGGAGTACGGCACGCAACGCAAGGCAGGGTGGTGGACCTTGGCACCGGGAGACGACGGACCCTTGGAACGTTTGGGGCCCGACCCCTTCTCGAAGGAGTTCGACGAGCTCATCCTTACGTCCGACGATGGACGCAGGGTGCACACGATCCTGCGCGATCAGCGGACCTTGGCGGGTATCGGGCGCGGGTACAGCGACGACATCCTTCATCGTGCCTCGATCTCGCCGTACGACTCTCTGAAGAAACTCGATAGCGCCAAGAGGAAGACCTTGATCGAGGCGACACACGAGGTGCTCCAGTCGGCGCTGGGTGAAGAGCGGAAGAGGACCGGTGGTCTGCCGACCAAGATCGACAACCGTTTCGCCATCCATGGACGCCATGGCTACCCGTGCCCCAGATGTGGGGGAGACCTGCGCCGGGTGTCGTACGAAGGCTACGAGGTCACGTACTGCCCCGTTTGCCAAACGAAGGGCAAGGTGCTGGCGGATCGCCGGATGTCCAGGCTCATCCGCTAGCGCACGAATACTCTGACGTGATGCCCGTCCGCACCGCCTCCTTCAAACTTCCCGGCCCCCTGGCGACCCGGCCCACGTTCGGCCTTCACCGGCACGGACCCGGGGACCCGACGATCCGTATCGAGCCGGATGGGCTCTGGCGCGCGACAGGAACTCCCGAGGGACCCGCCACGATCCATCTCGCCGTCGACGGTCATCACGTTTCGGCGCGGGCATGGGGGTCCGGGGCCGCGTGGGCTCTCGAGAGAGCCGAACTGTTGACGGGCTCGCATGATGTGTCGACGTTGCAGACCGATCACCCGCGACTCCAGGAACTTCAACGCCAACTCCCCGGGCTGCGGATAGGCGCAACGCACCGGGTGATGGAAGCACTCGTGCCGGCCATCCTCGAGCAGAAAGTCACGAGTTACGAGGCTCACCAGTCGTTCGCCAAGCTGGTGTTTGCGTTGGGTGAGCCGGCTCCGGGTCCTGCCGGACTACGGGTGGCGCCGCACCCTTCCGTGCTGGCCGAGCAGCCCTACTGGGTCTTCCATCGGTTCGGGGTCGAGCGCAAACGCGCCGATGTGATCCGAGCCGTATGTGCGCGCGCCGATCGTTTGGAGGAGTGCGTCGAACTCGACGCCGAGCAGGCGTCTGCGCGATTGATGCATTTCACCGGTGTCGGCGCGTGGACCGCCGCTGAGGTTGCCGCGCGCGCGATGGGCGACCCGGATGCTGTGTCGGTTGGCGACTTCCATCTGCCGCACCTGGTTGCGTGGGTCCTTGCCGGAGAGATGCGGGCGACCGACGAACGGATGTTGGAGTTGCTCGAACCGTACAAAGGCGAGAGGGGCAGGGTTATCCGCCTCATCGAATGCGGGGCCGGCCGGCGACCACGTCGAGCACCTCGTCAACGGATCCGCTCGATCCAAACGATCTGATGGTCTCGGCCCATACGGTCAACATCGCGGGAGGCATCGAACCGGAGCTGCTGCTGTTCGGACTCGCCGTGCTCTTCTTGGCGGTGCTGTTCCGCCCGTCTCAGACGGGCACACGACAGCAGTTCATCGTCTGCTTGCTGGGTGGGGTTGTGCTGATCGCGTCGTCATTCGTAGTCCCGCGCGCGACCGCCGCTCCCTTGCCCGGTGCGCCAGAGTGCCCGATCTTTCCCGCCGACAATCAGTGGAACCTCCCTGTGGACGACCTGCCGGTGCTCGGCAACTCCGATGCGATCGTTCGCAGCATCGGTCTATCCACCGGTCTCCATCCCGACTTCGGTTCGGGGCGCTACCAAGGGGCACGGATCGGCATCCCCTTCGTCACCGTGCCGGGTGATCAGAAGAAGGTTCCGGTTCGATTCCGCTACGCAGGCGAATCGGACGACGGTCCCTATCCGATCCCGAAGGATGCTCCGATAGAAGGTGGACGAGGATCGGATGGAGACCGCCACGTGATCGTCGTCGACAAGGCGGCATGCAAACTGTACGAACTCTTCGCGGCGTATCCCCGTGACGGCGGCGCAAGTTGGCGCGCGGGGTCTGGCGCGACCTGGGATCTCAACTCGAACCATCTACGGCCTAAAGGCTGGACTTCGGCCGATGCTGCCGGTCTGCCGATACTTGCCGGACTCGTCCGCTACAACGAGGTCGCCGACGGAGTGATCGATCACGCGTTGCGGTTCACTGTTTCCGAAACGCGACGCGCTTTCATCTACCCAGCCCGTCACTATGCCTCCGACCTAACCCGCCGAAGCTTGCCCGCGATGGGGCAGCGGTTGCGTCTCAAGCAGGGGTTCGATATCTCGGGCTTCCCGGCCCAGGTGCAGGTCATCCTCAAAGCGTTGAAGCGCTACGGGATGATCGTGGCGGACAACGGATCCGACTGGTACATCTCCGGCGCACCGAATGGTGGATGGAACAACTCCGCGCTCCACCGCTTAGGAGAGGTTCACGGGCGCGATTTCGAAGTCGTGGACACGAGCGAGCTGCCCCGGCCCTAGGGCAGGACGACCGGCCCGAGGGGCGAACCCTTCGTTGCATGTGGCTATCTATCCGCGCCCTCGTTCTGAGCATGGTCCTTGCGCTGACGCTCGTCCCGGCGTCTTCGGGGTCGCCCAAGCAGCCATCCCACGAGATCGCCGGAAGCCTCGAGGTCTCGACCGAGGCCGGGCTCGGACGTCTCGAGCTGCACGGGGACATCGGTGCTGCCCTCCAGCGCGATGAGGGTGTTGTCGCTCTACTCGATCTCTCGCGTCCGGAGAGGCCGAAGGTTCTCGGGCGCTATGACGACGGTGCAAGTCAGTCCCTGGATGGAGACCTGGCGTTCTCTACGAACGGTGAGTGGTTGTTCTACGCGCGCCAGACGGTGCAGTTCTCGAAAGACGGTCTGCATGTTCTCGACGTGTCGGATCCGTCGGCCCCAACCCTTGCGTCCTACCAACCGGGCGGCGGCAGCTTGCGAGTCGCTCATTACGACGACGGCACGACGGAGTGGGTCGTACTCATGGATGCAACGAGTGGCATGGTCGTGTATCGCTTCGAGCCGACGACCGGTGTGTTGATCCCCGTTCATGTCAACCCCTTGCCTGCTACCAAGGTGGGGGGCCCTGCCTCTGCCGGTGTCGTCATCCAGAAAGACCCGATCCTCAAGAAGCCGTTGCTCTACGCATCCACCGGCATGACGGGGGTCGAGGTATTCGACTTCAGCGATCCGACGAACCCAAAGTTGCTTGGGAGCTGGGACGAGATGGGGCTCGCCGAGATCGAGGTCCGGGTAACCGGTAAGCACCGGATGATCTATGGCGCTGCTGAATACTGGTTCGACAAGGCGAAACCGCCGGTTGTCGAAGAGCTCGACGCCAGTCACCTCGATCACATCAAGCTAGAGCGCGAGCTGTCGGTCGGATGCAAGACGGATGACACCCAGCGCGTTCAGGGCATGGCCCTAGCGGGGGATGCTCTCTACGTTGCGAATTCGACGATCGGACTACCCGTTTACTTCGGTGCCAACTACTTCAGGTTCACCCCGGTCACGCGAGGCGCGCAGAACGCGGGGGCCGGATTCCAGGGCATCCCCTACGTCTTCGACGTCGAGGTCCAGGGGCGCTACGTGTATGCGACAGACGCGGCGACGGGGTACCTGACCGTTCTCGAGCGACACGACGTTCGGGGTTGGCGCTATAACCGCGACGAGCTGGAGTGGAACAACAGCGAGAGGTTCGAGTCGTTCGGTTGCTAGACCCCGTTCTCCACGATCTTCAGAGGTGGCTGTTGTGTCTGCACAGTTCCCTCACCGGATAGGTCTGCTCCGCAATGAGGACATTCGTCGGCCGCTAGCAGCACGTGACGGTGGCAGGCGATGCACTGAGGGAGAACCGCCCGAGCTGCCTGGAGTACCCGATGGAGTTCTTCTAGCGACGTGATCCCCGCACGCATCTTGCGCACCCCGTTCTGTAGCAGGGTCGACATGCCCTCCCTGCGAGCCTCGATGGCCATCTTCTGCTCGTCGAGGCCACCGGCCACGGCCTCTCGCAAGTTAGGGGTGATGGGAAGAAGCTCGAATATGCCCGTTCGGCCCTGATAACCCGTGTGCTCGCAGGCGTCACATCCGGCACCCTTGAACAGTTGGGCACCCACGAGCTCTTCTTCGTCCAGCCCCAGTTCGTCGAGGATGTGCGGATCGGGCTCGGCCGGCGTCTTGCACTTTTCGCATATGACCCGTACCAATCGCTGGGCGACGATCAAGGAAACAGCTGCTGAGATCCGGAAGGATTCGACACCAAGGTCGGCGAGCCTCGTGAGGGCCGAGGGAGCATCCTTGGTGTGCAGGCTCGACAACACCATGTGTCCGGTGAAAGACGCCTGAAGAACCATCTGTGCGGTCTCCAGGTCACGGATCTCACCGACCATGATCACGTCGGGGTCTTGGCGAAGGATGGTTCTTAGACCTCGTGCGAAAGTGACCCCGGCACGTTCGTTGATCTGAACCTGGTTAAGGCCCTTTATCTGGAACTCGATCGGGTCCTCGAGTGTTACGAGGTTCTTCTCACTCGCTTGCACATGCCCGAGGCCCGCGTACATAGTCGATGTCTTCCCGGCACCTGTTGGTCCTGTGAAGACGACAAGGCCCTGCGGAGCCATCAAGTGGTCGGTCAGCAGGCCCAGTTGCTCCGGCTCAAGCCCAAGCTTGAACAGGGATACCTGTTCCTCGGCCTTGTACAAGAGACGAATGACGATCTTTTCCCCGGCCATAGTCGGCATCGTCGAGACACGTGTATCGATCTCGCGTCCGTCCACCAGGAACTTGCTGCGGCCATCCTGAGGTCGCCTGCGTTCAGAGATGTCCATCCCCGAGATGATCTTCATGCGCGAGCACACGAGCATCTGGATGTGTTTCGGCAGACTCATCACATCCCTCAACAACCCGTCAACGCGGTAGCGGATCTTCACTGAGTCAGGTTGCGGCTCGATATGGACATCGGTGGCACGGGCTCGCAGAGCGTCTCCGACGATGCCGTTAACGAGGCGGATGATGGGGGCAGCCTGAGACTCCCGTTGCAACGACTCGTCGTCTTGGGTGTCGAGCTCTTCAGGTAGGACTTCAACCTCGCTGGAGATCCCGAATCGGCTGAGAGCATCTACTGCCGCCATGTCAACGGAATAGAACCGATCGATCGCACTCCTGATCGCGCTCATCGCCCCAACTTTGATCTCGAATCGCCTGATCCCGGTTGCCGCTCTGAGGTCGTCGATCGCAGTGAGGTTCGTTGGATCCGCCATGGCCACGACGAGGTGGTCGCCGGTTTTCTCGAGGGGAACAAGGAGATGCTGAGTCGCCAGCTTCTGCGGTAGCAGACGGATGGCCTCTACCTCGGGGGCGACCGATTCCATGTCGAGGTACTCGAGCCCTAGCTGTTGAGCAAGGGCATGGGCGATGGCTTCTTCGGAGGCATAACCTGCTTGAGCGATCACCCAGCCCAGTCGAGGTTTGGGTTCGGGGGACTTCCGCTGGGTGTCTAGCGCGGTTGCCAGTTGGTCCGATGTCAGCATCGAACTGGATACCAACAGCTCACCGAGACGACTATGAGTGATCGGCTGAAGGGTCCGTTCCTTCCTCTGACCTTCGAACATCCGGTTGATCTCCTCTGCTTGTTGTGATCATGGTCAGACAGCAGGAGGCCCTCGTGAATAGGCAAAGGGCGCAGGGCGCTGGGGGGCTGCGTAAGTTGCTTATGTCCAGACTTGCCCCCCCTCCCCAGAATCAGCACAACGCGTGTCAGCGCCTCCGGAGGGACCCTTGAAGCCCGTCAATATCCTGCTCGTCGATGACAACGACGCAGTGCGATTCATCATGAGGATTGTGCTATCCGTCGAACCAGAGATCGGCGAAATCAGGGAAGCCGGTGACGGTGATGCCGCGATCAGGATCTGTGGTGATTTCCAGCCCGATATCGTGCTGCTCGATTTCTGGATGCCGGAGATGGATGGAGAGCAGGCGGCGTTGAAGATCCGCTCGATGCACCCGGATGCTCGGATCGTTGCCTATTCGGCGGTGTTGGATAAGAAACCCGACTGGGCCGACGAATATCTCGTCAAGGACGACATCCCGGATCCCGCTTACCTGATCGACCTCGCGCGGGCGGCCAGATGAGCTGGTTGGCCACCCTGGGTCAGGTACACAACTCGGCCCGAGGGGAGAGAGGGGCTACCGCTGTCGAGAAGGCCCTTCTGCTAGCTCTCGTGGCAGGTTTGATCATCGTGGCCCTGCGCCGCTTCGTCTGAGCGCGGCTCGAAGATTTTCGTGCCTCTGGGCTTCAGGGAACCAGATCGGCTGCCGATACCCGATATGACTAGTCATTAGGCACTAGTCCACGTGTCGGGAGAAACCGTGCAAGCCGAAGCGCTCCAAGGTATCGAGGAACCTCCCCGACGAGCGCGCATGCGCGCAGCCGTTAGTGACCAGTTGCGGGTTGTTCTGGAGCAACGCTCGATGCGGTTCGCGGTTGTGGGCCTATTGCTCGTATTCGCTTCGATGTCGACATTGATCCCTACGCCCGATGGGGTCGACCTCGCATGGATGTTTATCGTCCCAGTTGCCATCTCGGCCATCGCCGGCGGGCTCAAGGAGGGGGCGACCGTTGCGATCATCTCGGCTCTGATTTCCGCGATGTATGCCACGGCCGCCATAGGCGAGATCGATGGAACCCTCATCACCAGCGTGTTCCTTGGCCATCTGGTTCTTTACGGGATCACCGCGGGGGTCCTCGGCGCGTTTGCCGAAGCCCATCAGGCCGTTCAGTCACATCTCCGCAATCTGGCGTCCCTCGATCCTCTTACGAAGGTTTCGAACGTGGCTCGTTTCTACGACGAGATGGGATTGATGGAGGCCGGCACCGAGAGCTTCGCCGTCTTGCTCGTCGATGTCGATGACTTGAAGGTCCTGAACGACCGATACGGGCACCAGGCAGGTTCTGCCGCGATCCAGACGGTTGCTGATGCGCTCCGCCGCGTCGTTCGGACCTCAGACTGCGTCGCGCGTTTCGGTGGGGATGAGTTCGTCATGATCCTGAAGGATGCAGATCGGGCAGGAGCTCAGGTCGTGGTCAACAGACTTCGCTCCGTGCTTGCCGAAAAGCAGGTCACGGCCGCAGCGGACGCCGCCGTGACGGTCAGTGTCGGTGTGGCTATGTTCGGTGAGGATGGAACCTCGTCCGAAGAGCTCCTAGCGTTCGCCGACGAGGCCATGTACTCGGATAAGCGCGGCCGCAAGGAGCCAGTGGCCGTCTGACCCACTAGTGCCGGCCCCGGTAGCATCCGGAGCCGATGCAACAAACACCGGCCCTGCCCTACGAGAACACGATCCACGAGACCCTGGGGGTCCGCGTCGTCGAGGCAACCCCCGAGAAGGTCGTCCTCCAGATGGATGTCGGACCACAGGTCCACCAACCCTTCGGGATCCTCCATGGGGGCGCGTCGGCCGTAATCGCTGAGAGCGCCGCGTCCATCGGCGGGTTCCTCAATTGCATCGAGGGCGAGCAGTACTGCGTCGGCACCGACCTCAACATCAGCCATCTCCGTGCGAAGCGTGATGGTGTCGTCACCGCGACCGCATTGCCGGTCCGGAGAGGAAGAACGATGCATGTGTGGCAGATCGACATCACGGATGAAGCGGGCAAAGAGATCGCGGTGGCGCGCTGCACGTTGGCCATCAGAAGCCTCGCCGAGGCGAGGGGCTAGGGAGGCCGTATGTATAAGAAGATCGCTGCCGGTACGGACCTGTCGCAGACCGCAAAGGTAGCCACCGACCGCGCTGCATCCCTGGCGTCGAAGCTCGGTGCCGACCTCGTCCTGATCCATGCAGGCACCGACCCAGGTGATGCCTTCGAGAAGCTGGCGGAGTCCTATGGCGCCGAGCGCATCGTCGAGGCCGGCAACCCCGCCGAGGTGCTACTGAGCGAAGCCGGGCGCGTGGGCGCCGATCTCCTGGTGGTTGGCAGTGTGGGCATGAGTGGAGCGCGCCGGTTCCTTCTCGGCAGCGTTCCGAACAAGGTGTCGCATCACGCCTCGAACGACATCCTGATCGTGAAGACTGACCCGCCGCGGAATGGTGGGAAGGATTACAGAAGCATCTTGGTCGGTACGGATGGTTCGCCGACGGCTATGCGTGCGGTCGACATGGCATCGACCCTCGCAGCAAAGCTCGGCATCGCTCCCACCATCGTTTGTGCATACCAACCGCCGACCGAGCAAGAGTTGAAGGCGATGCGGTCGGACCCGTCGGACCCGGTCGCGCAATGGAGCGCGGGCAAGACCTCCAAGGAGACGCCCGATGAGTTCCGCTGGCGGATCGCCGACGCGTCACACGCCACCGACGTGCTGGAGCGAGCAAGCGAGCATGCATCGAAGCACGGTGTCGAGGCACAGGTACGCGCGGTCGAGGGCCATCCTGCCGAAGTCTTGATCTCGATAGCCGAGTCCGAGGATATGGATCTGATAGCGGTTGGAAGCATCGGGATGAGTGGTGCGAAGCGATTCATGCTCGGCAACGTTCCTCATCGCATCTCTCACCATGCCCCCACCGACCTTCTGATCCTGCACACCTCGTGAGTCCTATTCCCTGGCGGGCTCTGGTGGTGTCGGCGCATCCAGACGACATCGAGTTCGGTTGTGCCGGAACGGTCGCCGCGTGGACCGATGCGGGAGCCGACGTCACCTATTGCATCGTGACCGACGGCTCTACTGGGACGCAGGACCGCTCATTGATGGGGACAGGCCTTGCGGAGGTGCGACGCACCGAGTCTGAAGCGGCCGCCAAGATCTGCGGGGTCGACCACATCGAATGGCTCGGCTATCGCGACGGATACGTGGAGTTCTCGCTTGATCTCCGGCGGGACATCGCAAGGGTGTTCCGTAAGTTCAAGCCTCATCGCTACCTCGTGATGGATCCCACGCCGACGATCGACGATCGATTCATCAACCATCCGGATCACCGTGCGATCGGCCAGGCTTCTCTCGACGTCACTCTGACCGCGGGGACGACCCCGGGGCATTTCCCCGAGTTGCTCGAGGAAGGCCTGGACCCGTGGCGGGGGTTGCGCGAGACATGGATCGTGGGTCCCGGTAACAAGCCCGTCATCGTGGACATCACCGCGACGATCGAGCGCAAGCTCGACGCCTTGATGTGCCATGTGAGCCAGGTTGGGACCGACCGCAGTGTTATCGAGGGTTGGCTCAGGGCCTACCTGGCAGAAGCCGGCGCTCCCTCGGGGTACGACTACGCGGAGACCTTCCAGGTGATCGCGCAAGGTCCCGGCTTCCATGCGGACGAGCAGGAAGACCTCGAGGGGTTCGTGCCGGCGAAGGAACCGTGGGCCCCCGTCGATCCGCGCTCGGCCCCCGCAAAGGGATAACGGCCGGCCCTGCCCTTGTCTAGGGTGGGAACAAGGGGCCTCCAGAGGTGGTTCCTAGCTCTGTAGGGGCTAGTTAGGCACCCCTAAGTTAGACTCAACTCTCGAAACCAGCTTCAGGAGGGATGTGCCCATGGCCACCGAGGCCGAAGACCTCAAGGTCGCTCAAGAGCAGGAAGAGGTTCGCGCTCTAAAGGGTGACTACAAGTACGGCTGGCACGACGCGACCAGCTACGACGAGAAGCCCGAGAAGGGCGTCTCGCACGAGGTCATCGACATGATGTCCGATCGCAAGGGCGAGCCCGACTGGATGCGCAAGTTCCGTCACAAGGCACTCGACGTCTTCTATCGCAAGCCGATGCCGACCTGGGGTGCGGACCTGTCGGGGATCGACTTCGACGACATCTACTACTACATCAAGCCCATGAACGCCGTGAAGTCCTGGGATGACATGCCCGAGGACATCAAGGCGACGTGGGACAAGCTCGGTATCCCCGAGGCCGAGAAGAACTACCTCGGCGGCGTCACCGCGCAGTACGAGTCCGAGGTCGTGTACCACAAGACCAAGAAGGAGCTCGAGGACCGCGGCATCATCTTCACCGACATGGACACCGCTCTTCGCGAGCACGAGGACCTCGTCAAGCAGTACTTCGGCACGATCATTCCTGCCGCCGACAACAAGTTCTCTGCTCTCAACTCCGCGGTGTGGTCCGGAGGTTCGTTCATCTACGTGCCGCCGAACACCGAAGTCGAGATCCCTCTCCAGGCCTACTTCCGCATCAACCAAGAGAACATGGGCCAGTTCGAGCGCACTCTGATCATCGTCGACGAGAATTCGTGGGTTCACTACGTCGAGGGTTGCAGCGCCCCGATCTACACGAGCGACTCGCTGCACTCCGCGGTCGTCGAGATCGTCATCAAGAAGGGTGGGCGCGCTCGTTACACGACGATCCAGAACTGGTCTAACAACGTCTACAACCTCGTCACCAAGCGTGCCGCGGCTTACGAAGACGCGATCATGGAATGGGTCGACGGCAACCTTGGCTCGAAGGTGACGATGAAGTACCCGAGCATCTACCTCCTAGGTGAACGTGCCAGGGGAGAGGTTCTGTCGATCGCGTACGCAGGTGCAGGGCAGCATCAGGACGCCGGCGGCAAAGTCATCCACGGCGCACCGAACACACAGTCATCCATCACGTCGAAGTCGATCTCCAAGGATGGGGGCCGCGGTGGCTACCGTGGGCTAGTCCGCATCGAAGAGGGCGCCACACACGCGAAGAGCCACGTCATCTGTGACGCATTGATCCTCGACGAGAAATCGCGCAGCGACACATATCCGTACATCGAGATCGAAGAAGAGTCTGCGTCGGTCAGTCACGAGGCGTCCGTCTCGAAGGTTTCCGACGAACAGCTCTTCTATCTGATGAGCCGCGGCCTCGGCGAGACCGAAGCGATGCAGATGATCGTGCGCGGCTTCATCGAGCCCATCGTCAAAGAGCTACCCCTCGAGTACGCGGTCGAGCTCTCCCGCCTGGTCGAGCTCCAGATGGAAGGTTCGGTCGGATAACACCCTTGTGGTGAGCTCCTTCAAGCCCTAGCAGGACAAGGCCTGCGTCCCGGCGAAATCTCACGGATGCGGGCGGTGCGTGTCCTCCTCGTACTGGCGACGGTTGTTGCCGTCTGCCTTCCCGCGTTCCCAGCCTCTGCCCAGAAGATCGTCGGTGCGACTGTCCAGACCCCTCGGCCCATGACCGTCGTCGCCCACATCGATACCGGCGTCAACCCGTACAACAAGAACTTCCGCGATCGCTCGCCGTTGGCTTACAGGCATCCCTCGACCTACATCGCAGGCTTCCCGAAGGACGCGCAAGCCTTGAAGCTTCATCTCGACATGCCTTACGACAAGGCGGTCGAAGCGGATGCCGACCTCTGGAAGACCGTCAAGCGCGGGTCGTTGTACTGGATCCCGGGCACGAAGATCATCGGCGCCATCTCCTTCGGGGCAGGTGGGACGAGTTGTCCCGAGACAGTCATGCTCCCAGTCGTCAGCGGTCAGTTCCAAGGTGATTGTTCGGAGCACGTGATCCTCGACGATGCCGGTCACGGCTCGATGACCGCGTCACGCTCCACCGGGTTGTTGACCTCGTTGGCCCCCGACGCGCGCCTCGTCACGATCGAGGGCCTCGGCGCAACGAGCGTCCGGTGGGCCGCGGATCAGGGCTGGATCGACGTCCAGACGAACTCGTGGTTGAGCCTCGTGCCACCGCCGGTCCCCAGTGGAGTGACCGATGCCTTCGCAGAGGCGGCCACCAAGATGGTGACGTTCGCTGCATCGGGTAACGGTTCCGCATTCGTCGCGGGCGTGGCACCAACCCCGACGTACCTGTTGTCCACCGCACCGCCGGGTGTCATCTTGGTCGGAGGTCACGACAACGGGAAGATGACACTGTGGGCCGGTGCTCCTCCACATGTCGTCGCGGACGCGTATGCGGGTCCCACCGCGATCTTCAACTCGTCGACAGAGGTGAAACCGGACCCGATCGCGTGCTGCACGTCTGCTGCTTCGCCGTATGCGGCAGGTGGCGCCGCAGCTCTGATCCAGGAAGCTCGTCGCATCCTCAACGACCGCACCGCCGGCGTGCACGACGGGATCCTGGCCGAAGGTTGTCCCACGGTGAAGCAAGGACCGCTGGAGGACGGCGACCTCACGGTTGACGAGCTGAAGGACGTCTTGTTCCACACCGCCGAGGCATTTCCCGCCGAGGGCAAGCATGACGGCGACATCCACTGGGCCGGCGACCCGCGGCCCCCCGACTATGTTGAATTTGGCCCGGGTGCGAACCCGTTCTGTGTCGGTTGCACGACGACGCCCGTGCCCTGGAGCATGATCCCGTCGCAGGCAGACGGGGCCGCCTACGAGTTCGTCGGTTACGGAGCCATCAACGAGCGTTCCGTTGCTGCGGGGATAGATGTGCTTGCGGGGAAGACGGCGATGCCCGAACGACCTGCTGCCGACGCTCAGTACGAGTTGGATCAGACCCTGCGCACGATCGAATTCGGTGGACTATCCACGGGCAGCGAGGTAAGGACGTCCGCCATCATGTGCGCGGTGGAGGTTTCGTTCCGCTAACCGATCGGAGGGTGCTTGTCCTTCCATGGACGAGCTTGCTCTAGCTGCGACGCGATCCGCACCAGCAGGTCTTCCCGTCCATACGCGCTGACCAGTTGCACACCGATCGGCAGACCTGCATCGTTCCAGTGCAGCGGCAACGAGATCCCGGGCTGCCCGGTGAGGTTGAACGGTGCGACGAACGGCACGATCATCCCGGACCTCAACATCGCGTTTAGGGGGTTCTCTTCGGTTGCCGCAAACTGACCTAGCTCGGGTGGTGGCTCGGGCAAGGTCGGTGTCAACAACAGGTCGAACCCATCAGCCCACCATTGCTGCACCTTGCGGGACAGCAGATGAACCTGCTCGACCGCGTTCAAGTAGTCCTTCGCTGTGATCCCGGCGCCGAGGTCGGCGAAGACCTTCGTGCCGAGCTCGAGCTTGCTCGTGTCGAGGGTCTGTCCGGTGCGGCGCTCCCAGTGGCTCAACTCTTGCGAGAGGTTCGCACCGATGAGGTTCAAAGCGAACTCGGTGATCTCGACCTCGTAAAGGGCCTGCGGAGCGGACTCCTCGACTTCGTGGCCGAGCGACGCGAGCAATGCGGCAGCTTCGGTTACCGCGGCCACGCAGTCGGGATGGGTCTCCGCCATCGCAGCTGGTGCGTTCGAGGTGAAACCGATACGTAGCTTGCCGGGATCGCGGCCCACTTCCTCTGCTAACGGGCGTTCGAACGGGATCGCGTAGTAAGGCTCGCCGACCATCGGTTTCGAGATCGCGTCAAGAGCCGTGGCGGAGTCGAGCACAGTTCTCGTCAAGGTCCCACGCACCACCAAGCCGTTCCACAACTCGCCATGCGAGGGACCGACCGACACTCGGCCACGTGTTGGCTTCAATCCGACGAGCCCGCATTCGCTTGCGGGGATCCGGATCGAGCCACCCCCGTCGCCTGCCGAGCCCATCGCGACCATCCCCGAGGCAACCGCGGCCGCCGTGCCGCCACTCGATCCACCGGTTGAATGCCTCGTGTCCCAGGGATTGCGGGTCGGCCCGTAGGCCTCTGGCTCGGTTGTGGGCACGAGGCCAAGCTCGGGGCAATTCGTCTTGCCGAGGAACACACAGCCTGCCGCCCGCAAACCCGCAACGTTGTAGGTGTCTTCGTCTTCGACCCAGTTCATCTCTTTCAACCACTTCATGCCGCAGTGATGAGGGTCTCCGATGGAGGCTCCGTCAAGATCCTTGAGGACGACCGGCACACCCCGGAATGGACCATCCGGAAGGTCGCCCGCGGCTTCGGCTCTCGCTTTTTCGAAGCGCTCGATGATGACCGCGTTCAATTCGCCGTTCAGCTTCTCGATGCGCGTTATCGCGTCGTCCACCAGTTCTAGAGGCGAAACCTCTTTAGAACGGACGAGTTCGGCCTGTTCCGTGGCGGAGAGGAAGGCGAGGTCAGTCATGGCAGTCTTCCTAACATGAGCACCGCTCCCAAGATGAAGATCGAAACCACCGACTACCACACGGCGGGTGAGCCATTCCGGATCGTCACCGGTGGGGTTCCGGATATCCCCGGTGCACGCATCCTCGACAAGCGCCGATTCGCGCGCGAGAACCTCGATGACATCCGGAAACTCTTGGTGTTCGAACCTCGTGGCCACGCCGATATGTATGGCTGCTTCGTGGTCGAGCCCGAGGATGACGAGGGCGACCTTGGAGTGTTGTTCTTCCACAACGACGGATATTCGACCGCCTGTGGTCACGGAACCATCGGGCTCGTCACATGGGCGGTGGAGTCCGGACGCATCGCGGCGGTCGAACCCGAAACCAGAGTGGTCGTTGATGCGCCCTCCGGACGTCTCGAGACATTCGCTCGTGTCGAAGGCGGAGACGTGAAGTCGGTCAGGTTCCGGAACGTGCCGTCGTTCGTGTTCGAGGTCGGTATGGAGCTAAAGGTGGATGATCGAGTGATCCCGTGCGACATCTCGTATGGAGGTGCGTTCTATGCCTCTGTGGATGCAGAGGCTCTTGGTCTGACGGTTACTCCCGACAATCTCGAAGCATTCATCCGGATGGGTCGCCAGATCAAGCTTGCCATCGAGAACGAACGTGATGTCGTGCATCCTGAAGAACCCGAGCTTCGTGACGTCTACGGCGTGATCTTCTTCGAGACCCTTGAGTCAGGTCCCGTCCTCGTGCAACGCAACGTGACGATCTTTGCCGACGGAGAGGTGGATCGATCCCCGTGCGGTAGCGGTACTTCGGCCCGACTAGCGTTGCTGGACGCCAGTGGGACCTTGCCGCGCGGGGAAGAACTGCAGCATCACGGGATCGTCGGAACCGTGTTTTCGGGCAAGGTCACCGGGGATTCTCCGATCGGATCGATGCAGGCAGTCATCACCGAGGTCGAAGGCACCGCCCACCGAACAGGCACGCACGTCTTCGAGCTAGAAGTCCAGGACGACCTGGGGACCGGTTTCCTCCTGCGCTGATGGGTGACCGTTGAAGGTAGCGGTGGTTGGAGGCGGCGTCATGGGTTGGGCCGCGGCCCGGGTCCTTGCGGAACGGGGCCACGAGGTCACCGTTTACGAACAGTTCGAGTTCGGTCACAAGCGCGGCTCGAGCCACGGGTCGACCCGCATCTACCGGTACTCGTATCCGGATGCCCGCTACGTCGCCATGATGAAAGAGGCGATGGGCCTGTGGCGCGAGCTCGAAACCGAGGCGCGCGTCGAGTTGCTCACCCGCACCGGAGGCCTCGATACCGGGCCGGGTGCGTTGACCGATCACGTCGCAGCCCTTGAAGCGGAAGGCATCGAATACGAGGTCGTTCCCGTGATCGAAGCCAGGAAGAGGTGGCCCTCCCTGACGCTTGCCGAGGATGTTCTGTACCAAGCCGACGGCGGGTTCGTGAGGGCCGATCTAGCGTGGAAGGCGTTCGCCGACGGTGCGTCGGTCGCCGGTGCGATCACGGAACGGGCGAGGGTCGTTTCGCTCGCCAAGGGAGTGGCAACCACCGACAGGACGTATGACTACGACGTCACGGTCGTCACGGCCGGAGCGTGGGCGCGCGAACTCCTTGCCACCCGCGGGATCGAGCTGGCAACCCGGCCCACGCGTGAAACGGTCGTGTTCTTCAAGTGCGCGGAGGTCTTGCCTACGTTGGTGGACTGGGGCGACCCGTCGGTCTATGCCTTGCCTGACCCCGAGATCGGTCTGAAGGTTGGCGAGCACATCGCGGGGCCGACAACGGATCCCGACGAGGAGGGGCAGGTGGATGCCGACTCAGTCGCTCGCCTCACCGCGTGGGTGGCAGAGCGCTACCGGTCTGTGGAGCCCGAGCCACAACATTCGGAGACCTGTATCTACACGAACACCGCAGACCAGCATTTCGTACTCGAGCGCTCGGAGGATGTGGTCGTCGGTTCGGCCTGCAGCGGACATGGCTTCAAATTCGCGCCGCTTATCGGCCGGTTACTCGCGGACCTCGCCGAAGGTTAGAGATCGGGAACGTCGATCTCTTTGCGACGTACTTGCAAGGCGACGACCCCAAGAAGCACCAAGGCTCCGCCGAGCATCTGGACGACCGTCAAGGCTTGGCCCAGCCAGACCCACGCGATCACCGCGGCCAAGGTTGGCTCGGCGGTCGCAGCGATCGCGGCGCGTTCGGCGCGCACCTGTTGAACGCCCCAGAGGAACAGGATAAAAGGCATGAACGTGCCGGCTACTCCCACGTATATGACGCGGAAGAGATTGTCGGGGTCGAGTAGGTCCGCCGGCCACCCGCGGGGGATCTGGAACAGGATCCACATCAGGGCGGCCGCGCTGAAGCCGCGTAACAAGGCTCCAAGCACGCCGTAGGCAGCTCCGGCTCGCTCGCTGAGCAGCGTGTAGGTAGCGAACAGAACCGACGAAGCCAGACCGAAGGCAACCCCAGCGGAGTTCACCTCGCCCACTTCTGCACCGATCAACCCAGATACCAAGACGACGCCTACGAACGTGATGACGAGAGCGAGCGCGACCTCCGTCGATGGCAGCCTCCGTTTCTGGAACGCGACCCAACCGACGACGAGAGCGGGGGCCGTGTACTGCAGGACGAGTGCAACCGCAACATCCAAACGAGCGATGGCCGAGTAGTAGACGGCATTGACAAGAGCGATGGAGAGCCCCAGCGTGATGACCGCAACGGCCGACCCACCCGAGCGCTTCCTGCGTGCTGCCGGGATCAGGACCAGACAGAACACGGCGATGAACGACCTCGCCTCGGCCAGCTCGATGGGGTCAAGACCCTGGTCGAAGAGGTGCCTCGCGGTGACGGCCGCAACGGACCACAGAGCCGCCGCGGCGAAGATCGAGAGGAGGCCCCAAAGGGCCCGGGAATCATCGTCGAGCGAGGGGGGTTTGGGCATCTTGAGCAGGCTAAACGTGGACGACCGAGCCATAGAGTTAGGCAACCCTAACTGGTAACATCGTGAAGCTATTCACAAGCTCCAGACCACCCTTCAAGGCCCAGGAGAACCCGGATGACGGACACATTCACGCGCCACGCGGTCGAGCACCTGATCGACTCCCTCGGGGAGCCTGGTTGGCTTGCCGAACGCAGGCTTCAGGCCTTCGACATCTTCGAGAAGCTCGACTTCCCGGATCCGAAGGGCGAGGAATGGCGCTACGTCGACGTCAGGAAGTTCGACTTCTCGCGGTTCGCCCCTCCGGTACCGGATCGGCTGCCTTTGAGCGCGGCCCCAGAGCTGACAAGCAAGGGTGTCGTGTTCGCCGACCTGAACACGGCCGCTCAAGAGCACCCCGACCTGCTGAAGGAGCATTTCTTCACCGAGGTGTCTGTCGAGGAACACAAGTTCACTGCATTGCACGCGGCGTTCCACTCCGACGACGTTTTCGTCTACGTGCCTCGGGGGGTCGAGGTCACCGTCCCGCTCGAGGTGATCCACGGACTGTCGTCTGGAGGTTCGGTCTTCCCTCACACGACGATCGTCGTCGACGAGCAAGCAAGCCTCACATTCGTCGACCGCTTCGAGAGCGATGACCTAGACGCCGATGCGATGTGTTCGTCGGTGGTCGAGGTCGAGGCCGGTCGAGGGGCAACGGTCAACTACATCTCCCTCCAGCACTGGGGCCGCAACGCCCATCATTTCCAGACCCAGCGCTTCACGGGTCACCGCGATTCGACCGTGCGCAGTCTGGCGGTGAACCTCGGTTCGACGTTCGCTCGAACCCAGGTCGAATCGGTGCTCAGGGGCGAAGGCTCCTTCTCGGAGATGCTCGGTCTGTATTTCGCCGACACGGACCAGCACTTCGCCCAACGCACGCTGCAGAGCCACAATGCCGAGCACGCGACCTCTGACCTCCTCTACAAGGGGGCTTTGAAGGATCACGCGCGCTCGGAATACTCGGGCTTGATCAAGGTTCTCCCGGGTGCGCAAGGCACAGACGCCTACCAAGCGAACCGCAACCTCGTGTTGTCCGAGGATGCGATGGCTCGCTCGATCCCTCAGCTCGAGATCGAAGCGAACGAGGTGCGCTGCACTCACGGCGCGACCGTCTCGCCGGTCGAAGAGGAGCACCTCTTCTATCTGATGAGCCGCGGTATCGACAGGGTCACCGCGCAGAAGCTGATCGTCTTTGGGTTCTTCGGCGAAGTCCTCGACCGCATCCGCGTACCTGCGCTGCGCGAGCAGTTGTCCGACGCAATAGGTGCCAAGGTCGAGGCCGGCCAGCACCTGGAAGTGGCGGTGTGATCGTGGCCGAGTACCAGAGTGTCGCTCGACTCGACGAGATCCCCGACGGCGGGATGCGTCAATTCATGGCGCATGGCGAGCCGGTCGGTGTCTACCGTGTAGGTGACAGGGTCTATGCCATCAGTGACATCTGCACCCACGAAGAGACCTTCCTCACGGAAGGCGAGTTCGACGTCGACGAGCTCGAGGTCGAATGCCATCTCCACGGGTCGCGGTTCAACGTCACGAATGGTGACGTGCGGATCCTGCCGGCGATAAAGCCGGTTGCAACCTATGACGTCAAGATCGAGAACGGGCTGGTTCTTGTCGGCCCCCGCAACGAGCGATAAGGAGCAGGTATGCCAGCGAATGGAACAGAGAAACTTCTTCAGATAGAGGACCTTCACGTAACGGTCGAGGGCCGCGAGATCTTGAAGGGTCTAACCCTCGAGATCGACAAGGGCGATATCCACGCCATCATGGGACCGAACGGCTCCGGCAAGTCCACCCTGGCTTACGTGCTCACCGGTCGCCCAGGCTACGAAGTCACGTCGGGCAAGATCCTCTACAAGGGCGAGGACGTTCTCGCGCTCGGCCCCGACGTGCGTGCGCAGAGGGGCATCTTCCTTGCCTTCCAGTACCCGACCGAGGTGCCTGGTGTGTCTGTCGTCAACTTCCTTCGCACCGCCTACAACGCGATCCATTCGGACAACCCGAAAGGCGCGATGGACTTCCGCATGTATCTCCAAGAGAAGGTCGACCTCCTCGAGATCCCAACGGAGCTCGTCGATCGGTATGTGAACCAAGGCTTCTCCGGCGGTGAGAAGAAGCGCAACGAGATCCTGCAGATGGCCGTTCTTAGCCCGGAGCTTGCGATCATGGACGAGACCGATTCCGGTCTCGATATCGACGCGTTGAAGCACGTCAGCGCGGGGGTCAACAAGCTGGCCGGTCCGGATGTCGGGATCGTCCTCATCACTCACTACCAGCGCCTCCTCAACTACATCCGGCCGAGCCGGGTTCACGTCCTCATGGGCGGTCGGATCGTCGAGTCGGGTGGGTTCGAGCTCGCCGAACGCCTCGAGGCCGAGGGCTACGCCGGCGTAGCTAAAGAGCTAGGACTGTCCGAGGAAGAGCTAGCCGAGGTCGAGGCGACCGAAGGGGCTAAGGTCTAACGAGTGGCATTCGACGCTGAGGTCGTTCGCAAAGACTTTCCGATATTCGAGACGCTCGCCAACGGCAAAAGGCTCGTCTATCTCGACAGCGCGGCCACCTCTCAGAAGCCTCGCCAGGTCATCGACCGCATGGTGCGCTTCTACGAGACCGAGAACGCCAACGTCCACCGCGGTATCTACGAGCTAGGCGAAAAGGCGACGGTCGCCTACGAAGGCGCGCGTGAGGCTTGCGCCCGCTTCATCGGTGCCCGAAGCACCCGCTCGATCGTGTTCACGCGTGGCACCACCGAGGCCATCAACCTCGTGCGCTTCACCTGGGCCAAGGAGAACGTCCACGAGGGCGACGAGATCCTCGTCACCGAGATGGAGCACCACTCCAACCTGATCCCGTGGCAGCTGTTCTGTGCCGAGACCGGCGCAGTCCTGCGTCACCTTCCCGTCGACGATGACGGAGCCCACCTTCGGATGGATCTTCTCGATGAGTTCATCACGAACAAGACGAAGCTCGTCTGCGTCACCTTGATGTCGAACGTTCTCGGCACGATCAACCCGGTACGCCAGATCGCCGACGCCGCACACGCAGTGGGTGCACGCATCCTCGTGGATGCGGCCCAAGCGGCGCCTCACATGCGCTTCAACGTTAACGACCTCGATGCGGACTTCCTGGGTTATTCGGCCCACAAGATGTGCGGCCCCACTGGTGCGGGCGTGCTCTACGGACGTGAAGACCTCCTCGAAGCCATGCCCCCGTTCCACGGTGGCGGCGAGATGATCCGCGAGGTGTGGTCCGACCGGGCGACATACAACGAGATCCCTTACAAGTTCGAGGCGGGAACCCCGAATATCGCGCAGGCGGTCGGCATGGGGGCCGCGGTCGAATACCTCGAGGCACTCGATGTCGACGCGGTGCACGCGTACGAGACCGAACTCGCGACCTACGCGATCGAGAAGTTGACCGAAGCAGGAGCCAAGATCTACGGCCCGACGGACCCTGCCGAGCGCGGGGGAGTCGTTTCGTTCAACCTCGACGAGGTGCACTCGCACGACATGGCCACGATCCTCGACCAAGAAGGCGTTTGCATCCGCGCGGGCCACCACTGTGCGCAACCTTTGATGCGCAAGTTGGGAGTACCCGCGACCGCGCGTGCCAGTTTCTACATCTACAACACGCCCGATGAGGTGGACATCTTCATCGCGGCCCTCGACAAAGCGAAAGGGTGGTTCGCGTGAGTCTCGATGAGCTCTACAAAGAGGTGATCCTCGACCACTACCGTGCGCCGAGGAACAAGGGGAAACTGGATCCACACGACGTTGCGCTCGAGCGCAACAACCCTCTGTGCGGAGATGAGATCGAGCTCTTCTTGAAGTTCGACGGCGAAGACCTCGCCGGCATCGCGTTCGATGGCAAAGGCTGTTCGATCTCTCAGGCCTCGGCCTCGATGATGACCGAGAAGGTCAAAGGCCTGTCCGCCAAGGATGCAGCGGCCCTGGCCGGATCGATCAAGTCGATGATGGCCGGGGAGTCCGAAGGTGACCAGGCGACGCTCGGGGACCTCGTATCTCTCAAGGGAGTCGTCAAGTACCCCGTGAGGATCAAGTGCGCCTTGCTGGGCTGGAACACCCTGGTCGAAGCCCTCGAGGAAGCCGGCAAGGCCTAGCTCCATCCCTCTTGTCTCACCCTATGTAGCGGCCCATCATCAAAGGATGCGATCGCGGATCGTGTCTGCCTGGACTGCCGCGTTATCCCTGCTGGTTCTGGTTGCAGGGCCCGGATGGGCTACCCACGGCTCGACCCTTGCCCGCGAGGCTGGTGTTCGGGTCTCCTCTGGGGTGTCGGTTGAGGCGGTCGAGATGGACGACGGGACCATCCACCTCTACCCCGGTGGTTTCCGAGGGCCGGTGTACTCGTCTCCCGACGGTCTCACATTCACACAGGTCCAGGGGGCAGAGTCCGCATCGGATCCGGCGATCGTTCGCCTCGATGACGGCACCTACCGTCTCTACTACTCGCAACCTATCGGGGCGCCGGGACCATCCCAGGTTTTGGAGCTCCACAGCTCGACCTCTTCCAACGCTCTCACTTGGACGCAGGAATCGGGTGTCCGATACGCCGATCTGGGCAACGGGGTTCCAGAGGTCGTGGCGCTACCCGATGGTGGCTGGCGGTTGTATTACATGACCCACGGCACCGGTGGGGGGACGATCTCGTCCGCAACGTCGCCCGATGGGCTCACCTTCACCTTCGAACAGAGCGATCTCCTACCTCCCGGATATGTGGATCCTGCGGTCGAGTATGTCGGCGATGGGCAGTGGTTGATGGTCATGTCTACATTCGCAACGAAGGGGTCGGTCGAAGGATTCACTCAGGACATCCACTTGGCCACTTCGAGCGATGGTGTCGCGTGGGATCTCGACACCGACGCGTTGATCGACGATCCCGATGTGAACTCATTCGATCCCACGCTCATCCGCCTCGATGCGAGCAGTTACCGCGTTTACTACTCCGAACAACCAGTGGGATCGTTCGGCGGCGATCCCGCCCAGATAGCGAGTGCTCTCCTCGAGATCCCCGCCGCGCACACCCGAACGGTTTCTCTTTCGCTGGGCAAGCACCTCATCGCCGGCGGGAAGGTGGGAGCAGCGGGGGACACGAGCCAATGCATCGCCTCGGTGAGGGTGAAGGTCCAGCGCCGGGTAGGGACCGCGTGGACCACGGTCGCCACCGACCGGACCGATGCTGGGGGGAAGTACAGCGCGGAACTGGCAGACAAGCCCGGCAAGTACCGTGCGAAGGTCTCGTCGAGCACTGCCGGACTGGTGACCTGCGGCGCAGCCACCTCCACCACCGCCACCCACGCTCACTAGAGACTTAGCACTGTCCATCACTTGCAAATGGTGTAAAGACCCGCTAACCTGCCCGCCATGAGCAGGCTCGGCGATGACGCTTCCACCCGCACCGCAAAGGTCCTTTCGCTGCCCACGAGGGCCGCGATCCTGTCGTTGTTGCTGAAGAGCGGGGCCAAGACCGTCAAGGAGATCTCGGACGCTTTCGCCATCCACCCCAACGTCGCCCGGGCCCACCTCGACCTCATGGTCGAAGCCGGATTCCTCTCTACCGAAACCCGCAGGCAGAGCAAGGGTCGCCCTGCCAAGGTCTATTTCACGTGGGAAGGCGAAGCCGGTTCGCTCGAAGAGGCTGGGATCGACATCCCGTTCGACCGGGCCCCCGATAACCGTGGCCAGCTCGAGATCGAACTGCGGATGCTCGAGCGCATCCTCGCCGATGCGGCCGGCCAACTCACTCGTGTCAGAGAAGCCCTAGACGCAACAAGGAAAGAAGGAGGAAGTTGATGACGGATTACGCGCACCCAGATGCGCTGGTCGAAACCGACTGGCTCGAGCAGCAAGGCGACTCCAAGGACATCGCGATCCTTGAGGTCGACGAAGACACGACCGCGTACGAGAAGGGACACATCCCAAACGCGATCTCGATCGACTGGGCGAACGACTTGCACGATGTTCCCCGTCGGGAGTTCATCGATTCGGAACGTCTCGCGAAGCTGCTCGGCGAGAAAGGCGTAACGAACGACCAGACGATCATCCTCTACAGCGGCAACAACAACTGGTTCGCCGCCTATGCGTACTGGCTCCTCAAGTACCGAGGGGTCGAGAACGTCAAGCTCCTGAATGGTGGGCGCAAGAAATGGGAGCTCGAGAGTCGTTTGCTTACCCAGGACGAGCCGAACCGTTCACCCGGCACCTTCCCGGTCACCACGGAGAAGCCGGAGTTGCGCATCCTTCGCGATGAGGTCCTCGAGCGCGCCAAGTCTCCGAACGCATGGGTGGATGTTCGCTCGCCCGAGGAGTTCCGAGGCGAGCTTCTGGCCCCGCCGCACCTACCTCAAGAGCAGGCACAGGTACCGGGTCATATCCCCGGCGCGAGCAACATCACTTGGTCCAAGGCCGTGAACGAAGACGGCACCTTCAAGCCTGCCGACGAGCTCAAAGAGCTGTACGCGGCTGAAGGCATCACGTCCGACAAGGAAGTCGTCACCTACTGCAGGATCGGCGAGCGCAGTTCGCATTCGTGGTTCGTGCTGAAGGAACTGCTTGGCTTTGAGAACGTCCGCAACTACGACGGCAGCTGGACCGAGTACGGCAGCCTCGTTGGGGTCGGCGTCGAGCAGTAACAGTGAGGGTCACCATCGTCTGTTTCGGGGCGATGCGAGAGTTCCTTCCCGATCCCTCGTCGGGGCGGACAGAACTTGATCTGGCACCAGGGGGCACCGTCCGCGATGCGGTCGGTGCCCTCGGCGCGCCGGAGCGGTCGATCCACTCTGTGCTGGTAGAGGGGCTGCGGACCGACCTCGACCAGGTCCTCGAAGAGGGGGCGGAGGTAACCTTGATGCCACCGTTCGCAGGCGGCTCAATCTAGGAGATCCCATGGCCACGAAAGCTAAGACCCAGTCGAGCAACGGCAGCCCGCAATCTCTCAAGTCGTTCAATCCCCGTACCGGCGAGACGATCCGCGAGATCGCCGCGATCGCTCCGGCCGAGGTCCGCGACGTTGTCGAGCAAGCTCGGAAGGTCGCTCCTGAGTGGGGCGCTATCGATCCCGAGGGCCGCGTTCGTATCCTTCGGAACATCCGATCGCGCATCAAGGAGAAGACCGACGAGATCGTCGATGTCGTGGCGTCGGAAACCGGCAAGCCTCGCGCCGAGGCGTTGTCGCACGAAGTCCTGACACCTCTGTTGCAGTTGGCCTATCTCGAGCACCTCGCACCCAAAGTTCTCAAGCGCAAGCGGGTCGCTCCCGTCATCGGGCCCCTCCTCGGATTCAAGTCCCGCATGGAGTTCCGCCCATTCGGTGTCGTTGGTTGCATCACCCCGTGGAACTTCCCCATCACGAACAGCTTCCTGGCGTTGGCGAGCCCGCTCTTCGCCGGTAACACCGTCGTTATCAAACCTTCTGAGGTCACTCCCGGTTGTGGCGAGATGCTTCGCGAACTCCTCGAGCCGCTGCCCTCGGGTGTGGCAACGGTCATCCAGGGTGGTGGCGACGTCGGGGCGGCCCTCGTCGACGCGCCGTGCGACAAGATCTCGTTCGTAGGTTCCCCGGTCACTGGTCGCAAGATCTGCGGGGCCGCGGCCGAGCACCTCACCCCGGTAGTGATGGAGCTTGGGGGCAAGGACTCGGCGATCATCTGCTCCGATGCGGATCTCGATCTCACGACTTCCGGGATCGTGTGGGGAGCATTCGCCAACGCCGGTCAGATATGCGCGTCTATCGAACGCGCCTATGTCGTCGATTCTGTTGCCGATGAATTCCAGGAGAGACTGCTCGCGAAGCTCTCCAAGCTCGAGCAGGGCGAAGACATCGGTTCTCTCACGTTCGCGCGCCAGCTCGACATCGTTTCCGATCAGGTCGAGGACGCCGTGGCCAAGGGCGCCACGGTGCTTGCGGGGGGAACGGGGGCAGGTAAGAAGAACGAGAACGGGACTCTCTGGTACGCGCCGACGGTCATCACGGATGTCACGAGCGACATGAGCGTGTTGAAGAACGAGACGTTCGGCCCGATCCTCACCTTGATCCGTGTGCGCGACGAGGAAGAGGCCCTTCAGCGCGCCAACACCGACGGCGTGAACCTGACCGCATCGGTATGGACGAAGGATTCCAAAAAGCGCGAGCGTTTGGTCGCAGGTCTTCGTGCCGGTTCGATCACTCACAACTTCCACCTAGAGAGTGTCGGCGGAACGTGGGGGACCTGGGGTGGCGTCGGCGAGTCCGGCTACGGCCGCCTGAATGGCGAGCTGGGCCTCCTCGAATTCACCGTTCCTACACACGTTTCCTACTCGGCGATGCCGAAGATGAAGCGGAGCTTCTGGTACCCCTACGACTCCGGCAGCGAGCGTCTGACCCGTTCGTTGATCGACTTCCTGGGGAGCAAAGAAGCGCCGCAGAAACTAGGCGCGATCAATGGCGTGATGAAGGACTTCATGAAGATCGCCAAGTCCCGCATGTAGGTCTAGTAATGCGGATCGGCTCCGCCGACCCTGTTGCTAATCCGGTGTCAGCGAGCTGACACGTGGGGTTAGTAGGCGATTATCCAGCCGGTGCCTGCGCCACCGATGTCACACACCGCGTAGATGGTGTTGCGGGCAACGGCAGGTCCGCTCGACAGGTTCGCGCACGCGTCTTGTGAGTCCGCGGCAACCGAGCGGACGAACACCGGCGTGCCGTCTGCCTTGTTCAGCCCGATCAGCGCACCGTGCGTCGTGATCATGTAGACGACGTCGCCGGCGCCGGCGATGAGGTGGTAATCCACGCCACCTCCGATCGGTGTTGCCCAGTTCTGTGCACCGGTAGTGATGTCGAACGAGTAGAGGTAGCCGGGGCTCCCACCCTGTGGGTTCGTGTCCCCGGCGACGAAGATCGACTTGCCGTCGGAGGCAGGGCTTCCCGCGTTGCCGAGTGCGTCCGGCGAAGCGAGTCGCGCCCACCATGCCTGGGTCATCGTGTCGGCATAGATAGCGTGGAACTTCCCGCTCTTCTGGAGGATCCCGATGATCTTGTTGCCGTCCTTGTCCTCGGTGAGGGTCGGCGAGCCACCGAAGTCGACGTCCGCGCCGTCGTCGTAGTCACCCTTGTAGGTGTCGACGACCTCCCCGAAGGTGCTGCGCCCGGGCTTCATGTCGAGCTTGATGACGGAGTTGCTGAGGGGATGCTCCGAGGCCTTGTTCGCGGGCTGGCCGGTCCCCATGTAGGCGTAGCCGGTCTCGGCGTCGTAGACCGGGGTGCTCCATATCGAGACACCCTTCTGCCCCCGACGGTCTTCCTTCGGACTTGCGAGCCACCTGCGGAGGATCAACTTGCCGGTGTCGGCGTCGACGAACGCGTAACCACCTGGGTGGCGACCCTCGTCGGGACCATCCTCGGGACCGGAGATGCCCATGAAGATCATGCCGTTGATGATCACGGGGCTGGAGTTTGTGTACGCCGTTGCTTCCTTGGAAACGATCGTCTTCCACAGGATCTTGCCGGTCTTGGCATCGAGCGCCGCGACGTAAGGGCTACCAAGCGCGGTGACGTTCGCGTAGATCTTTCCGCGCGCGGCGAGGAGTGAGAAGACTCCACCCGAGAGACCGACGCCGTAGGGGTCGTCCGACTTGAGGTTCGTCTTCCAGACGAGCTCCCCAGTGTCGGCGTTCAGCCCGAAGATCCATCCCGTGTTCGTGCCTGCGAAGAGACAGCCGTACGCGATGGTCGGCGACGACTGGAAGTTGCCATCCCCGGCGCCGTCGGCGACCGAGAAGGTCCACTTCGGCATGCGGGTCAAGAGCTCGTCAGCGGTAGGGGTTGCTTTCGCGTCTTGCCAGCGGGTGCCCTCGGGGTCGTGGCCGAACTGCGCCCAGTCGCCGCCAGGATCGTTCGCCTTGGCGCACTGAGCAGCCGCTTTAGCCGTTGTTGGTACGAGCATGGCCGACGCCAAAAGGGCGACAATCGCTAGTAGACCGATCTTCCTCATCTTCAACCCCCTGGGGTGCCGGTTATGTCTCATATGTCCACCCACAAGGTTCTCTGCGAACGGGGTTTCCCCTCCGCCTCTGGAAGAAGTTGTTACGAGGGGTCGGGAAGTTCGAACACCCTCGTCTCGATGCCGGCCAGAGCCTTGCCGACCAACGCCTCCATGTCGAGGTCCTTCTCGCCCTTCGCGGCCTGGTCCGCAGTGCTGCGGGTGGCCGGGGCGCGTGGGGAGAAGAGAACGCAGCAGTCCTGGTGATCGCGCGCTGATATCTCGTAGGTACCGATGCGCTTGGCCTCGTCCATGATCTCTTGCTTATCCATGCCGATCAGGGGCCGGAACACCTCGACGCCATCGAGGGCCGCATCGACCGTACGGATGTTCTCGATCGTCTGAGATGCCACCTGGCCGAGCGAGTCCCCAGTGATGAGGGCTTGTGCGCCGATCTCGTCGGCCAACTCGGACGCGATGCGCATCATGATCCGGCGATAGAGAACCATGCGCATGCTCGAGGGCGCATGCGTGACGATCTCCCTCTGAGCATCTCCGAGCGGGACGAGGTGCAGCACGACCTGCAATTGATAGTTCGTGAGGACCTGCGCGAGTTCTTCGGCTTGGCGAACCGATGATGGGTCGGTGAACGGTTGCCCATGGAAGTGGAGGAGCTCGACGTCGGCCCCTCTGCGGCCCATGCGCCATGCGGCAACGGGGGAGTCGATACCGCCGGACATCAGGGCAAGCATCTTGCCGGAAACCCCAGATGGAAGACCGCCCGCGCCTTCGAAGCGCCGGGCGAACACGATGCCGGTTCCTCCGAACATCTCGACCCAGGCGGTTGCTTCGGGGTGCTTGAGATCGACCCTGGCTCCGGTCGCGTCCTTGATGCGCTCGCCAACTGTCTCGTTGACCTCTTGAGAGCGATGACTGAAGTTCGAGTGTGTGCGCCGAGCTCTGACCGCGAACGACCCGAAGTCCTCCTCGGAGATCAATTCGAGGGCCGCGTTCCCGATGGCGGACAGATCGGACTCGACCACCCGGCGACCGAGGCCCACGTAAGCGACGCCGAACACCCGAGCAGCGCGCGCTGCGGCTACGAGAGGCATGCCCTCCGGCTCGAGGTCGACCATGACGCGGCCGAACCCTTTCCGGACCCGCTTGTAGCCCGTGCCACGGAGCGCGCGACGCAGGTTGCGCGCGAGGGCGTCCTCGAAGAAGTCGCGGTTACGACCCTTGAGGCCTATCTCGTGGAAGTGAACTACGAGGGCGTCGTACACACCCTCACCTTCTTTCCTGGCTAAGCGTTCTCTTCTTCGAAGCCGAGGGAGAACATCGACTCGACGTCGTGGCGTGAATAGACCTTGAACGCGACGAGGGTCTGGGTGCGCTCGATGCCGTCGATCTTGGCGATCTCTTCGCTGACCACCCGGGCCAGATCGTCGTGGGTTCGCGTCCGCACCATGATGACAAGGTCATGATCGCCCGCGACCGAGTACACCTCGGACACATCGGCGATATCAGCGACGGCCTGAGCCGTCTCCGGGATCAGATGGACGTTGCAGTTGGCGAGCACGACCGTAGTGATCATGCCGACAGCGTAAGTCCTAGATGGTCACCATGTCGCGGAGCTTGCCCGGCGTCGAAGGGTGGCGCAGCTTGGAAAGCGCCTTGGCCTCGATCTGACGGATGCGCTCGCGCGTCAGGTTGAACTCTTTGCCGACCTCTTCGAGGGTGCGGGGCTCACCAGTCACGAGACCGAAGCGCAGCGCGAGGACCTTCTTCTCACGCTCCGACAGCGAGTCCAGCATGTTCCAGAGGTCTTCCTGGCGCAGCGCCATGGC
>JAXDJJ010000014.1:0-35393 GCA_034665745.1 Actinomycetota bacterium | reverse complement strand
GATCGGAGTCATCTCGACGGTTTCGGAAGGCGACGACCCAACGATCACGATCATCGGTCGCGACGGAAAGATGACGGTGGTCGCGAGCTCGTCCGTCCTGCAAGGCAAAGTCTTCTCATAAGGCGGTCTGACCTGCGTTTTCTCTTTTATTGACGGCTCGCAGCGATATGATGGCCGTCCATTTTCCTTCAACGCAGGGTGTGTGATCTAGAAGATGTCTCAGCAGGCCCCGCCGCATGAGCATGCGACGGCCCGCAAAGAGCTCGACCGGGTAGTCATCCGCTTCGCCGGCGACTCCGGTGACGGCATGCAACTCACCGGTGACCGCTTCACATCCGCCTCCGCCATCTTCGGGAACGACCTCGCAACGTTCCCCGACTACCCCGCCGAGATCCGGGCACCTGCCGGAACCCTCGCCGGGGTTTCTGCTTTCCAGGTCCACTTCGCCGACTTCGACATCCTGACCCCGGGTGACCAACCGAACGTCCTGGTAGCGATGAACCCGGCGGCTTTGAAGGCCCACCTCAAGGACCTCCTCAAGGGTGGCCTGTTGATCGTGAACTCGGATGCGTTCGACGAGCGCAACCTCGAGAAGGTCGGCTACTCGTCGAACCCCCTGACCGATGGCTCGCTCGAGGGCTATCAATTCTTCCAGATACCGATGACGAAGCTCACCGTCGAGGCGGTCAAGGAAACCGGCGTCAACAAGAAGGAGGCCGAGCGCTCCAAGAACATGCTCGCCCTCGGCGTGATCTGTTGGATGTACGGGCGTCCGCTCGAACCGACCGTTGCGTGGCTCGAGAAGAAGTTCTCGAAGAAGCCGAACATCGCGCAAGCCAACATCGCCGCCCTCAAGGCCGGTCATGCGTTCGGTGAGACCGCCGAGCTGTCCGCTTATTCCGTCAAGCCTGCGGTTCTCGCACCGGGCAACTACCGTCGCATCACCGGCAACCAGGCCCTTGCGTACGGATTGATCGCCGCGTCGGTGCAATCGAAGCTGCCCCTTTTCCTGGGTAGCTACCCGATCACGCCTGCGTCCGACATCCTCCACGAGTTGTCTCGTCACAAGAACTTCGGCGTGCGCACGGTGCAGGCCGAGGACGAGATCGCCGCATGCGGCATGGCCGTGGGGGCCGCGTTCACGGGCCACATCGGCGTCACGACGACGTCTGGCCCCGGCCTCGACCTCAAGTCCGAGATGATCGGCCTCGCTCTTTCGCTCGAGCTTCCCCTGGTCATCGTCGATATCCAGCGCGGGGGACCGTCGACCGGGCTACCGACCAAGACCGAGCAGTCGGACCTCCTCCATGCGATGTATGGCCGCCACGGCGAGGCTCCGCTGCCCATCGTGGCTTCGTACTCACCGTCTTCTTGTTTCTGGGCCGCGATCGAGGCGACCCGCATCGCCTTGAAGTACATGACCCCGGTGATCCTGTTGTCCGATGGTTACCTCGCGAACGGGGCCGAGCCGTGGCGTATCCCTGCTATCGAGAAACTCCCGGACCTAACCGTCCGCTTCGCCTCGCAACCGAACGCCGGCGATGACTTCTGGCCCTACCTCCGTGACGACGAGACCCTGGCCCGCCCGTGGGCGATCCCCGGGACCCCCGGTCTCCAGCACCGCATCGGTGGACTCGAGAAGGCCGACGGTACCGGCAACATCTCCTACGACCCCGATAACCACCAACTCATGACCGACCTCCGCCAGGCGAAGATCAAGGTCATCGAGGAAGACATCGCCCCGCTCGAGTACGACGCGGACGAAGGCGCCGACGTTCTGATCCTCGGATGGGGCTCGACCTACGGCGCGATCGGGGCCGCGGTTCGCCGGCTTCGCGCACGCGGCAAGAAGGTCGCACGTGCGCACCTCAAGCACCTGAACCCGTTCCCGAAGAACACCGAAGAGGTTCTCCGTCGCTTCGACAAGATCGTCGTGCCGGAGATGAACATGGGCCAGCTCTCGAAGATGGTCCGCAGCGAGTTCCTTATCAACACCATCAACATCAACCAGGTCAGGGGGTTGCCGTTCCGTGCTGGCGACCTCGAAGACCGAGTTCTGGAGATCATGGGATGACAGAGCCGAACGTAGAGGACGTAACCAAAGACCGCGGCGTCACCGAGGGTGGCGCGACCGCAACCCTGACGCGCGAGGACTTCGTTTCCGACCAAGAGGTCCGCTGGTGTCCCGGTTGTGGTGACTACGCCATCATGGCTGCGGTGCAGGGCGTCATGCCCGAGCTCGGCATCCCCAAAGAGAAGATGGTGTGGGTTTCCGGTATCGGGTGCTCGTCGCGTTTCCCGTACTACATGAACACCTACGGCATCCACGGCATCCACGGCCGCGCACCTGCGATCGCCACCGGGGTCGCGACAGCACGCCCCGATCTGTCGGTGTGGGTCGTCACGGGTGACGGTGATGGGCTGTCCATCGGCGGCAACCACTTGATCCACGCCCTGCGCCGTAACGTCAACCTCAAGATCTTGATGTTCAACAACCAGATCTATGGGCTGACAAAGGGCCAGTACTCACCGACGTCGGAAGCCGGCAAGGTCACGAAGTCGACCCCGTTCGGCTCACTCGAGCACCCCTTCAACCCGGTGTCGATCGCTCTCGGGTCCGAGGCATCGTTCGTCGCTCGTACCCTCGATGTCGAGCGCAAGCACCTCCCAGAGGTCCTCCGCCGCGCCGCCGCACACCAGGGGAGCGCGTTCGTCGAGATCTACCAGAACTGCAACATCTTCAACGACGGTGCATTCATCGCTCTGACCGGTAAGGAAGGTAAGAGCCAGAACCGCATCTATCTCGAGCACGGTAAGCCGATCAAGTTCGGGCCGAACGGAGAGAGGGGCGTCCGCATGACCCAGGAGGGCCGCTGCGAGATCGTCAACGTCGCCGATGTCGGCGAGGACAAACTGTTGGTGCACGACGAGCATCGAGATGACCCGTCACTCGCGTTCGCTCTGTCGCGAATCGCCGACGGACCGACCGGTCCGACTCCTCTCGGGATCTTCCGGGATGTTCAACGCCCGGTCTACGGCGAAGGCATCGAGCAGCAGTTGAGGCGAGCGGCTGAAAGCCAGGGGCCGGGCGACCTCTCGAAGCTCCTTGCCACGGGCGACACCTGGACGGTGAACTAGTGGCCGACCACGGTGCCGACCCGGATCAGATCGACGTTTCCGACGAACGCGTCGAAGCCTTAGCGAAGAAGATCCTCAACGAGCCCGAACGGGGCCTCGACGACATCGAATCGGCGCGCGTAGCGGCGCGGCGCATGCTGGAAGAGTCCGAGGCGAGGACCTTTGACCCGGCCGCTCACGATCCCGAGACAGAAGGTGTGATCCGTCGCTCCTCGAGCGAAACCGCAGCGATAGGAGACACCGGCCCCATCCGGAGGGTGACGGACGGCGAATAGCCTCGACCAGGCTTCTCAAGGATTTCACACGTCCACAAGACCTGATGGCGATATCAGTTGCTTCACAGGAGCAAGCCACCTGCCTTAGCTGTGGGTTGCCATTCAAGGAAACAATCTGGCTAGCAATCGATCTCGCTGAACGACCTGAGTTGCGGGACGACCTTGCGAACGCGTCTTGGACCTCCATTACTTGTCCGCGATGTCAAGCCAAATTGCCAAGACACAAGCCCCTGCTTGCGACTAGGTCCTCGGAACTAGCAGCAGTCGTGTTGGCTGTCTCAGACGAATCAGGCATATCGCAGGAGGAAGCTGTTCAGGGGTTTGACCCAGTCATCCAAAAAGTACGTAACGCGCTGGGTAGGTTGCTGCGAGAGATCCCTGGGCCTCTTTATTTTGTTTCCTTCGAAGCTCTCGCGTTTCTAGTGACCCGGGACGTCGAGAAGGATCTCGCAACGCTGCGTGATAGCACGGGCAACTCTGATTCATTCCCCAGTTCCTATAACGATCTATTGAGAAGAATTGACGACTCCCAACATCTTCGCCAAGAGGGCCTGGCTGTTAACGGTCTTCGCTCGGTGGAGACCCCTGAGGACTTCCGCGCCTTGGTCGATTCGTTCCCAATTGAGGTCTGGACAGGGGCAAGGAACCGAATCGCGTCTCGACATGACGCAAGCACGGATGATGAAGAGAGGGCTTGGCTGTCGATGCAAGAAGCATTAGCAGGTGCCGCTATTCAAGGAGATATCGAAGGTGGATGGCAAGAGTACCTTGCTGGCATTGCGAGTTTTGGTGACACATTCGTTCAGGGTCGACTACGTGTTCTATTGGAGTCGCACAACCAAGCAGTGGATGAGCACAATTACTCCGAGATCATTCGTATTGGGCAAGAGATCGTGACCATTGCTCGCAGTGCGGGTTTACTGGACCTTGAGGGATCAATCTCTTTTAGCGTCGGGAATGCCCTTCTCTTAACCGAGGCCCTAGGCGATGAAAGAAGAGTCGAGGACGCGATCACTCTAATTAACCGCAGCCTTCAAATCCTCAACGAAACCGGTTCGCACCCAGAGTGGAAGCCGCGAGTTCTTGTCAACCTAGGCTCTGCTTACGCTTCTCGCACCCAGCACGACCCTGCTGCTAATCAAGAGCGCGCGATTGCATTGCTGGAAGAGGCATTGAGTCTCGTATCAATCGACAATGACCCTGGCACATGGGCTATGGCGCATACGAACTTGGCTTTATGCATCCTTGAAAGGAATCTCGGAACTGACGTCGATAGTGATGAAGCCATAAGCCACCTGTCGGAAGCCTTGAAATGGAGGAGCAAGGACAAAGATCCATTGGACTGGGCGTTCACGCAACTCAATTTGGGGCTTTCTTACTCGCGCCGGATTGCTGGTGAAAGAGCTGGCAACTTGGATAGGGCAATTGTCTGCTACGAAAAAGCCGCGAGTGGATTCGGTCTGGGCGGAAACCTTCAGGGACAAGCGAGGGCTCGGCACAATATGTCGAGCGATGAATTGTTGCTCTTTCAAATGGGGGGGAGACGCGAACCATTGCGTTCAGGCCATCTAGTTTCCGCGGCGAATCATGCCAAACAAGCACTTGACTATCAGGAGCGGTTTGGATCCTCGTACGAGCGCGGCAGGGCTTGGCAACAACTCGGCCGAGTGCTTGAGGCAGAGGGTCGCGTCAACGAAGCCATCAAGGCTTTTCAAGCTGCCTTGGAAGGTTTGACACCACTTATCGCCCCACGAGAGTGCCGAGCGGCTGCTCGTCATCTTGCGGCGCTTTTTGCAGAGCAGGGCAATTGGCATTCATCCGCTGAGACCTGGCTAATTGCCTCAGAGGCCTCGTTAGAAGCCGTTCGATCGAGATCGACGGGCGAAGGGCGTCTGGCGGAAGCGAGAGAAAACCTGAATATCGGGCGATGGGCCGCCTACGCCCTGGTTCGGGCAAGTCAACCGGAAAAAGCTCTAGAGGTCATTGAGGCGGGACGTGCACTTGAACTGTCTGCTTGGCTCGATGATGACGAATCTCGAGAAGTCACCACATTGCGTAAGCTCGATCCAGTCTTAGCCGATCACTATGTTGGGTTACGGCGGCGACTCGAGGACATCAGCCGAAACCAGCGCCTTAGAGAAGGTTCCGCCGTTCTGATCGATGCGGCACCCGTTGCGGAAGAACTCCGATCCGTTGTGGATGAGATTCGGACACTTCCTTCAATGGAAAGGTTTCTTCAAAGACCGTCCTGGATCGAGATTGCCGCGGCCGCAGACGTCGGCAGACCCTTGGCATACATCGTTACAGCACCTGCTGGATCGGCCGTCCTGTTGGTATGGCGAGATTCCATTCCTGAAATAGAAGTGATTGACAGCGTTCTCACTTCGAGCGAAGTGGCCGTTGCACTCTTTGGCACTGGTGCTGGGGGAAGCGGGACCGGGTATGTGCTGGCACAGATCGGCGAATCAGGGGAGCTCGATCTTGAGATAGAGAAGATGAGCGCGCTGATCGCACCCAATCTACTTAAGCCCCTGGCTAAGTCATTGAAGATGAGGGGTGCCCACCATGTTTCGATTGTCGCCGCAGGAATTATTGCTTTGCTTCCTCTCCATTGCATGTCCTGGAGGAATGGATTGGCAGAGGAGTGTTGCCTCCTTGATGAGGTCACTGTGTCCTTTGTGCCCTCAGCTCGGGTAGCCGTCACCACTAACGAACGGGCCAAGAATCGTAGAGCCAAATCACTTGTTGTGGTGGGTAACCCGTTGCCGCATTCGCATCCGCTGCCAGGGGCGAAATCCGAAGCTGAAATCGTGGCCGACATATTCGGTGAACGTAGGACTACGAAGCTCTTGGAGGAGGAGGCGACGAAGGATGCAGTAGTCCAGGCAATTGCGCAGGCTTCGCACATCCACTTCGCGTGTCATGGCTGGAGTGACATGAGGGCCGAGGTTCTTTCCGCTCAATTGTCACTGGCAAATGAAATACCTCTGACGGCTGCTGAAATAGTCGATCTTTCCGCCCTTAAGGCGCGACTCGTTGTCCTTTCAGCATGTCAAACGGGAATCTTTCAGGAGTATGAGGCGGCCGATGAGGTATTTGGCTTAACAACGGCCTTCTTGGCGGCCGGAGCCGCGGGAGTCGTTGCGACGCTTTGGCCGGTCGACGACTACGCGACATCCTTGCTGATGGCTAGGTTCTATGAAGAGTTGACCTCTCCTTTGGACGTCGCTTCTGCGTTGAGGAACGCCCAGCTCTGGTTGCGAGACCTATCGGTTAGTGAGGAAATGAACTACCTGGCATCGCACCCTCTCCTGAGAGCACACCGGATGCAGCGCAGTGAGCGCACTACTCTGAGAATTCGGGTGGAGAAACCCTTTCAAGGGCGAAGTCTCTGGGCAGCGTTCGCCTTGAACGGAAGTTAGCCCCCGAACCTTGAATTGAGGGCGGGGACTGAGGGAACTAGCTTCCCCTCGGAGGCTCTCTGTATTCCTCCGCTAGCCGATCAAGAGCGTCGTTTTTTGACGGCGTTGATCGATCTACTCCAGATCGGGTGGTCTTGAGTCGAGAGCCCTCAGCGGATTTGACCCGGTATGCACCCTTCCGTGCGGAGGAAGCCTTAGTCCTTGTCCATTTGGCCATGGCTCACTCTCCTTCCGCTCTGCGCAACTTACTTTGGATCCAGCCACCTACGTCGTATATGACGGCCCAAGCTCGGTCCAACGCCCTGTCAATCCCGACCATTCCCAGCGTCAACAGGGCGGCTGTGCCCCAGGCAGCCGCGACGATTGCGGCCCAAAGAGCATCTCGCGTGACTGCGTCAATTTCTAGGGTCAGGCTGATTGCGGCCGAATACGCAAGAAGGCCGGATATGCCGACCTCAACGCGAGCTCCGAAAAAGAGGCGGGTTGCTAACCGATGCTCTCCTGGTCGGGTCGCAATCGCCGAAAGAATCCCCGGAATTGCCAGAAGGATTGAGTTGGATGATGACGGGAGTTCCGACTGGTCCAATACGTTGATATTGAAAACTGTTAGTGCACCTGCTGTAAGCAAGGAGCTGATCCAAGCTAGTCGGACGAAACCGGATGTACGACGATTCAAGAAGACGAATGCGGTTCCCTGCGCTTCGGGAGGAACGGATTCATTGAAATGCATATGCGCCATCGAGCCCCGAATCACCGAACGGCCAGTCCTGAAATCGTCGTCTGCCTCAACTAATAATGCAGCTTCGGAAATCTCTAGGTCGTCGGGTACCTGACATTCAAAGTGGTAACTGCGGCACTCGCCCACGGCTGGAACGTCAAAGAGGACAACGGCTCGGCGCAAACCAAGTACGGAGAGGATTCCTCGAATGAGAGTCGGGTCCTCTAACTCCTCGACGTAGGAAAACTTGATGACTCGTCGGTGTTCGGGACGCTCTCCGAAATCGATTAAGAGGAGGAAGTTTCCTGCAAGTTCAGATGAAAGCTGATCAAAGAGTGGATTGTCGACCATAGTGGCGCTGTCTTTATCCTGGAGGCTTGCTTCAAGAATCTCGAACAGGGCATTTTCTGCCTCCTCAGGGGTCCCTGTGGCGATAGTTCTTAGGATTTGAATCGTTGGCTCGGATAGATCTCCACCTCCCTTTCGTCTCAAAGCAGAGTCAGCGAGTGACACCAATGCCGACCAAGACAGGAATCCGTTTTGTTCGCTCGTAAGGATGGGCACGACGGTGTCTGACTCATCGCGGCTGTCGAAATCAACGAGCAGAGTCTTCTCTAGGAGTGCTAGAGGCACCACACCCTCGGGCTTGAACTTCCAGTTTGATCGATCCGGAGGCTCGAAGTCGACACTCACCCTGCGCCGGACCGTGGTGTCGCCGAGGAATTCGACGGACTCAACGCGCCTCTGAATCCATCTCTCCCGGTCGAGGGTCCTGACTGCAATAACCCCGCCGCGCACCCTGTCGGGGCCGGCTCCAGAACCCTGAGGCGACGATGTTGTTGCCACCAAGAGAGAGTAGAGGAACTTGTTGAATCGAGGGCTTCGTTTGAGGCAGCTGTGCAAATGCACAAGAGGTAAAGCCTGGGTTTCGGAGTAGTTGCCTTCAGTCGCGGGAGGGGCCCGCATCTGACTGGGGGGATCCATGTCTCGGCGTTTCTATGCCTTGTTCCTTGCTGTCGTTGTTCTATCCGGCCTTGTGCCGGCCATCGCTTCGGCTCAGACCTATCCAGTGATCGATGAGCCGGTCCTCCGGCCTGACTCTCTCTGGGAGGCCACCGACTACGGCTACAAGCTGAAGAGCCTGAACCTTCCGGACGACCCGCACCCGACGATCTTCACGATGGAGGGCTACTCGGGTGCCTCTCGACCCATGCCCAACGTCTACCTCCGCATGGACGACGGCGAGCTCATCGCCCTGTTGATCAGGTCCGGCGACGGTCCCCGCGGGGACTACATGTCGGTGCAGGCATCGACGCGCGGGACCGAATGCTCGGGTGGCTCGTTCAATCTCTACGACCGTCGCCACGCGTGGGACGGCTACCACATCATCGAGTGGGTCGCCGATCAGGAATGGTCGAACGGCAACGTCGGTGAGTTCGGTTCTTCGTTCCCGGGACAGACCGGTTACTGGGTCGCGACGACGAAGCCTCCGCACCTCAAGGCGGTCAGCGCGAACCTCCTTCACTCCGACATCTACCGTGACATCTTCATGCCGGGTGGGGTGCAGAACTATCTGTTCCCGATCGCATGGACCTACGCAGCCGGTCCGCACCGCGCGCCACAGGACAGTTACGAAGGGTTCCAGCAGGATGAGATCTGCGCGCAGCTGCAGGCGTCGCGTTACAGCCCTTACGACATGCCGCAGGCACAGAACGAGCCCTTGTTCGCCGCCACGCGTGCGGTCGACGACGACTGGTACACGGCGCACGCCGCCATCACCTACGCGGACAACATCAAGATCCCGTACTACCAGCAGACAGACTGGCAGGACGAGCAGGTGGGACCGCGTTCGGTCGTGCTGTTCAACCACATCAATCCCAAGCCGGTTGAGATCACGAACTCGGCTGGTCAGCAGGAGACGATCGTTCCCAAGAAGTTCGTGACGTCGAACGGGGACCACGGCTTCGGCAACTTCGCCGGACGCGATCGCTGGGCGTTCTTCGACATCTTCCTGTTGGGGATGCCGGACACGACCGGTCTGATGGACGACCAGTTCACGAACTACTTCGAGACGGACGACGACGGTCACGCGACTGCGACCAAGTCGGGTGACGCGTGGCCGTTCGCCGACACCGTCTACGAGAAGTCGTACCTCCACGCGGGTGGCGTTCTGAACGACACCGCTCCAACGACCGCCGAGGCTCCCGACACCTATGTATCCGGTGTCGCACGGCAGAACTGGTTCGACTACACGGGCGATTCCGGCAACGAGATCGCTACGGCCCGCGGTGGATATCCCGATCAGCTCGAGTATGTGAGCCCGGAGTTCACTGAGACCAAGACGATCGCAGGTCCGATCATGATGAACCTGGCGGCCTCGGTCGCCGGGACCGATGCCGACTTCTACGTTTCGGTGTCAGACCTGTTCCCGGATGGACGTGTCTCGTTCCTTCAGCGAGGACTGCTGAAGGCGTCACACCGCAAGGTCGACAGGCACCGCTCGTACTTCGCGGCCGACGGCACGACCATGGTGCAGCCGTACATGTCACACACGAACCCGCAACCGGTGGTCCCTAACCAGATCATCAACTACAAGGTCGAGATCTTTCCGCTGGGCTACATCTGGCGGCCGGGTCACAAGATCCTGATCCAGATCCACACACCGCCGACGTTGGAGAAGATCTGGGGCTACACGCCGACGCACCACCAGCCGGCGGCGGTCAGCGTGTACCACGACGCCACGAACAGCAGCTGGATCCAGTGGCCGTACGTGACGGCCGATCAAGCGATCCCGGACGGTCCGACACCGTGTCCGTTGCCGGGTGGCTTCTTCTGCGTCGACGCATCGCCACTGAACCTCCCGCAATAAGCACTTCCGAAGCAAAGCAAGGGCCCCCGCACCTGGGTGCGGGGGCCCTTTGTCTATCTGCACCTAGGGGCCCATTAGGCTCGGATGCGATGGCTGATAACAACGAAGTGATCGTCACCTCGGGCCTAACCAAGGTCTTTCCCACCGGCCTCAAAGCCGTGGATGCGCTGGACCTCAGCGTTTCGTCCGGCGAGATATTCGGTCTCCTCGGCCCGAACGGCGCAGGCAAAACCACGACCGTCGGGATGCTGACGTCTCGGGTTATCCCCACCAGCGGTTCGGCGTCCATCGCAGGTGTCGACGTCATCGCCGACAGCACGATCGTGAAGCAGTTGATCGGCGTGGTCCCGCAGACGAACACGTTGGACCGCTCCCTGACGGTGTTCGAGAACCTCTTCTTCCACGGTCGCTACTACGGCATGCGTTCGAGCGAAGCGCGCGTCGCAGCCGAAGAGACCTTGGATCGTTTCAAACTCCGTGACCGTGCCACCGCCGATGTCAACGAGCTTTCCGGGGGCATGGCCCAGCGTTTGATGATCGCCAGATCGATCCTGCACCGACCGCAGGTGCTCTTCCTCGACGAGCCGACCGCCGGGCTCGATCCCCAGAGCCGGTTGGCGCTGTGGGACATCCTCGGGTCGCTCCACGAATCAGGGCAGACGATCTTCATGACCACGCACTACATGGAGGAAGCCGATCGACTGTGCGACCGTGTCGCGATCATGGATCACGGCAAGATCCTCGCCCTCGATACGCCTGCCGCATTGAAGCGGTCCATGGAGGCCGACACCCAGGTTCGCGTTTCGGTCGAAGGTGACCTCGACGGTCTTGCCGGCCATTTGAAGAACTTCGAGGGGGTTTCGGAATCTCAGGTTCTTGATGGCGCGGTGTTGATCACCTTGCGAGGCCGGGCCGGGATGATCCCGAAACTCGTCGACTACGTCGAGGTCGGTGGATTCGCTCTCAATGATCTCTCCGTGTCCGAGCCGACCCTCGAGACCGTCTTCATCAAGCTCACCGGGAAGGAGCTAAGAGATTGAGCGATCTTGCCTTGGCTCAGCTACGGCCCGCTCGTGATGCGTCCCTATCGGCCTTCAAGGCGATGCTCTTGCGGGACGTCGCGGTGCTTCGGGCGAACCTCGCGTCTTTCATCCTCCGAACAGTGATGCAGCCGCTGTTGTTCGTCTTCGTATTCACCTACGTCTTCCCGAAGATCGGGCAGGGGATCGGCGGCGCGCAAGGCGAAGCCACGTTCTCCAGCTTGCTGGTCCCCGGCGTCGTCGCTATCGCGTGCATCTTCCAAGGGATCCAAGCGGTCATGATCCCGTTGGTTCAGGAGTTCGGGTACACGCGCGAGATCGAGGATCGCGTGATGGCACCTCTGCCGGTGTGGGGAGTCGCGGTGGAGAAGATCACAGCGGGAGCTCTTCAGGGCCTCCTCGCGGCCGTGATCGTCTTCCCCTTGGCGACGTTCATCCCGGCAACGCCGGTTCACCTCAACATCTCGTGGCCCGAACTACTCACGTTCCTGCCGTTGGCTACGGTTCTTGGTGCGACCCTCGGACTAGCGATCGGAACGCGCGTGAAACCTCAACAGGTCACTCTGGTGTTCAGCGTGGTGGTCATCCCGGTCACGTTCCTTGGCGCCACCTACTACCCGTGGGCATCGCTCGATCCCATCCCGTGGTTGAAGTGGGCCGTGCTCATCAATCCACTCGTCTACATGAGCGAATCGTTCCGAGCAGCACTCACCCCGCAACTGCCGCACATGCCGATCGGCGCCATCTACCTCGCGATGATCGGTTTCATCGCGCTACTGGGTTGGGTTGGTATCGATGGGTTCCAGAAACGCGTCACGACTTAGACCTGACCACGCGAACCCGTCCGTTCGTGATCTGAACGCCTTCAGCTTTCAGACGGCGCTCCTGCTCGACGCGGTTGTGGGTGACCAAGCTGCCGTCCGCGTGGATGACTCGCCACCACGGGAGGCCCTCGGAGCCGGCGAGGACGTTTCCGACCGCCCGAGCCGCTCCTGGGAAGCCTGCTTCCTGCGCTATCTCGCCATAGGTGGCGACCTCGCCCGGACGCAACGCCCTGATGGCTCTCGAGACCTGGTCTTCGAAGGTGGGCATCAGGGGATTTAACCTGAGCCCATGGACAAGGGTTGGGACCTCCTCACGAACCGAACCGATCTGTCGGATACACGGATCGACGAGGCTCCTGTCCCCGAGGTAGGGGATGGCGAAGCGTTGCTGCGTGTCGATCGCGTGGGGATGACCGCCAACAACGTGACCTACGCGCTGACTGGTGACCTCTTGAACTACTGGTCGTTCTTCCCGGCCCCCGAGGGATGGGGCCGCGTCCCGTTGTGGGGCTTCGCCGATGTCGTCGCGTCGAACGTGGACGGAGTACCGACCGGCGAGCGGTTCTACGGCTACCTCCCGCCATCCAGTCACTTGCTCGTCAAACCAACCGACGTGAGCGAACGTGGGTTCCGGGACGGAAGCGTTCACCGTGCTGGTTTGCCGGGCGTCTACAACAACTACCAGGCCACCGCCACCGACGAGTCGTACGCGTTGCCACGCGAGGACCTACAGATCCTCTACAAACCACTGTTCGCGACATCGTTCATGTTGGACGACTTCCTCGCCGACAACGGTTACTTCGACGCCGGGGTCGCAGTGCTCTCGTCGGCATCGAGCAAGACGGCATACGGCACCGCTTTCTGCATGCGATCTCGGGACGAGCATCCTCGGATCGTCGGTCTTACCTCGGCTGCCAACGTTGAGTTCACCGAGAGCCTCGGCTGTTACGACCAAGTGGTGAGCTACGAGGAGGTGTCATCCCTACCGACCGACCAGCCCACGATCTACGTGGACGTGGCTGGCAACACCGCGCTCCGCGAAACGATCCACGAGCACTTCGGCGACAGCCTGCGGTTCGATTCAGTCGTCGGCGCTACCCATCACGACACCTCGTTCGGCTCGGGTGATCTCGCCGGTCCGCAACCCCAGTTCTTCTTCGCGCCTGACCAGATGAGCAAACGACGCTCAGACTGGGGGCCGGGCGGACTCGAGCGCACCCTTGGTGCCGCGTGGAGCCGCTTCGCGCCGACGGTCGAGGGTTGGGTCGATGTCGTTGAGAGCAAAGGACCCGAGGGCTTGCGCGACGCGTGGCTAGAGGTGCTGTCCGGCAAGAGCGACCCGCGTACGGGCCACGTGATCAACCTCTAGCGATAGCTGAAGCTCGTCGCACCCTCGATCATGAAGCTCGTCTCGTCCACGTAGCACCAGAACCAGTCCTCGCCCGGCTCGAACGACTGCACGATCGGGTGTTCGGTATCCCTGGCATGCGCGGACGCGTGCTTGTTGGGAGACGAGTCACAACAGCCCACATACCCGCACGTCCGGCACAGTCGGAGGTGGACCCACCGAGCGCCTATCTCGAGACACGTGACGCATCCATCCGCTTGCGGCGTTACCTCTTGGATCGTGTCGAGGTGAGAACAACCATCAGCCATCGTTGGGCCCCTCTTAGGACGCTGTCGCTTCGGGGCTCCCGCTCGGAGCCAGTGGGCCGGACCTCGACTCGATCTTCGTCCACTTCATCTTGAAGAGCCACAACGACACCGCGGTGAGCGCTCCGCTGCTAAGGAGTTGAACGAGAGCGTCTTCACGTTCTGAATCGATGTCGTTGGCGAACGCGACGGTTCCGGGGGCGATCGCTCGGTAAGCAGCGAACAAGAATGCTCCCCCTGAACTAAGCGCGACCAGCACCGCAGCGAAACAGACCGCGTACAGGTAGTTGATGTACGTCCGTTCTGCCGCCGACCCATCGAAGGTGGGTTCGGCACTAAGCGAGCGAAGACGGCGGGTGTGGAAGAGCAGGACCAACAGGGCCATCAGGCCGGTAGCCACTTGTTGAACGACGTTCCGAACGTCTTGGTCGTGGCTTGGGGAGGATTGATCCGGACCCCTAAAGCTGTCGCCCTCCATCACCATCCCTGAACTCATCGATGAGGTGGAGCACACCTGCCCGAAACCGCTTCCGAAGCAGTCGCCCGGCCTCTGTCCTTCGGTGAAGACGATCTTGCCCAGTCCCGAGATAGCCGAGAACAACGCGAACAGCAGAACGAACAAGGCTATGAAGCTGACCGCACTTAGATAGATCGTGTACGGGCGTCGGCCAAGTGGATCCTCTTCTCGCCGAGATCCGAGAAGGGCGGCCACCCCCATACCGAGAAGTCCAAGGACCGCGATCGGAAACAGGAGAAACTCGAGACTGCCCACTATTTCGCCCCCCGCGTTGAGTTGGTGGGCGAGAGGTTAGTCGGTTTACTTGCTCGTGTCCGGGGTCCTTCGCTTCATGAAGAAGAACGCTCCACCGATGAGGATGAGACCTCCGAGGATCCCTAGCCCCAGGGGGCCGAGCAGCTTGTCGAGCAGAGACTCCGGGTAGACGGTGTGGGCCGACAGATGCGTGGCGGTGGCTGGGTTCAGGTCCCAGGTGAAGGTTGTCGAGCCGTCTGATTCAACGGCTTCAGTGGCGTTGTTCTCGCCCTTCGGGCCGGGCAGCGTGACCGTCGTCTTGGAGTCGAGGATCTTGTCGAGCTCCTCGGGGTCGAGAACCTGCTCGGACTCAGCTCCGCCGAAGCCCCCGCTCTGTTCGGCTTCGAACATCCACCCACTGTCGGTCTCTTCGATCGTCGCGTCCGCCCACAGTGCTGACGCTCCTTGTTCGTCGGCATTGTTGAGCTCCGCGAACTTCGCCTTCATGTCTTCGATATCGGAGAACTCGAAGCTCGCACGCAAACCTTTGGTCTTATCCGTGTCCAGACGTTCGGTCGTTACGGGGAACGACGCGTTCTTTGCGTTGTCCTCGAGACCCTGGATCGGGTCACCCTCTTGCGATAGCAGCTGGAAGTAACGGTTTTCCATCTCGATCTCGGATGTGAAGGTGCCGGAACCGTCCTCGTTGATCACAAGGACCGTCTCTGTCCGACAGCTCGCGAGCAGCACAAGAAGGAGCGCCCCTGCGAGGACCCGTTTCATCACAATCCGGAAAGACTAGGCAATCCGATGTTCTTTAGTGCGGCACTTGCCGATGCGATCTGGGCTCGGATGGGGTCGACCTGCCCTAGCAGGGTTTCTGTGGCCGCGCTCAGGCTGTCGAAGTCCACGTGAGGGGGAGCGTCGACGTCTTTGTAGTCGTCGAGGTTGCATCCGGTGAAGGCCTGGATGCTCGCATTGCTCCACTTCATCCCGAAGCCGACGCCGACCGTCTTTACGGCAAGGTCGATCTTGCCGCACGCAGCGATGCCCTTCGTTGACAGAACCGCCTCGATGCCCGCGCTGAATTTCCCGAGCGAGGCAGTTCCGGTCCCGACGATCTGGAAACGGCCGCTGCTCGTGTCCACGGACCCGTCGATCTCTGAGCGAACTCCAAGGTTGCCGATGCCGATGTCGATCGAGTGGTTGAGGATGGCCGTCATCCGCATCACGCCGCCGTATTCGTAGGTGGCCTGGAACGATCCGAACTCGAGGATGCCCAGTAGCTTGGCTGCTCCCTTGATGCTGAGCTTGTAATCGCTGACGTAGAACTTGCCGTCGACCGAGAACAGGGGCAGCTTCTTCTCGCCGGCACCGGGCAACGTCACGGGGGTGGGGGCAAGATCGGCACCGATCGATCCGATGACCTGGGTCGGATTGAGTCGAACTTCGGCCTCGAGCTTGTTGACCGTCATCGGGCCCACCTGGATCCCGGCAACGCCTGCCTTCATGCGGAGATACGCGAAGTTCAACGTGCCGCCCTTGGCCTGCATGGCGATCTCGACGGCGGGCAGCTTCGGAACCGGCAGGTTCGGGAACCCGGCGCGTCCATATCCCAGCCACGTTTGGGTGGCGGCGTCGTACTTCGTGATGACATCGCCGACGCCGATCGGACCGAGCTGAAGCGTCGGGAACTCCATCGTCGTTCCGGCAGGCGGAGCGGTCGGGGGAGCTGCACCGGTCGCGGGGACCGTCAAAGGTTGCGACGCCGCGCCCTGGCCGAACATAGGGATGGGTTTCAGCGGAAGGCTGACATCGGCGTTATTCGCTGACGGGAACTTGATCGTGACTGGGCCGTAGCCGATCTGCATGCCGTAGACGCTCGAGCTCGTACCGTCGCCGTTCAAGGTCCCGCCAGCGGAGGTCAGTGGCAAAGAGATCTTGCCCGGTGCGTCGAAGATCACGACGTTCGAACCCGCGTACTTGATCGTCACGTCGGTGGCGGTCAGCGTGTTGGTGGCCGTGTCGAAGAAGGCGACCTTGCTCCCGAACGAGAAGTCGAGGCGGTTGATCGTGAAATTGCTCGACATCAGGAATCCTTCGTCCGTCACCTGGACGCAGTTGCCACTCATCTGGATGTTGCCGATGGTCTTGGTGAAGTTGGGGACGCACTCGAACTTCGGCGTGTAGGTCATGGTGCCCGAATCACCCTGGGCTCCTGGCCGCGTGACCGACTTCACCTCGATACCCATGGTGATGTTGCGATCGATCTCTTGGCTGGAAGGCAGCTTGATCTTCATCGGCACCGTGATCAGCTGTCCGGGCTGAACCAAACCGGTCGTGAACGTGTTCCCGGGAGTCGTGTTGGTGCCAAGCGTGACCTTCATGCCGGTCGGGGGGGTGATGTTGAACAGGTAACTGTCCGGCTTCGTTCCGGCGTTCGTGACGGCGAGGAACCGGTCGTTGACGACGCCGACCTTCAGGTTCTCGGTGTTCGTTTCGGTCGTCAGCGTGCGGCTGAAGATCCCCGCCCCCGTAGGTCCTCTGCCGTTGCTCGTTACCAGCACGAGGTCGGGGCGGTAAGCCATCGTCGTCTTCGTCGTGAACGTGTCGCTGGGCTTCGGATCCTTGATGGACTTGCTCGACGTAACAGTGAGCGATACGACTTGCGGGGGAAGTTTGGCCGAATCATCGGCCGCTCGAACCTCGGCCCTGATGCTGATCCACTTCTTGTAGGACTCGGGCAGGCTTGGCGAGTTGGGTTCGAGCGTCAGGGTGTAGGTGCCCGCGGCGATCGCCGACGTGATGTCGGTGTTCTTGTTGTCGAACCACTTGATCGTGTAGCCGGGCTGGGCGGTCGTGGTCGCTTGCACCGAGACCACGTCGTTCTGGGCCACTCCGTCTTCGGAGATGTTGAAGTTGTACGCCGCCGTCTCACCGGCTCCGATGTCCTGACTGAGTGTTTGGGGGCCGGTCAGACCACCGATGCTGTAGATGTCGTTGCCCGCTCCACCACTGGCCCCAGAGATCGCAGACAAGGCACCGGTGATGTCGGGTTTGAGCAGAACAGGCTTCGTCTCGATGATGAAGTGGTCGCGGTTCTTGGGCAATCCATCGAGTGAGATCGCCTGCAGCTTCAACTCGTTGGCGAATCCGAAGGGGTTCGCGGTTGGGCCTACGGTCAGATAGGCCCACACCATGTGGATCCTGTTGAATTCCAGATCGAATTCGTAGGTGCCGCCCTTCATCTGGGTGGTCACGTCGGTGAAGACCGGGCCGTTCTGATCCGACGTGTAGCTCTGCTCGACGAAGCGCACGCTGTAGCCGGGTTGGGTCACGTTCCCTTGCAGGTACATGCGACCGGTCTTCGTCGCATTCATGTTGTCGAGCCAGATGAGATACGAGCTGGTTGCACCGATCTCGCCGTTCTCGTACATGCGTGTGGCTACTCCGAAGTGCTCGGTGGTTTTCCCGTAGCCCACTATCTGTTGACTTGCCTGCGAGGAGATCACGGCGATGTCCGGCTGGATGTCCTGGGCTATTTCGGCAAGGACAGAAACGATGTCGCCGTCCGAATGGCCAGGCGTCACGGTTCGGACTCGGAAGCGCTCCTGGGTTCCCGGTGCGGCACCTTGGCGTGCCTGCAGGACCATCCGGATCTGCTGCGAGTTGCCGCCGAGGGACTTGGGATCGAGCTCGTTGGTCTTGTAGGTGCCGGATGTGACCTGGGAGGTGATGTTCTGGCCGTTCTTGTCGTAATAGAAGACGTCGAACGCGCTACCGGAGTCACCTTGCAGGTCGTAGATATCCGGAGAGGTTCCATCGTTCTGGATCCAGATGTTGAAGCCGGCCGCGTTCCCACCAACCTGCAGGGCTTTGGGAGTCAAGAACTGCTGATGGGCTGCCGGTGCCGTGATTGAGTTGGCGAAGACGTCCTCGTAGCGGTCGTTGCCGATCGCCCCGCTCTCTTGAAACTCCTGAGATATCAATAGGTCCGGCTTGTAGTTGCGTGCCTTCACCTTGATGAGCACAACGTCGGAGGTGGCGGGTTCCGGGTCATTCGAGCCCGGGACCGAGGTGACGGTGAACTTGAAGACCTGTTCTTCGTCGGGCGTAGTCGGCTGCCGCTTCAGATAGAGCTCCATACGCACCGAGCGACCCCCGTAGTAGCCGGGATAGACGGTTGTGCTGTACGTCCCGGCCTTGACCTGCTTCGTGACCCCGTCCTGACCCTCGTAGATGTCGAAGTCCACGAGATCGCCGGTGGTCTCGATCTTGAACTTGACGTCTTCCTGGGTGAGTCCGGCGGTCTGGCTCCCCAAGGTCACCTTCGTGATGCACCAGCACACGTCTGTGTTCATGGTCTGTCCGGCACCGGTGTCGTCGAACACGTTGAGACCAACCGCACTCTTCTGCGGTTTGTCGGGGAGGGCAGCGAATGCGTCGGGGCCGCCGCTGATCTCTATAGCTGTGTGGTTCTCGACCGGGATCGCGATGCCGAGCCCGGTTTGGCCCCTGTCGTCGATCCCGACGGTGAGGTTGGCGGTACCCGTGAATGTCTTCGGCGGGTCCACCAGGATCTTGCTCAGGGCCGCGTTGATGGCTGGGATCGTGCCGCTGCCGCTGATGTAGCTATCGTCGGTACCGTCGCCCGACGTGAAAGTAAGACCCGTGATATCTCCTTGGAGCGTTGCGGGTGCTTGGGCAGCCGCGACGTAGAAGTTGACCGGCAAGCCTTCGGTTTGAGATTCGATATCCGCGACCTTGACCTCGCGTTTCAATGACGAGGTGAAGACGATCTGTTGGCCCTGCCTCGAGTCTGCGGTCGCCGGCATGGTGACGACGGGCTGATCGTTCATCGCGGAGACCGTGAGGGTCACGGTGGCGGTATTGCTGTCTTGGCTGCCGTCGTTGACCTTGTATGTGAACGAGTCCGTTCCGTTCCAGTCTTTCTTCGGCGTGTACGTGAATAGGGGAGCACTTCCCGACAGGGTCCCGTTGACCGGCTGGGTAAGGACCGAGTAGGAGATGGCGTTCTCGGCGTCCGCGCCCTGAAGGCGGACAGGAAATGCTTGGTCCTCCAACCCGCTAACAGCCACGTTGGTAGCGGTAGGAGCGGTGTTCGGGGGTGGGTCGGCCGTTGTCCCCGACACGACGAGCGAGTCGAGGCGGACGATGTCGAGCGGGTCGTTGAAACTGACGAACCCGAGCGCGATGTCGTAGGTCGTGTTCGCCGTCAGGTTGATGCTGACTTGATTCACCTGGCCTGCGGTGAGCGCGGGGACCGTGAGGGAATCCTCATATTGGGTGTCACCTGAAGTGTGCTTCTTGACGATCCGGAAAGTACTGGTGCTCCCCGTGACGTAGACCATCAACTCGAGCTTCGGCGACGTGACGTCTGCGGTCGAGAACTGGGGAACCGCGAGGAACGCCTTGTCTTCCGGGCCTGAGCCACTGTCGGTCGTGCCTTGTGCCTCGATGCACGCGTTGCCGTTGAGTGACGCGCAGTTGGCGACCCTTGACCAGTTGAACGTGCTGGAGGGGGCCACGGCCGGCACTGACCATCCCGAGGGCGGGAAGGTGCCACCCTCGAACCCCTCTTGCAGGACCGTCGTGGTCGCCGCTCCGGCATGGGGGACGAGCAGCGCCGCAACTAAGAGGACGGCCGAAGCCAGGCCGATCGCTCGGCGCGGTTGTTTCCGCTGACCCATGCCCGCCCTCTCGTTGATTTCGACCCATTCGAACGGATAGCGGTCCATTCCCCCATACGCAAAGACGGCAGGTCAGGGGCCTTTTTCGGCCATCTTGTTACCGGTTCGCGCCCGATTCGTACCGTTTTGTTCGAACCGCTTGAAAGGCGGAGATTGCCCCGTGGGGGGCGCCTGACGAGGAGGACACATGAGAGGTAGTTCGAGGAAGCGGATCGCCCTGGCGATCACGATGATGGTTGCAGCGGCCTATTCACTCGTAGTTGTGCCCCATGCGGTCGCGGCAGATGAAGACAAAGAGACGCGCGATCAATCGATCGTCATCTCGAAGGACACCCAGTTCACGGATGTGAACGGCGTTCGCAGCGGTTCCGGGTCGATGGCCGATCCGTACGTCATCTCAAACTGGGATGTTTCCGAGATCCGGATCTCGGACACCGACAAACATTTCGTTATCAAGAACAACAAGGTCGACTTCCTCACTCTCAACTGGAATGGCAACAACGTGTTGGTCAAGAACAACCAGGTAGGCGACCTGCGCGTGAATGAGAACGTCGAACGGACGGGCGGGCCGACCACGGGGAAGATCATCAACAACGAGTTCGATGTGGTCGGGCAGCTCCGACACTTCGACGGCGAGTTCGCACACAACACCGTTGGCGCGAACCCCGACCCGATGGATCCCAACCAGTTGGAGATCCCCTTCTTCAGTGACACACGTGCCGTCAACTTCGATGGGTTCAATGGTGCTCACTTCTTCGATAACACCATCTACGGCTACGTCGAGGTGCGACTACACGGACATCACCACAGCTCGGCTTACGGAGAGGACAGCCATTACCACGGGTCCGATCACGATCACTCCGATCACTCCGAGCACTCGATGGATGATCCGGACGTCGACCACACGAACCGATTCCACGAGGTGTGGGTCCACGACAACACGATCTATGCGGCGGGCCCTTACGCACTGATCTATACCGACACGAATCACGCGGGCAACGACCGCACCGCAAACTCGGAGGACAACAAAGAGCTCAACAAGCCGCACACTCACCACACCCGTGTGCACTTTCTAAACAACAAGTTGGTCGGTGCGGGTCTGTATGTCGACATCTTCAACGCCGACGACGAGAACCACACCGGAACCAACCGGGGGCTCATGGAGATCGCCGGGAACGACATCACGGTGAAGGAAGCGAGCGACGGCCTTCCCTTCGAAGGTACCTACGACGGAATCACGGTCTGGAACGCAAAGGACATCAACCTCCAGATCATGGATAACGCCGTTCGATTCGAGCCGAGCGACTCCGCCCTCGATGCAGGTGAGGAGTTCGATTCCCAGACGAGCGGAATCAGCCTTCAGACGCTGCGGAAGGGGGATGTCTCGATCGTGGGCAACTTCGTGAAGAACTTCTTCTACGGGGTCAGGGCATCGGATATGTCCCAAGACGTGATCTGGAGGGTCTTCGACCTCGAGACGGTGGGCGTGAGCGACCAGATCGCCTGGGACCAGAGCGTCAAGAACGAGCCGAAAAAGGACCGTTAGGACCATCGATTTAGCAGGGTTTGTCCTGCTTGTGGAAGAATCTTCAAGCCACAAGCAGGACAGGCCCCCAAGCGGAGGTAAAGAGATGTCGCCGGAGAAGAAGCGAGACTTCGAATCAGAGTGGCCGCTGCTTGCGCGCCGTCTGAAGTCATTCCTGTCACGTAAGAAGGTTCCGGCGACCAAGCAGGACGACTTGATCCAAGAGACCGCGCTGCGGCTCTACAAGATGTGGGACTCGGTCGACCGCAACCGGCCGGCATGGGCCCTCACCGTCACGATCGCTCTCAACCTGTTGCGCGACGAGTACCGCCGCGCACCTCACGCAGATGTTGTTGCGGACCTACCCGACATCGCACAGAACTACGACGTCGAACGCGCGGGCCTCGCTCGTGTCGAGATCGGCCGCGTGCGTGCCGCTCTGCGCGAGATGAGCCCCGCTCACCGCATGGTGTTGCTCGCCGAGGTTGGTCACCCCTCCAACGTCATCGATGCCAACTCCGAAAAGATGCGCCGCATGCGCGCTCGTCGCAAACTGACCGAGATCCTCGAGCGCGTTTCGGCGATCCTTGTCCTCCCAGCCCGCCGGGTCGCCGATGTCGTCTCAGCGATCGTCGGTGTCCGCGAGGGACTCTTCGCCGGGGTGTCGTGCATCCTGTGCACCATCCTCGGCCTTGGTGTCGCCATCTCGGTTCCGCTGACGGCCGGTAGTGCTGGTGCAGCGACCGTGCGACCCGAGGGCCCCGGTCAGAGCGCAGCTGTCGTCGCGCGTGACGTGATGGTCTCCGAGCTGGGTGCGGGCTCCAACCTCGTCGCGGACTCGCCCACGGCTACCCGGAACGCCTCTTCGTCGGGTGCGAAGTCACGGGCGGGTGCTGGATCGGATGATGCAGGTGCGCCGTTGCCGGACCTACCGATCCCGCCGGCCCCAGTGAACCCACGACCGCCGGTTCCTCTGCCGAACCGCGGCCCCCAGGGTGGACCGCCGGTTCCTTCTGCACCGCAGCTGCCCCCGCTGCCGGCTTCGAAGCACACCGGAGGTTTCCTCGAGCGGACGCTCGCGCAGCTGATCAACCAACCCACCTAGGCGGTTAATGTCACGCCATGGCTGAACAGGGTCATGGCGGTCTAGCGATCACTCGGGCCTTGAAGGCTCTCGAGGTCGAGCACCTATTCACGCTTACGGGCGGCCACATCTTCCCCATCCTCGATGGCTGCCATCTAGACGGCATCAAGATGATCGACACGCGCCACGAACAGACGGCGACCTTCGGAGCGGAGGGCTACGCACGTCTGTCCCGCAAGCTCGGCGTCGCCGCGGTGACCGCGGGACCCGGTGTCACGAACGCCATGAGCGCGCTGGCTCAAGCCCGGTTCAACTGTGCCCCGATGCTCACCCTTGGGGGCCGCGCCCCCGCATTCAGATGGGGGCAGGGCTCGCTCCAAGAGATAGACCACATCCCCTTCATCGATCCTCTGGCGCCCGCCAAGACGGTCACCGACACGGCCGAGATCGCTGCGGCCGTCATCGCCGCCGCGTACGAGGCGATGACTGCGCCTCGCGGCCCCCGTTTCCTGGACTTCCCCTTGGACGTCTTGTTCAACTTGACGGACCTTCCCGAGGGCGCCGGCGACCCGCCTGCAACGCCAGATCCATCTCCCGATGACGTCGCGACGGTCGCCAGGTTGTTGTCCGAAGCCACCCGGCCGGTGATCATCGCCGGCTCGAACGTCTATCTCGACTGGGCCGACGAGGCTTTGGTTCGTCTCGTCGAGGCCGCGGAGTTGCCTGCGTTCGCGAACGGTCAGGGCCGCGGCTGCATCCCTGCCGACCACCGTCTCGCGTTCTCTCGTGCGCGTTCGAAGGGGCTCAAGGAAGCAGATCTGGTGATCGTTGCCGGGACCCCGCTGGACTTCCGCCTCGGCTTCGGTGACTTCGGGCCCGCGAAGGTCGTGCACCTTGACTCGCACCCGATCGCGCAGCATGTGCAGCTGGCGGCAGGTATCGAGGCCCCCCTGAACAAGACCCTTGGCGCGATCGCCGATGCGATCGAATCCGCATCGGACACCAAGGAGTGGGTCACAGCCTTACGCGAAGCCGAGGACCAGAAACGTGATGCAGCGCAAGCCGAGCTCCACTCCACCTCGAACCCGATACATCCGATGCGGATCTACGGCGAGTTGGTGCCGTTGCTCGACCGCGATGCGATCGTCATCGGCGACGGTGGCGACTTCGTGTCCTATGCGGGCCGCGAAGTGCCGTCCTACGAGCCGGGCTCGTGGCTTGACCCGGGTCCGTACGGTTGTCTGGGTGTCGGTCCCGGTTATGCGATGGCCGCCCGTTCGCTTCATCCCGATCGCCAAGTCGTCGTGATGTACGGGGACGGCGCTCTCGGATTCTCGGGCATGGAGTTGGAGACCCTGGTGCGCTTGAAGATGCCCGTCGTGATGGTCGTCGGCAACAACGGTATCTGGGGGCTCGAGAAGCACCCGATGCGAGCGCTGTATGGCTATGACGTCGTTGCAGATCTGCGGCCCGAGATCCGTTACGACCAGATGATGGAGAGCTTCGGCGGCAAGGGCGAGTTAGTGAAGGATCCAGACGAGATCGCGCCGGCCTTGAAGCGTGCGTTCGACAGCGGCGAACCGACCGTGGTGAATGTCATCACCGATCCCGATATCGCCTACCCGCGGTCGTCGAACCTCGCGTGACCGAGCCGTCCCCGAAACTCCTCGAAGAGCTCTTCGAATACATCCGCATCCCTTCGATCTCGTCGGGCGGCGGTGACCCTGCGGACCTGATGCGATGTGCCGAGTGGGTGAAAGACAAGATCGTTCGCTCCGGCGGGACCGCCGAAGTGATCTCGGATCTGGGCAACCCCTTGGTCATCGGCGAGTTGAAGGCCGCGGATCCGGCCGCTCCCACGATCATCATTTACGGGCATTACGACGTGCAGTCGCCCGATCCGATCGATGCGTGGACGACTCCACCGTTCGAGCCCGAGATCCGCGACGGACGGATCTATGCGCGCGGGGCCAGCGACGACAAAGGCAACTTCTATCCGGTTCTGTTCGCTGCCTGCGAGTTGGCGATGAAGGGCGAGCTGCCGGTGAACGTGCGCTGCATGATCGAAGGTGAAGAAGAGGTCGGCGGCACGAGCGCGATGGACTGGTTAGCGGCCGATGAGAAAGGCGCCGATGCCGCGATCGTCTTCGATTCCGACATGCTCGATGCCACAACGCCTGCCATCACCCTGGGCGTGCGCGGGATCATCGCGTTCGCTATCGACATCCGCGTAGCGGTGCGCGATCTCCACTCCGGGATGTACGGCGGGGTTGCACTCAATGCTGCGCACGTCGCTCAACAGATGTTGCAGCAGGTGCTCCCCGGGCCCGATGGGATCCTGCGTGACGAGTTGCGCGCCGGGATCATCCCGCCGACCAAGGAAGAGCTCGAGTCGTGGGCGCAGTTCGCTCCCGGGACCGAGGTGATCGCCGAAGCAGGTGGCCGCCCGATCGACGACCAGGCCGCGCTGCACTATTACGAGCGCAACTGGGGCGACACCTCGCTCGACATCAACGGCATCGCGAGCGGTGACGCAGTCCAGAAGCGCACGATCGTTCCGGCGACCGCGAAGGTCAAGTTCACGATCCGCCTCGCTCCGGGACAGAACTCCGACTCGATCGCGAAGACAACCGAGTCACTGCTGCGCGACGCCATCCCAGAGGGAGCGTCCGTGGATATCGAATGGGAAGCGGTGGATGCAGCCGTCTTCGACCCGAAGAACCCGGCGTTGTTGCTCGGCTTCGAGGCTCTCGAGGAAGCAACCGGAACGCCACCTGCCTTGCAGAGGGTCGGGGGCTCGATCCCCGTCTTGAAGGGGTTCTACGACCGCAAGATCCCCACGATCCTCAGCGGGTTTGCCCTCGCTAGCGACGGCGTGCACGCGGTGGACGAGAGCTTCCGCTTGGAAAGCTTGGCTCTGTGCGAGGCGGCGGCCTACAAACTGTTCGAGAAGCTGGCGAACCTTCGGTAGGTTCGAGGCCATATGAAGGACCTCTTAACCGCGGCACTCGATGCCGCTACCTCTTCGGGTGCTACCTACGCCGACGCGCGTGGGGTCGAGCAGATGAGCGAGGCCCTGGGTGTGCGCGGACCGACGGTCGAGGCCCTCGATCGCAACGAATCGAACGGCTTCGGCGTGCGCGTTCTTGTCGACGGTGCTTGGGGTTTCTCCTCGTCGGCGGTACTGACGACCGAAGAAGCTCAACGTGTGGCACGGACCGCGGTCGAGGTCGCGCGCGCCAGCGCGACCGCGCTGTCCAAGCCTGTCGAGCTCGTTCCGGAGCCTGCACACAAGGCGAAGTGGACGACGAAGATCACCAAAGACCCGTTCGATGTTTCGCTCGAAGAGAAGGTGACGTTGCTCACCGGCGCGGCCGAGACCATGGAGAAGGTCAAAGGGGTCCGGGTGGGCCGCGGCACCATGGACTTCATCCGGCAGAACACATGGTTCGTGTCATCTGAGGGGTCAGACATCGAGCAGACGATCTTCCACACGGGCGGCGGCATCGAAGCAACGTGCGTCGAGGGCGGCGAGGTGCAGGTGCGCTCCTATCCCGGTTCGTTCCGCGGGCATTTCGCGGCGGCAGGCTACGAACTGATCGACGAGATGGATCTCGCCGCTCACGCTCAGGCGACCGCGGAGGAAGCGGTGCAGCTTCTCTCTGCCGACCCCTGCCCCTCCACTACTACGACACTTGTCCTCGACGGCCACCAGACGATGCTGCAGCTCCACGAGTCGGTCGGTCACCCGACCGAGCTCGATCGTGTTCTCGGTATGGAGGCAGCGTTCGCGGGGACGTCGTTCGTTGGCATCCCCGACCTCGGGGGACTTCGATACGGCTCAGAGCACATGAACGTCACATCCGACTCGACGATCGAAGGCGGCCTCGGCTCGTTCGGCTACGACGACGAAGGGGTCGAGGCGCAACGCGTCGACCTCATCAAGGACGGCATCCTCGTCGGCTTCCAGTCATCTCGTGAAACCGCGGCTACGACAGGTTCGGATCGGTCGAACGGAACGATGCGTGCTGAAGGGTGGGAGAACTTCCCCCTGATCCGCATGACGAACATCAACATCCTGCCCGGGAACGGTGGAACCCTCGAGGACCTCATCTCCGAGGTCGATGACGGCATCTTCATGAGCACCAACAAGTCGTGGTCGATCGACGACAAGCGCAAGAACTTCCAGTTCGGTTGTGAGATCGCATGGGAGATCAAGAAGGGAAAGCTCGGCAAGATGCTGAAGGACCCGCGCTACACGGGCATCACGCCGGTCTTCTGGGGCAACCTCGACGCCGTTGGTAGCGAGTGGAAGGTCTGGGGCACGCCCAATTGCGGCAAGGGCCAGCCGGGCCAGACGATGCGTGTCGGCCACGGCACTTCGCCAACCCGATTCCTCGACGTTTCGACGGGGACCGCTCAATGAGCACCCAAACCCGTGCAGGGCTTCCGCTAAGCCAGGATGACGCGCGCTCGGCAGCTCAGTCGATCCTCGACTTCCCTGGTGCCGATGCAGTCGAAGTGATGGTCAGCGCGTCGACCGACGCTCTCACCCGCTATGCCAACTCCGAGATCATCCAGAACACGGTCAAGAACGAGTTGCGCGCCAATGTGAAGGTTGTCATCGGTGACCGCTCTGCGTCGTCGGCCACGAACCAGCTAGACCCCGAGCATATGAAGGCTGCGGCTGCGAGAGCCCTCGAAGCGGCGAAGGCGTCGGTGCCTGATGAGGACGACGTTGGTCTGCCGACCCCCGACGAGGTCGGCCGGGCGGAACCGGTCTATCGCTGGGATGACGCGACCGCCGAGGCATCCCCTGCTATCCGTGCCGCCGCGGTCAACGAGATCCTGAAAATCGCGGGCGACGGCAGCGCCGCGGGCATCTACCAGACCGGCGCCCATTGCTATGCGGTCTTCAACTCGCACGGGATCGATTGCTTCGACGCTTATTCGCGGGCCAACACAACCTGTCTCATCGACGTCGGCGGATCCACGGGGTGGGCTGAAACTTCATCGCACTCCCAGTCGCTCGTAGATGTTTCCGCGGTCGCTCAACGTGCGCGTGACAAGGCAGATGCGGGCCGCGGTGCAGGCGATGCGAAGCCGGGCACCTACGAAGTCATCCTCGAAGCACCGGCGGCCGCGAACCTCATCGAATTCCTCGGCTACATGGGTTTCGGTGCGAAGTCGATGATCGAAGGCGAGAGCTTCTTCTCGTCTAGGAAGGGTCAACAGGTCGCCGCCGATGGCGTGACGGTTGCCGACGACGTCTTCCATCCGAACTCGGTTGGGATCGGTTTCGATTTCGAGGGCGTCCCCAAGCAGCGCGTTGCGGTGATCGACAACGGAACTGCAACGATGCCCGTGACCGATCGTCGGACGGCGCAGAAGTTGGGGGTGAAGTCGACCGGCCACAACTCCGGAAGTCCCGAGTTCGGCCCCTACGGTTTCAACCTCGTTCTGGAACCGGGGGACAAGTCCCTCGAAGACCTCATCTCCGAGGTCAGCGACGGCTTCCTCGTCACTCGCTTCCACTACGTCAACATCCTCGACCGCCCAGCGACAGACATCACCGGCATGACGCGTGACGGGACCTTCCGGATCCACAACGGCGAGCTCGCGGGGGCCGTGCACAACTTCCGCTTCGCCCAGTCCGCTCTCGGCGCGCTGAAGACGGTGCTGGGGGTCGGGCGCGAAGTCGAAGCGATCGCTCCCGATTACGAGTCGTTCGGCTCGACCGTTGCTCCCGCCCTCAGGGTCGGTGAGTTCCACTTCGCCTCGGTGACATCCCACTGAGTCGCCACGACCTCTGGCACATCGCGGTCCTGGGCTCGACCCTGTTCGCCGCGGCTGGAGTTGCGATCCTGGCCCTCGGCTCACTCATTTGGGACGAAACGCCCCCAGGGGTAGCGAGATCGAAGCCGGTGATCGTAGGACTTGTAGTCATCGCAGGGATTCTTCTGGTCGTGGAATGGACCGGAGTTCATTAGCGTTTCCGTATACTGGCAGCGCAAAGCAGGCCGCCAACAGGCCATTTACCAGGAGGTTCCGACAGTGGCAATGACAGACCCGACCACAACGACGATCGGCATCACCGCGACCGCTGCGGACAAGGTCGCCGAGCTTCTGTCGCGTGAGGTAGCCGGAAACCCTGCCGAGCACGAGGGCAAGGAATACGCCCTCCGTGTCGCCGTCCAGCCTGGTGGCTGCGCCGGCCTCCGCTATGCCCTCTATTTCGATGACCGCAAGATGGACGACGACACCGTCGAGCACGTCTCGGGTGTCGAGATCCGGGTCGACAAGATGAGCACCCCCTACATGCGGGGCGCCACCATCGACTACGTCGACAGCCTCCAGCAGTCGGGCTTCACGATCGACAACCCCAACGCCAAGGGCTCCTGCGCCTGCGGAGACTCCGCTCAGTTCTAAGAACTCTCACTCTGCTTCAAGAGCCCGCTTCGGCGGGCTCTTTGCTTTCAGGTGGACCTTCCGGGTCGCAGGAACGGCCTCCAGGACGCCGAAATCTGAGGGACAAGCTAGGCAGGGGTGGCGATGAAGCGTGTCCTGATAACTCTCGTGCTTGCAGTTCTCTTCGCGGCGCTCGCGCCCGCGTCGAACGCCGCGACCCCAACGGTCACGCTGCTCCCCGGAGAGTCGGTGTTCTGGGGACCGTTCAACCACGATGACGCGGGTGCGCCCCTCGAGTTCAGGATCAAAGTGCCTCGCGGGGCCGACCTCCTGAGAGTTGCTTTGGACCACGGCGACATGGACGATCCCTGGACCCTCGAGGTCACGGGTCCCCACAAGGGATCGGCGAGCGGCCCCTACTCCATGGAAGTTCAGTTGACCGGCGACCCCGGTATGTACACGGTCGTCGCCCGGCCGAATTTCGAGGGTCCTAGCGAGTACCGACTTCGTGCCCAGCTGGCGAACGTCGACCCACCCAAGGACAAGGAGGTCCTGCTTCCGAACCTCCGCGTCGTGCCGCCCTACGAATTCACGTTCAAGGGGACGTTCCCCTTGGAAAGCGAGGGAGTCTCGTGCGACCCTCTCGAGACCGCGCAAGAACGAGTGACCCGTTGTCTGCGGTTCTCCTTCGGTCCCGAGAACAATGGCCGCGGCCCCCTCCTCTTGCGCCTGGCTCCACCCGCCGAAGAGGGCGGCGAGACCCGCATGTATCAGCGGATCTTCAGGGGTGACGGCTCGTTCAAGGAATACGACGTGGGCACCTACGAGTACCACGCTGCTCACGCGCATTTCCACCACCCGTTGCTCGCCGGTCAAGAGCTATACCGCGTGATGAACCGAAGGACTGGGTCGATGTTTCCAGCCGGCAAGGCCAAGAAGACTGGCTTCTGCACCTCGGACTACATCATGGTGGACTGGGATCGGTTCTTCCACGCACCGATCCACTCAACCGAGGCGTCCTGCGGTCTGGCACCGGTGCCCACCGATGACGCGTTCATGGGCATGTCAACGGGTTGGGCAGACATCTACTACTGGGGACTCGAGGGCAACTACGTCAACTTCAGCGATGAGTCCGACGGCTATTTCGTCGTACGAGCGTTCGCCGACAGCACCCATTCGTTGCACGAGTCAGATGAGTCCGACAACGTGAGCTACGCGTACTTCAAGATCGAGGGCTCATCGGTCAAGCTGCTCGAACGTGGCTACGGCGAAGACCCGTGGGATCCCGCCAAAGAAGTCCTTAACGACCCTCGCTCCGCAGCCAAGGCCTGAGGCCTGCACTTAGGCAGTCGGAGTGAGACCCTCTTCGGCTGATCCTCGCTCTGAATGTGGCGCGAGGTAGTCGGTGAACGCAGCGCCATCGTCGCCAGTGTCGATCCTTCGCAGATAGAAGCGAGCGGTGGCGCCCTTCACGGCGAGGTTCAACAGGCCCGCTAGCGCGCTCCCTGCGATCCACGGCCAACTGATGGCCCTTGGGTCCTGAGGGTGCGCGTAGGTCAGGAACACGATGGCCATCGGCGCTATGACCGCATACCAAGCAGTACTGGGCCACCCGTCTCGCAGCATGTTCACTCCCATCCGAAGGGCTTTGGACGGGTCGTTGGTCGTGTAAGCGAGCGCTGGAGTCACGAAAGTCAATACCGTGTCGACTACGACAAGGGCGAGAGCTTGTCCGTAGACGTTTGCCGATTGGGGAAGGTCGGCCAGCCAAGACACAAGAGCCAGAAGGGCGTAGATCGGCAAGGTGCCGATCGAGGACATGACTCCTAGGATATGAACCGGCCCATGAACGCTCTGGTGAGCCGCGCTGGCTCTTCCTTGCGCATCCCTTTGTTCTTGAAATACCTAAGGTAGAAGATCCGCTCGGTTCCCACCCAGCCAGCTTGGAAGAGTGCGAGGAGCAGGACGATCACAAGGCCGTAGGGATAGCGCGACGCCCACCAGGCGATGCTGTAGATGATGGCGATCAGGGGCAGGAACGGCCACCGTCCCCACGCCTTGAGCGCGGCCCGCAGGTCTTCGAAGAATGTTGCCCAGTGCCCGCCCACGGGAGGCTGTATACCTCTCCGCCATGAAGAAAGTCTTGGGGGCAGTGCTGGGAGCCGCGGGCGGCAGCCTTGTTCTCGGGGTTGTTGGCTATCTATATGGGGAGCTCTTTCTCCTCTTGTTCGGCCCCCGTGATTGCTGTGGGCTCGAGGGGCTCTTGGCTCCCATCGTCGGAACCGTCATCGGGACGACCCTGGGTCTCACGGTCGGAGCCATGACAGGCATCCTGATCGCCCGGCGGAGGCCGCTGAAACCCGTGAGGTTGGTGTTGTTCTTGATCGTAGGAGTCGCACTGAGTTGGCTGCTTTCGCTGGTCATGGGCCCCTTCGATGTTGAGCGGCTTCCCGGCCCCATCTTCTTCTTCGCTCTCACGATGGTCATCCCGATGATCGGCTGGGTCACGGACGTCTGGGAGAAACCGGATACCTCTATATAGTTGTGTCACTCATCTAGAGCGGGGGAGGGTCCGGCCCTTCGATCCCGCCGCAACCACCGCCTCGGCGGCAGGTGCGAATCCCGGGTGGATGAGTGGACAGAGCAGCCAAGGAGGCCTCTTCCCCCGGGGAGGGGCTTTTTTCATAGGAGGTAGCGGTTGAGCATCGAGACAACGGTGATCGGGTCGTACCCGAAGCCACCAGCGGAGGGGCAAGCCTTCACGATCCGCAAGACCCACCATGCCATCGAGAAAGGCAACGCAACTCCCGATGACCTTAAGAAGGCGCAGGACGACCTGGTCACCACGGTGATCAAGGAGCAAGAGGCCGCGGGCATCGACCTCGTCACCGACGGTCACGGCCGCTGGGACGACATCCTCACGCCGTTCGCTCGTCAGATCAAAGGTTTCGAGATCGGCGGACTCTTGCGGTGGTTCGACAACAACGTCTACTACCGCAAGCCGATCTGCACTGGACCTATCGAGTGGGGCGGCCCCGCTTCGATCGAGGCGTTCAAGTTCGCGCAGTCGGTCGCGAAGAATCCGGTGAAGGCGGTTATCCCGGGCCCCGTCACGTTCGCTCATCTATCGATCGACGAGCACTACGCGGACCACGAGAACTTCGTGCTCGCGATCGCTCGTGTTCTTGCACAGGAAGCGTTCGAGCTCGAAGCTGCCGGCGCGACCGTGATCCAGATCGACGAACCGGCGCTGCTGAATGCACCGGAGGATCTCGAGCTGGCGAAGGAAGCGATCTACCTGATCACGAACGAGCTGAAGTCGTCCGAGACGATCCTCGCCACCTACTTCGGTGATGCGAAACGACTCGGTCCCGAGCTCTACGACATCCGCGTTAGCGGCTATGGGTTCGACCTCATCTCCGGTCCCGAGAACATCCAGTTGATCAAAGAGCTCCCTGCCGAGAAGCGCGTGCAAGCAGGCATCGTCGATGCACGCAACACGAAGCTCGAGGATGTCGATTCCTTGGTGCGCGAGATCGAAGAGTTGGCCGGCATCGTCGGCAAGGAGTGTCTCCGTGTTAGCCCGTCGTCGGGTCTCGAGTTCCTGCCGCGCGAGAAGGCGCACGCGAAGCTCGAGCGACTAGCGACCGCAGCCAAGAAAGTAGGTGCCTAGATGGGTGAGGTAGACCTGAAGGGGCCGGGCCTCTGGACGACTTCGGTCGGAAGCTTCCCGAAGCCCGACTACATCACGAAAGCTCGTAGCCAGTTCGCTCGCAAGGAGATCTCACGTGAGGACCTCCACAAGCTAGAGGAGCAGGCGACACGCGAGTGGGTCGAGTTCCAGGACTCGATCGACACCGACCTCGTGGTCGATGGCGAGCAGTACCGGGGCGACATGGTCGCCTACTTCGCTGAGGAGCTTCCGGGCCTCGACATGGGCGGTCTCGTCCGCTCCTATGGCAACCGCTATTACCGCAAGCCCATCGCGACCGGGCCGATCGGGCGTGACAAGCCCATCACGGTCGACTGGTGGAAGTACGCGCAGTCGCTGACCGAGAAGCCCGTGAAAGGGATGCTCACCGGTCCGTACACGATCATGGACTGGTCCTTCAACGAGCATTACGCGACACGGCGCGACTTCACCCTCGCTCTCGCGAAGGTGATCCGGGACGAGGCGCTCGACCTCGAGGCAGCAGGCGCGAAATACATACAGATCGACGAGCCCGCCGCTTCTACCCGCATGGACGAGCTTGACCTCGTCATCGAAGCGATGGCGATCGTGACCGAGCCCCTGAGCGCTCACACGATCACGCACATCTGTTACGGCGACTTCCACAATGCCTATCCGAAGATGCTCGACATCCCCGTCGACCAGATCGACCTCGAATTCGCGAACTCCGAGTACTCGTTGCTCGATGAGTTCTCTGATGCTCCGTTCACGAAGGCGATCGGTCTCGGCGTCACGGATGTTCACAGTCACGAGCAGGAGTCCATCGACGCGATCGCCGACGGAATCCGTCGTTCCTTGAAGTTCATCCCGCCCGAGCGGATGTTCGTAGATCCCGACTGCGGTCTGAAGACGCGCACCGTGGACGAGGCCAAAGAGCAACTCACGAACATCAAGAAGGCCGTAGACGTAGTTAGGGCCGAACTGTAGGCAAAGCCGTTACAAAGACAGCAGGGGAGCCCTCACGGGCTGAGAGGTGACTCAGTCACGACCCTTGGAACCTGATCCGGCTAATACCGGCGAAGGGAGACGCATATGAGCATCGCGGCGAAACACGACTGGGGCATCGAGCCCGTTCCGCTGGAAGAACGTCGTCTCGGCACGTTCGATCTCGCCATCCTGTGGGGCGACCTCGGGATAGGGCTTCTTGTGCTTGTCACGGGCGCGCTGCTCGTGCCCGGGCTCGGTTTCTTCCCGGCCCTCGGAGTCATCGTCGTCGGTTCGATCATCGGTGTGGCTCTGTTGGCAGCGGTAGGTGCCGTCGGTGCTCGCGATGGCGTTCCAACGATGGCCCTGTTCAGGCCGATCCTCGGGGTCACCGGTTCGTGGGTCCCGAGCACTCTGAATCTGGTGCAACTCGTGGGTTGGACCGCAGTCGAGCTTTGGGCGATGTCATACGTGGCGAACCTGGTCTCGATCGAGGTCCTCGGCATCCACTCCGAGTGGCTGTGGCTGGCGGTGGCTGCCCTCCTGTGTACTGGACTCGCGCTATGGGGTCCGGTTGGCGTCACGCGCATCTGGATGGAGAAGTTCGGAGCGTGGGTGATCGTTGGCATATCGCTGATCGTCACCTTTTTGGTGTTCACACAAGAGGGTCTTATCGATGCATTGACGGCTCCCGGCCAAGGAGTGTTTCCCACGATCGGTCCGGCCCTCGACCTGGTGATCGCGATGCCGATCTCGTGGCTACCGTTGGTCGCCGACTACAACCGCTTCGCACGAGGAACAAGGGCGGCGGCACGCGGAACGTTCTGGGGCTATCTCCTCGCGAACGTGTGGCTCTACACCCTTGGAGCCCTACTGGTCCTCGGGGCTGGAGCAGACGCATCACCGGCGGGCATCGCGGCCGGCATCCTCGCGGTTGCAGGTGGATCGTTAGCCGGCATCTTGTTCCTCATCGGACTGCTTGCGGGCGAGGCTGATGAAGCGTTCGCCGATATCTACTCCGGCGCGATGAGCCTGAAGAACATCTGGCCGAAGGCCCCGGAGAAGCTCCTTATCGTCGGGATCGCCGCGGTCGCCACAGTCCTCGCCGGCTGGCTCACGATGGACGCATACGAGAATTTCCTCTTCCTGCTGGGCTCGGTCTTCATCCCCCTGTTCGGGGTCTTCATCGCCCATCACTACTTCCGTCCTGTCAACCGCTCTGCCGCGTTCGCTGCCTGGATCCTTGGCTTCGCGCTCTATCACTGGATCCTTCCGACGGGCCCCGATTACTGGTTGAACTTCGTGGACTCCGCGTTCGGCA
>JAXDJJ010000013.1:0-3430 GCA_034665745.1 Actinomycetota bacterium | reverse complement strand
TCAAGCCAGGTCAGGACGCCGCCCTTTCAAGGCGGTAGCACGGGTTCGAAACCCGTTGGGGCCACCATCGCGGCGTCCTGTTGCGGCACACCCTGGCAAGGCGGTAGCACGGGTTCGAATCCCGTTGGGGCCACCCTTTACGTGTCGGAGCCCTCCGCCTTGGGCGGATTCTTCTGGGACTTCGGGTTCGACACCTGCGGTTTGCCGTTACCGCCGCCCGTTCCCAGCGAGCGCATCAGCGTGGCGGCCAAGCCCTCGAGCGAACCTCCACCGCCGGTCACCAGCACCTCCGGCATGATGTCGACCTTCCCGTCGGCGATCGCGTTGAGTCCGTTGACGAGAGCCGTCGCCGGCCCACCCAGAGCATCTTTCTGAGCCTCGAAACCCTTCGCTCGCGCCAGGCCCAGCGCCTCGGTTGCGGTCGCGTTGGCGAGACCGATGGCTTCGATCTTGCGCGCCTCGCCTTCACCGGTCAGCCGGATGTAGGCGGCCTGCCCGGTGCCCTCCGCCTCGCGTGCCGCCGCGTCGTTCCGCTTGATCTCGACGCCCACTTGTGACTGCGCCAGGTCGGCCTGCATGTTGGCTGTGCCCCGTGCCTTCTCCATCTCGACCCGGGCGCTTTCCGCTCGCTGCTGCTCCGAGTACGTGGCTTTCTCCTGGTTGGCGATCTCGCGCCGGGTCAAGACATCGACCAACTCTTCGGGGAAGACGACGTCCTGGATATACACGCCCTTGGTCTCGACCTCGTAGAGCGCGAGGTAAGTCTTGATCGCGGCCATCGCCTGCTCCTGCACCAGCTGCCGCGTCTCGATGAAGGTCACGGCCGGAAGGCCCTGCAACTTGTCGCGGAAGTGGTTACCCACCGCCGACTGGAGCACCTCGTTGACGAGATTGAGCATCGTCCCGACCATCGAGATGACCTTCGGTGCTTTCGTGTCGGGAACATGGATCTGCACCTGGAGGTCGATCGTGAAGATGAATCCCTCGCGGCTCTTTGCCTCGATCGCCTTGAGGGCTTGGTCGAGGTTGTGCGCTTCCGATGTCGCTTCGGCCCAGTTCAAAGTCAGGATCGCCGTAGGGACGATCTCGGCCGCGTAGATGCGCGGGTTGATCGGGTACTTGCCGGTTCGCAACGGTTCCTGCCAGATCCCCCGGTGCCCGGGCCGTACGAGAGAGCCGAACTTGAAATCCGAGCCCGACATGTCTGTCGTCTGGAGACCCACATAGGCCTTGATCACCGCGACCTCGCCCTGTTGCACGACGAGCATCGGCGCCATCTCTACCTGGATGAGGAAGGGATTCAGTAGATAAGCGCCGTAGAGAAGTGGGTCGTGTTGCAGGCCGATGCGGCCACCGTGATCGAGGAAATTCTGGAAGTCCTGATAGTTGTTGTGCAGTTCGTTCTTGTTGCCGAGCAGCCGTTCGATCACTTCCGAGTCGGTCGCTTCGGCTTGCTCCATCTCCGTTACGTCCACGAATCCGCCCAGCCGACTTGCGATGTCACCCGACGGCAGGGGATCGCCCTCCAACGCGGTCACGATGCCGACCACGTCGAGGTCGCCGTGCGGCGAGATGACCGTCACCGCGAGCTGGTCCGGTTGTAGACCGAACGACTGCGGCGCTAAGAACCCATCGCGTCCGATGACCGACTGAAGCTCGCGCGACACCGGAACCCCGTACACCGCACTACGGGTGAGGACCATGAATCCCACCGGATGGATGGGAACCAGAGTCCCGGGCGGCAGCACCGGCCTCTGCACGCCCTTCTGCCCGCCGTTGTCGATGAAGGACTTCAGGTTGCCGTAGTTGCCGAACACTTCCTTGTAGACGGCGCTCTTGGCACCGATCGGAAGGGGCGCCCCAACCTGCGCGATCACAACACCGATCTCGCCGGCGGGCACCTGCACCCACGGGTGCTTCGTTACTTTGAAGATCGGCCACAACTTGAAGCGCAACCCCGGCATCAGAAGGGTCGCCTGGTATCCGGCCTCGCCCTGGAAGGCGATCGGGTTGTCGTCGCTGAGTTTCTTAAACGAGAAGTTCTTAGTGACGAGACCGACCTGAGTCTGCGCAATCATGCTGATCGACCGGAAAGCGATCAGGAGCAGAAGGAGCACCCCGAAACCGATCAGTCCCCACGTGAGTGTTAGTTCCGGCATGGTTCCCCCCTGCTAGAGAACGAGTGGTCCCTCTCCGCGGACGATACTCCTGCCGAACTCCGGCCGTACCGGGGTACGAAAAGGCCCCGCGCCCCCATGGGAGCGCGGGGCCTTCGAAGCTTGGTCTATTTGGCAGCGGTGAGGTTGCCTCTCATAGCGCCATCGGGATACGCCTTCGTGTGCAGGTTGACGTAGAAGCGGCGGGGGTAGTTCTGGATCCGCTCCGCCACTGCCGGCTCGACATCCACGCACCCACGTGCAGGCGAGCCCTCGCTCGAGTCCCACAGCGTGACGATGACGTCGCCGGCCTTGCCCTTACGACCCTTGTGGATGTGTGCCATCTGCGCGCGGCCGATCTTCTCGAAGGTCACGCGGTAGCAGATCTTTCCTTCTTCGTCGTCCACGGTGATCTTGGCGCGGCCGCTGCCGTCCTCGTCACCGGGGCCCGGAACTTCCCGGTCGCCCTTGAGTCCTGTCTTCAATGCAACCTCGTGGGCCGACAGACCCACTTGCATCGCTCCAAGCACCAACGTACTCAGAGCGACGAGCGCGATTGCTCTCCTCATACGACCTCCCTCGATTGGCTTGCCCTCATATGGGCACGGCGAGGGATATATACCCTAGAAGTCGAGTCCTTCCACCTTGCGTTCCCGCAGTTGGTGTAGCAAGCGATTGAGGCCACGGCTGCCGTGTTCACGCACATAAGCACTACGACCAAGATCGATCGACTCGAGGAACATCTCCTCGCCGCCTCCGCCCTCGAACAGCACGTGACCTTCCGGATCGACCGCGATGCTGCGGCCGCCGCCGATCGTTGTCGCCGCGTTGGGATTGATGACGTAACACTGATTAACGATCGCGTTCGCTCGCGCCAGAACCATCTCTTCATCGCGGTCGGGGGTGGTGGTCAACGATGGCTGCAAGATGAGCTCGGCCCCCTCGAGCGCCAACGCACGGGCAACCTCGGGGAACCACCCGTCGTAACAGATCATCAATCCCACGCGGCCCTGCGGGATGTCGAACACCGTGATGTGTTTGCCGGGCGTCGTCGTTTCCCACGGCTGCCAGGGGAACAGCTTGCGGTGACGCGCTACCAACTCTCCCTCCGGGGAGAAGACCAGTGCGGTGTTGTAGATGGAATCCCCGTCGCGCTCGTAGACCGAACCCGGTACGAGATAGACCCCGGCCGACCGGGCCACCTTGCCGAGGTGTTCGGTGAGGGGGCCGGGGATCGAAACGCTGACGTCCTTGATGAATCCCGGTGGGTCGTT
>JAXDJJ010000012.1:0-23973 GCA_034665745.1 Actinomycetota bacterium | reverse complement strand
GGTTCTCGGGCGTGATCCCCAGGTCCGTGTACCAGTTCATCCGCTGATCGAGCCAGTGTTGATGCCATTCCTCGTCGGTTCCGGGCTTGACGAAGAACTCCATCTCCATCTGCTCGAACTCACGGGTACGGAACACGAAGTTCCCCGGCGTGATCTCGTTTCGGAACGACTTCCCTTGTTGGGCGATGCCGAAAGGGATGCGCTTGCGCGAGGTCTGTTGGACGGTCGCGAAGTCGACGAACATCCCTTGCGCGGTCTCAGGACGCAGGTAGACAGCGTGAGAGGAGTCCTCGACGGGCCCCATATGCGTCTTGAACATGAGGTTGAACTGGCGCGGCTCGGTCCAGGTCTCTTTCTGACCACACTCGGGGCAGGCCTTGGCGAGGTCGATGTGGTCGGCGCGGAACCGCTTGTGGCAGTTCGTGCACTCGACCAAGGGATCCGTGAACGTCGCGACGTGGCCGGAGGCCTCCCAGACCTTGGGAGACATCAGGATCGAGCTCTCGAGGCCAACCACGTCGTCTCGCAGATGCACCATCGAATGCCACCACGCGGCCTTGACGTTGCGCTTGAGTTCGATGCCTAGAGGACCCCAGTCCCACGCCGATCGCAACCCCCCGTAGATCTCACTCGACGGGAAGACGATGCCTCTGCGCTTGCAAAGGTTGACGATGGTGTCCATAGAGACACCGTCCTGGGGAGCCATGCAGGGGATGATAGTCGCCATGACCTGGGCGAACGCCTACTGGAGGCACACCCGATAGACGTTGCAGGCGGCCTCGTGGTCGTGTTCTTCCTCATCCTTGCTAACGGTTTCTTCGTCATCGGAGAGTTCGCTCTGGTCGCCGTCGACCGGAACAAGATCGACCAGATGGCCGAGGACGGTCATCGGCGCGCCGCCAGCGTGCAGAACGCCTTGCAGACCCTCTCGTTCCAACTCTCGGGGGCTCAGCTCGGGATCACGATCACGTCGTTGTTGATCGGGTTCATAGCCGAGCCGACCGTTGGCCGGGCCTTGGAGCCGGTGGTCGGGGGCTTGCCGTTCGTACCCGAACACTCGACTGTCGCGGTGGCGATCGTGGTCGCCCTGGTGATCGCAACCGCCACGCAGATGGTGGTGTCGGAATTGATCCCTCAGAACCTGGCGATCTCGCGACCCCTCGGAGTCTCGCTTGCCGTGTCCACTCCCCTTCGCCTGTTCAACACCCTGTTCAAGCCGTTGATCGTCTTCCTGAATGCGGCCGCGAATCGCACCGTGCGGTTGTTCGGGATCGAGCCCAGGGACGAGCTCAGCGCAGTTCACTCCCTCGAGGAGCTCGAGGTACTGATCCAGTCGTCGGGACAGGAAGGTGCCTTACCGCCAGAAGACTTTCGCCTCCTGTCACGCTCGATCACGTTCGGCGACAAGACCGCGGCTGATGCCATCGTTCCTCGCACCGCGGTCGTTGCGATCCACAAGGACGAGCCCTTGCAAGCCTTGGTCGACGTGGCGATCGAAACGGGGCACTCGCGGTTCCCCGTTCATGAAGACACGATCGATGACGTCGTCGGCATCGCGTATGTGAAGGACCTCTACCGCGTGGACCTTGACGATCGCGCGACGACGCGCGTCACCGCGATCATGCGCGCCCCTCTCGTTGTTCCCGAATCTCGGAACCTCGTTTCTCTCCTGGCCGAGATGCGACGCGACCGGCTGCAGATGTGTGTCGTCATCGATGAGTTCGGTGGAACCGCCGGGATCTTGACACTCGAAGACCTCCTCGAAGAGATCGTGGGTGAGATCGAAGACGAGTACGACGTTGCCGAAGAGCCAGAGCGAGACGGACTACCGGATGGCGTGCACATGCTCGCGGGTCTCATGAGACCCGATGAGGTCGTCGAGAAGTGCGGGTTCGAGATCCCCGAAGGTGACTTCGAAACCTTGGCGGGCTTCCTGCTGGACCGCTTCGGTCGCATCCCCCAGGTCGGAGACCACCTCTCCTATGACGGGTGGGAGTTCAAGGTCACCGGGATGGACGGGAAGCGCATCGAACAGGTCCTCGTGGTCGGCAGGCCTCGGCCCAAAGAAGACGAGGACGACCGATGACCCTCTGGTACCTCGCCGCCGCCATCGGGTTATTGCTTGCGAACGGATTCTTCGTGGGGGCCGAGTTCGCCCTCATCGCAGCGCGCCGTAGCAAGATCGAAGCTCTCGCCGACAAGGGGGATCGCCGAGCCAAGGTCGCCTTGCGGTCGTTGAGAGAGATCTCGTTCATGCTCGCCGGCACTCAACTCGGGATCACGATGGCATCACTCGGACTTGGGTTCGTTGCCGAACCCGCAGTGGCACACCTGATCCAAAGCGGGCTCGAACCCTTGGTCCACATCCCACACGAGGTCCTTCACACGATCTCGGTAGTCATCGCCCTAGGCATCGTCGTGTTCCTTCACATGGTCGTTGGCGAGATGGCGCCGAAGAACGTTGCGATCTCGGAGCCCGAACGAAGCGCCTTGTGGATCGCATATCCCTACCGTTTCTACGCGAACCTGTTCCGTCCGCTGATCCGCCTCCTCAGTGCGGTGGCGGGCGCAGCCCTCAAGCTGATGGGGGTCGAGCAGAAACACGAGTTCCTCTCGACGCACTCCCCTGCAGAGATCGGACTGCTGATCCAGCAAGCGGCGCAGGGCGGGATGCTGAGCAAGTCCCAGCACAGGTTGCTATCGGGGGCGGCGGGCTTCGGTGACAGAGATGCAGCCTCTGCCATGGTGCCGCGCACGGAACTCGTTGCGGTCCCCCACTCGATCACCCCGGCGGAGCTCGAAGGAGTCGTCTTGGCATCGGGACACTCGCGCATTCCGGTCTACGAGGAAGACCTCGACAACATCCTCGGTTTCGTGCATGCGAAGGACCTGCTCCGGATCGATGAAGGAAGAAGAGAGCAGCCCATCGATCGCAAGCTGGTGAGACCGATGCTGGTCATCCCCGAATCGAAGAAGCTGCACCCCCTCCTGTTCGAGATGCGGAGGGAGCGCAGACACTTCGCCCTTGTCATCGAAGAGCACGGTGGCACTGCAGGAGTCGTGACGCTCGAAGACCTCCTCGAGGAGCTCGTAGGAGAGATACGTGACGAATACGACGTGTCCGAGCTGGGGATCGAGACGGTCGAAGGCAGATACATCGTTCCGGGGTCCCTGCGGATCGACGAGGTGCGCGACCGCTTGGGGATCGATCTTCCCGACGGCGAGTACGAAACCGTTGCCGGCTTCCTGATGGATCGACTGGGCAGGATCCCCAGGCGCAGAGACAGCGTCACACACGAAGACTGGCGACTACGGGTGATGTCGATGCATCGAAGGCGTGTCGTACAGATCGTCATCGAACACGTCTAGCCGTTAGCCTCGGGTCATGGATGCAGGATTGATGCGCAAGCTGGCGCGGCCCCATTTCGTGAGGGCCGTCATCTCCATCGCCCTCGCTCTCGGCGGGCTGATCGTCGCGTCGGAAGGTCAGTTGCGGGATTACGTGGCCGATCGCGCGACCGACACCGACAAGCTGTTAGCCATCGTAGGTACGGCGATGCTTCTGCTCTTCGGCATCGCATCCGTCCGGATGTTCGCGCATGGGGTGCGGGCCGCGACCGGAGAGCATCTTGGAGATTCACGGTCGGGACCGCTGGGGGTTGTTATCTCCGTCGTCGGTTACGTGATCGTGGTCCTGTCCGCCTTGTCCGTGCTGGACGTGGACATGAGCGGCCTTCTGCTCGGAGGCGCGCTCACGGGAGTGATCATCGGGATCGCGGCACAACAGACCCTCGGGAACTTCTTCGCAGGGCTCGTGCTCCTACTCGTTCGGCCGTTCACGTTGGGCGAGACCGTCGTGCTCAAGAGCGGTCCCTTGGGAGGCGAGTACGAAGGCCTCGTCACCGACATGGGCCTGTTCTACGTGCGACTCCAAACCGCCCGAGGGGCGGTCCAGCTTCCCAACGCGGGAGTGCTTGCCTCTGCTGTTGGTCCCGGGGCCCGGTCAGAGGATCATGACGATGAGGTCATGGAGGACGATCCAGGTCCCGAACACGGAGGCACACCCTAGGTATGGCGACGGTGTCATGCAATTGCATGACACTTGTCAGTCAATTGCATGACACGGCTGGGAGCACCGATCGCTAAAGATCCTTCAAAGGGGACATGAAGCGGTTCCACTCCGCGTCGGCGATGGAGGGGGCTTTCTTCACTCGTCGAACCTCGATGTCGGGCACGTCAAGGGCGAGCCCCAACCGCTCGACCTCTTTCTCGACCGCCTTCCAGGTGGGCTCGGAGAACGACTTGAACGGCGCAACCTTCACTCGATGGTGGCTCTTCTGGATCGTTAGATCCCATTGCCCCGCGGCCATCCCGTTGACCATCACGACCGAGGTCGGATTACCCGATGCGTCGTACACGTGCCGCTTCCACTCGTCTCCAACGACGTGTGATCGGTCCTTGTGGGTGAGGAACGCGGAGTCCCAGATCGGTAACAGGCGCACCCCCTTGGCTGGGCGGGCCGGGTCGATGGGACCGAAGTACCCATCGCCCAGTTCGGGGATCTGGGCACGCTCGATCCCAGCGGCAGCATCCTTGCGGAGTCCGCTCCACCATGCGAAGTCATCGGCGGTGGCGGGGCCGTGGGCGGCGAAGTACAGCTTGGCGAGATCTGCTTTCGCCTTATCCGGCTTCGCCTTCCAAGGGTCGACCTTGGGCAGCCAGTCCGACCACAGCGCGTTGTAGGTGAGATTGCTACGCCAGGTACCCGAGGTTCTCGTCGTCACGAGGCGGCATTCCGAAGTCATCAACTGAACGACGTAGCGGAGATGTTTGTCGAAGGTCTTGTCCTTCATTTCTTTGCGGATCTCGGCAGTCGTCATCTCGCGTCCCGCGAGGAGCTTCTCGATCTTGGTGGCAAGCCTGTCGTAGGTGGTTCGATCCATCAGCTTGCCGACGAGATCGGTGAACACTCGCGCGCGACGCCCTTCGGTCGCACGCACGATCGTCGGCACCAACTTCGTTGGGACGAGGTACCCGCTCCCTCGCATGGCACCCATCCGCACGAGCGAACGGTCTTCGAAGAGCAGCTTGTCGAGATGGCTTGGCTGGTACCCGTCCAGCCGTGCGATCAAGGCGAGGTGTGAGGTTGGGGCCGTGCTGTAGATGCCGACCACCTTGGTGATCAGGTCGAGAGGTTCCGTGCTCGAGCGATCGAGTCCCTGGTTCGCGTACTGGGTCCTGGTTCGAACCGGGCGGGTCAAGGCCATCTACAGGCCCCCGAAGCGTCGCTTCCTGCCCGCGTAGTCCCGAACGGCTACAGCAAGGGCTGCAGGGTCGAAGTCCGGCCACAAGGTCTCGGTGAAATAGAGCTCTGCGTAGGCGGATTGCCACAGGAGGAAGTTCGATGTCCTGTACTCGCCCGAGGTCCGGATCATCAGATCGACGTCGGGAACATCGGGGGCATACAGGTTCTCCGCGATCGAACCGGCGCGTGCAGCATCTTCGATCTCCGCGCGGCCCCCATAGTTGAAGCAGATCAACAGGTCCATCTTGTCGCAACCTCGGGTCATCTCCTCCGCTGCGTCGAATTCATCGAGGACCTCGTCGGGCACAGGATCGCGCCGCCCCACCCGTCGCATGTAGACGCCACGTTTGCGCATCTCGTCGCGCCGCTGGCGGAGAAGATCGCGATTGAAGTTGAGCAGGAACTCGACCTCGTCCTCGGGTCTGGTCCAGTTCTCGGTCGAGAACGCGTACACACTCAGGTAACGGATACCGAGGTCAAGAGCAGCGAGCACGACTTCATAGAGAGCGCGCTCGCCCGCCTCATGACCCTTGCTGCGCGCGAGTCCACGTTGCTCGGCCCACCGGCCGTTGCCGTCCATGATGATCGCAACGTGGCGCGGGACCCCGTCTGCAGGGATCCCCGAAGGGTCGGCGCTCAACTCGGAGCGGCAAGCAGATGAAGACTGCGCAGTGGGCGCTCGAGATGGAACTCTGCATAACGTCTGAGAGCCGCGGTCAATGCTTCGGCCTCGGGCTCGCTCGCGGGTTCACCGAACTCAGACGACAACAGGCGAGAGAGCAACGCGATCCGTTCGGGCGGCATACGCATCGCCGCTTCGTCTTCCTCGTAACAGTCCTCGCACAACACACCACCGAGCGCAGGACTGAAGCCGCCAAGAAGGCCCGAAGCCCCGCATCCAGCACACGCGGTGAGCTCGGGGTGGTAGCCGCACACCGAGAGCAGCTTCACTAGGAACGCCGGCACCACCGTTCCGCCCTTGTCGTCGGCAAGGGCCTCGAGGCCCCCGATCAAAAGGGCATAGGTAGAGAACGCTCGCTCGCGATCGGGGGTGATCTTGTCGACGATGTCTGCGAGAGCGGCGGCCGAAGTCACCTTCATGTAGTCCTTCCGCAAACCGTCGAACGAAGTGATGATGTCCGCCGAGGTAATCGTGTCGAGGTCCTTACGACCCCTGTAGAGCATCAGGTCGACCCTGGTGAAGGGCTCGAGGCGCGCTCCGAAGCGAGACTTGGTCTTCCTGACCCCTTTGACGACGGCGCGGACCTTCCCGTTCTGGCGCGTCATCAGGGTGACGATGCGATCCGCCTCGCCCAGCTTGATGGTCTTGAGGACGACGGCCTCGTCCTTGTAGATACCCGGCATCCCCCAAGGGTAGTAGCGGTGCCGACCTACATGCGGTTTTAGGCCAGGCCGATCCGGAGGTTCTCGATGGACTTGGCCCCACCTTGCTCGACCTGGTCGAAGGTCACCCGCTGGCCGGGGCGCAGGAAGCGGAACATGCTCTTGGCCATGACCTCGGGTCCGATGTCGTAGGTGGTCTCGTGGTCGTCGGAGATGAGGACGCCGGTTTGGGTCAAGGAGTCGTAGCTCTTCACTGTCGCTTGCGGCATATCGGCTCCTATTCGGGTTTCGGCCATAAGGGACCGGCTACGGCCCAGAAGGATAACGCGCCGAATACGGCCAAGATCAGCAGATCCCAGCCTTGTCCTGCGGTGAGGTTGCCCTCGAGCCCCGGTCGCAATGCGTTGACCGCGTAGGTCGAAGGCAGAACCGCGCGCACCGGACCGAGCCATCCGGGCATCCGATCCGCGGGCAGGATCCCGAGGAAAAGAACCGACATCATCAAGAGGTTCGAGTACATGCCGGCGAGCTGCTCGTCGGGGGCCGCGAACCCGATCGCTACGCCGAGTCCGGCGAGCGCTAACGAGCCCAGTATCCAGACCGGGACGGCAGCCCAGAGTGCGGCGAGCGAGAGGTTGAACAGGGCCGAACCAAGGGTCAACACGATGACCGTGCCCGGCAGGGCGAAAACGGCGAACGACAACAGGATGGTTGCGATCAATGCAGGCCGAGATACCGGCAAGGTGGCGTAGTAGTCGAGCCCCCCGTTCTCCTTCAAGGACGACACCCGCTGAGCCAGCATCACGACCGCAGTCATCGCTATCGCGAGCACCGCAGACCCGGCCACGATCTGTTGGCCGAACTCTGCTACCTGCTGCGGTTCCATCACGGCACGCATCAAGACCGCGATGCCGAGAGGCATGGCCGATGAAACGATCAGGTAAGGACGCCACGAGGTACGCAAGCGAGACATCTGCATCCGCATCAGGACCTCGAACTTCACCGCCCGCGTCGCACCGGTCATGAGGTCTCGCTCTCGTGGAAGGAGCGCCCGCCGGTATCGAGGTAAACGTCTTCGAGGGTTGGAGTAACGAGGTGAGCGTCCTCGAGGTTCTCGGGGCCGTACGACGACATCAGCTTCTCGAGGACTCGGATCGCCTCGTCGGCAGGGACCCACGCGCTGACCCTGCGATCGCGGATGCGCGCGTCGGAGGCCATCGTCGAAGCAACTTCCTGCGGGGTGACCGTTGCATCTTGCGACAAGGCGACCTCGACGCGGGTTCGGTGGGACAGACGCGCCTTGAGCTCCGACGGTGTTCCCAGGGCAGCCACCTTGCCGGAGTCCAGGATCGCGACCCGGTTCAGAACGTGTTCTGCCTCGGCAACGTCATGGGTAACAAGGACGATCGCACTCCCTGCCCGGGCACGTCCCGAGATCAGCTCCCAGATCCGTGCGCGCAACGCCGGGTCGATGTCTGCGGTTGGCTCGTCCAGGATTAGCACCGGCAAGCGCCCAACCAGCGTCATGGCTATCTGCGTCAGGCGCCGCTGTCCGCCCGAGAGCTTGCGCAACTGTCGGTCCCGGAGATCGCCGAGTTCGAGTACCTCGATCAGCTCATCGGCCTCACCGCGAGCGGTCGACTTCCCACAACCCCTCAGCACCGCAGTCCATTCGATGGCTTCGCTGACCCGGAACTCCCCAAGCGTCATCGTTCCCTGGGGGAGGTAAGCAACCGTCCGACCAACGCGCCGGTTGTTGAGGGCCTCTCCGAACAGCTTGATCTCGCCCGAACTCGGAGTCATCAGGCCGACGAGCTGCCGTACGAGGGTGGACTTGCCAGCACCGTTGGGGCCGAGCAAGCCGAACGCCTCACCCGGCTCCACCGTGAAAGAGATGCCGTCATTAGCGACCACTTCCGGCGAGCGATACACCTTGTGGAGGTTGCGGACCTCGTAAGCCGGTGCGTTCCTCATCCGGGATAGCCCATCTTCTCCAAGGCGTACGAGCGCCGTTGCCAGTCCTTCTCGACCTTGGCATGGAGTTCGAGGTACACCTTGCAGCCGAACAACGCCTCGATCTCCTCCCGCGCCTCTGTCCCTACCGCCTTGATCGTCGCCCCGCCTTTGCCAACAACGATGCCCTTCTGCGAATCGCGTTCCACGAAGATGGTGGCTCTGATCTCGAGCAAACCATCCTCTCGCTCCTCGAAGTCTTCGGTTACGACCGCGATCGAGTGCGGGAGTTCTTCCCTCGTCCGATGGAGGAGCTTCTCGCGCACCAGCTCGGCCACGAAGATGGGCGGCGGTTGGTCGGTGCGGGTACCTGCCGGGTAGTAGCGGGGGCCCTCGGGCATAGCCGTGACGACGTTGGCTACGAGCTCTTCGACGCCATCGCCGTCCATGGCTGAAACGGGGAAGAACTCTTTGAAGTCACCTAACTCGGCAGCTGCAGACAGGTTCTTCGCGATCGTCCCAGGGTTCATGCGGTCGACTTTGTTCAACACCAGGAAGGTCGGGCGGCCCGCTGCTTGAAGATCTGCAGCGACCTTCTCGTCTCCTCGTCCAACTCCGGCATGACCGTCAACGACGAACAGGGCGAGGTCGACGTCTGACCACGCGTCTCGAACGACACTGTTCAAGCGTTGCCCGAGCAGGGTGCGCGGCTTGTGGTAGCCGGGGGTGTCCACGAATACGACTTGCGCATCGGGTCTATCGAGGATCCCCCGGATCGTCGTTCGCGTCGTCTGTGGCTTGTCAGAGGTGATCGCCACCTTGCCCCCCATGATCTGGTTGAGCAAGGTTGACTTTCCAACGTTCGGCCGACCGACCACCGCGACGAACCCAGACTTGACTTGACCTTCGTTCACGCGGTGACTTCTGGCTCGGGTTCGGGCTCGACCTTGGCGATGACGACCTTCTGGATGCGTCGCCCGGTGACCCTCTCGGTCGTGAATTCAACCGAGTCGTAGCGAACCTTCTCACCCGCGACCGGCACGCGCCCTGTAAGGGCGAAGACGAGTCCCCCGACCGTGTCCCACTCCTCATGCGGGAGTTCTATGGAAAGGAGCTCGTTGACCTCGTCGATCGGCATCTTGGCATCGACACGGATCGTGTCTTCGTCGATCGGTTCGACGAGGGGCTCTTCCTTGTCGTATTCGTCAACGATCTCCCCAACGATCTCTTCGATGAGGTCCTCGATCGTCACGAGGCCAGCGGTGCCGCCGTACTCGTCAACGACGATCGCCATGTGCACGCGCTGATCCTGCATCTCGCGAAGGAGCTCGGACACCTTCTTCTGCTCGGGAACGAATGTTGGAGCACGCCCCAGTGATGACAGCTTGACGTCCTTCCTGCCCTCGTGAACGCGCTTCAAGAGGTCCTTGGCGTACAGGACCCCGATGATGTTGTCCGTGTCGCCCTCGTAGATCGGGATACGGGACAGGCCGGCCTCGATGATCTTGGCGAGGGCCTCATCGACGGTCGAGTCAGCTCGGATCGCAACCATGTCCGGCCGGGGCACCATGACCTCGCGCACCACCGTGTCGCCGAACTCGAACACCGAGTGGATGAGCTCGCGTTCTTCCTCCTCGATCTCTTCCTCTTCCTCGGCGACATCGACGAGGTGGCGGATCTCCTCCTCGGAGATGAACGGGCCCTTGGGCAACCCCTTCCCCGGCAGGACCACCATCACCGCGTTAGACAACAGCAGGAGGAGTTTCCCTATGGGTTGGAGCAGTCGGCCGAGCCAGAAGACCGGACGACCCATGAACAATGCGGCTCGGTCGGTGAACTGCACGCTGTAGGTCTTGGGAGCGAGCTCGGCGAACACGAAGATAGCCACCGTCATCCCGACGACCGCCAGCGCCTCGCCGGCATCGTTGAAGTGCCTGATCGCGAGGGCGGTGGCGAGGACCGTCGCGGTTATGTGGCTCAACAAGGTAAGCAGCAGCACGATGTTCAAGTAGGGGGCAGGGTCCTCGACCACTCTGAGCAAAGTGTCCGCGCCCTTCTTCTTCTCTTGCTCGAGATGAAGGGCTTTGACACGGCTCATGCGCGAGATCGCGGTCTCGGCCATCGCTAGGAACCCAGCGAAGACGAGCAGAAGGATGATGCCGACGATCGAGAGAAGATCGCTCATCGGGAGACCGAGAAACTAGAGATGATCGCGCGCGAACGCTTGTCCATCTTCTCCTTGTCGTCTTCTTTCTGATGATCGTAGCCAAGTAGGTGCAACGTCCCGTGGACCACGAGTGCCGACAACTCGTCCTGGAGTCCATGACCGAGCTCAGTTGCGTTCTTGTCGGCCACCGAAGGGCAGATGACAACATCTCCGAGCAGCAGCGAACCCTCTTCGTCGTCTTCCATCATCGGGAAGGCGAGGACATCGGTGGCGTAATCGTCTCCTGCGAAACGATTGTTGAGTCTCCTTATGTGATCGGCTTCGACGAAGAGAAGCGAGAGTTCCGCGCCTTCGTCCACCTCTTCCTCGGTGAGGGTATGGCGAGCCAGCGCCGACAGACTTACCTCGTCGAACGTGAGCTCTTGCTCGTTAGCTAAGAAGACATCCATATCAGTGGGGGTCGGGACCCTCCGAGTAGATGCGATAAGCCTCGACGATCTCTTGGACGATCTTGTGGCGCACGACATCGCGCGCGTCCAAGTGCGTGAAGGTCACACCGTTGATGTCTTTGAGGATGTCTTCGATCACGACAAGGCCCGAGCGCGCGCCGGCCGGAAGGTCGACCTGCGTGACGTCGCCGGTGACGACCGCCTTGGACCCGAAACCGAGCCGCGTCAAGAACATCTTCATCTGTTCGGGTGTGGTGTTCTGTGCTTCGTCCAAGATGATGAAGGAGTCATTCAATGTGCGGCCACGCATGAACGCAAGTGGAGCGATCTCGACCGTGCCTTGCTCCATGTAGCGGTGGAACGTGTCCGGCTCGATCATCTCGTAGAGAGCGTCGTACAAGGGTTTCAGATACGGGTCGATCTTCGCCGCGAGGTCCCCGGGCAAGAACCCAAGTCGCTCGCCAGCTTCGACCGCGGGTCGCGTGAGGACGATGCGCGAGACCTCTTTCGCTTTCAAGGCTCGTATGGCCATGCCGACGGCGAGATAGGTCTTTCCGCTACCAGCCGGGCCGATAGAGAAGACGATCGTGTTGTTGCGGATCGAATCCACGTACCGCTTCTGCCCAAGGGTCTTGGGACGGATCGGCTTGCCGACGTGCGTGACAACAAGGGTGTCACTCAGGACGTCGGAAGGGCTTGCCTCTTCCTTCGTCTTGACGAGATCGATAGAGCGTCCGACGGCCTCGGTCGTCAAGGTCAGCCCTTGATCCATCAGCTTGAGGAGCTCCTCGAACAGGTGAGAGACGCGCTCGGCTTCGATCGTTTCGCCGGTGACGACGATCTCGTTACCTCGAACGAGGATCTTGGTGTCGAAGGCGGCCTCGATGAGTTTCAGGAGCTCGTCGCGGGCCCCCACGAGACGAACCATGTCGTGGTGACCGGGGACGATGATCTTGACCTGCGTGTGAGTAAGCATCTGAGGTCCATATTTTACCTATGCCCCGCTTTCGGACCCCCTGTGGGCAAAAAGCTAGCCGGGGGGCCACTCCAAGGGCCTGCCGCCGAGAACGTGGAAGTGCAGATGGAAGACGCTCTGGCCCGCCGTGGCACCCACGTTGGTCACTACCCGGTAGCCATCCGCCACGCCCTCTAGCTCGGCGACCTGTCTGATCGCCTCGAAAACCGCGGCGAGCTCGTCGGCGTCGGTCGTCTCGAGATCGTGGATCGACGCAACATGCCGCTTGGGGATCACGAGGACGTGTGTTGGCGCACCGGGGTTGATGTCTCTGAACGCGAGGGCCGCGCTCGTCTCAAGCACCTTGTCCGAAGGGATATCGCCCTCGACGATCTTGCAGAAGAGACAGTCAGACAAGCGTTCCTCCTCGTATCCCATCGGCTTTCACTTCGTGACCGACGACCTGGACGACCTTGCCCAGCAATCCTTCTGCCTCGAACCACACCCGCACGTAGTCGTCGGTCTGGCCCGAGCAGATCGTCACGCCGTCGACGGTTCGTTCGTCCTCGACCAAGACTTCGAGGGGCCTTCCGAGATGGGCGTTGAGGAAGCGAGCACGGATCTCGTTGCCGAGATCGATCAATCGTTTCGACCTGTCCTTCTTGACCTCAGGCGGCACGACATCGGGCATGTCCGCCGCGGCGGTGTCCTCCCGTGCCGAGTAACGGAACACGTGGAGCTTCGAGAAGCCGACGCTCTTGACCACATCTAACGTCGCCTGGAAGTGCTCTTCGGTCTCGCCCGGGAACCCGACGATGATGTCCGTCGCCAGAGCGAGTCCGGGAAGTTGTTGCTTGGCTACCTCGATCCGCTCGAGGTAGTCGGCGATGCGATAGGGACGATGCATCTTTTGGAGGATCTCGTCGTGTCCCGCCTGCACCGGCACGTGTAAGTAGCGGCAGATGCGCGGCTCGCGCGCAAGGAACGAGATGACATCTTCCGTGAGGTGCGCCGACAGGATCGAAGACAGCCGCAAACGCATCACGCCGTCGATACCGAGTAAGCGTTCGAACAATCGGATCAGATCGCGCTCGTCACCGCCTTCGTCGAAACGATATTTGCCGAGGTGAACACCGGTCAGCACGAGCTCCTTCGCCCCGGCTTGCACCCTCGAGGCTGCTTCCGCGATCAGGGTGTCTTCGTCCATCGACCTGAGGGGGCCGCGCGTCGTGGGGATGATGCAGAACGTGCACCACTCGTCGCATCCGGTCTGGGCTTTGAGGTTCGCGCGCACGCGCATCGGGGCAGCTGTGTGCTTCTTGAACCCAAGCTGCAACAGCGGAGCCGTCGTTGTGTTGGCACCTAGAGCCTGAGCGAACGATTCCTTCTCTGTGTTGCCGAGGACGAGGTCGACGCCTTCGATCGCGGCGATCTCGTCGGGGTTCGACACCGCGTAGCAGCCGATCGCGACGACCTTGGCATCGGGATGCTTCTTGACTGCCCTCCGGAGGGCCATACGAGATGCTTTCGTCGCTTCGCGCGTCACGGTGCACGTGTTCACCACGACGACGTCTGGGTTACTCCCCTCAGCCGCCGCCTCGAGACCACTCGCTCCCAGGGCTTCCGCCATGGAATCGGACTCAGCCTGGTTCAACCGGCACCCGAGAGTCGTGAAGCTATACGTGGGCATCCCGAGAAACTAGCGCTTTCGAGATGTCGCTCCCGGAACTCATCCGGTTTGTGGTTCCCGTGGTACCGGTACCACGGGAACCACAAAAGATGGTCGAGCTGGGAGAGAGATCGGTTTCGCCGAAGTGGGTCGATCCCTAACCGAGCAAGCCGTAGTGGAACTGGAGGGCTGCGACCGTCACGACCGCGGCGTTCTCGGTGCGGAGGATCTGGGGGCCGAGCGAAACGAGTTGCGCCCCCGCGTCGGCGAGTGCCTCGGCCTCTGTTCTTTCGAGACCACCCTCAGGGCCGACGATCAGAGCGACCCGGTCGGTCGTTCCCACAAGGGCCGTGCGCAACGGAAGGGATGCGTCCTCCCACAACACGACGGCATGGGGCTCTTTCGCCACGCGTCGAAGAAGCTCGGTCCACGACACGCCACCTCCGGCTTCAAGGACGAAGGCACTCCGAGATTGCTTGGCGGCGGATCTAGCTATGGCGCGCCAGCGGTCCCCGAGTTTGGCCACCTTCGACTCGTCCCACCGCACGACCGAGCGAGAACTCTCGTAAACCCAGACCTCGGCCACCCCCAGCTCGGCGAGGCGCTCGACGATGCCGTCGATCTTCTGTCCCTTAGCCGCGCCCTGATAAACGACGAGCCGCGGCTTCAAGGGTCTGCGCTCTTCAACTTCGAGGATCTCTGCAACGAGACGGTCACCATTGACCCTGGATGCAGCGCATCGAGCGACGCGGCCCCGCCCGTCGGTGACTACAACCACGTCGGGGGGCGACACGCGCATGACTTTGAGAGCGTGATGCGATTCATCCGCGGGAAGTGTTACCTCCGCGTCGGTCCACGACTCGGGGGCCGCGATGAACCATGGGGTGCTGCTCACCTCACTGGAACGCTTCTTTGATGCGGTCGAAGACGCTCTTGTTGCCCGTCTCCTCCGAGCGCAGGTCGGCGAAGCGACGCAACAACTCTTCTTGTTCCTCGGTGAGATCGGTCGGCGTCTCGACCCGCAACATCGCCACGATCTCGCCCCGCCCCCGACCCTGAAGGCGCGGCATCCCCTTGCCTTTGAGATGGATCAGCTCGCCGGCTTGAGTGCCCGGCTCGATCTCGATCGGTTCGGTGCCGTCCAAGGTCGGAATCTCGATCGTGCCGCCCAACGCGGCGACGGTCATCGGCACGCCGACCTCGCACCCAAGGTCGGCACCTGCACGTCTGAAGATCGGGTGTTCCTCTACCCGGATCGCCACATACAGGTCCCCCGCGACCCCTCCACGAAGACCCGCCTCGCCCCGTCCACTCACTCGTAGCTGCGAACCATCGTCGACACCGGGCGGGATCTGAACGGTCAAGACATCGGTGACCTGAACGCGGCCGGTGCCGCCGCAGTTCTTGCATCGATCCACGATCTCTTCGCCGGTGCCGCGACACTTAGGACATGTCGTCGCGGTGATCATGTTTCCTAGCATCGTGCGGCGAACCTCTCTGAGTTCGCCGGTCCCGCCACAGTCCGTGCACTGCACGGGGAACGTTCCGGGCGCGGCACCGCTGCCATGACAGTCGTTGCATTCGGCCAAGGTCGTGACCTCGACCTCTCGCTCGGTCCCCTCGGCGGCATCCTCGAGGGTCAAGACGACCTCGGCCAGGATGTCCGAGCCGCGACCAGGCCCCCGACGCCGCGTTTGTCCACCGAAGCCGCCGCCGAAGAACGTCGAGAAGAGGTCCGAGACGCCGCCGAAGTCCGAGAAGTTCGCGGCCCCCGCACGATCGTCACCGAACGTGTCGTAGCGCTGTCGCTTCTGAGGGTCAGACAACACCTCGTATGCATGGGTTACGGACTTGAAGCGTTCCTCGGCTTCTGGGTCCGCGTGACCTGCATCCGGATGGAGTTCGCGCGCCAGCTTGCGGTACGCGCGTTTGATCTCATCCTGTGACGCGTCACGGTTAACACCGAGTGATACGTAATGGTCTGCCATCTTGGAGCTTGGCCTACATGCCCAACTCGGTCAGCATGCGACCGAGGTTGGCTGAGACTTCGTAAACAGCAGCGATCGTCTTCCGATAATCCATTCGGGTAGGTCCGACAACCCCGAGAGACCCGAGGATGTTGCCCCCGACGCCATAAGGCGCCGAGATGACCGAACTGGCCTGCATGCCCGCGGCCTGGTTCTCGGAACCGATGCGCACGGAGACGTTCTCGACAGAAAGAGCGTCGGCCATGACCTCGAGCAACAACCTGCGGTTCTCGAGAGCACCGATGACCTGGCGGACGGTCTCGAGGTCGGCGAACTTCTGTTCGTCAACGATGTTGGACGCACCTTCGAGGAAGACCCTGTCGTTCTCTCGTTGCGAAACGTCCTCGTCCAACGCGGCAGAGATCGATGCCACGGCATTGCGCAGCTCGGAGGGAAAGCGTTCGAGGTTCGTTCGTATCGTCGCACCGGCCGTATCGAGTGGTTGGTCGATCAGTACCTGGTTGAGCATCGACGATGTCTCCTCCAACCCGACGTCCTCGAGGACCTCGGAAAGAGACAGCGGGTGGTTCTCAACGAGCCCGTTGTCGGTCACGAGCACGACCATCGCTCGATTCGTGGCCAGGCGAACGAGCTCGACGTGGCGGATCATGCTGCGGTCGAGCACGGGTGCGAACACCACGGCCGCGTGATCGGTCAGATGGGAGAGGAGTGCGGCCGTCTGACGCAGAGAATCCTCGAGCTCCCAGCGAGGTTGTCCGAAGAAGCTGCGGATCTCCTGAGCCTGCTGCGCCGGAAGCCGCACGTCGCTCCCCCACGCATCGACGAAGAAGCGATACCCCGTGTCGGTCGGGATGCGACCGGCTGAGGTGTGCGGCTGGTAGATGTAGCCCCACTCTTCGAGGGCGCCCATGTCATTGCGGACGGTCGCCGGCGACACGCGCAGCTTGTAGCGGTCGACCAGGGTCTTCGAACCGACCGGCTCGCCGGTGCTGACGTAGTGGGACACGATCGCCCTGAGGACAAGAGCTTTGCGCTCGTCGAGGGACTTTTCAGCAGCTGTCATGGGGCGCCCATCCTACCCCGGTTAGCACTCTCGAACAGGGAGTGCTAACCGAGAGACCCGGCGATCGAGACCTCGTGATCCCGGCTCCCGCACACGGGGCACCGAGGTAGAGCACCCGTGACGAGCTCGGTGTGGCACAGGGGGCAATGGCCCCTCAGCTCGAGCAACGTGGGAGCGTCGATGACATCGCCATCCAACGCGAGGATCGTGCCGGTTTCCGGATGGACGTGAACGACGTGGTCGTGACCGCACCGGTACTCATCGGCGCCTTCGAACGAACCCCACCGCGCGGTGAACGTCAGGCCACAGTCACCGCACGTCAGGTTGCCGAGGTAAGCCATCCCGAAAGGATGGCACGCCGCTCAGGTCTGCGACGCCATGGACGCGGCGATCCTCATGAGCTCCGCTCGCCGGAGTTCTCCCGAGACCGAATATGTAGCCGAGTGCTGCTGCTCCAACGTCGCGGGCCACAGGACCTGCCGCGAGTTGCTGCCCCCGTCGCCGAGCTGATCGAATAGTCCGGGCCTTCCTGCGAGCTCGACCGCGTCCGGGTCCATGGACCCACCGTCACCGCAGCCAAGCATGAACTCGACGTCGCCGTACGAGATGTTGAGCGAGCCCGCGTAACCATTCGGCGCCTCGGGCAGGGTCAAGTGGACCGATGCGGTCGACGAGTCGTCATAGGAGTAGGCATCGACCGGCCACCTCTGATTGAGCTCGGTTCCGGGCGGGAGATAGCTGGGCCACGCGAAGCCGATGTCGCGCGTCACGGTCGCGATGAAGGCCTTCGCATCTTCGATCGTTTCAAGCGGATGCGTGGGCTCGATGCTGCGCAACTTCGCGTGGACACGGTCGTCCGTGGTCGTCCCGAAGAACATCGTGGCTGTTCGATAGGAGTAGCGGCGATCCTCCCCCCGGCCATACGTCGTCACGGGAACGTTCCAACCGCCCGTGGTGCGCGTCGCGGCCCCCACCGCGAAGCTCCCCCTGCGCATCGGGAACCGATCTCGATCGCGGTCACCGATAAGCAGCGCGGCAGCAGTGAAGGAACCGTCACGCTGCCAGGAGGAGAAAACGTCTCCGGCGAAACGCTCCGCGCGTTGTGCCCCTAGGGGTCCTGACGAGGTTGGAGCGGGAGTCGCTACACCGCTCCATGCGTACTCGAGCACCGTCCAGTCGCCGGAACGAAGATCCAGAAGACCGAGGGCTCGGTCCCCATGAGGGTCGCGGAGGTCGACCACAGCTCGGCTCGAGTCCTGGGCGACGGACACATGCCCCAGAGCGAAGAACGAATAAGGCGATGGGGCGCTGTAGGTCGCATGCACGTTCCTGACCCATGCAGAGTCTTTCGTTACGAGCACGAGATCGTCATGTTCGTCCCGTCGAAGCACGACCGCGCCGTGCCTAGTTGCCCGGGAATCCGAGAAGGTCGTGGGTGATACCCCAAAGGTGAGATCGTCTAGCGCGCGCGACGATAGACCTCTAGCGAGGTAGCCGGCGCGGGTGTCCAGGCTACGGAACGACACCCTCGGTCCGTTGGGTGTCGACACCCGGCTCGAATATGCAAGATGCCCATCGACGAAGGCAGGGCTCGGCCACCCACTTGCGATGCGGTCGAACCATCCGGTCGATGGAGCCCACGTCCAGATCGTCGATCCTCCCGCCCATGGGCTGAAAGCTGGGTCGACAAGCGCGAACGCAAGCTCGTTCCCACTTTCGGACCAGGTCAGGTTCGTGATGCGAGCGAGGACCGGGGAACCTTGTGCCACCAAGGTGCCGACCTCGACGAGGCCCGAGCCGTCGGCCGCGACCATGTAGAGCCCTTGACCTTCCTCCGTCGGCCCGATGAACGCGATCGTCTTGGCGTCGGGCGAGAACGCCGGCGAGGAGATGCCGGAGAACGACAGCAGCTTGCGTGCGTGCGATCCGTCCGGTTGCGCCACCCACAGGTTCGTGCACCGAACGAACAAGATGCCGCCGGCGGGAGCAGAGCTCGTCGGCCACTTGTCTCTCGGCATCTCCGAGATCGGATCGATGCTTGCGAGCTGCGACACGGGAAGGGCGCGTGGGACCTCGTGAGGGATGGCCGGGACATCGGCGGTTGCCGCCTTGATGACCGGATACCCGATCCCTCCGACTATCAGAGCTACGAAAAGGAGCGCCGGGATGACCCGGCCCCCTCTCGGAGGGGCAGGAACCAGCTCGAGCTTGAGTGATGGAGCCGTGCGATCGTCCTGGAGCTCCCACTGTTGAACCGCCACGACCCCTCCTTGTCGGCTACGTATCTCTTTCGACTGCGCCTAGAGAAGGTTGGTTCGCCCGAACTTTCTGGGGGGCCGGGGCGTCATATCGGCGTGAGGTGGCACGATGACAGAATCAACTGACCGCCCGTGGGGGGCGATGTGGACGAGCCCGATCCTCAGATCCTCAGCTCCGCGAGGAGGGGTGACACGCGTGCATTCGAGGTTCTCGTGCGGAGCTATCAGGCCGACGTGTGGCGGCTGTGCCTGCACATCACCGGGAACCCGGCGATGGCCGACGATGTCACCCAGGATGCGTTCGTTCGTATCTTCCGGTTCCTCCCCCGCTACCGAGGAGATTCGAAGTTCTCTACCTGGACGTTCGCGATCGCTCGGAACTGCGCCCTCGACGAGCTACGCAGGTCGAAGCGAAGACAGGCCCTTGCCGATCGCGCTCACATGCAGCGCGAGGTCGAGCACACCGAGCAGTCGAGTGGCGTTGAGGTTAGAGAAGCCGTCGCGTCGTTACAACTCGAGCTACGTGAGTCGATCGTGTTGATCGACATGCTCGGAGAGTCCTACCGCGACGCCGCGAGGATCCTCGATGTGCCTGAGGGCACGGTGAAGAGCCGCGTTCATCGCGCGCGTCTGCAGTTGGCCGACATGCTTGGCGAGAAGGAAGCAGGCCGCGATGAGATCTGAGTCGTGCGCGAGGTTCGAGCCTGACCTTTCCGCATACATCGACGGCGAGCTCGATCGCGATCAGAGCGCCGCTGTCGAAGGTCACCTTGCTACCTGTAGCGAGTGCCGGCAGGAGGAAGCCGCGCTACGAGCCACCCGCCGGCTGATCCGCGTCCATCCCGTCGAGGACATCCCCGACCTCGCGCCGGCGATCATGGCCAGGATCCACGAGGTTCCATCCATCGGCTCGTGGGGTGAACGTTTCAGGGTGGGTGCCGTGGCAGCTGCCGCAGCCGCGCTCATCGTGCTGGGGGCGTCACTTCCCTTCGACCAGAACCCGGCGGAGGTTGCGGCGGCGAGCGAGATCACCGAACAGGTACGAGCCGCAGCCCGCAACCTCGACAGGTATCACGCGACGTTCTCGATCAAAGAACGCGGCTGGCACGAAGAGGTTCCGGTGCGGAACATGACAGCAGAGGTGGACTTCGCCGCGCCAGAGATGATCCGACTCGTCGTTACAGACGAAACCGCGTATCCATCAGAGCAGTGGCCGCGCAACGACGTCACCTTGTTGGCCACGTCCAAGAGATGGTGGATCGAGGAACCGTCGTCATGTCCCGCTGCGGCATTGCCAGACTGCGCGGCCCCCACAACATGGGCAGGAGTCATCGAGCACCGCGTCGTCGTCCACCGGCAACCATTCGATGGGTCGACAGGACTACCAACCGACATCGTGGTTCCGCTCGAGACCCTTGCCGCCGACGATGGCTTCGATGTCCTCGGACGCACCGAGGTCGCCGGACGTGCTGCCTATCGCTTGGCCCTCGATTACCGGCAGGCGGTACCGCTTGTCGGTGCTCTCCAGGCCGGGGGGGCATGGCGGGAGTTCCATCCGCTCGACCGGGTTCAGTTGTGGGTGGATTCGGAGACTTGGTTCCCGCTTCGCTTCACGGTGCGCGCCGGGACCTCTCCCGATCGCTCTCTGTGGGCCACCCGCCGTGGTTTGAACGACCGGCCCGGCGAGACCTTGCTCGACGTACGGGCCACGGCGTTCGAGGAGCCATCGAGCTTCGCGTCCGGAACGTTCCGGGTCCCGGTCAGTGGTCTGAAACGCGACGGTGGCTTCACGCCTGATCGAGCCACCGAGTCAGACACGATCGGTGGTCTCCAGCCCTATCTGAGCGGCACCACCGCCGAAGGTGATGAGGTGCGGACCTATGTCGATGGGATGAGCTACCTGAAGGTCGTCGAGGGTTCTGGGACTCTGTCGTCGACCGCCCTGCAAGCCGGTGAGGCCGTCGATCTCGGCCGGGGCGGGATCGGCTACTACGTGCCTGCATCGATCTCTGCGGGCCGTCGCCTCGAGCTTGCGAACCATGGTTATGCGGTCCGCTTCCAGACGAACCTTCCACGCGCCACCCTCTTGGACATCGCGAGCACGTTCGACTTCGAAGGTGGGCGGGCACCGAGAACCATCGAGAACGGTTCGGGGCTCATCGTTCGTCGGAGCACCCCGGCCCTGGCCTTCGCTCCCTTCCCATTCGCGCAGCGGCCCACGTACATGCCCGATGGCTATCGTGCCGCCACCGCAACCCTGGCGCGAGCCAGCGACGGCACGAGATCCCTGACCGTCTATTTCCGCCGGGATGAAGCCGAGTTCGACGGTCTCGGTCTCCGATTGGTGCAGTCCTCGCCGATCGACTTCCTCCCGCCATCGTCCGAAGAATTCGTCGAGGTGACGATCGGCAACCTCGTTGGGCGCTGGTCCGCTGACCGCGGCGAGCTCGAGTGGATCGACGGTGACGTCTATCGAGCGATCTCGGTGCCGTCGGCGGATCTCTATACGGCTGTGCGCATCGCGGAGTCGATGCGATGAGGTTCCGCAGGGTCTCGGCCAACGTCGCGGCCGGTGTCATCGGGGTCGTTATCGGCGCGGTGGTCGTGTTGGCGGCAGAGGGCGTCACCCGAGACCTTGGCCGCTCACCGACCGCTACCCCCAGTCCCGAACCATCGGTGACGTTCGAGGTCAAAGAGCCAAAGATCGATGCCCCCAAACGGACGATCTTGCTGGCGTGGGCTCCCGGCGGTCTTCCCGTTGGCACCGAAGAAGCGCTCGAGGCAATGCCCGAGGTCGTCAGTGCAACCACGATCCGCGCCGGCCTCGACTGGATCGAGTCCTCGACCACGAGCGACGGAGCCGATCTCGACGATCCCCCCAAGGGCCTGGCGATCCCGTTCGAGGTCGCGATCGTCGATCCGAACGAATATGCCGATTACGTCGCGCCGTCCGAGCGCGAAGCGATCCTTGGTCTGGAAGCCGGCGGAGCCGTGCTCGCCCAAACCGAGTCGGAACTGAGGCAAGCCGGTAGCGGTCTTCGGTTGAAGCTTCGGAGCGGCCGCGTGACGGTCAAAGACGTCATCAGTGATGCCGGCACTCAGGGATACGAGGCATTGCTCGCAGGCGAAGTGCCCGAGACATGGGAGCGCACCGACCGCTTCGTGTTGATGCGCGTTAGATCGCAGAAAGCACAACGCGGGGTTGGGACGTTGATCCGATCGTTGCTCGCGCCGGGTCAGGTGTTGCGTATCCGAGCGCAGGGTGAAACGCCGTTCCTCAGATACGGAGACGCCGTGCTTCCACAGCTATTCGTCAAGGGTGCATTCGGCGAGTTCGCGGCGGCCCCCAACTCGAACGGTTCGATAACGATCCAGGAGTCGTGGAAGAACAAGCACATCACCGCGATGGAGGTCCCGATCCTCGGCGAGATCACGTGTCACCGGGGCTTGTTCCCGCAGCTGATCCAAGCCCTGCATCAGGTCGAAGATGCCGGGCTCTCATTCACGGTCGATCCACATGACTTCGGCGGTTGCTTCAGCGCCCGCTTCATCGACTCGAACCCCGGCGGGAGGCTGTCGCACCACTCGTGGGGGATCGCCGTCGACTTCAACGCGGCCCAGAATCGTCCGGGAACGAAGCCCGACATCGACCATCGGTTGGTACGGATCATGGAAGACAACGGATTCACATGGGGAGGCCGGTGGTTGGTCCCCGACGGCATGCACTTCGAGTGGGTGAGGTTCCCCTAGAGCAACCGGGAGGCGATGTCACTTCCGAGCATCGTTCCGCGTGTGGTCATGCGCAGCTTCCCATCGATCTGTTCGAGCAAGCCGCTCGCTGCTAGCTCTGCAACGACCGTGGCGCGTCGATCGAGGGCACCGGGGTAGAGATCTTCGAACTTTGCAATGTCGATGCCGGAACGGAGACGAAGGCCGAGCATCAACGTCTCGCCGGCACGAGCGTCTCCCTCGACGTGTTCGTCACCGGCCCTGGTTGTCATGCCTTCGGTAGCTGCGGCGATGAAGTCGCGGGGCAAGCGCGTGTGCCAGTGGCGCTCGCCGTCGATGTGGCCGTGAGCGCCGGCGCCGAAACCGAGGTAGTCGCCACCGCACCAGTACAGGACGTTGTGGGCCGATGCGCGCCCGGGTTTCGCCCAGTTGGACACCTCGTAACGTTCGAAGCCGGCGGCACCGAGGAGATCGTCAGCGACCGCATGCCGGTCGGCTTGAAGGTCTGGATCCACGTCGGGGACCCGGCCCGTCGCCACGAGGGTCGCCAGGGGTGTCCCTTCCTCGATCGTCAGGGCATACGCCGAGATGTGGTCGGGCCCGGCGGCGATGACTCCCTCGAGCGACACCTTCCAGTCCCCCGGCTCCTCCCACGGCGAGCCGTAGATGAGATCGGCATTGACGTCCGTGACACCCGCGCGCCGAGCGGCAGCGATGGCATCGAGAGCGCGCTCGGGCGAATGCGTCCTGCCCAGACCGACGAGCACCCTCGGAACCAGCGATTGCACTCCGATCGAGACACGGTTGAAGCCGGCACCGAGCAAGCCTTCGAAGGTTCTCTCGTCAACCGTTTCCGGGTTCGCCTCGACGGTGATCTCGGCCTCCGGGGCGAGGCCGGTCTTGTCGGTCACCGCTCGCAAGATGCGCCCCAGTTGGGCCGGCGCCAGCAGGGTCGGGGTTCCCCCACCGAAGAAGACGGACGTAGCCGGCCGGGTGGCCCCCGGCCACCGTTCGATATCTGCCACCAGAGCGTCGACGTAGTCATCGTGCTGGGAGTCCAGGCCCTCGTAGGTATTGAAGTCGCAGTAGTGAC
>JAXDJJ010000011.1:0-59112 GCA_034665745.1 Actinomycetota bacterium | reverse complement strand
CGGGAAGATCCAAACGTTCCGGCCATTCGAATCCCGTCTGGGCCTGGAGGACATCTTTGGGGATGTCGACCAGCACAGGACCCGGCCGGCCCGTCGAGGCGATGTGGAACGCCTCGGCGATCGCCATGGGGATGTCGTCCGGATCCATGACCCGGACGCTGTGCTTCGTGATCGGCATCGTGATTCCGGTGATGTCGGCTTCTTGGAAAGCGTCGTTGCCGATGACGGCGCGGGGAACCTGACCCGTGACGGCAACAAGAGGGATCGAGTCCATGAATGCATCGGCGATCGGTGTAACCAGGTTCGTCGCACCGGGCCCCGATGTAGCCATGCACACGCCGACCTTGCCAGTCGCTTGCGCGTAACCCTCGGCTGCGTGACCCGCGCCTTGCTCATGCCGCATGAGGATGTGGCGGATCGAAGATCCGAGCAGCGGGTCGTAAGCGGGAAGGATCGTCCCGCCAGGGATCCCGAAGATGACTTCGGTTCCCGCGTGCTCTAAGGCGCGGATCAGCGATTGCGCCCCGGTGAATCCTCCAGCGAACGTCCCAGTGGATGTCACGGCCGGCGCTTCTTTCGGATACGGATGCGGATCCTGGTCTGTCGCATCACTTCCGTCCGTTCGGGTGAGCGCCGGCCCGCATGCTGTCGCCTTGGCGGACGCGGTACGAATACGCGCTCAACTCCCATGCGGCACGGTTGAACGCAGCTTCAGACTCGTTGCGCTTCTCGTACGTCATGCCCATGGGCTCACCTGCGCCACCCATGACGGAATCCTCTGCATCGAAGTACCGCTGGAACCAGTCCTTCTGTGGCCCGTCGGGCATCTCGAACTTGACCTGACCCGGGCCCTGCCACTCAACCGTCCCAACGTAGTCACCGTTCTCGATCTCGTAACGCACCGGCCTCTCCTTCCTGTCGAACTCGTTGCTCCTGGTCTTCACATCTGCCTCCTTCTTGTGGCTCACCGAAAAATGGGTAAGAAAAAACCCCCCGGAGACCGGAGGGTTAAGCGCACGCCGTTCGTGCCCGTATGGGCAGGCGCGCGCTTAGGTAATAAGTACGAGGTTGAAGAGGTGGATCTGGTTCGTCGCCGGGTTCAACGCATCTGCTCCCTGGTTCGTAGTGCGGATCCTCAGCGACATTGCGGAGGTAGAACGGCAGAGTCTAAACATCCTGACTGCGAAGTCAAGTGCGATTCACCTTTCCTATATCGTCACAGCGCGATGACAGACCCTTATGCGAAGTCGAGCGACCCCGCCAAGCGCAGAAGCGCGGTCCTGACCGACGGTCCCCAGCGGGCGGCGGCACGGGCGATGTTGAAGGGCACGGGGTACACCGACGAAGATCTCGCTCGGCCCTTGATAGGCGTCGCGACGACCTGGATCGAAACGATGCCCTGCAATCTGAACCAACGAGACCTCGCAAGTCAGGTCAAAGCGGGCATACGTAGCGCCGGAGCTACTCCGGTCGAGTTCAACACGATCTCTATCTCGGACGGCGTGTCGATGGGCACTGAGGGCATGCGTGCCTCCCTCGTAAGCAGGGAGGTCATCGCAGATTCCCTCGAGCTGGTTGCGCGGGGTCATTGTTTCGACGGCCTCGTTTGCCTCGTTGGCTGTGACAAGACCATCCCGGCCGCTGCTATGGCGTTGTGTCGCCTCGACATCCCCGGCCTCGTCCTCTACAGCGGCTCGATCGCTCCAGGCCGATGGCGGGGTAAGGACGTGACGATCCAGGATGTCTTCGAGGCCGTCGGGCAACACGCCGCGGGAACGATGTCGAGCGACGACCTTCACGATCTCGAAGGAGTGGCCTGCCCCGGCGCCGGCGCCTGTGGAGGTCACTTCACTGCGAACACGATGTCCACTGCCTTGCAGTTCCTAGGGATCAGCCCGGCCTCACTCAGTGAGATCCCCGCGACCGAGCCCGGGAAGAAGGCTGCGGCCCAAGAGGCGGGTCGCATCGCCGCCGAGCTCGTGAAGGCAGACCACCGAGCGTCCCGCTTCATCACCAAGGAGGCCCTCGAGAACGCCATCACGTCGGTGGCCGCCACGGGGGGCTCGACGAATGCAGTCATGCATCTTCTGGCGATCGCACATGAGGCCGGGCTCGACCTCACCATCGATGAGTTCGACGCGATCGCGACCCGAACCCCTGTCGTCGCCAGCCTGAAGCCAGGGGGCGAGTACGTCGCCACGGATCTGTTCCGCGCCGGCGGAGTTGGGCTGATCATCCGAGAGTTGGTGAAGAAAGACCTGCTGCACGCCGATGCCCCCACGGTTGATGGTCGCACCATTGGAGAGATCGGAGCCGACGCGAAAGAAGCTTTCGGTCAGAAGGTCGTTGTGGATATCGAAGAGCCCATCAAACTCACCGGGGGCCTCGCGATCCTGCGAGGGAACCTGTCGCCCGAAGGCTGCGTCGTGAAGCTCGCGGGGCACGAGCGCACGTTCCATCGTGGTCCCGCACGGGTCTTCGACTCCGAGGATGAGTGCTTCGCTGCGGTTACAGAGCGCACGATCCAGGCCGGCGAGGTCGTCGTCATCAGATACGAAGGCCCTGCAGGTGGTCCGGGCATGCGCGAGATGCTGCAGGTGACCGCAGCATTGGTCGGTGAGGGTCTCGGTGACTCGGTTGCATTGATCACCGATGGCCGGTTCTCCGGCGCAACGCATGGACTGATGGTCGGTCACATCTCCCCCGAAGCAGCCCGGGGGGGGCCACTGGCTGCAGTGATCGACGGAGACACGATCGAGATCGACGTCGACGCACGTGAGTTGCGGTTGGTCTTGACGGACGAAGAGATCGAGAAACGTCTCGCAGACTGGAACGCGCCGGCCCCCCGGTACGAGCACGGGGTCTTCGCGAAATACGCAGCCACCGTTCGGTCGGCCTCCGAAGGAGCCGTCACCACTCCATGAGTGCCGGGCCCGACGAGCGAGACTCGGCGCCAAGCGAGCTCCACGGTTTACTCGATTCGTTCGTCGGGCTGACCAGTCTTAGGGATCCGGTTGAGATCCTGCAGAGGGCAGTCGATGTTGCTCGCTTGTCGACTCAATCGCGTTATGGCGCAGCCGTCGTGTTGGACGGCGGGGCGATCTCCGCGTTCGTCTACGAAGGCCTGACACAAAGCGAGATCGATGCTCTTCCTCATCTTCCCGAGGGCCTTGGCATGCTCGGGGCGGTCCTCGAGGATCAGCAGCCGATACGGATGGATCGGCTTCAAGACGACCCTCGCTCCGTAGGTTTTCCCTTGAACCATGTGCCGATGGCGGCGTTCCTTGGTGTGCCGATCAAGAAGGACAAAGGACTTCTCGGAGCTTTGTACCTAACGAAACCGCCGGGGCACGGGACCTTCACCGAACAAGACGAGTTCTTCATGACCACCTTGGCGGGACAAACCTCTGTGGCGCTCGAGACCGCGCACCTGATCAAAGAGCTAGAAGAACAGCGCGCGATCACACAGCTGCTCGAACGGGTTGCCGTTGCATCGAACGAGGCACGCGAGGTATCCGAAGCCCTGCAGACCGCGGTCGACGCGATCTGCGGTCACACGGGATGGCCGATCGGTCACGTGTACGTGCCGAGCAAGAAGGATCCCGATGTTCTGGAACCCACCGACATCTGGCACCTGCGCGATCCAGATCGTTTCGCTGACTTCGTCGCGTTCACCGAGCGCACGCCGGTGTTGAGGGGTGTCGGCCTCCCAGGGCGGGTACTCGATGCCGCCCGCGCGATATGGATCGAGGATGTGACCGTCGACGCGAATTTCCCTCGTGCGCAGCCTGCCCGTGACGCAGGGGTGTGCAGCGGTTTCGGCTTGCCGGTCATGGTCGAGGCCGAGGTCGTCGGCGTCCTCGAGTTCTTCATCCCAGAGACGCGCGAGCGCGACGCTGCTTTGCTCGAGGTTGGAACCTTCATCGGAACGCAACTAGGCCGCGTGGTCGAGCGCAAGCGCATCGAAGAAGGCTTGAAGGCACTCGACCAGGCCAAGAGCGAGTTCGTGGCAAATGCGGCTCACGAGCTCCGTACCCCCTTGACCACGATCCTCGGGCTGACGGAGATCATCGCCAACCCCAAGCGACCGCTCGAGCCCCAGCAGTTCGCCGAATCGATGGCTCTGCTGAAACGGCAGGGCGAGAGGATCGGAGCCTTGTTGACGAACCTCTTGGACTACTCCCGCATCGAGATCCGTAGCTCGCCGGTCGCCCTCGAGACCGTGGATCTCGCAACCGCGGTTAACGCTGCATCGACCGCGGCGCCGGCCCCGGATGGGTATTCGGTCCACACGGACGTCCCGGCCGGGTTGTCGGTCATGGCGGACCCCATACGGCTCGAGCAGATCCTCGTCAACCTCCTCACCAACGCGTACCGGTACGGAGGCAAGAACATCTCGATGGACGCGCACGCCGACTCGACCGACGTCGTCCTTGCGATCTCGGATGACGGTCCGGGCATAGAGCCCAAACTGCTCCGCCATCTCTTCGAGCCCTTCACACGGGGAAGCGAGACTCAGTCCATCACGGGGTCCGGTCTCGGCCTTGCGATCGTGAAGCGACTCGTCGAATCGTTCGGGGGAACGATCTCTTTCACCGGCCAGGAAAGTACCGGTGCACGGTTCGAGATCAGGTTGGTGCGAGCGACCCCTTAGTCACGTGTACCCGATGGCTTGAGATCAGGATGTGTTTTCTTCAACCACGCCTGATCCTTCTTACCCAGCGCGGTCTTCGAAGGTTCTCCGATCCACAACTCGCGCGCCATCGCCTGCCAGTTGGCGCGCGCTTCGAGGCGGGCGAGCAAGGAAGCGACCCCGAATGACATCCGGTTGAACGTCACCATCACACCGGGGACACCAACCTTCCTCAGGGTCTTGAACGATTCAGTGCGAGGGTCCATGCCCCCGGCGGCAATGTCTTGGACCATCTTCGGATCGATCGTCAACTCCTCGTCAACGAGCATCGGCTGGTTCAACGCGCGTAGGTGGTCCCAGACCGTCTCCACCTCGGGCGTTCTTCGATTCAAGACTCCGAGCCCCTCGAGAGCCCCTCGCCCTCGCTCGCGGTCGTCTGTTACCAACGCTTGGCCCAGCTCGACGAACAGCTTCAACGTCCCGGGATCGATCGCGCGCACTAACCCGAAGTCCAGGAATGCCACCTTGCCCCGTGGCAAGAGAAGGTAGTTGCCCGGATGCGGATCCGCAGAGAAAAGGAGGAACCGGTTGAAGCTTCCGAAGAAGAAGCGATAAAGGATCTCGCCGAGTTGATCGCGTTTGTCCTGCTCCCACTCGAGGGCAGACAGGAACGGTTTCCCGGTGATGAACTCCTGGGTGATGACGCGTGTCCTGCAGTACTCGGGGTAGACCTTTGGGATCACGACGAACGGATGGTCTCTCCATAGCTCTGCGAACTTCGCCTGGTTCGAGGCCTCGCGGCGGTAGTCCAGTTCCTCGAGAACGCGGTCCTTGACCTCGGCTGCGACCTCTTTCGGGTCGAGGTTAGGAGCGATCGCGACGGAGATCTTCGCCATCGCGGATACGTTCCTAAGGTCGGCCCGAACGGCATCGTCGACCCCTGGATATTGGACCTTCACGGCGACCTCTTCACCTGTGTGCAGGGTCGCCTTGTGCACCTGTCCTATCGAAGCCGACGCCACCGGTTGATCGTCGAACGTGGCGAACACTTCGTCCGCCGACTTGCCGAACTCCTCCTTGATGACGAGGCGTGATGCTTCGGGATCCATGGGAGGTGCGGAGTTCTGCAGCATGGTCAACGCATCCCGGTAGGTCGAAAGGTATTCGCTCGGGGCCGCGAACTCGTAGAACGAGGCGAGCTGGCCGACCTTCATCGCGGCCCCCTTCATCTCGCCCAGCATGTCCACCAGCTGTTTCGCGGTCTGCTGGTGGAACCCGTCGAGGAACTCCTGCGCACGATCCGGGGCCGCGAACGATCTGGCCCGCGTGCCGACGAAACGGGCCGCGCTGCGGCTCGTCTGACCGGCCAGTTTGGCCCCACGTTGGAGCCAGCCGGTCGGTAGAACCTCTTTGTTCTTACGGTCTTCTGGCATCGTCGTAGTCACTCTAGTCGGAGCCCTTAGCCTGGCCAGAACGGGCAAAGCGGTCAAGGCCCCGGGATCCTCGATCATCGAAGAACCCCACGAATACTGAGCCGCGGGGGTCATTCCAGATACCCTGGGCAGGAGATATGGATGATCGAACCGAGTCGTTCGAGACCTACGAGCCCGAGTCCTACGAGTGGGACTACGAAGAGGCTGCGGATCGGCCACCCCGGGTTCTGTGGGGCCGCATCGTTGCTCTGATCCTTTTCGTGATCCTCGCTTTCTGGCTCGGCCGCGCGTCGGCGCCCGAGACCGACATCTCTGCAGAACTTGACGCAGCGAACCAACGGGCGGATCAAGCAGAGAGCGAGATCGGAGACCTCGAGCAGCGGCTCGCCGAAGCGAATTCAGCGGCGGCAGCAGATACCGAGCCCACCCCCGAGCCCTCGACGGAATCGAGCGCAGCCACATCGGGTGAAAGTCAGACATACATCGTGAAGTCCGGGGACAACCTCGCTGCGATCGCGTTGAAGTTCTACGGCGACTCGTCGTTGGCCGATGTCATCGCCGACGCGAACAACATCGACGACCCTTCCTCGATCCGCCCGGGCGATGAACTGGTCATCCCACCCGAACCTTAGGGCTACAGGGACGAAAGCTCTCGGCTGAGTCGATCGAGCTCGTCGACCGCCGCGCGCGCATCACGTTCTTGTGGTCCTTCGCTTCCATATCGTTCTTGCTCGAACGCGCGCAAGGCGTCCACGGATGCAGGCTCTAGCCTCGTCGTCCGCGTTAATAGTTCGGCTGCGGTCTCGGAAACCTTGCGACCTTGTCCGAGGGCTCGACTCGCATCTTCGAAACGCGCTAGAGCCCGTGTCACCGGGCCCGCATGCCGATCTACCACCGGGACGACCGGTCGAGAACGCGGGCGCAATTTCCGGCTCGCGATCCAAAGTCCAACCGCGATGGTCAACAACAAGAGCGCAAGTACGAGGTAGCGGAGACCAGAGCCCATCCCCGCCGGCATCAATGCCGCTATGAACACAGCAACGGCTCTGAACACCCGTGCCAAGGGGAAGAGACTTGCGAGGTCGGATGACGCCGGCGGCACGGCAAAGGTCGGGTCGAACTCGTACCAACCGAGCCGTGGGAACCACACCTCGACCCACGCATGTGCATCGCTGGCGTGGACCTCGTAATAGCCCGTGAATGGGCTCCTTGAGCCGGGCGTGTACCCGGCCACGACGCGGGCCGGGATACCCAGCGAGCGCAACATCACCGCGGTAGCGGACGCGAATTGTTCGCAGAAGCCGACGTCCGTATCGAACAAGAAATGATCGACGGCATCTCGCCCCCGGGGTGGGACGGGTGAGTCGATCGAGTACTCATAGTTATCCCGCATGTAGCTCTCGATCGACCGAACGCGGTCGTAGTTGTTCGTGTCGCCCGCAGTGATGCGGCGGGCAAGCTCCTCTACCCGCACCGGAAGCGTCGAGGGGAGCTGAAGGTACTTCTCGATGTCCTCGGGGATGGCCTCTGGTGGGTTGGTACGCAACTCCTTCTTGGTCGCAGAGCCGCGCGTGGACACGACGCTGTAGACGGTCCCAGGGGTCAGGGTTGATGGCGTGCGCAGGCCACCGAGTTTGTCGATGTTCAAGCCGCCCTCGAACCACACAGAATCGGGTTGCCCGGCCGCGAACACAACGCTCGGCTGCTCGGCCTCTATGTAGTAGGTCTGGCTGATCGTCTGACGGGGGCCGAGGCTGCGGAACTCTATGGGGTAGTACGCGGGTGCTCCAGTCCCAAGCGGTGTGGGGTCGCTCTGATCCCCGACCCACCTCGTACCGTCGTACGAGCCGAAGACGATGCCACGCCAGAACGCAGGTGCCGACGCACGCACGCGCATAACGAGCTCGTCCGACAGGTCCCCTCGAACGCGAAGGTCCATCGTGTCGCTGAATCCGTAATACGAACCGCCGACTCCCCGCGCAGAGGGTTCTGATCCGAATCCTGGGTTCGCTATCCGCCCACCTGCGAACAATCCCCCGCCGTTGCCGATCGAGAACGGCAGCGCAAAGGTTCGAAGCCCACTCGGTTGGGGGATCACGAGGAACAGGGCAACGGAGGCTACGACGGTCACCGCAACCGCTCTGCCTACATCTCGCAGAGGGAAGCTCCAGCGCGGGCGCGCTTGACTCTCGCGAGGCAGCGCCCAGTCCGAGATCCTCTCCTCGACCTCGGAACGATGCGCCAACGCCATCGCAGCGATGACCAACGCGAAGTAGACGATGAGGAACAAGGCGAACGTGTTCTCGAGAGAGATCGATCCCGCAACCGCCATCAACGTCAGCGAGGAGCCAAGTGAGAAGTTCAGGTCTTTGCGAGCGGGGAGATCGAAACCGTGGAGCACCTGGACCCACAGGAAAAGATCCGCAAGGGGGAACCTGACCTCGTCCAGGGTCACGATCCCCGACAACTGCCCGAGGAACCTGAAGAGGGCGAGGATCGCACCGAGGGTCAATGCGATCTTGATGTGCCAGTTGTCCTCGTTGCGCCTTCGGTACGAGACCCAGTAGGCGGTGACAAGGGCGACCACCAACATGAGCCCCGTAGCAGGAGCAACCGCCTTCTGTGCCACGAGGGCGAGGGCGGCGACCAACACGGCAGCGAGAACGACCGCCCGCAACGCGATCGAATCCTCGGGCTTCCGAGTCTGGTTCGCGCGCCGAATGAGCTCGATCAAACCGCCAGGCATGCACCCAACTCCCGATCGCGCTCGACGGTAATAAGAGGAACGAACGCGTGACCATCGAATGGTTGGTCGGTTGTTGACTCGTCCCACGACGTGGCCTTCGCCCTCACCAGGATCGTGCGCGCTCCGGCGCGCTCGATGTGATCGAGAGCGGCCGGGATCGACGTTCCCGTCGTGCCGGCCGAATCCACACACAGCACGACCGTTCCGCGGCCCCCGATGCGAGCCAAGGCTTCGTCGACCAACTGTTGCAGCTCTACGTCCCCCGCCGTCGCGGAGGCGAGCCAGTCGAGAAGATCGTGACGCGACGGATCGCCGATCGACTCAACACCGTCGGTCCCAGCTCGTGCCATGTGCACCGGATGGCCGGTCGACAACGCATAGAGCCCGACCGATGCGGCGGCGGATACGAGGGTTTCGAACGAGGAGGCGGGCCCGGTTCCATGGTCTGCACCTGCAAGGACGATCCCGGCGCGGCTCGAGATCTCCTGCTCGAACTCTCTGACGATGAGATTGCCCGCTCTCGCGGTCGAGCGCCAGTGAACCGAGCGCAGCGGATCACCAGGACGGAACTCGCGGACCCCAACGAACTCTTCGCCCGCCCCCGCTCGTGGCCGTTCGTGCAGGACCTCCGAAGGTGCGGAGGACGGCTCGAATATCGGAAACGTGGTGAGGTCGACCCAGCGCGGCACGATCGTCACCTCGCCCGGCACCTCTAGACGCCGCTTACTGCGCACGAGACCGAAGGGGGCCGCGCTAGAGATGACCGCGGTCCCTTCGACGAACCGGCCCCGCCGTGCCGCCATGCGCACCAGCTCGACGTGCGAGCTCTCGCCTGGGCCTAGGCGTTCCGACCCCACGGTCGTGGTTGGAAACGGCCCGAACGTGTCCTCGACGGTGAACATGGGCGCACCGCCCCGCTTTGATGAGTTGCGGATGGCGTAGCCGAGGCGAAGCTCGTCCCCCACGCGCGCTCGTCGTGGAACCGAGCGGATGACCTCGAGTGCACCAAGCCGGTGACGGGCTGCGAACGAGCCACCAACGAGTCCAAGGACCCCTGCCGCGAGGACGAACAGCCATCCGGCCTGAGCGGTTGCCGCCGCCATGATCAGCAGCGCTCCGATGCCGGTGATGACGAACGCTCGCCTCGTCGGCCGCCGTTTCATCTCGGTGGTTCTGGGGGCCCCGTCACCGGCACGGCAGTTGCATCGACTATCCCTGCCACGAGGCGGGCTACCGCGCCGCGCTCAAGTCGAAGCCCGGGCGCGGGCACTACCCTGTGGGCGAGAGACGCGACCGCCAGAGCCTTAACGTCATCCGGAACCACGAAGTCCCGTCCACCGATCAGTGCACGTGCCTGAGCACAGCGCACGAGGGTGATCGAGGCTCTAGGACTCGCACCCAGTTCGATCTCGGGATGGTTCCGCGTGGCGCCGGTCAATGCGAGGGCGTAGCCGAGCACCGACTCTGACACATGGGTAGAGCGAACGACGGTTCGGACACCCGCAACCTCTTCCGGATCGAGGACCGCTTCGAGCTCGTCGATCGGGTGCGCCTCGAGCTGGGCACGCACGATCTCCTGCTCGGTTGTCTTGTCCACATAGCCGAGGTCCATCGTCAACGCGAACCGATCCAGCTGACCCTCCGGCAAGGGATACGTCCCGTGATGCTCGATCGGGTTCTGAGTGGCGATCACGAACAAGGGCTCGGGCAAGGCGTGCCGTGTCCCATCGACAGTTACCGCGTTCTCGTCCATCGCCTCGAGCAGTGCCGACTGGGTCCGAGGTGTCGTGCGGTTGACCTCGTCGATAAGGACGACATTCGCGAAGAGGGGGCCGGGCATGAATTCGAACGATCGCGTCGCTTGGTTGAAGACCGAGCTACCCGTGACGTCGCTCGGCAAGAGATCCGGGGTTGCCTGGATCCGTTTAAACGATCCCCTGATGGAACGAGCGATAGCGCGAGCCATCATCGTCTTTCCAACTCCGGGAACATCCTCGATCAGTAGGTGTCCGCCGGCGAACAAACAGGTGGCAGCAGCCTCGACACCGGGCCTCTTGCCGCGGATGACCTGTTCGACGTTCTCGATCAGCGTGCGTGCGGCCGAAGTGGCCGCGGCGCGATCCATCCGTACATCCTGCCACCCTCTTAAGGGTTAGGACGCGGCCAGGAACCTTCGATGTTGCGGGCCCATGCACTCGTCCTGCACGAACAGCAGCCCGCCCTCCTCCGCGATGCGGCGAGCCTCGTCGTTGATGATGCCGAGCTGTAGCCACAAGGACTTCGCACCGATCGCCACCGCTTGTCTAGCAATGTCAGGCGTGTGCTCGGGCCGTCGGAACACCTCGACACAGTCAACAGGTTCCGGGATGTCCGCCAGGGCGTCGTAGCACTTCTCGCCCAACACCTCGTCGTTGTTCGGATTCACCGGGATGATGCGATAACCATGCTCCTGCAGGTACGCGGGGATGTAGTTCCCAGCCCTGTCGGGGTTGGTCGAGGCACCAACCACTGCGATGGTTTCGGCCTTGGTGAATATCTCGCGCATGACTTCATCGAGCGTCACTTGCGACCACCGCCTCGAGAGTGACTTTTCCCACGCGGCCTGTCTTCTTAGCCCAGACGCGGACGTTCTTGCTGGCTCCCCCGTCGAGATAGATCAGGTCGTTCAATAGCCGGAACCGGATCTTGCCCTGTTTACGAACCTTCAAGCGATAGACACCTGCAGTAAGTCCGGGGTTCGACACTTTGAACGTGATCGGCACGACGCGGTTGCGGGCCGGGCGTCCTTTGACCTTTGCAACCTCTGGAGCCGTCGGCTGGTTCGGTGACGACAGAGATTGCGCGGCGACCGTGTATGTCAGGCGCCCACCTTGCGGTTGCTTCTGCAGGATGTAGAAGGCGAGGTTGTTGACGCGATCGAAGTATGTGTTCTTGGTGTTCTTAGCGGTGCCCGCGTGGAACGCGGCGTCGGCCAACTGGCGGTAGTCACCGACGGTGTAAGGCACCTTCGTCCCGTCGGCCGTGACGTAGTCGGCGTTCGTGAGGTCCTTGCGGAAGGCATCGATCACCCAGATGAAGGGGGCCGCGTCGGCGGCCTTCGTCTTCGCAAGCAACACACCGTGGTCCGGTAGGAACGAGTCGAAGCCTTGCCGGTTCACAACCTCCATGTCATAGAAGTCGTACGAGCCCCCGTCGCACTTCGGCATGTTCGAATCGCACGAGCTGTTGTCTTGTGAGAGGGCGACCCGGAACCCGCTGTATATGTTGGGGTCGTCGGTCACTGGAGGGGTCTCGCGTTGCATCACGCGGGCTTTGACAACCCCCGCTGCATCGAGAGCAGACTGCGTGATCGTGAATACCTCGGAACTCGGGATGAATCCCATCCGGATCTTGTTACGCAGCATGTGGTGAGACCCCATCGTCCCGCCTTGTGTCGGCGGTATCTGGTTGCGCTCGAAAGGTCCGCCCGGACCGTTGAACGTCCCACGATCCATCATGTCCCAGGGGCCGCCATAAGCCCGATCGGGATTCTCGGCGTACGGGTTGTTGTAGTTGTCGAGCACTCCAAGGATGTGTGAAAGCTCGTGCGCGTACGTCGATCCCCCGTCGCTCTCACCCTGCGTCGACAAAGCTCCAGGTAGGGCATGGCTCCAGATCTGTTGGGCCGCAAAGAACGAAGTCCACTCGACGTAGCGCGTGGTTGCCCAGTTGCGATGGTCGGGGTTGGCCGGGCCGTATAGATCGGTCACCGCTTCTTTCTCGGGGAACATCGCCTGCCCGTAGTTCAGCCACACCCCGGACTCGTCGTAGCCAGCGTGAAGCAAGAACCTGAAGTCGAACTCGCCGTGTTCTTGCTGCGACAAGGTCACATCGGCCAGTGACGCCTGCACGAGCTCGGTATCGAAGTCACTCGAACACCCATCCGGGCCGTCCGGGCAATCTTCACCACTGCCGAAGTCAGTCACCCCGTACTCGTACATGTTGCCTTCGAGCGTGTAGGGGCCGAACTTCTCGGCCTCGACCCCGATGAGTCCGTACGAGTTCTCGAGCCAGTACTCGTCAACGGTGTGGCCGTGCTGCGGTGACGTCGCGGTCTTGTCGTAGAACAGGTAATCGAGCCAGTACTGAGCGGGATCGTCGACCCCGAGCCCTGCTTGACCCGTCGGGTCCACGGACGTTTCTGCCGCCCGAAACCCTTGGTCCTGGAAATCGCCAAGGATCAACGCGGCCCTCAGCTTCTTCGGCGGATCCGCGTCACCCTCACGCCAGTCGACACCCGGGATCGCGTGGTAATCGGACCACGTCATGTCCTCAGGGACCTCCCACGATCGCGGATCGATGTGGCGAGGGAAGCGTGTGCGAGCGAGGGCCGGCGTCGCGAACGCGAAGAGAAGTGCGAGCGATAGCAACGTTGCACCGAGTCGCCTGATCACCGCTCCACCTTAGCGTCCCTTATGCGTGATTCGTCCCTATCCCTACGCCCGTTGACACTTCGGGCAATAGGTCGTGCCGCGGCCGCCCAGAACGATCTTCCGCATGGGGGTCTTGCACCGGGGGCATGGTTTCCCGACCTGTCCGTACGCGATCAAGTGAGATGCGTTCCGTCCGCTCTCGCCGTTCACCATCTGGTAGTCGCGGAATGTCGTGCCTTCTCTATCTAGCGATGCGGCTAGAACCTCTCTGATCGCTCGATGGAGGTCGAACGCACGCTTCCTGCCGACGTGACGCGACATCGGATGGATGCGAGACAGCCACAAAGCTTCATCGGCATAGATGTTGCCGACCCCCGCAACCGGACGCTGGCTCAGAAGGAACGGCTTGATCGGTGCATTCGTTCGGGCCAGGACCTCGGCGAATACCTTGGGATCGAACTCGTCCGACAGAGGTTCGGGGCCGAGCAGCATCAACGTTGGGATCGTGACGTAATCACCGGCATCGACCACGGCCATGCGTCCGAACCGACGAGGATCGCGGAACACGAGCTCCCTGCCGTCGTCGAGGCTAACGATCGCGCGTGCGTACGCGTCCTTATCGGTGAACGAGAACGAGCCCGTCATGCCCAGATGCATGATGAGCTCGAGGCCATCGGTCAGGGGGGCGATCATGAACTTCCCCCTGCGACCAACATGCTCGATGCGCTTCCCGATCGAGCGCTCGACCTCTTGGAACTCCCGCGGCACCGTTGGTAGGGGGTCGGTCCAGACGTCGATCACGGTTCGGCCACTAAGCTCGGGATCGAGCTGGCGGCGAACGGACTCGACCTCGGGTAGCTCGGGCATGCCTTTAGGTTAGTGGCATGGCACAACACGAGATCGACCCCGGCACGCTCCCCTATGCACCAGAGAAGCTCGACCTCAAGGAGGAGGTGGGCATCGACGGCTTCTTCGCCGTGGACCTGCGGACGGGGGTCGTCACAGAAGTCGAGCCTTTCGCCGAGGCGCGCAAGCCCTCGTACAAGCTCAAGGTGGACTTCGGACCAGTCGTCGGCGTATTGCAAACCAGTGCTCAGGTCACGAACTACTCCGCGGAGGAACTCGTGGGCCGGATCGTCGTGGGCGCGATCAATCTCGGCTCGAAGAGGATCGCCGGATTCAAGAGCGAGTTCCTGATCCTCGGCGCACTCGATCCAGATGGCACCGTCAGGTTGTTGGAATTGCCCGAGGGCGTCGAACCGGGAGCCCCGATCGCCTAAGCGGGTGGCTCTTTCATCATCTTGCGTCCCTCAAGGATGATGCGGATACCCATCGCTATCAGAAACAGGGCGAAGAACTTCGAGAGCTTGTCCTCGTCTAGAGAAAGGGCGAGGCGCGCTCCGAAGAACGCGCCGACGACACCACCGACCGCAAGGGTCCCAGCGAGCCTGAACGAGACAAACCCACGTTTGTGATGCGCAATGACTCCGGCGATGGCGGTCGGAACGATCACGAGCAACGAAGTTCCTTCGGCAAGATGTTGGGAGCGCTCGAGAAGCAGAACCATGAACGGCACCATCGCGATGCCGCCCCCGATCCCGAACAGCGCGGACAGCAGACCCACGAGAACTCCGAATGCAACCGTTCCGATGATGATCGGGATGGTCAGCTCCATAGCAACAACCCCGCGACCACGAGCATCAACACACCGAACGCGATCTTCAGAGGCCCTTCGGCAGTCCGTGCCATGATCCGCGCTCCTAACGGGGCCCCGAACAATGAGCCTGCGGCGAGGGCGAGCGCCAGTCCGACATCGACCTGACCGTCGGCCGCGAACGTGGCGGCACCAACCGCGCCCATCACCACTACGGCAGCAAGAGAGGTGGCATGGGCTTGATGCTGAGTCTGCTTCCCAACGAGCACGAGCAGAGGAACCATCACAACTCCCCCACCCACGCCGAGAAGCCCACTCATCAACCCCGCGGCCAGCCCACACGCAACGATCGAGAGAGTTGATCTATCCAGAGTCACGTGCCCGGGGTGGGACTCGAACCCACACAGCCTTTCGGCCAGAGGCTTTTAAGGCCCCCGCGGATGCCAGTTTCGCCACCCGGGCAGACCGCCAGGATAAGAGCACCGATGGAAATGAAAAGAGCCCGCCGAAGCGGGCTCTTTCTGGTTCGTATGTGTGGGTGCTAGACGGCCATCGCTTGTCCGGAGCCTCCGGTGCTCCCGTTCCCGTTGACCGTGAAGCTCGATGGCTTGCCTACAGAGTCGTAGTCGATGTAGCCAGGACCGTTGTCGACGACATAGGTGCCACCGATCGAGATCGTTACCGGCTCGCCGGCAGGATCGATGTTCAGGGGAACCTCGGTGGTCCCATCGAGCATCGTGGTGAAAGTGTGCTCGATCAAAGAGGTTGCATTCCCAACGCTCTGAGACGCGGCCTTGGAGATCTCGGGGAGTTCGTAACCGGTGCTGCCAACCCAGACCGTTACCGTCCAGTTGGAATTGCCCAAGGTGTCGCCGAGAACCTGACGCTGCCAGAACTTCACATCGAGACGCTGGATGCGCTCGGAGACCGTTCCCGTCCAGTGCGGGTCATAGTGCGCCGTTGGCGCGGCGTTGTTCGCGATGCTGTCGAAGTAGGTGGATGGATCGGCGAACGTTGGGGCCGTCGTGTCGAAGCTCGGGGCCGCACCAACCGGGGCCGGAAGGTTGTCGACGTTGCCGAGCCCCGAGTCAGAGTGGAAGTAGTACGTCGTTCCAGGTCCCGTCGGCCCCCCGGTCGGTGAAGGGGTCGGGGTCGGGGTGGGGGTCGGCTCTGGGCCGGGCGCGCCTGGGTTCAGAACCGACTGGAGCGCGGCAACGACATCGACGAGACCGTGACCCTTCTCGAACGACGACGTGTTGTTGGGGTTCGTGGGGTCGGTGTAGAGCCCGTACGCCGAACCGAACTGGAACTTGTACGCGGTGTCTTCGAGGATGTTCTCGACCGCAGCAGGGGTCAGGGTCGGGTCGGCCTGGTAGAGCTGCGCGACGATGCCGGCGATGTGCGGCGCGGCCATCGACGTGCCCGACAGAACTCGGTAGTTGTTGTCGTTGGTGACCTGGCCACTGCCCGCGGTGCACACCGGCAAGGTCACGCGGCAGGTCGAGGTGATGTTCGTTCCGGGGGCCGAGATGTCAGGCCACTCGAGGGGGGTGTCGGACTTGCCGCGCGAGGAGCTGGTGCTGATCGTCCCGTTCCTCGTTCCGGTTCCACGGTCATCGTAGTTCGCGACGCAGATAAGGCCGGGTGTCGGGTTGACGCACTCGCCCGACGTCGTCGTTGCGGTTCCGTTACCGCTGGCGTTCCCGTTGGCGAACACGACCGATACCCCGTCCGCGATCAAAGCGTCTTGCAGTTGCCACAAAGCCTTATGGAAGGGGGCGTTCTGGGGGTCATACTTCGAATAGCTGCCACCCCACGAGTTGTTGACGACCTTGATCGGGGGAGATACCACATCGTGGTTCTCGAGCACCCAGTTCAGTCCGTCGAGACCGTTCTCGACGGAGATCGCCGTACCGACGCTGACGCCGTACAACGTCGCACCAGGAGCCGCGCCGTGGTACTTGCCGCTCGATGCCGCGCCGGTGCCCGCCACGATGCCGGCAACATGTGTGCCATGACCACCGGCCGAAGGCGTGTCGGTATCTTCGAGGGGAACCACTTGCTTCGGGCCCTTGCATTGCGAGAAACCACCTGTTGCTGCAAGGACCACCGGCTGGGGGGTCGAGCAGATGATCTTTACGTTTCCGCCCATACGGGTGACGAGATCGGGGTGCGTCCCATCGATACCCGAGTCGACCACCGCAACACCGACGCCGGTTCCGTCGATGCGCGTGCCGTCGGGCAGCGTCACGGCGCCGTCAAGAACATCCTGGCCACGCGTTGCCTTGTGTGACGTGTCGGTGAACATGTGGAGCGTCCTGTTCGCTTCGATGTATCCGATGACGGATGACTTGGAAAGGCGCTCGAAGGTGGAGGCCATCCCATATGCAACGAAGACGTTGATCGCGTCGTAGGTGGTTCCGGTCTGGGCCCCCGCAGCACGCGCGGCACGAAGTCCTTGCGCCAAGGTCGCGTCGGGAGTGACATGGACGATCGCACTCGTGAGACCCACTGCGTTCGCTACCTGGCGATCGATGGGGGCCGGGGCGACCGACGCGGTTGCGCCGGAAGCGGATCCGATAACGGTGAAGAGTGCGCCGATCACGGCGACCGATGTGACGAGAGCGCTCAAGCGGCGCGGACGGCGAGAAGCGAACATCGTTGTCCTCCCAGAGAGTCCTTTAACGAGCACCTGGCGGCGCTGGTCCCTTGGGGGTTCACCCTAGATGGCCCGATTCCTCCCGATACGAGCCAAATGGTTCAGCTCAGATGAGGGGCCAGGGAAGGGGCCTATCGGTCCCAGGGGCCGGGAAGCAGTCGTCCACAAGGAGGGCCTCGACCCGGGCGAGGGTGGCACTCGCTTCGGTGTCCGACAGAAGGGCCGAGAGCTCCCCGGACAGGCTCCCCTCCGACAGGGCCGCTCCGAGTTTCTCGAGGGCGTTACGCACAGGCTTCGTCAGGGGCTCGTCGGCGAACTCCCAGATGACCGTGCGGAGCTTGTCCTCGGTGTGGAACGTCAGTCCGTGGTCGACCGCCCAGAGCTTGCCTGTTCCGTCCTCCAGAACGTGACCAGATTTCCTGTCGGCGTTGTTGATCACCGCGTCGAAAGCAGCGAAGGCCGCGAATTCATCCAAGCGGTCATGCATCAACGTGAAGTAGTGGGTCTCAGGATCATGCTCGACGAACAATTGAAACGAGCCTTCCCCCATCGGTGCGTCCTCTCGCAACACCGTGACCGGAACTAGGTCCCACCCCGCCGCTTCACTAACGAGGAACGCCGCACATTCGCGGGCCGCCAACGAGCCCGGAGGGAAATCCCATAGGGGCCGTTCACCTCGGCGTGGCTTGTAAACGGCTAGAGCTTCGGCCCCCTCGGTTCGAACGCGCGCGAGGAACGTGTAGTTGGAGGAGTACGGGAGGAGGCCAAGCACCTCGACCTCACCGTTGGTCAGGATCTCCCGGTCGTTCGTCTCGAGGTCCTGCTAGAGCCCGGAGGGCGCTTCCGCGTGGTGGCCGTTGGATGCCGGACATTTGTGCCCCGCGGGGTCCATCGGCAGACCGCATAGCTGACAGATCGGACGTCCTTCGTCCACGATCGCGATCGCATGCAAGATGAACGAGCGTGCTTGGTCGCGTCTAAGCATCATGCGTGCGGCTCCCGCTTCGAGATCCGGCTCGTCTTCTTCCGTCTGAGCTTCTTCCAAGAGCACGACTACGCGATCTGTCTCCTCGTCATACGCGAGACCCATGTTGCCGACGCGCCACTCCGGTTCGACCGGCTGGGCCGCGTTGAGGCCGGGGTCTCGCGCAGGCGGAGCGCTCTTGATCGTGTCTGTCTCGTCGATCATCAGCAACACGTCGCGCATCCGCTCGGCGAGAACTGCGACCTGTTGCTTCTCGACGAGGAACGACAGCGTTGTCTCGTCGTCCTGGGACTGGATGAAGAACGTGCGCTTGCCCGGCTCGCCCATGTAGTCGGCTGTGAAGATCTCGGGAGATTGCTCGAGCTCGCTCATGTTCCCTCCGGCACGATGGGACAGTTGTTCAGAGCAAGGATGTGAGGGCCGTGTGACGAGATCGAGATGACCGAGACCGATGCCGGCCCGATCACGATCCGTTGGAAGAGATCGATGTGTACCCCCAGATAGTGGGCCGCGATGAGTTTGATGACGTCTCCATGCGAGACACAACAGACCTTTCCTTTGGGATGTTCCTCGACGATCTTCTCGATCTCCGCGACAGCTCGTGACTGAACCTCGCGCAGGTTCTCGCCATCCGGGAACCGTGCCGCCGAGGGCCATCGCTGCACGGTCTCCCATAGCTTCGTCTTCATCAGGGTCTTCAGTGAACGGTTCGTCCATCCGCCGTACTGGACCTCGCCGAGACCGCGCCGCGTCTTAACCGGCATCCCGTGCGGCTTAGCTATCGCCTTTGCGGTTTCGGCGGTGCGGTCGATCGGACTCGTGTAGATCGCGTCGAAGTCGACGTGTGCAAGACCTTTCGCCGCGATCTCTGCCTGCTTCCGACCCTCCTCGGTCAGGCTTACGCCCTCCATCCATCCGGTCAGCTTGTGACCGGTGTGGGACGTGACCGCGTGTCGGACGAGAAAGAGGGTGGTCACTGAAGCGCTTTGTCGATCGCTTCGAGCGCGCTCGGGTTCTCGAGCGAGGACATGTCCCCCGGGTCTTCTCCGAGGATCTTGGCGCGGATCGCACGCCTCAATATCTTGGCTGAACGGGTCTTCGGGAGCTCTTCTACGAAACGGATCGACGATGGCTTGAACGCTTTGCCGAGCTCGTCGGTTATCTCGGTGGTGATCTCCGCCGCGAGTGCCTCCGTCGGCTCGACACCCGGCCGCAAGATGCAGAAGCACCACACCGCGGTTCCCTTGACCTCGTCGGGGACACCGACCGCCGCGCACTCGACCACCGCTGGGTGGTTGACGGCCGCCGATTCGAACTCCGCCGGCCCGATGCGCTTGCCGGCGATGTTCATCGTGTCGTCCGACCGACCGTGTAGGAACCAGTAGCCGTCTTCGTCGATCGTCGCCCAGTCCCCGTGGACCCAGACACCTTCGAAGCGAGACCAGTAGGTGTCCAAGAAGCGCTGGTTGTCGCCCCAGAAGCCGCGCGTCATCGCCGGCCATGGCTTTGTGCAGACGAGCTCGCCGACCTCGCCGCGCACCGGTTTACCTTCCGTGTCGTAGACATCGACCGCCATCCCTAGGGATGGGGTCCCAAGCGAGCAGACCTTCGTCGGGATGACCGGTGACTGACCGAGGAAGCACGCACCGATCTCCGTTCCGCCCGAGAGGTTCATGATCGGGCAGCGGCCTCCTCCGACCACTTCGTGGAACCAGCGGTAGGGCTCGGGGTTCCACGGCTCGCCCGTGGATCCCAGGATGCGAAGGCTCGATATGTCGTGCGACCGAACCGGCTCTTCCCCAGCGGGCATCAACGCACGCACCAGGGTCGGCGAGATACCAAGGACCTCGATCTTGTGATCGTCGATCATCTTCCACAGACGATCTGGTCCGGGAAAGTTCGGCGCACCCTCGTACATGAACACCGCGGCCCCCGCGGCGTGTCCGCCGACCATCTCGAGGGGACCCATGATCCAGCCCATGTCGGTCACCCAGTACAGGACGGTCCCGGCCTTCACATCGAGTTGGTACGCCACCTCCGACGCGATCTTCACGAGGAAGCCACCGTGCACGTGCACGCTGCCCTTCGGCTTGCCGGTCGTTCCCGAGGTGTAGGCGATCATGAACGGCGTTTCCGGATCGAGGGGCTCGGCCGCGAGCTCGGTGTGCTGGCCTTCGAACGCGCTGGTCCACGAGATGTCCCGGGGGCCCATCGACGGGTCTAGGTCGGGGAAGCGTCGGAACACGACCACTCGTTCGACACTTGGCGACAGCGCGACCGCTTCGTCAGCGACCGGCTTCATCTCGATCTTCTGTCCCCTTCGGTAGAAACCATCGGCGGTGAACAAGAGCTTGCACTTCGCGTCGTTGAGCCTCGTTGCAACCGCAGGTGCACCGAATCCCGAGAAGATCGGCAGATAGATCGCGCCGATCTTGGCGCATGCATACGCGGCGATGACCGCCTCCGGAACCATCGGCATGTACACACCGACGGTGTCTCCCAAACCGATATCCAAGGCCTTCAGGCCGTTCGCAACCTTGTTGACCTCGTACGCGAGCTCCCGATAGGTGATGTGGCGCACCTCGCCGTCTTCGCCCTCCCAGATCAAAGCGTTGTTGGACGCCAGCGGCGAGGCGGCATGACGATCGACCGTGTTGTGAACGAGGTTGATCCGCCCCCCAACGAACCACTTCGGGAACTGGATCCCCTCGGAAACGTCGAGGAGTTGCTCGTAAGGCGTCGAGAAACCGATGCCCAGGTCTTCGATCGCGGCGTTCCAGTACCACTCGATGTCGTCCTGGGAACGCTTCACGAGCTCGTGGAAATCGTCGATCCCGTGCTTGCGCATCAGGCGCGTCACGTTGGCGTTCTCGATGTAGTCGGGAGTGGGCTCCCAGATGAAGTCGCTCACGCAGGCGAGGCTATTACGGGGTGAAAGAGGAAACGGGCGACCAGCCGCTGACGGCTTTGTTGTTAGAGCCCTTCTGCGATCTGGCTCTGAAGCGGTAATGGGTGCCGGGAACCGATACGGCGGGCGAACCTCCTGCTCCGAACTCTTTCTTGAGCTTCGTCGTGTTCTTCACCCAGTCCTGCCAGGCACCCGTTCCCACTCGGTATTGGACGTCGTAGCGCGAGCCTGTCTTCGATGTGCTTGCGGCCCACTTGACCGTGAAGGTCGGCCCCGCGGGGGCCGCGACCGTATCGACGGGAACGTTCACGAACCCATCCATGCCCGAGTGCCGTCCACCGTGTATCTCGCAGAAGTAGTGGAACGAGCCGGCGGAGAACGTCGTCTTGTAATCGCCCTCGATCACCGTGTCCCCGCTATAGAACAAGGTCCAGTCCTGCCGGATGTTGTGCGCATCCTGGGTCCCCGGGTTGTGCCACAGGACCACGTCCCCAACGCCAACCGTGACCTTGTCCGCGTCGAAGAAGCGGTCATGCACCCCCACCTGTGTCGTGGCCGCGCCGACCTCAGCGGGGAGCAGAAGTAGCAGGCAGCCCATGAGGGCCGCGCCTAAGGGTCGCATCCTTATTAGGTCGGAATCCGGGCCGACTTCTTGACCATGTATGGACCCCTAGAGCCCACTCAGGCCCCAGCGAGCAGCTCGAGCACTAGGCCGTCGAGGATGTCTTTCTCGGAGACCAGGACCTCGGCCGCGTCGAAGACCTCCATCACGCATTGCAGGATTGCGGCCCCAGCAACGATGACGTCGACCCGGCCGGCCTCGAGCCCCTTCACGTTGCGTCGCTGCTCGTAGGGCAACGACGCGAGGCGGCGAGCAAGCTTGCGCACGTCGCCGTGGGACAGGACCGAGTGATGGTTCACCTCGGGGTCGTAGACGGGGATGCCCGCCTTCAACGTGGCTAGTTGGGTGACGGTGCCGGCGACACCGATCATCCGCGCGCCGGCAGGCACGTCCAGCATCGCCCGAGCTCCGTCGAGCATCTCGGTGACATCGGCACGTAGCGCCTCTAGCTCTTCGGGGGTGGGCGGATCGGAATGAAGGTGCTTCTCGAGCATCCGCACGCACCCGAGATCCAGGGAAACGATGCTCTCGGGCACACCGATCCCGGAGATGAGCTCCGTCGAACCGCCGCCGATATCGACGACGAGCACGGGACCGCTCTCGTCGAGGTCGGACAAGGTTCCGAGGAATGTTGCGCGGGCCTCGGCCTCGCCCGAAAGGAGCTCGGGCTCGGTTCCCGTCAACTTACGCACGCCTTCGAAGAACTCCTCTCGGTTGTGCGCGTCGCGAACGGCGGACGTTCCGGTCACGCGCAGCCTGGTGACTCCGTACTCACCACACATCGCGGCGTATTCGGCGATCGTTCTCAAGGTGCGTTCCAGGGCCTCGGGGGCCAGGATCTTGCGTGCACCGACGCCTTCGCCTAGCCGCGTGATCGTCATGCGGCGGTCAAGCGATCGGAATCCCCCTGCGACCGCCTCGGCTACTAGCAATCTGGTCGAGTTGGTGCCGACATCGATCGCCGCGACGCGAGTCATTCAGAGGGAACCGGAACGCACGGCGCGACACAGTCCGGCCACGCGGTTGCAGCAAGGGTCAAGCTACCGACCGGGTTCGCTCCGCCGGCAAGTTCGTGCGCGACGTGAGCGTGTAAGCACTTGACCCGATCCGGCCCCCCGCCCGGGGGCCCGCCGGACTCCGTGATCACCGCATGCGCATCACGGGTCGCGCGGTAGCGGGTTAGCGCGTCGGCCAAACGGCCTTGCAGACCCGGGTCGCTCGTCAACCGTTCCGTCACCGTGGCCATCGATCCTTCGGACTCCAACGTACTGACGCGTTTGGTGAGGATCGGACAAGTCAGCCAGTACAGGGTTGGGAATGGTGATCCTTCGACCACGGGATGGTTCTCCATGACCATCGGGATGCCGAGATGACACCGGGCAGCAACGCTCCATTCGCCGCGCACAGGCCGACCGAGTTGGGTTTCGACTTGGGACTGGTCCGAAGCGGTGTGACTGAGAGTTATCGCTTGCCCTCTTTGTGACGCTTGAGGTCAACGAGACGCTCTTGGCTCTGCGACATGAACTTCTTGAGCTTGCGCTCGAAGTCGGGGTCCTTGCCAGAGCGTCGGGGAGCCGCCGCTTCGTAGCCGGGCTCAGCCTGCTTGATCGACAGGTCGATCTTGCCGTCTTCCTTCTGGCCGATGACCTTGACCGTGACCTTGTCGTTCTCCCGAACGTGGTCGCGGATGTCCTTCACGTAGTTCTTGTCGATCTCGGAGATATGCACCATGCCGGTCTCACCGGATTCGAGACGCACGAATGCGCCGTAATCCATGACCTTCTCTACCGTCGCTTCAACGACGGCACCGACCTCTGCCATTAACTATCGCCTCTTTCCGGACAGTTGGTGCGTACCTGACGGCGACATGTTACGCCTCAGAAGCCGAAGATGAAGTGGATGGCAGATTCGAGGAAACCGGGAGGCGGCGGAGGCTCTACGACCACGCGGGTCTTGTGGCGACGGGCTTCGGCTTGCTTCTCCTGCTTGCTCGGAGGCATCACGACGTAGGTCGTCTCGCCGGGGCGTACTAGACCGATCTGCGCCCGAGCGCGCTGCTCGATGTAGTCGTCGTTGTTCAAGCGGGCGATCTGAGCTTCCAGCTCTGCATTCCCCTGCTGGACCGACTGCAGCTCGGATGCCATCGAGGAGATGCGGTCCCGTTGATCGAGTAGTTGCCTTGTCGGCTGGATCGCCATCGCCCCGACGATCCCGAGGATCAGGAGGGCAGCCACGATCTGGGGGCCGCGTCCGAGCTTCGGGAAGTCTGCCGCGATCCTCACTTGGCCCTCCGTGGGAAGGCTTGGGCGCCCGGGTAACGCGCGGCATCACCAAGGGCGTCCTCGATGCGCAGCAACTGGTTGTACTTGGCCGTGCGCTCGCCGCGGGCGGGTGCGCCGGTCTTGATCTGTCCCGCGTTGGTGGCGACAGCGATGTCGGCGATCGTCGTGTCTTCGGTCTCGCCCGAGCGATGTGAGATCACCGTCGTGTACGCGGCGCGTTGTGCCATGCGCACGCACTCCAAGGTCTCGGTGAGACTTCCGATCTGGTTCGGCTTGACGAGGATGGAGTTCGCGGCCCCCGATTCGATCCCACGTTGCAGGATCTCGGGATTCGTAACGAACAGATCGTCGCCCACGAGCTGCACCCGATCGCCGATGCGTTCGGTCAATGCGACCCAACCATCCCAGTCGTCCTCGGCCATGCCGTCCTCGATCGAAACGATCGGATAGCGCGACACCCAGTCCTCCCAGAAATCGACCATCTCGCTGCTCGACAAGCGGCGGTCTTCAGAGGCAAGCACGTAGGAATCTCCATCCCGGATCTCGGATGTTGCAGGATCCAACGCAAGAGCGATGTCTGGACCCGGCTCGTAGCCGGCGGCCGAGATCGCTTCGAGCAGCAGCTCGACGGCTTCCGAGTTCGCGTTCAGGTCCGGCGCGAAACCACCTTCGTCGCCGACTCCGGTAGATAGTCCACGGCCATCTAGCAGCTTCTTCAACGAGTGATAGGTGTTCGCGCCCCATTCGAGGCCCTCGCGGAACGAACCAGCACCGAGAGGCACCAGCATGAACTCCTGTAGGTCCACCGAGTTGTCTGCGTGCGCGCCTCCGTTGAGAACGTTCAGCATTGGCACGGGCAGCTGATGCGCGTCGGGCCCACCGAGGTAGCGGAACAACGCCACGCCCAGCTCGTCTGCCGATGCATGCGCAACCGCAAGCGAGACTCCCAGGATCGCGTTCGCCCCGAGCTTCGACTTGTCGTCGGTTCCGTCGATGTCGCGCAGCTGGGTATCGATGTCGCGCTGGTCGAGGGCATCGCGACCTAGGAGTGCAGGCCCGATCAGGTCCTCGACGTTGGCCACCGCGGTGCGGACGCCTTTCCCGCCGTAGCGGGACCCTCCGTCACGCAGCTCGAGGGCCTCCCCGGCCCCGGTCGAGGCTCCGGACGGAACCGCGGCCCGCCCCATCGCACCCGAGGCAAGGCCCACCTCGACCTCAACGGTCGGGTTCCCCCTCGAATCGAGGATCTCGCGCGCCTGGACGAGGATGATCTCACTCACTGGTTAACTCCTTCAACTCTAGTAACAACAGGATACAGGGCAGGCGGTTCGATCAGAAGGAATCTCGGAACGCTTGGGTCGCTCGGCGCAGGGCTCCCTCGGGCTCGAGCCCCTTCGCCCGCGCGAGCGCAACGAGCCAGAACAGAGCCTCTCCCACATCCCCTGCGCCAACCGCCTTGTCGAGCCCGGCCCGGGCGTCGTCCTCGGCACCCTCGAAGCCGAGGGCGGCGGCCCGCTTCTGGGTCTTCTGGGCCGCGAGCAGAGCGGGCAGACCGGCGGCGATGCCGTCGAACGGTCCGGAGCGCTCGGTCTTCTCGGCGGCCTTCAACGTCTCCCAGTTGGCAACGACCTCGGAGGCACCGGAGACCTCTGTATCTGAGAAGACGTGGGGGTGGCGATGCACGAGTTTGGCCACGATCCCGCGCGCGACGCCGTCGATGTCGAACCGTTCGTCGTCGGCTGCCATCTGCGCGTGGAACACAACCTGCAACAAGAGGTCGCCGAGCTCTTCTTCGAGCTCGGCCCCCGTCTTGCCTGCATCGATGGCTTCGAGCACCTCGTGGGCTTCCTCGAGGAGATGCACCTGAAGAGATTCATGGGTCTGTTCGTGGTCCCACGGACAGCCGCCGGGGCCGCGCAAGCGAGCCATCACCAAGGTCAACTCACTGAGGGACTTCGCTGCGCGCCTCCCGATCGGCGCACCGATCGCAGCAGTCAGAGCATCGACAGGCGATGCGCTACCGACCGATACCTCTGCGCCATCACGCGCGAGGGCGACGAGATGGTCGGAACGCGGATCGAGGACGAGGCCCCGCGATCCGTCATCGGCCGACGGCAACGAGCCCAACACGCTGGTCTTGACCGCATCGTCATCGAGGGCGGTGCGCAGCGGGTGATCGGGCTCATCGAAGAGAACCTCGGACCGATCCTTCAAACGTTGCCACTCGCCGAACGTCAGCAGGTCCAGTTCATCGGCGCCCAGGGCAACGACGAGTAACGGCACTAGTGGGTGTGTTCGGGTCTCGGTGTGCCGGCCGGGGTTTGCTCGGCCCCCGGGACGGTGCGCGGGGACGCGTCCTCGATCTGTTGCGTGGTGAAGTTGAACTCACCGAAGCGGGGGTTCACAGACACGTCGGCATCCCGGTACGCCGACTGCACCCACTTCTGCCATGTTGTTTCCTCGTCGGCCCCGCTCAGCTGGGTGATGATCTGATCCCGCACGGTCTCCAGCGGCGCTTCGCGACGGTCGGTCACCCAGATCACATGGAAACCGAACTCCGTTTGTACGGGATCCGAGATCTCTCCGATCTCGAGCGCATCCGCGCCTTGTTCGAACTCGGGGACGAAATCACCCGGCTTGAAGAATCCGAGCTTTCCCCCATCGTCTTTGTTCGTCTTGTCGGTCGAATACCGCTTCGCTAGCTGCGCGAACAACTTCGCACGCTTCGCCTTCGGCGCGGCCTGAAGCTGGTCGGCCACAGCCTGAGCGACCGATGACTTGGCTACGAGTATGTGTTGGGCCTCGGTCTCAAGGAACTGTTCGATGTTGGCGTTGTAATAGACCTCTATCTCGTCGTCCGTCGGAGCGAGGTCGGCTGTGATCTCCGTGCGCAGTTTCTGCTCGAGGGCCCGGTCGGCGATCAGCTGCTCCAACTGCTCGAGGGTCAAACCCTGCTCCTTGACCGCTTCTTCGAACGCGCTCTCGTTGGCGAACTCACCCTTGATGTCGTCCAGTTGCGACTGCACCTCATCGGGCGTCACCTCGATCCCGCGAGCGGCGGCCTCGGGGGTGAGCACTTTCCGGCGGATCAAGGTTGCGAGGTAGCTCTGCTCGAACTCCCTAGTGATCGCTTCCGAATCACCTTGTTCGCCGAGCCGGGCGAATTCGGGCGACGCCTTGAAGTCATCAACCGCCTTCTGGATATCGCCGATCGGGATCTTCTCGCCGTTAACGACCGCAGCTGCGGGCTCGACCAGGCCACAAGAGGTCAAGGCGAGCGCGGCGATAAGGGCTACCGCCAGTTTCCGGGGGTTCATGCCACCGAGGTTAACTGCTCGACGATGTCTTTCACCCATACGAGAACCTTCTCTTTGGGCATCGCTCGCTCCGGTATCAGCAGGGTGCGGGTCGCAGGTTTCCACGTCGCTTCCGGGATCAAACGCTGGAGCCTGATCTGGCGCGAATCCTCTAGCTCGATGGGTCTGATCCTCAGGTTCTTCGCGACCGTCGCAGCTTCCGTCACACCCGCCGCGAGCAGCACACGGCGCAGCGTTGCGACCTCGAACAAGGCTTCGACGGGATCTGGGAACGGCTCGCCGTACCGATCGGCCAGCTCCGCCCGCACCTCGGTCCACTCTTCAGCGTCGCGGATCGCGGCGATCCGCCGGTAAGCCTCGAGCCTCAGGTTCTCGTCCGCAACGTAGTCCTTCGGGATGAACGCCGAGATCGGCAGGTCGATACGGATCTCGGATTCCTCCGACCACGGGAGGCCCTTGACCTCATCGACGGCCGACGCCATCAGTTTCACGTAGAGATCGAAGCCGACCTCGGAGATGTGGCCGTGCTGCTCGCCACCGAGGAGGTTCCCTGCACCGCGGATCTCGAGGTCTCGCATAGCGATCCTGAATCCGGAACCCAGCCCCGTGTATTCGGCGATCGTCTTCAACCGCTCGTGCGCCATCTCGGTCATCGATCGTTCGGGCGGGAAAAAGAGGTACGCGTATGCACGTTCGTGGGCCCGGCCCACCCGACCGCGCAATTGATACATCTGTGACAAACCGAGAAGGTCGGAGCGTTCCACGACCAACGTATTGACCGACGGGATGTCGAGCCCCGATTCGATGATCGTCGTGCAGACAAGAACGTTCGTCTTCTTCTCCTGGAACTCGAGCATCGTCTGTTCCAACGTGTGCTCGTCCATCTGACCGTGCGCAACCGACACGCGGGCCTCTGGGACGAGTTCGTGGATGCGGTTCGCGACGGTCTGGATCGAATCGACGCGGTGGTGGACATAGAAGACCTGCCCGTCGCGAAGGAGTTCCCTTCGGATCGCGGACGACACGGTCACCTCGTCATACGAGCCGACGTAGGTCATCACCGGATGGCGGTTCTCCGGTGGTGTGTCGACGATCGAGATGTCGCGGATCCCCGACATCGTCATCTCCAAGGTGCGTGGGATCGGCGTCGCGGTCAATGTAAGGACGTCGACACTTGTCCGCAGTTGCTTCAGTCGTTCCTTCTGCTCGACACCGAAACGTTGCTCCTCGTCGACGATGACGAGGCCCAGGTCGGAGAACGACACTCCCTTCTGCAACAACTTGTGCGTCCCGACGACGACGTCAACCGATCCCGTACCGAGGTCCGCGATGACCTTCTTGGATTCAGCACCGGAAAGGAAGCGCGACAACATCTCGACGCGAACAGGGAACTGCCGGAAACGTTCTACGAAGGTCGAGTGGTGCTGCTGCGCGAGGATCGTCGTCGGCACGAGGACGGCGACCTGCTTGCCGGCCGCAACCGCTTTGAACGCGGCCCGGACGGCGATCTCGGTCTTGCCGTAACCGACATCACCGCACACAAGGCGGTCCATCGGTGACGCCGACTCCATGTCGTCTTTGACCTCGTCGATCGCACGGAGTTGGTCCGGTGTCTCCTCGTAGGGGAACGAATCCTCGAGCTCTCGCTGCCAGGGGGTGTCGGCCCCGAACGAGAATCCCTTGACCCGCAGACGCTCCGAGTAGAGCTTGACGAGCTCCTTCGCAACCTCGCGCACCCGTCTCCGCACACGAGATTTCGTCTTCGACCACTCGGCAGAACCAAGCCGGTTGAGCTTCGGCGCCTCTCCCCCGACGTACTTCGAGACCATGTCGACCTGGTCGCTCGGGACGTAGAGCTTGTCGCCCTTGGAGTACTCGATGATCAGGTACTCCCGATGGATGCCCAAGAGCTTCCGGTCGACCATCCCTTGGAAGCGGCCGATGCCGTGGAGGTCGTGAACGACGAGATCACCTTCGGCGAGGTCGAGGGGGCCGGTCGTCTGGCTCCGGCGTGAGGCGACCCGTCTGCGATGCGCACCCGACCGGCGTCCAGTGATGTCGGACTCCGCAACGAGCGCGAGCTCGGCTTCGGGCAACACGAACCCTCGGGTGAGCTCGGCGACGACGACCGCGCCGCCTATCTCGGCCCCCTCGCCCGGAGCGCGTTCGAGGATCGGGAACGGAAGACCGAGCGTGCGGAGGTTCGCTTCGAGGCGCTCGGCCGTTTCCGGCAAGGAGGCCGCTACGACTACGCGGTAGCCCCTCTTGATGAGTTGGCCCAAACGCTCGGCGAGCTGCTCGGGCTTGCCCGCCGCCGCGGTCCACGTCTCGACCGCGAGGCTTGGGCCGGCTACCTCCGTGAAGCTCGACCACAGCAGGATCTTGTCCGGGTGCGAGAGGACGTCATCCAAGGGCTGGTAGTGCTCGCCCTTGATATCGGCGCTGCTCATCCATTCGGTGACCTGCTCCATGACTTCGTCGGCACGATCGCCCACCCGTTTCGGCTCGAGCACGACGGCCGGTGACTTCTTGGGGAACAAGGATGCGATCGTGACGAGGCCCCCAGTGAGAGCGGGAAGCAATCGCTCGGCCCCCGGTTCGATCACGCCTTCGGCGAGTTGCGCGAGAGCGGGGTCGGGGTCCTTCCTCGCCAACTCGCGAGCGCGCTCGCGCGTGGCCGGATCGGCGCGCAACTCACGGCATGGCGAGACGCGGACCGTTGCGACATCGTCCAGGGATCTCTGCGACGACAGCGCGAACCGGCGCAGCGAAGTGATCTCGTCGCCCCACAACTCGGCGCGCACGGGGCGCTCGGCGGCCGGGGGGAAGACGTCGATGATGCCGCCGCGGATCGCGAACTCCCCACGACCCTCGATCGTGTAGTTGCGCTCGTAGCCCATCTCGACGAGCCGCTCTGCGATCGAGTCCAGCTCTAGCGAGTCCCCGAGACGCAGATCGATCACATCGAGTTCTCCGGGCGGAGGTGCCACGAGTTGCGTCGCACTCTGCGCGGTTGCTACGACCGCGATCCGTTCACCTCGCTCGAGCCGTGCCATCACGTCCAGGCGACGACCCATCGTTTCGACCGAAGGTGACATCGGTTCGCCCGGGAGAACCTCCCAACCGGGAAACACCTCGGCACCGTCGGGTCCGAGGAAAGCCTTGAGGTCGCGGGCGAGGTGCTCTGCCTCCTCGATCCGAGCAGTCACAACGAGTACCGGAGCATCCGCGCGTCGGACGAGAGCCGCGATCAGATAGGGCCTCGCAGCGTCGGGAACCGTCAGCGCGCCATCGATCCCCAGGATCTCGTTGAGCTCACCATCGGGGAGTAGCTCGAGTAGGGGCCCTAGAGACGGCACGTTAAGCCTTGGTGTTGAAGTGGTTCATCGCCTTCTCGATGCCCTCGCCGATGATCGATTCCACCGCGTCGGCCGCGCGCTCGAGGACGAAGGGGAGCTCTTTGCGCTCTTCTTTCGAGAATCCGTTGAGCACGTGTCCGACGGCGCCTCCGCGTCCTTTGGGTCGTCCGATGCCGACGCGCACCCGTACGAAGTCACGGGTCCCGAGATGGGAGGCGATCGAGCCGAGTCCGTTGTGACCGGCGGTCCCACCCCCGTCTTTGATCCGGACCTCGTCGAACCCGATATCGAGCTCGTCATGGATAACGACGAGATGTTCGGGCTCGGCCTTGTACCAGCGGGCTAACTCGCGTACCGGCCGGCCCGAGTCGTTCATGTACGTGGTGGGTCGGGCGAGGACGGTCTTTTCACCCGCGACGTTCGTCTCCGCGATGAGGCACCCGCTCTTGTGGCTCTTCAACGACGCGCTAGCGCGTCCGAGCAACACGTCGATGACCATCGCCCCCATGTTGTGGCGCGTCTCGGAATATTTCTCACCGGGATTGCCCAGGCCCACGACGATCCATCGTGAGTCACCGTCGCGCGAAGAACGACGGAACAACGACATCAGGAGGTGACCGGGAACACCCGGTTAGCTCTGGTCGGCGTCTTCCGCAGGTGCGTCGCCGGAGTCGCCCGCAGCTTCGGGCGCTCCTTCGGCCTCCGCCTCGCCCTCGGCAGCAGCTTCCGCAGGCGCTTCCTCTGCACCCTCGCCGACACCGGCATCTGCAACCATCGCTTCGAGCTGCTCCTCACTGATCGGAGCGGCAACTGAAGCAACGACCGCCTCGGGGTCGTTCAGGATGTGGAAGTCCCGGCCCTCGGCGAGCTCGGACACACGAAGGGCATCTCCGATGTTGAGACCGGAGATATCGGCGTCGATCGACTCGGGCACGTTCGTAGGAAGACAGCGGACGTGAAGGGTGAAAAGGGGGTGCTCGAGAACGCCACCCTCTTTGACCCCAGGAGAGTCCCCGACCACGTGGACGGGAACCTCGACCTCGACCTCTTGCTTGAGGTCGATCTTCACGAAATCAGCGTGCAGGAGGGTGCCCTTTACCGGATCGGTCTGGAGGTCACGGGTCAAGGCGGTCGTGGTGGACCCGTCGACATCGATATTCAGGAGGACGTTCATCCCGGCATCGGTCTTCAGGGCGGTGACGAACTCACGGCGGTCGACCTCGATCGAGAGAGGCTCCATGCCCTGCCCGTAAACGACGGCCGGAACCCGGCCATCCATGCGGGCGCGGCGGGCCGACCCCTTACCGGTGTCGTCGCGCTTGACCGCTTTCAGTGTTACTTCCGCCATGAGATACCTCTCGAAAAAGAGCCCTATAGGAGGGCGGGAGCAGCGATTCTAGCGGATTTCCCTAGGGTTGGTTCTCGCCGTGGAATAGCTCGGAGACTGATTCCTCTTCGAAGACCGCCTTGATCGTCTGGGCGATCGTTGGAGCGATCGAGAGGATGTTGAGCTTGTCTATCTGCTTCTCGCTCGGGATGGGCAAGGTGTTCGTGACGACCACCTGGTGGATCGGCGAGTTCTTGATGCGGTCGGTGGCCGGGTCGGACAGCACCGCGTGGGTGGCCGCGGCGTAGACATCCGAGGCCCCGGCCTCCATCAATGTCTCGGCACCGTTGCACAAGGTCCCGGCCGTGTCGATCATGTCGTCGACGACGACGCAGACGCGGCCCTCGACCTCACCAACGACCGCGAGGGTCTCACTCATGTTGCGCGCGTCTCCCCGGCGTTTCTTCTGTAGGAACGCAACGCTGCCGGTGATGTCATGGAACTCGTTGAGGTGCTGCACCCACTTCTCTGCGAGGCGCACACGTCCCGTGTCGGGTGAAACGATCACGAAGTCGTCTTCGAGCATCGTCGCGAAATGATCTGCGAGAAGGGGCAACGCAGTGAGGTGGTCGAAAGGCACGTCGAAGAACCCTTGGATCTGCCCGGTATGCAGGTCGACCGATAGAACACGGTCCGCGCCACAGGCCTCGTAGAAGTCCGCGATCATCTTTGAAGCGATCGGCTCACGCGAGCGTGTCTTCTTGTCCTGCCGCGAGTACGGATAGAACGGTGACACCGCGGTGATCCGCTTCGCCGACGCACGCTTCAGTGCGTCGATCATCAGCATCTGTTCCATCACGTGTTTGTCCACCGGAGCGACCATGCTTTGGATCACGAAGGCATCGCATCCACGCACCGAGTCTTGGAACCGGACGTAGGTCTCGGAGCTTGCGAAGTCCTGGATCTCGACGGTCCCCAGTCGCATGCCGAGGTGCTCACACACCTCCTCCGCCAGCGGCCGGTTGGCCGTGCCGGAGAAGATCATCAGGCGCTTGTGAGTGGGGAGCTGCACGTCTCTATCCTCGCGGGTCTTGGCTCGGCGTGCCTCGATCTTTGCCCATCTTGTTCCCTTTTCCTTCGATGATCCGTGCCGGAACCCCTACTGCAAGCGCATCATCCGGGACATCCCCACGGACCACCGACCCTGCGCCGGTGGCGGCTCGCTTGCCGATGTGGGTGGGAGCAACAAGCATCGTGTCAGAGCCGATGTAGGCGTCATCGTCGATGACGGTCTCGTGTTTCTCGGTGCCATCCCAGTTACAGGTGATGGTCCCGGCCCCAACGTTGACGCCCTTGCCGATGGTTGCGTCGCCCAGATAAGAGAGGTGGTTGGCCTTGGAGTCCTCGCCGATCGTCGTCTGCTTCGTCTCCACGAAGGTTCCGGCACGGGCACCGCGCTCGAGGACCGTCCCAGGCCTCAGGGATGCGAACGGACCGACGCTGGCCCCTTCGCCGATCGTCGAACCACGCACCACCGCGAACGTGACGGTTGCTCCGGCCGCTATCGACGAATCGATGATCCTCGCTTGCGGACCCACCTCGGCACCTTGCCCCACCGTCGTGTTGCCTTCGAGGAACGTGAATGGCTGGATCACCGCGTCTCTCTCGATCGTGACTGTGGCGTCGATGAATGTGGAGTTCGGATCGACGATCGTCACGCCTTCATCCATCCACCGCTCGCAGGCTTGCCGGCGAAGCTCGGCCCCGGCCTGGGCTAGTTGTGCTCGTGAGTTCACTCCGTCAGCCTCCCTGGAAGTCGTTTCGAAACTAGACACCGAGTCACCCTCTCCAAGCAACAGCGAGATGGAATCGGTCAGGTAGTACTCCTGCTGCGAATTGTCCGAGCCCAGCTTTGGGAGGACCTTCGCTAGACCTCCAAGTTCGAACACGAACGCACCCGTATTGATCTCGTCGATCACAAGTTCGTCGGGGGTTGCGTCCCTCTGCTCGACCACGCGCTCGATCCGACCATCCGCACCGCGCACCACTCGTCCGTACCCCGTGGGGTCATCGATCCGTGCGGTCAACATGGTGGCGGCCGATGACGTTTCGGCATGCCGCGCCAGCATCGATGCGATCGTTCCAGTTGAGATGAGAGGTGTGTCACCGGCGAGGACGATGACGTGGCGGATGGAGTCGCTCAGAACCGCAAGAGCCACGCGAACCGCGTCGCCGGTTCCTCTCGGTGGATCTTGTACGACGTACTCCGCGTCCGCTCCAGACATCGCGGCTGCGATCTCGTCCTTCCGTGTGGATGCCACGATCACGACCTGCCCCAGACCCAGGGGAGTTAGCGCGTCAAGAACGTGGCCGAGCAGGGGCCGCCCCGCCACACGATGAAGGACCTTCGGTAGGTCCGATCTCAGACGCTTGCCGTCACCGGCTGCGAGGACGATGGCGGCTACATCCGGATGCTCGGCCATCGTCCTCTCCTTTGAGTTGCCGTTGCTGCCCCGCCAAGACTCGAACTTGGACTTTAGGAACCAAAAACCCACGGGCTGCCACTTACCCCACGGGGCATCCGGCGCCCATACTAAAGAACGCCTGGTTACAGCCGTTCGATGCAGGCGCCCTGCGAACCGACGACCTTCGTCCAGTCGAACCGATCGGCGACCTCGGCCGCGATCGCCCTCGCGTGGTCCTCGCTGGCCGCGATCGCGAACAAGGTAGGACCGGAACCCGACATCGAGGCGCCGAGCGCCCCTGCGTCGAGCAACGCCTGCTTCTTGACGGCGAGCTCGGGACGCAACGAGAACGCGGGCGCCTCTAGGTCGTTGTGAAGCAAGGTCGCGACCTCGGCCCCGTCTCCTGCCCCCAGAGCCATTGTGAGAGAGACCACGCTGGCCTCCGCCGGTGGCTCCATCGAATCCCACAGTTCGTAGATCTCCTTGGTGAACAACGGATGGTTCGTGCCGCCGAGCACGAACCACATCGGCGCGATGTTCGGTAAAGGAGTTAGTTGGTCGCCCCGAGCCGTTGCAAGGGCGGTCCCACCATCGATGCAATACGGAACATCGCTCCCTAGTTGCCCTGCGAGTGCGAACAATCGATCGCGGTCGACATCGAGCTTCCACATCTCGGCAAGGGTGACGAGTGCACCCGCCGCATTCCCGCTCCCACCGCCGAGGCCCGCGGCGATGGGGATCCCCTTCTTGACGTGCACCCGCGCGCCATACACGCCATCGAGTCCATCGATCAGTGCTCGGGCCGCGCGACCAACCAGGTTCTCTTCGTCGCTGGGCAACGTTCCGGATAGTCCATCCAGCAACTCCATCGTCACCACTGTGTCTGTGCCCACGAGGTCGATATCGATCTCGTCGTACAGCGAGATGCCGTGAAGAACGGTTTCGATGTCGTGGAAGCCGTCACGGCGAAGGCCGAGCACGCGAAGGAAGAGGTTGACCTTCGCGTGAGTGCGGATGCGAACGGTCGTGTCGACGGTCAACCCAGTGCCTTCGTGATCGTGACGAAGTCCTCGAGACTCAGCTCCTCGGCCCGCGCTCCCGGTGAGATGCCGGCCCCCTCGAGCACTTCGGCCGTCGCTGCGGGGGTTCCCCCGAGGGCCCCCAAGGTGTTGCGCAGGGTCTTACGTCTCTGCGAGAAGGCAGCTTTCACAACCCGCGACAGGGCTGCGTGCTCGACATCTGGGGATGGTTCACGCGTTACTTGAACGACTACCGAATCCACGTTGGGTACTGGGAAGAACGCGCGACGCGAGATCTGCGCAACCACTTCAGCGCGTCCGAAGTAGCGGACCATGACGCTGGTCTGTCCATAGGACTTGGATCCTGGAACGGCAGCCAAACGCTCACCAACCTCTTTCTGGGTCATCGCGGTGATGCGCGCGATCTGGGGCGCCTCTTCTAGGGCCCGGAGGACGAGAAGGGTGGCGATGTTATAGGGCAGGTTGCCGACCATCACGGTCGCGTCGACGTCCGCGAGCGGCATGCTGAGCGCGTCTGCGTGCACGATCGAGACGTTCGGTACGTCGGCGAAGCTGTCTCTCAGCAGATGGATCAGCTTGTCGTCGATCTCGACCCCGATGACGTGAGCGGCCTTCGCGGCGAGGCCAAGGGTCAATGAGCCGCACCCCGCGCCGATCTCGAGCACCCGATCGGTTGTCTCGATGTGGGATACATCGCAGACCTTGCGGATCGTGTTGGGGTCGATAACGAAGTTCTGACCCAACGAACGCTTCGGATCCGCGCCGTGCTCGGCGAGGAGCTCCCGAACGCGGCGTGCTCCAAGGAGCTCCAACGAGCTCATCCGAGCGCGAAGAAGCGACGGGCGTTGGCGGATGTCTGGGCCGCAACGACGGCCGGCTCCACTCCGAGTACCTCGGCAACGGCGGTCCCAACATGCACGACCTTGGCAGGTGAGTTCGGTCTCCCGCGGAACGGCTCCGGCGTCAGATACGGCGAGTCGGTCTCGATCAGCAAGCGGTCGCTCGGCACGAGAGGGAGCACGTCCCGCAGGTTGGCTGCGTTCTTGAAGCTGACGTTTCCTGCGAACGACGCGTAAGACCCCATCTCGGTGGCCCGTGTCATCTCTTGGGCTGTCCCCGACCAACAATGCATCACGAACCGTTCTGGAGGGCCCTCTTCTTCAAGAACATCGAGGGTCTTGGACAACGACTCGCGTGTGTGGATGATCAACGCCTTGTCATGACGCTTCGCCATCGCGATGTGATCCGCGAACGCGCGCTCCTGATCTGCCGGGGGGGCCCAGTCACGGTAGAAGTCGAGTCCCGTCTCGCCAACCCCGACCACCCCGGTCCGCGACAGAAGCTCCTCGATGGACGACGCAGCTTCGTCATTCCAGCCCGTCGACGAGTTGGGGTGGATCCCGACCGAGCAGTGCACACCTACTTTGCCTGCAAGCTCGAGCGAGCGCGCGTTTGACGGCGCGTCGATCCCGATCGTCACCAGTTCGGTAACACCCGCGTCACGCGCTTCGGCGATCACCTCGTCAACGGGACGATCTTCCTCACAGATATGGAGGTGGCAATGAGAGTCGAACCACATCTGGTTCTCAGACAGACTTTTCTTCTTCAACGCGCGGGAACAAGGGAGCGCCTGCCTCGACCTTGTTGCCCGCAGGGAGCAACAGCCACTTGTTGTCGGTGTCGTAGGTCCGGTCGGTCACCTTGCCGTCAAGCCCGAGTTTCTCCCACAGCGCCTGCGCAGCGTTCGGAGCGATCGGTGAAGTCATCAGTGCCAGCAAGCGCAAAGAATCCGCCAGCATGTAGAGCACGACCTCGAGTCGTCGCCGTTGATCAGGATCTTTTGCGATGACCCACGGCGCGACTTCCTCGACATATGAATTCGCTTTGCGTACGAGCTTCCAGCATTCCTTCAGAGCATCGTGCGGTGAGATCGCATCCATGGCCGCGACCATCCCGTCGAACGCCGCCTTATGGGTGTCGATCAGCCCTTCTTCAGCTGGGGTGCCCTCGTCGGGACCCGGTGGTTCGGGCACCACGCCGTCGAGATAGCGGCCGATCATGGATAAGACACGCGACGCGAGGTTCCCGAAGTCGTTGGCGAGATCGGAGTTGTAGCGCGCGACCATGCCCTCATACGAGAAGTTGCCGTCCTGGCCGAAGCTGAACTCGCGCATGAAGTGGTAGCGGTAGCCGTCTACCCCGAAGACCTTCGTCAGGTCCGTGGGGTGGATTGCAGTAGCGCGTGATTTCGACAATTTCTGTCCACCGACTTGAAGGAAACCGTGTGCGAAAACCGTTCGAGGCAAGGGCACTCCCAAGGCCATCAGCATCGCCGGCCAGATGACGGAATGAAACCAGAGGATGTCCTTGCCTACGAGATGGATGTCGGCGGGCCAGATGTGGCGGAATTTTGCTTCGTCGTATCCGTAACCAACCGCAGTGATGTAGTTCTGCAACGCGTCCACCCACACATAGATCACGTGCTTCGGGTCCCACGGAACCGGGATGCCCCAATCGAAGCTGACGCGTGAGATCGACAGATCGTCGAGCCCAACATTCAACTTCCCGAGGATCTCGTTGCGGCGCGCCTCCGGTTGCAACCGTTCGGGTTCCGACTCGTACAGGGCGATGATCTTCTCCCGGTACGCCGAGAGACGGAAGAAGTAGTTGTCTTCCTTCACAACATCCGGAACGCGATCATGCAACGGGCACTTGCCGTCGACGAGGTCGTCGGGCTGTTTGAACTCTTCACAGCCGACGCAGTACAGGCCTTCATAGGTACCGAGATAGATCTCGTCGCGGTCGTAAAGGTCCTGCACGAACTGGGCCACCGACTTCTCGTGGCGCGCCTCGGTGGTACGGATGAAGTCGTCGTAGGCGATGTCGAGGTGGGCCCAGGCGTCCTTGTAGCGCGGGATGATCGTGTCGAGGAAGTCGAGGGGCGCCATGCCTGCCGCCTCGGCGGCCTGCAGGATCTTCTGCCCGTGCTCGTCGGTTCCGGTCAGGTAGTGGACCTCTCGGCCCTGCAGCCTTCGGAAGCGGCAGATGAAGTCCCCCGCAACCGTGGTGTAGGCACTCCCTATGTGGGGATCAGCATTGGGGTAGTAGATGGGGGTGGTGACGTAGAAGACTTCATCACTCATCTGATTCCCCCCTAGAGGTGACCGGATTGCCCCATTAGTGTTTGACTTGTCCCTCCCAGCAGGGCAACATGGCCCGGTACTTACCAGATATCACCAGGGGGTTAGAAACCATGAAGTCTACCGGCGTAGTTCGCAAGATCGACGAGCTGGGACGCATCGTCCTGCCGTCCGAGCTCAGGCGTGTGTTCGGCATCCGCGAGGGTGACGAGCTCGAGATCTCGGTCGACGGCGAGCGGGTCATCCTCGAGAAGCGCACGGACGTATGCGTGTTCTGTTCGGCCGAGAAGCCATCGATCGATTTCCAGGGACGCTCCGTGTGCGTGAACTGTGCGGGCGAGCTGGGCAAGCAAGGCCACATCGAGGTCAAGCTTCCCGACGACGCAACCGTCGCTTAGTTCTCAGTTAGACCGTCCTGAGCACCACCTTCTAGTAGGGCATCGAATACCGCGCGCTTCCGTACGCCTGCATCGCGGGCGACGCGCGCAAGTGCTTCTTTCCGGTCGAGACCCCCATCCATAAGGGATCGAGCCTGAGAGGCAAGCTCTTCGGCTGAGACCTCTCGGGCGTGTTCGTGGATCGCTCCTTCGATAACCAAAGTGATCTCGCCGCGCGGTGGGTCCGTGACAACCGAAGTGACGAGCTCTTCCAAGGTCCCGCGACGAACCTCTTCATGGAGCTTCGTTAGCTCGCGAGCGAGCGCCGCGGGCCGTGGGCCAAGGCCTTCGTAGAGATCGGTCAAAGACTCTTCGATCCGATGCGGTGACTCGAACACCACGAGGGTGCGTCGCTCGTCCTTGAGCTCGGCGATCCTGCGCCTGCGCTCCCCTGCTTTCTTCGGCAGGAAACCCTCGAACACGAATCGGCCGGGGGCGAGCCCCGAGATGGCAACGGCAGTGATCACCGCGCTGGGGCCGGGGACGGCTTCAACGGTCACGCCTTCGTCGGTGCATGCCTTGACCAGCCTGTAACCGGGGTCGGAGAGACCGGGCATCCCCGCATCCGAGATCAGCACGACGTTCTTGCCCCCCTTGATGGCGGCAAGGAGCTCCTGCGCTTTCCTGCGTTCGTTGCCCTCGTTGTAGACGACGAGTGAATTCGCACGGATCCCGCAGTGGCTCAATAACTTGCGCGCACGTCGAGTGTCTTCGCACGCGATGACGTCGGCCTCAGCTAGAGCGCGCGCGGCCCGTGGTGACAGGTCTTCGAGATTGCCGATCGGTGTGCCGCACAGGATCAACTTGCTCACAGAGTCAGCCTACGAGTTCCAGGTTGGCTCCCCTATGCTCGGCCGGTGAGCGACGGCGACCTCGAGGCCACAACCAGCACGGAGCCCGATCCAGGGTCACGGTGGAGTCGCGCCGACTGGATAGCGATCACCCTCGTGGTGCTCTTGGCGGGCATCATCCGGTTGTGGGGCATCGCAAGTCCGCATGAGCTCATCTTCGACGAGACCTACTACGCGAAAGACGCCTGCTGGTACGTAAACGCGTCCGAATCCTTGTGCGAGCGCGCGGCGGACGCACCTGAGGTTCACCCGCCTCTTGGGAAATGGTTGATCGGTATCGGGATCAAGTTGTTCGGATTCGATTCTTTCGGGTGGCGGATCTCTGCCGCGATCGCCGGCATCCTGACGGTCGGGCTCCTCTACCTACTCGCACGACGATTATTCAGGTCTACCTTGGCAGCAACGATCGCGTCGGGCTTACTCGCGTTCGACTTCTTACATTTCGTCCAATCGCGAACGTCGATGCTCGACATCTTCTTGCCTCTCTTCGGCGTAGCCGGCTTCTACTTCCTCGTTCTCGATCGCGATCGGATGCTGTCGGGGGACGGGGGACGGGGCCTGCTCGATAGACCATGGCGTCTCGCAGCAGGTGCCTCATTCGGTGCCGCGATTGCAACGAAGTGGTCTGGGGGGTTGCTGCTGCTCGGGGGCTTGTTCCTGACGATCGTTTGGGAACTAGCGGCCAGGAAGGATCGGCCGGTCGGAGAAAGGATCCGAACGGGGCTCCGCTCCGAGACCCTGTCCATCGCCTTGTTCATGTTCGTCGTCCCGGTGCTCGTGTACTCGTTGAGCTACGTCGGACGGGTCGATGGCACATGGGGCTTGCCGTGGAAAGAAGGCACGGTCACTCGCAATCTCTGGAACCACCACGACTACATGTTGGATTTCCACCGCAACCTCGAAAGCACTCACTCGTATCAATCGCCGGCATGGAGTTGGTTGTTGTTGAAGCGTCCGGTGTCCTATTACTTCTGCTCCGACACAACGAGTCCACCTTGTGCACCACCAGCGAAGGCGGGTGATTACGGCGAGGTCTTCGCGACTGGCAACCCGTTCGTGTGGTGGACCTCGCTCCTCGCTCTCGTGTTCGTCGCCTACCAGTGGATCCGGAAGCGAGATCTGCGAGGACCGGAGGGTTTGATCCTGGCGGGGTTCATCTTTTCCTTCGTGCCATGGCTCGTGCTCGGCAGACCCGCGGTATTCATCTTCTATCTGCTTCCTACCGTTCCGTTCATGTGTCTAGCCCTGGCATATGTCGCTACGAAGATCGGTCGGTCGTGGGAAGCCACCGCGGCTATCGCGCTGTTCTCGGTCGCCACCGTTGGCGTCTTCTTCTTCTATCTGCCGCTACTAACCGGCCGTCCCATCCCGCAACCCGAGTGGAACGCCCGGATATGGGTTTTCGATCACTGCGACAAACCGGTAGGAGGACCCGCAACCGCAACGATGACCGAAACGGTCAGGCAACAGGTCACGACACGCGTGATCGAGACGACGTCTGACACTTCGGGGCTTCCACCCACAGGGTGGTGTTGGATCTAGCTTCTAAGTAGAAGGCGTTGTGATGTCGAGAAGCTCGATCTCGAAGATCAACGTCGCGCCGGGCGGGATGACGCCGCCGGCTCCCGTTTCGCCATACGCAAGATCCGAGTCGATCGTCAGCTCGCGTTTGCCGCCGACCTTCATGCCTGGTACGCCAAGGTCCCAGCCTTTGATGACTTGCCCTGCTCCGATCGTGAAGGGGAACGGCTCGCCGCCAACAGAGGAGTCGAACTCGGTTCCGTCTTCCAAGGTCCCCGTGTAATGCACGGAGACCGTATCCCCTGACTTCGCTTGTGCGCCGTCGCCACACTCAAGCTCCACGTAAGTTAGGCCGCCACTTACTTCCTGCGTTCCACCGGGGCAATCGGAGGAGCTACAAGCACTGAGGGACGCGACAACGCAGACGAACAGGGCAAGCAGGCGGAGCGAGCGAGGTATGAACATCGCGGCAGATTACGATGCCTTGCATGCAACCGCAGGACGTGTTCCGGCTGACCGGCGTCTCGGACCCCCGCATCTCACCCGATACAACGAAGGTTGCCTACGTCGTGTGGCACGCCGACGAAGGGTCGAATACCTATCCAAGTTCGATCTGGATCCTCGAGGACGGCACCCCCCACCAACTGACCAGCGGCGAGAAGAGCGATTCGCAGCCACGGTGGTCGCCAGATGGCAGCAAGATCGCGTTCGCATCGAACCGTGGCGATGAAAAAGCGAAGTCACAGCTCTACGTCGTTGACGCCGCTGGAGGCGAACCCAAGAAGCTGACCGATCTCAAAGATGATGTGAGCAACATCAGTTGGTCCCCGGACGGCTCGACGATCGTTTTCTGTTCTCGGGAACCCGACGACGCCTACGAGGAAGAAGACGAGCGCGCCCGGGCACCGCGGCGGTTCACACGAGTCCGGTACCACTTGGACAACGTGGGGTGGACGTTGGATCGTCCGCAACACATCTTCACGGTCTCGTCGGACGGGTCCGAGGAGCCACGCGCTATCACCAAGGGTGACTACGACGACGATCAGCCGGTGTGGTCTCCCGATGGTTCGAGGATCGCATTCGCTGGAGCTCGCCACGACGACTGGGACATCATCCCGGCGCAAGACATCCTCGTGGTGGACCGTGACGGCGGCGAGGTCTCCGTTGTTAGCTCGACCGATGGTTGGTGTCAGTCGCCGTCCTGGTCACCAGATGGTTCGAAGATCGCCTACCAGTACGTCCCCGGCCTCTTCGACGAACCCCGGCACTCACAGATCGCGGTCATCGATGCCGCAGGCGGGGGCAGCAACGTGCTCACCGCCGACCTCGATCGCAACTGCGCGCCGTTCCCGAACATCAGGGAGCCCCTGTGGGTGGGCACCGATCTCTGCTTCGCGGTGGAAGACTCCGGGAACACCCACCTCTACAAGACCGCCGCGGACGGCTCAGGTAAGCCCACCTTGATCGTCGGAGGCGAGCTGAACGTCACGGGCTACGACGCGAACGGCGATCGCCTCGTGCACACGCTGACCGATCTCGTCACCTTGCCCGAGCTCTATGAAGATGGACAGCGCATCACAGATGTGACGAAGGACTTCGACGCCGCTGTGGGTGTGATCACTTCGGAGCGCTACGAAGTGATCTCGAAGGACGGCACCCCGGTGGATGCCTGGATCCTCAAACCCGACGGATTCGAAGAGGGCGAGCGATACCCGGTGCTGCTGAACATCCACGGTGGGCCCTTCACCCAGTACGGGAACCGCTTCTTCGATGAGTTCCAGGTCTTCGCGCGTGCGGGCTACGTCGTTCTGTTCGCGAACCCTCGCGGGTCATCCGGTTATTCGGAAGCTGCTGGACGCGCGATCCGCGGGCCGATCGCGGACGGTCCGGGATGGGGCACGGTCGACTACGAAGACCTGATGGCTGTCGTGGACACGGCTCTCGATCGGTTCGACTTCTGCGACCCTGACCGTGTCGGCGTGATCGGAGGGTCGTACGGCGGTTACATGACCAGCTGGATGACCGGTCACACCGACCGCTTCAAAGCGGCGTGCTCGGAACGTGCCGTGAACAACTGGCACTCGATGCACGGGTCGAGCGACATGGGATGGATCTTCAAGGGCTACTTCGGGGCCTTCGCGTTCGAGGAAGGCGCAACCGAGGTCTACCTGAAACACTCCCCGATCACGTACGTGAACGAAATGAAAACGCCGATGCTGATCCTGCACTCGGAATCCGACCTTCGTTGTCCGATCGAGCAGGCCGAGCAGCTGTACACGGCGATGCGCCTACTCAAGCGAGATGTCGAGTTCGTTCGGTTCCCCGCCGAGGGCCACGAGCTGAGTCGGTCTGGTAGCCCTCGGCACCGTGCTCAAAGGTTCGAGGTGATCCTCGACTGGTTCGAGCGCAAGCTCAAAGCCTGAGCAACCCCTTCGGAGATCTCTTCGATCACGAAGGGCTTGCAGATGTAGTGGTCGGCTCCTAACTCGTAAGACCGCACGATGCGCGACTCCGTTCCCGCGCTGAGGATGATGATCCTCGAGCCGGCTTTGATCGCGTCTTCCCTAACGCAACGAAGCACACTGAAGCCGTCCGTGCCAGGCATAGCAAGGTCGAGGATCATGATGTCGGGCTTCATGGCAAAGAAGTAACTGATCCCCTGCTGCCCATCCCCTACCGCAAGCACGGCATGACCGTCGTCGGTCAGTACTCGGGCAACGAGCTTTCTGACCTGCGTGTCGTCGTCAACCACCAAGATGCGTGCCATGCGGCCTCCTCGTCGGGAAGGATCAGCTTTTTTGGATCCTCACTAAGAACGTCGGGAACGGCGTCCGTTAGCTGCATAGCGAGTAGGAATGGAATCGGTATCACCTGGGCACCCGAAATGTCCGATCCTCGAGAACGTCGGTGACTAGTCATCGCCTCGGCCCCCGACCCTTGCCGACCATGACCCTCGGAGAACAGATAACTAGTTACCCGGTCGCGGGGGAAACGGACAAATGCCGTCCCCGGTTCAGGCGCAGATAGCGCGGCCCAGCGCCCAGATTGACCCCCAGAAACTCTTCAGGATTCTGCCCTCGCGTCCGATTGTGAAGGAGCGAACAGAACTAGCTATCCGCACAGGATCTTTCGGAAGGCGAGGACTTGTACCCAGAGAATGTCGCACTGAGCATGAACCGGCGCACCGTCACGGGAGCAAGCCTTCTTCTGTTGGCGACGATGTTCTCGTTCAGTCTGGCAGCTGCGGCGCCGAGCGCCCCGAGCGTTTCAGTGATCGTGCAGGGCTTCGGTGGTCAGTCCGGGCTTCGACAAGCTGTTGGTGCCGTAGGCGGCACCGTGACCAGGAGTCTTCCGATCATCCGCGGCGTGGAAGCAAGCGTGCCGGCCGACCGGGTCGAGCAGCTGGACGCGATGCCGAGCATCTACCAGACCACCCCTAACCAGCTCGTTGCATTCCAGGGTGACGACTACACGTTGAACCCCAACCGCATTCCGGCCAACGCGGGTTCAGATCGACTGTGGGCGGAGGGTGTTACCGGTGCGGGTGTGACGGTTGCGCTGCTCGATACAGGTGTCTACGCGGCTCACCCCGATCTGGCCGGGCGCGTCGTCCATTGTGAGGACCTCTCGAGCGAAGCCGGAACCGAGGCCGATTGCCAAGACACGTTTGGGCACGGCACCTTCATGGCTGGTCTCATCGCCGGCGACGGTGCATCTTCTGGCGGCTCATACAAAGGCACGGCCCCCGCCGCGAACATCGTTTCGGTCAAGGTCGCCGGCTTCGATGGAGCCACCGATATCTCGAACATCCTCGCGGGGATCCAGTGGACCGTGTCCCACCGCAAGGCCTATGGGATCCGTGCCCTGAACCTGTCCCTCGGAACGGACTCCGGGCAGGATTACAGGACCTCCCCTCTCAACTATGCCGTCGAGCAGGCATGGAAGGCTGGGATCGCAGTTGTGGTGTCCGCAGGAAACTCGGGCCCTAACTCCAAGACCATCTTGAAGCCGGCCGACGATCCCTTCGTCATCACCGTCGGTGCGTCGAACGACGAGGGAACGGTCGCCATCGGTGACGATCGCGTGCCTGTCTTCTCGAGCCGTGGCCCAACGAGGTCTAACGGTTTGGCGAAGCCGGATCTCGTTGCTCCCGGTGTCCACACCATCTCGCTGCGTTCACCCGGCAGCGCGATCGACCAACAGTTCGGTGCAGACAGCACGGTTGCTACCAGCTACTTCCGTGGCACCGGAACCTCGATGTCTTCTGCAACCGTCACCGGGATCGTTGCCCAGATCCTTCAAGCGAACCCATCCTTGAATCCCAACCAGGTGAAGTACAGGTTGATGAACACCACCCGCCAGATCGCAGACCGTGACCAGAATGCGGTCGGCAAAGGTTTGGTGGATGCGTACGCCGCGACCCGCAGTACGTCCACCGCTCAAGCGAATCAGTCCGGCCTCCTTGGCGGACTCCTGGCGAGCTCCACTGGCCTCGGGACCCTGCAGGGGGCACGAGGCACCCTCACCATCGACGTGCAAAGCGCCGTTGGTCAGCTGCCCCTGGCCGGTGAGTACAAGGCCCAGACCAAGAGTGGAGGCCTCCGGCTCTTGGAAAGGAAGAACTCTGCTCCTCGTAAGAGTGAGGCGCGGACATCGAGCGTGCTCGACCTCGGCGGTTTGATCCCGTGGAGCAGCGTCACGTACACCACCCTCGGCTGGGATGTGACGTCGTGGCTTACGACCACCTTTGCAGCCAACGACTGGACCGGCGCGAGCTGGCGCGGTGCTTCATGGCGTGCGACGGAGTGGGATGGTGCATCGTGGCGAGGAGCCTCGTGGCGGAACTCCGACTGGGAAGGCGCATCTTGGAGGGCGGTCGACTGGGATGGCGCATCATGGCGTGCCACCAGTTGGCAGAGCGCCTGGTACGCAGCCGGCTGGCAATAAACCCTTCACACCAAACGGGGGCGGGGTGGTTCAGATAGAACGGGCGCGTTCACCTGTCGGATTTACAGCGTACGTCGTGGGTCTCGGCGCGGTGATGGCCGCGATGCTGGTTCGATCCTTCACTGCCGGTACCGACGGGAACACGTCCGGCTGGAGCACCTGGCTGGTATTGACTGCCCTCTTCTTCGTCACCGAGTACATAGCGCTGTCCTTCTACGACGAGTCGGTGCGGTGGGGGCTGAGCTCGGGCGAAGCGATCCTTCTCCCGATCCTCGTGACGCTGTCCAGCGGCCAAACCATCCTCGCGGCTGCGATCGCCATGGGGAGCGCACGAGCCGGGTTCTGGAAGGCGACCCCAGTCAAAGAGGCCTTCAACGTCGCACAGTACGGAGTGGCCGCAGGCCTAGCGGCGGCTTTGTGGGCGCTCCTGAATGATGGGACGGGGACATTCACGATCCGGAACGCGTTTGTCGCGACCTTCGCGGTCGTTCTGTTCGCAGTCCTCACACACATCTTCGTTGCACTCGGCTTCCGGCTAGCGCGCCGAGGGTCTGTCCTCGAGTTCCTGAACGAGGTCAGACCTGCCGCGTTGATCAATCTCGGCGGGAGCATCACCCTTGGGCTGTTCTTCACCGCCGCGCTGTTGACGGCCACCTGGACGATCGTCCTTTTCCCCCTTCCTCTCACGGCCTTGTACTTCGGATATCGGGCGATGGTGTCTCAAAGTCACGAGCGCGAGAGGGTCGAGCGACTGCACGCGGCTAGTCAGGCACTCGCTGGAGCTCCGGATCTTGGTCCTTCGTTGAAGGGCTTCTTGATCGCTGTGGCCGAGATGGTTTCGGCGCAAGAAGCACTGGTGTTGCTCGAGGGGGGCAAAGGGGTGCAACGATCGGGCGTCCGAGCCGGTGAGTTGATCGCCGACATGGAGCAGGTCGATGGAGATTCGTTCCTCTTACTGATGGAACAGTTCCGCTCCAACTCATCGCCAGTCTTGTTGGGAACGAGACTGGACGACAAAGCGCTTCTGGCGGAGGCTCCGCCGGGGACGAACATGATCGCAGTGCCCATCCTTGTCGACGACCTTGCGGTCGGGTGCTTGATCGTCCAGGAACGGTCGGGGGCCGGAGAGTTCAACGAAGGCGATGGGCGGCTGCTCCAAGCCCTGGCTAACGAGTTGTCGCTAGCGATCGGGGCGAGGCGCCTTTCAGACGAGGTCTCCGTGGAACGCGAACGTTTCCGGCTGATGGTCGAAGCCGTGAAGGATTACGCGATCTTCATGGTCGACACCCAAGGCCGCATCATCAGTTGGAACGCCGGGGCAACACGGATAACCGGCTTCGAAGCCGCCGAGATCATCGGACAACACGTGACGCGCTTCTACCCGCACGAGGATGCGGGAACGACCCTCGAGAAGGAATTGGAGAAGGCGAGGGACACGGGCACGTCTGAGGTCGAGGGATGGCGGGTCCGCAAGGATGGTTCCCGATACCTCGCGCAGGTGCTGATGTCACCTATATGGGATGCGTCCGGCGACCTCCAGGGCTACGCGAAGGTGATCCGGGATGTCACCGAGCGAGCCCAGGCTCTGGAGGAGAAGGAGTCTCTCCAGGCACAGCTCCACCAGGCCCAGAAGCTTGAAACTGTCGGACGGTTGGCCGGCGGGATCGCGCATGACTTCAACAATCTCCTGTCGGTGATGCTCAATTACTCCAGCTTCGTCATGAAGGCGGTCGAGGGTGACCAGGCTTTGAAAGAGGACGTTGCTGAGATCAAGCTCGCAGCAGAGCGCGCCGCTTCACTCACGCGTCAACTTCTTATCTTCAGTCGCCGCGAGATCCCCACCCCCCAGGTGGTTGACCTCAACACCGTGATCGCAGGTGTCGAGAAACTCCTGAAGCGTTCGATCGGTGAAGACGTCGTCCTCCGCGTCGACCTCGAGGAACCCCTCCACCGAATCAAAGCAGATCCTGGCCAGATCGAGCAGGTCCTGTTGAACCTCGCGATCAATGCTCGGGATGCCATGTCTGGTGGAGGAACCATCACGATCACGACGTCGACCGTCGACCTCGACAAGGCTGCCGTGGCAAGGAAGGTTGGCCTCACCGCCGGCCCCCACGTTCGGCTACAAGTGATGGACACCGGCAGCGGCATGTCCCCGGATGTCCGCGAACGCGCGTTCGAGCCGTTCTTCACCACCAAACCGAAAGAAGTTGGGACCGGGCTTGGTCTAGCCACCGTCTACGGGATCATCCAGCAATCGAAAGGTCACATCGCCGTTGATTCAACCGAGGGGATCGGCACGACGTTCACGATCCACATCCCGGTGACGGTCGAGGAGATCCAAGCCCCACGCTCCGACGCGGAAACTCCCGTAGAAGGCGGGGGCGAAACCGTGCTGATCGTCGAGGACCAGAGTGCGGTGCGGGCTCTGGCACATCGCATCCTGACGAACCACGGCTACAACGTGATGGTGGCCGCGAGCGGCAACGAGGCCCTCGAAACCGCCCTCGAGGGGTTCGAACCGGTTCGCCTCTTGCTCTCCGACGTGGTCATGCCGCACATGTCAGGGATCGAACTGAGCAGGAGGATGTCCCAGCTCGTTCCAGACATCAAGGTTCTGTACATGTCCGGCTACAACGACGCGATGGTTCCAACCGGAGGCGGCGTGAAGGAAGATGTGGTTCTCCTGCAGAAACCATTCACCGAGGATGAGCTCCTTCTGAAAGTGCGAGAGGTGCTGGACTCATGAACGAGCCACGCGAGAGGTTGCTGGTCGTAGACGACGACGAGCTGAGCCTGAAGCTCCTGGTTCGCGTCCTAAGTGCGGGTGGCTACGACTGCTCTACCGCGATCAGCGCGGAAGAAGCCAAGGAGAAGCTCAAGGACGAGGAGTTCGCCTTGATCCTGAGCGACGTCGAGATGCCCGGTAGCTCGGGGATCGATCTCCTCGAAGAGGTGGCTAGGAGCTACCGAGACACCGCGACGCTGATGGTGACGGGTGTCGATGACGCCGACCTCGCCAATCGAGCACTCCACATGGGTGCCTACGGCTACGTGATCAAGCCCTTCGAAGCGAACGAGATCCTGATCAACGTTACGAATGCTCTTCGTCGCCGGCAACTCGAGATCGAGAACCGGAACCACCGCGAGCGCCTCGAAGATCTCGTTAAGGAACGGACGCAGGAACTGTGGAAGGCCATCCAAGAGCTAGAGCAAGCACACGAGACCCTCAGGCACTCGCGCGAAGAAACGATCCACAGGTTGGCGATCGCGGCTGAGTTCCGTGATGACGAGACCCAGCGACACACGGAACGCATGAGCCGCTACTGCGAGCTGATCGCGCGGCTAGCAGGGAAAGATGACAGGGATTGCGACCTCATCCGGTCGGCGAGCGTCATGCACGATGTCGGCAAGATCGGTGTCCCCGACAGCATCTTGCTCAAAGCTGGTCCTCTCGACGCGGAAGAGGCCGAGATCATGCGCAGCCACTGCGAGATCGGCCACAAGATCCTCTCGGGTTCGGACTGGGAGCTCTTGAACCTCGCGGCCCTGATCGCGTTGACCCACCACGAGCACCTCGACGGCAGCGGTTACCCCCGCGGTCTGAAAGGCGACGAGATCCCATTCGAGGGCCGCGTTGCAGCGATCGCCGACGTCTTCGATGCCTTGGTTAGCAACCGCGTTTACCGCAAAGCCTTCTCGTTGGGCGAGGCGCTCGAGATGATGCGCGCCGGCCGCGGCACGCACTTCGATCCGGAGTTGTTCGACCTCTTCGTCGATTCCATGGACCAGGTTCTTCAGATACGCGAGGAGACCTTGGATCGCGTAGTGATCCCCGCCCCAGAAACCCCTCTCTCGATCACGAACTAGAGGTAAGGCGAGGCCTCACAGCGCGGAACCCGAGGAACGCAAGCGCAACGAGGATCGCCAACGGCACCACGATCCCGGTACCTACGATCAACGCAGCTACCACACCAAGGGCAAGATCGACCGCGCGTTGCCATGCGTCCGCGAGGACGCCTGAAGGTGGGTTGGGAACCGGAGCTCCGACTTCGAGGAACGAGATGCTGATCGTGCCCATGTCGGTCTGGTCCTTGAGATAGCGGAGCCGACCGGTCAACCTTTCGATCTCGAGCTGGATCCCGTCGAGTTCGTGCTGAACCCGGATCGAGTCGCTGACCGACGATGACTCGCCCATAAGCCGCAGCATCACGGTCTCTTGCGCTTCGAGATTGCGAAGCCGCGCTTCGAGGTCGACGAATTGCTGTCCGACATCTTCACCAGAGATCTGTTCGCCTTTGACGTCACCGAGTTCCTCGAGTTGTGCCAAAGCGCGCTCGAATCCAAGAGCCGGGACACGCACGACCACGGTCGATGACGCGTGCCGGTCGTCAGATGTCGATGTCGAGAGAACGAATCCTCCGAGGCGGCCGGCGATCGCGATCGCATCGCGCGTCGCCTCCTGGAGACCATCGCGCTCGACCTGGAGATCCACCGACGCGGTTTTGATCACGCTCGGACCTACATCGGGAGCTTGGGCGAGCGAGCCGGCGATCCCCCCGCCGGAGCCCGAGGTGCCCGTGCCGGTGTCGTAGGAAACAGTGTTCGCGGCGGCGTGCTCCGGCCTCGATGCTGGTGCGAGCATCGGCTCGTCGACCGCGTTCTCCCCGGTCGACCCTGTAGCACCCATATCTGCGGAAGAACCGACATCGTTCGCACATGCCCCCACCACGCCGGTGACGACGAGAAGCAGGATCGACAGGATCGCGATGCGCTGGATTCGTGACATGTTTCCCCCTTCGCTTAGGTCCCTTGGACGTGCCCAGGAGCCCCAGGGTTCCCTCAAGGGTCCAGCTGGGGCAGGAAGCGCCCCTCGCGATAGCGAAAACCTCAGATAGGACTCAGATGCCGGGCGCGCCCGGCGTCCAACGGAAGGACGCGACTTTGAAGGCTTTGAAGGTAGCGATCGCGATTCTCGTTTCGACCGTCCTGATCTCCTCCGGAGCTTCCGCTCTGGAACGCGACGAACCGGAGAGCTGCCAGGCGATCAATCCGGTTCAACCCAAGTGCACGTTCACGGTTACCTCTGCCTCGACGAGCGGCACGGTCACCGGCGCGGTCGGCCAAGGCGACTGGATCGTCGTGGTCAAGCGCGGGAAGACGAAGATGAAGTTCGGCCCCACCAGCACCGAACCAGAACCGGTGTCATTCGACTACGTCGCCGGTGACAAGGTGACGGCGACCGTGACGAGCGCAGGCGGCTGGGTAGTAGCGGGACACGACTGACCCGTTAAGCGCCGATATCCCTTGTTTCGGGTTTCGCTACCGCCGCGAGATCTTCGAGTACGTCGTGGAGTGACTCGAGCACGTCGGGATCGAGATCGAGGATGAACTGCGGGGCCTCGTACATCTTGGCCTCGAGCTCACGTTTCGTCTTCACCCCTGCCGCGGTTAGCGCAACGGTCTTAACGCGCCGATCGTTCGGAAGGCCTTTTCGCTCGACAAGGCCTTTCTCTTCCAAGCGATCGACGAGCCACGTCATCGTGGAGGCGTCGCAGGCGAAGTTCTGCGCGAGGTTGCCCATCGGTTGAGGCTCGTCGGGGTCGAGGGCGAGCAGGGCTTTCATGTGCCCGGGGGTGAGTCCGAGGCCTTGGGCGACGCCGGCGGCGCGCCCGAACTGGGACATCGCGCAAGTGAGCAGGAGGCGCCAGACCTCCGTACCGGTTGCCTGAGAACGTGTCGAAGAGGAAGCCATCTGCCTTCATAGTACTTCCATTCCTCGTAAAGTGGTAGTCATCCGACTTTCCAATCATCAGATTATTTGACAACTCCAACTATCTTTGAAACGATGCCGAGATGACAAATGCGATAGAGGTAGAAGGCCTGGCGAAACGCTTCGGCGACGTCGTGGCCCTGGAACGAGTGGATTTCGAAGTACCCGTAGGCACGGTTTTCGGCCTGCTGGGGCCCAACGGCGCAGGCAAGACGACAACGGTGCGCGTGCTATCGACGATCATCCATCCCGACGAGGGTCGCGCCGAGGTCCTCGGCCGTGACGTCGTACGCGATGCCCGCGAGGTCCGGACCCTTATCGGTCTCGCCGGCCAGTTCGCAGCCGTCGATCCCAACCTGACGGGCCGCGAGAACCTCCGTTTGGTAGGCAAACTCGCCCACCTCGCGCCGAAGACCGAGCGACCCCGCGCTGACGAACTGCTCGAGCTGTTCGGCCTCGCTGATGCGGGGAACCGAACCGTGCGCACCTACTCGGGAGGGATGCGGCGTCGGCTCGACCTTGCCGCGGCCCTCGTGCACAAACCGCCCGTCCTGTTCCTCGACGAACCGACGACCGGTTTGGACATCCAAGGCCGCTCGGATCTGTGGGACATGATCCGCGAGCTAGTGGCAGGTGAGACCACTGTGCTTCTAACCACTCAATACCTCGAGGAGGCGGACCTTCTCGCCGATCGCATCGCGGTGGTCGACGGGGGCCGCGTCATCGCGAACGACACCCCGAAAGCCCTGAAGGCGAAGCTCGGAAGCACGGTCACCGAACTCGGTTACACGACGGAGCAGAAGGCGATCGACGCGCACAGCCGACTTGAAGGACAGGTCATGGGAGTCGAGCGCGACGGCTCACTCGTGCGCTTGACGTCGAATGATGGCGCCAAACTCCTGATGGAAGTGCTCCGGGTTCTCGACGGGGCCAACCTCGAGCCGGACACCCTGACGGTGAGGGAGCCGAGCCTCGACGATGTCTTCCTCTCGCTGACAGGACACCGCGCTGAGAAGGAAGCGAAAGAAGAACTCGCGGAGGTGGATGCTTGATGGCAACGGCAAGTTTGACGGCGGCAACGAGTCTGTCCCAGGAGTCCCGCACCTGGGTTATCCGAGATGCACTCGCTCTCGCGCAGCGCAACCTGATCGCCTATATACGTATCCCCCAGCTGCTCGTTTTCTCGACGATCCAGCCCGTCATCTTCGTGGTGATGTTCCGCTACGTCTTCGGCGGTGCTATCTCCGTGCCTGGCAGTAGCTACGTCGACTACCTGATGCCGGGGATCTTCGTGCAGACCGTGGTCTTCGGCTCGATGGCCGCGGCGATCGGTCTAGCAGCCGATCTGAAGAGCGGACTCATGGAGAGGTTCCACTCCCTGCCGATGACGCGTTCGGCCGTTCTGGCAGGACGCACGTTGGCCGACCTCGTCCGGAACGTGTTCGTCGCGGCCTTGATATCCGGCGTTGGCTTCGCGGTCGGCTTCCGCGTGCACACGAATGCCCTCGCTTACCTCGCGGGGATCGCACTCGTACTTCTCTTCGGCTACACGCTTGCCTGGATCTTCGCGACAGTGGGCCTTGCTGTCGGTGACCCCGAGACCGCGCAAGCCGCGGCGTTCCCGGTCATCGCTCCCCTGGTGTTTGCCTCGTCTGCATTCGTTCCGGTCGACTCGATGCCGGGATGGCTCCAGGTCTTCGCCGAGCACCAGCCGGTTTCGGTAACTGCGTCGGCCGTGCGGGCGCTTATGACCGGGGGTCCAACATCGTTCTACGTCCTGCAGTCCGTAGCGTGGTGCGTCGGCATCCTGCTTGTGTTCGCACCTCTGGCAGTGGCGCGCTTCCGACGCACGGTCTAGCTGAACGATTGAAAGTCTCGACCGATGGAGGACTCGTTCGTACCGCCCGGCTTCGACGTTCCGAATACCTACGCCTGGTCTGAGTTTCATCTGGAACCGTTGGGCGAACAACACAACGACCGTGACCACGCTGCATGGATGACGAGCATCGACCACATCCGGTCTACTCCCGGATTCAGTCCAGAAGACGAGCCGACTTGGCCGCAAGCCATGACCCTGGAAGAGAACCTGAAGGATCTGGTGCGACACGCCAAGGATTTCGAGGAGCGCAGGGGTTTCACCTATTCGATCCTCGAAGGTGACGACGTCATCGGCTGCATCTACATCTATCCCAGTCAACTACCGGGCCACGATGCGGGGATCAGCTCATGGGTACGAAAGAGTCGTGCTGACCTAGATCATTCGGTTCGGGAGGCATTGGCTGTGTGGATCGATGAGGCATGGCCTTTCGTGAACCCACGCTATGCAGGAGAGTCACACACTCTCTAGCCGCTGCCCTCACCCGGGATCTGATCTCGCTTCGTAACGGTGAGGTAGATCACGACGCTCAAGATCGTCAATAGAAAGATGACGCTAGTTCCCGTAGCCCCGAGGCCAAGGCCGCCCGCGCCGTGTTTCTGGGACAGAAGATCACCGAGGGAAGCGCCCAGAGGCCGCGTCAAGATGTAGGCGATCCAGAACGCGAGGACTCCTCCGATCAACTCGAGATTGAAGTGGACGAAGGCCACCGTCGCGATCAGTACAGCGAAGACGATCCCGGACAACAGGTAGCCCCAACCCAGACTTTCTGCCACCAGATCCCCGGCAGCGGTGCCCAAGGCGAACGTGAACAGGATGGCCAGCCAATAGAACGCCTCTCGTTTCGTCGTGTTGATGCTATGGATCGACAAGGTCCGCTCCTGTGCGAACCAAACCGCGAACGTGATTGCCAGAGCGATCGAAAAGGCGATCGTCGTCGTCCACAAGCTGATGCCAAGGTTGTCCACGAGATTGTCGGTGATCAACGTCCCAACGATGCTTATCAGGACGACCGCTAGCCAATAGACGGTCGGCACGTATCTCCGTGCTCTGAACTGGAGATAGAGCACGACGGCCAACACCGCCGTCATGATGTAGGTGGTGATGGTCAGCCCGAGATTGAGGTCGACGCTTAGGTAGTCCGCTGCGGTCTCGCCGACCGTCGTGGCCATGATCTTGATGATCCAGAAGAAGATCGTGACCTCTGGAACCTTGTTAAGCATCCCCCTGATCGTTTCGTCACGACGTGATTCGCGGATCATCGATCCGGACTTCTCGATGTCGGGCAAGGACCGCCTCCTCGAAAGAATCGCTTGCGTGGCTTGATCGCCAAGCGCACCACGGTCTCCATGAGAGATCGATGAGAGGCAGATGAATAAGGACGCACGTTGACTTGGATTTTCGTGGACCAGACAGGAGTCGAACCTGCGACCTCACCCGTGCGAGGGGTGCGCTCTACCAACTGAGCTACTGGCCCGTGGCCGGGGAGTCTAAGGGAGGCTTATTACTTCAACTGCCCCTGCCCCGAGTCGGGAGCGGAGTCCGTAGCCGTTGCGGACCCCGGGTCGGCAGGGTCGCCATCGAGGGTTGACGTTAGGCGCCACGCGAAGGAATCGGGGAAGCCTTCGATCTGGGTCCTGTCGAACGTGATCGTCAAGGTGTCGCCCGAGACTTCGATATCGCCGTCGAGTGTTTCGTCCACCGTCGACGCGCCGAAGTCTGACTTCAACCCCGTGACAGCCGCAGTTGGACCATTGTCGAGGTTCGCGGAAACGATCCAGGTCCCCTCACCGTTCTCGATGACGTCCCACCGGAAGCCCAGGCTGCCCGGAACCTTGTCGGGGAAGTCCGTCGCGATCGTTACCTCGAACACGACCACGGCCGCATCTTCATTGCGTACCGAAACCTCGGTTATCTCGGCGAGAGCGGTGTCTCCGGGTTGGCCAGTCCCCTCGCCGACGACGACATCCGAAGCGAGATCCGATGTGCCCGTCTCCTCGGCACCGCCGAGTGCCAGCACCAGGACGACCGCTGCGATCAGGCCAACTATCGCGACCCCGACCCAAGCTGTCTTGTTCACGACTCCCTGATCCGTGACGCGTGCTCGTCGAGGACATCGCGCAGTTCACTTTGGATCGTTGAGGTTGTGAAATCACCTCTGGTCCGCTCGATGATCGAGCGAGCGACATCGGTAAGGCGTCGCAAGCCGAACGTGATCCCATCGGGGTAGTCCATCGACACGAGGACGAAGTAGAGGTCGTCCATCGCCCCGAGCAATTCTTCGCACCGTTTGAGCTCGCCCTTCCGCATCAGATCTAGAAGATGACGACGCAGCTCACCTATGGACTCAGCCATGCCTTTGAGGAACGCAGCAGGTGGGACACCGATGTCATCGGGACCCGGCATCGGAGCGTTCGTGACGAGGGCGAAGGTGATCCGGGCCTCGGCAAGCTCCTTCTCGGCGTCATGAACGAATCCAGCGTGGAGCATGTCGGGGTGGTCGCCCAGAGCGGAGTGAGCGATGTCGAGTTCCGACTGAGCCTCTTCGAGCAATGTGCTGGCCTGGTCGAATTCGTATCGGTGCATCGCTCTGATCGCGTTGCCGCACGCTCTTATCGCGCTTCGGCTGCTGGTCAAGCCCTGTTCGCGCGCCGATGTCTTTGCATCCAGGCTCGCGCGCAAGGTGTCCGTAAGTGCAGAGAGATCCATCGCCACGAGACTACGTGGTTAGGAGTGCCGTCCCCCACCTGCTCGGGCGGGTTCGTTGAAGGTGAGCTCCTCCGAGCGAGGAACACGCCGAGCCTCCAGCGACCGGAGCTTCGTCTCCTGTTCGGCGCGCCGGCGCTTGGCTTCGATCAGCAAAGCGACATAGAGAGCGAGCGACGCGTCCACCGCTAGATGGACCTCCCACGCTGCCCCGCCATTCAAGATCCCGACGAGACCGGTGAATGCCGCTGCGGCAAGGAGGGCGATGAGGATCTTGGTCCGGCGGCGCTGACCCTTGCGGAACGAGCTCATGGCAAGTCGGTCGTAGGACTCGGGCACGACGATCCAGCGCCCGTTCCCGGCGCGCGGAGCGATCAAGCTCATCCTTCTCTTGAATCGTTCTGCCGTGCTCAAGGGAGCGCTTTGCTTGGCCCGCAAGGCTGCAGGCAAGAAAACAGCTATCCATGCAAGGGCCAGAAGCCCTAAGAAAATTAAGGTCAAGAGCTCTTCCCCAAGCTCTAGGCCATCCGCGTTAGATGCCAACGTACTCCCGAGGGGCCTCACAACCGGGGATTTCGCGCCTTTCGGACAAGGGGTGCAGATACCCCCGCGACCGATATACAAATGCCCTCCATCCATAAGGAGGATCGATGCCCGGACTGCCTCAACTTTCCGTTGTCTCAGACGATGCGACCGCCGTGACTTGCGACGCCCTGGTCGTGGGTGCGTTCAGCGACGGTGGTTCCTTCACCCTCGATGCGACCGCCACAATCATCGACAACGCGCTGGGCGAGCGGTTGTCGGAGTACCTGCGTTCAGCGGGATTCAAGGGAGGAAGCGGCGAGCTGGCGGTGGTTCCGGCCGGTGAAGGGGTAGCGGCGAAAGCAGTTGCGGTCCTTGGGCTGGGCGACAGGTCGAAGGTGAGCACCACGTCATTGAGGCGCACCGCGGGCGCGGCTGGGCGCCGTCTCGGAGAGCGTTCGACACTTGGGGTCGCGGTCCACGAAGCTGTCGAGGGCAGCGCATCTGCCGTCGCGGAAGGTTTGGTGCTCGGCACCTACCGGTTCACGACCTACAAGAGCGATCCCAAACCGTCCAAGATCCAGAGCATCGTGTTCCTGAACGCAGATGAGGATGCGCTTGCAAAGGTCACCATCACGGCCGAAGCGACATGTTGGGCGCGCGACATGATCAACGAGCCGGCCTCGACGCTGACCCCCGAGGTCCTCGCGCAGCGTGCCAAGGAGCTCGGCGATGCCAGCGGCTTCGATGTGACGATCTGGGACGAAGGCGAGCTCAAGAAGAAGGGTTTCGGCGGATTACTGGGAGTCGCCTCCGGGTCTGCGAATCCACCGCGCTTCATCCAGATGCACTACGCACCCAAGGGGGCGAAGCGGAAGGTCGCGCTGGTCGGCAAGGGCGTCACGTTCGACTCAGGTGGTTTGTCTTTGAAGGATGCAACCAACATGGAAACCATGAAGACCGACATGGGAGGCGCGGCGGCGGTTATCGGCGCGATGTCCGCGATCGCCAGGCTCAAACCTTCGATCGAGGTCCTCGCGTTCGTGCCCACGACCGAGAACATGCCCAGCGGCACGGCGGTGCGTCCCGGCGACGTTCTCAAGCACTACGGCGGCAAGACCACCGAGGTGCTGAACACCGACGCCGAAGGCCGATTGATCCTGGCCGATGCCATCGCCTTCGCCAGTGAGCAAGGCCCTGATGCGATCGTCGATGTAGCGACCCTGACCGGCTCGATCATGGTTGCCCTCGGAAAGAAGGCCACGGGTCTGTTCTCTAACGACGACGGACTTGCCGCTGAGCTGGAGACTGCGAGCGAGTCGGCCGGCGAGCCGTTCTGGCGCATGCCCCTGTATGACGCATACAAGAAGGAGCTCGAGTCCGACATCGCCGACCTCAAGAACGTTGGCTCTAGGTGGGGCGGCGCGATCATCGCGGCCCTGTTCCTTCGTGAGTTCGTCGGGGACAACATCGCTTGGGCTCATCTGGACATCGCCG
>JAXDJJ010000010.1:0-3404 GCA_034665745.1 Actinomycetota bacterium | reverse complement strand
GCGCAGCGTTCTAAGGGCCCATTTCCCGTTTAGACAGCAGAGCAGGCAGGTAAAGGTCCGAGTAGAGCTTGTCCCGATTCATCCGCGGAATCCGATCGGAGGCCCATATGTCGCGACGCCTGCTAACTGCAGGGATCGCCATCGTTCTTGCTGCCACGTTCGTCCCACTGTCCGTTAATGCTCAGACCGGGCCCCCTCCGGTACCGGACACCCTTCGAGCGTGGTCGATCGTTCCACCGGGAGAAGAGGGCAATGTGACCGCGGCCGAATTCGCAGCAGGCGACTTCGGTCCTCACTTCGACGATCAACTCCCGCTCTACGCCTCCTTGATCGATACCGATGACGTTACCGAGGAGACGATCGGGGACTACTTCCACTCGATGCAGTTCGGTCCTACGACCATCGAAGACACATACGACCCGATCGACGGCGCCACGGTCTACCGGGACGACTTCGGGATCCCGCACATCTACGCGGACTCGTTTAACAACGCGAGCTTCGCGATGGGCTACACCACTGCCGAGGACCGGCTGTGGGAAGCAGATGTGTTCCGACACGCGGCTCGAGGAACCTTGTCGCAGCTCATCGGACCGGACTACCTCCCGATGGACATCGAGTCCCGTCGCGAGGGCTACACCGAAGAAGAGGTCCAGAAGATGTTCGATGACTTCGACGACAAGTTCGGTGCCCTCGGTGTGAAGATCCAGGAGGGCCTGCAGGCGTACGCGGACGGGATCAACCAGTACATCGCCGAGCTCCGCATGGACCCGACAAAGTGTCCTGCCGAATACCAGGCCCTGGGCAACCCGTGCCCGGAGCCGGAGCCGTCTGACTGGACCCCCACCGACACCCTGTACGTCGCGATCCTCCAGCTGCGCGTGTTCGGGGAGACCGCAGGCTCGGAGCTCACCAACGCAGGCCTTTACTCGCACCTCGTCAAAAAGAACGGAGCGAAGCTGGGGGCCCGCATCTACGAAGACCTCTTGCGTCGTAACGACCCGCGTTCACCGACAACTATCCCCGCGAACGAAGGCGTGTTCCGATCGCAGGCGATCGGTCGAACGAACATGAATTCGGTCGCGATCCCAGACGATGCCGAGGCGATCGCGCGCAAGGCGAGCGCGCGGGAAACGAAATACAAGGACTTCCTCGCAAGCATGGGCTTCCGTGCCCCCGCGTCGAACGCGTTGATCGTCAGCGGCAAAGAGTCGAAGACCGGTAACCCGTTGCAGATAGGTGCGCCGCAGGTCGGTTACGCGGTGCCGTCGTTCTTCTGGGATGTGGACGTTCACGTCTCGGGGGCCGAGGTTGCGGACTTCCGGGGACCGGCGGTGCCTGGCGCGTCCGCTCTGATCCCTCTCGGCCGCGGCCCCGACTATGCATGGACGCTGACCACCGGCTACTCCGACGCGGTGGATACCAAGGCCGAGCTTCTGTGCGCGCCGGAGGGCGAGGAAGTGACCGAGGACTCCAACTCGTACATGTTCAAGGGCGAGTGCAAGGAAATGGAGTCTCGTGACGAGCAATTCATCGTCAAGCCCTCCGCAGGTTCACCAGGCGCCCCAGGGCTCGAGACCCACACCTTCTATCGAACGACGCACGGCCCGGTGTTCGCCCGAGGCAAGGTCGATGGCAAGCCTGTCGCATTCGTGAAGCAGCGATACTTCTGGATGCGCGAGGTCGATTCGATCCCGCAGTTCTACAAGTGGAACGCCGAGGTCGACAACATCCAGGACTTCAAAGCGGCGGCAAGCAAGTTCACGATGTCGTTCAATACCTTCTACGTCGACCATAAAGACATCGGCTACTTCCATGTTGGCTACTACCCGAAGCGCCCGAAGGGCTATTCGCCGAGCCTCCCGACGTGGGGTACCGGCAAGTGGGAGTGGGGAAGACGGCTGCCGTTCCAGACGCACCCGCAGATCATCAACCCGGAACAGGGTTGGGTCGCCAACTGGAACAACAAGCCTGCGGTCGGCTGGGACAACTACGACGGGATCAAGTGGGGGCCGATCCAGAGGGTGAAGCTCCTCCAGGACGAGATGCACCGCTACATGGACGGAAAGAAGAAGGCGGTCCTGTCTGATCTCGTCGACGTCATCCGCCAGGCAGCGACGCGCGATGCACGGGCCGTGTACCTAGGTCCGAAGATGCTCAAGGCTTCCAGTGGCGCGACCGAGCCGAAAGCGCCTGAAGCGGTTGCACTCGTGCGCGCATGGATTAAGGCGGGAGCGCACCACTTGAACAAGAACTGGCAGGATCCCGACGACCAAGAGGACAACGGGCCGCCGGTCGCCATCTTCGAGCAGTGGTACTCGACGCTGATCCACCGGATCTTCGATGACGAGATCGGTTCGGAGAGCTACGACCTCGTGCCCACGCCGGTGAGCGATCGCGACATGTGGCATGACTTCTCTTCGTTCGCGCTGAACCTCTTCAACCGCAAGGCAAAGTCGCAACTCGCGCGCAACTATTGCGACGACAAGGGCACGCCGAAGGCAGAGACGTGCTCGATGCAGGTCGCCAAGGCTCTCGACGATGCCCTGAAGGTGTTGAAGGTCCAGCAGGGTGCCGACATGTCGGCATGGACCGTCGATGCGTGGATGAACACGTTCCAGGAGCTCGGCCTCGGTTCGGCCGAGCCGTTCCCGTGGCAGAACCGCGGGACCCATAACCAAGTGATCGAGGTACTGAGCAAGGCCGGCGAGGTTGTCACTCCGCAACCATCAGCGAGTCCGAGCCCGAGCGCCTCGAGCTAGCTCGGTAAGGCACCCGCGGGTTGCTCCGCGGGTGCCTTAGCATCTGGGGATGCCGGACCCAAGGAAGCTTCCGGACATGCCCGCTCTGATGATCGCGGGCCCGGGTGAGTTGCATGAAGAGGACCTCGCGATCCTCGGCCGTCAGGTCATCGCGCACTACGGTGACACGTGGCAGGCCCTTCACGAGCAGGCGATCGCGGACGTTGGCAAGCTCCTCGGTGCTGCAGATCTTCCGTACCTGATCCCTGGAACCGGTACGACCTGCCTCGAGGCCGCCGTGGTGAACCTGTTCGACGAAGGTCAGAAGGTAGTCATCGTCAACACAGGTTTCTTCGGGATCCGTTTGCGCGAGCTGGCGATGGCTCATCGCCTCGAGTTCGTCGAGGTCCCCGTAGCACCGGGCGAGCAACTGGACGTCCAGCGGGTCGCCGACGCGGCTAAGGGGGCCGACGGCGTCTTGTCGGTCCATGTCGAGACAGCGACGGGTACGCGGCTGCCGATCGAGGACCTAGCAACGGTCGCGCGTGACGCCGGCGCTCTGTACATGGTCGACGGCATCGCCTCGGTCGGGGGCGAGCTTCTTAATGTCGACGCGATGGGCATCGACGTCATCGTCACCGGCAGTCAGAAGGGCTTGGAAGCTCC
>JAXDJJ010000009.1:0-23624 GCA_034665745.1 Actinomycetota bacterium | reverse complement strand
ATGGCGATCGCCGAGGCGTTCCACATCGCCTCGACGGGCCGGCCGGGTCCTGTGCTGGTCGACATCCCCAAAGATGTCCTCCAGGCCCAGACGGGATTCGAATGGCCGGAACGTTTGGATCTTCCCGGCTACCGGCCGACGACGCGGCCGAACCCCCGCCAGATCCGAGCAGCAGCAGCCCTTATCCGCACCGCGCAGCGTCCTGTTCTTTATGTCGGCGGTGGTGTGCTCAAGGCACGTGCAGCTGAAGAGCTCCTGAAGCTCGCGGAAGCGATCGGGGCACCGGTCGTCACCACTCTGATGGCTCGGGGAGCCTTCCCCGACAACCACCCCCTGTGCCTCGGCATGCCGGGCATGCACGGGAACTATGCCGCGGTCACCGCGATGCAGCGCTCCGATCTGTTGATCACGATGTGTGCACGATTCGACGATCGCGTGACCGGTCAGCTGTCCACGTTCGCTCCGGACGCCAAGGTGATCCACGCCGACGTCGACCCTGCCGAGATCGGCAAGAACCGCGCCGTTGATGTCCCGATCGTCGGCGATGCGAAACCGATCCTCGAGGAACTAGCCAGAGAGGTGTTGCGTGACAACTCGGCATCTGGGCCTACCGACATCTCAAAGTGGTGGAACCAGGTTCGGTCGTGGGCACGCGCCAACCCCTTGACGCACGACCAGGACATGGATGGACCCATCAAGCCGCAGGCGGTCGTCGAAAGTTTCGACCGTGCAACGGCTGGGGACGCGATCGTCGTCACCGGGGTGGGCCAACACCAGATGTGGGCCTCGCAATTGATGCGTTGTAACCGCCCTTACTCGTTCATCAGTTCCGGTGGTCTCGGCACCATGGGCTTCGGTGTTCCTGCTGCGCTCGGTGCGAAGGTTGGACGACCGAACGAGCGTGTCGTCTGCATCGATGGCGATGGTTGCTTCCAGATGACCGCGCAGGAACTCGCTACCGCATCGATCGAGAAGATCCCGTTCACGGTTGCGATCCTCAACAACTCGCATCTCGGCATGGTTCGTCAGTGGCAAGAGCTGTTCTACGACGAGCGCTACTCTCAGGTGCACCTTCCGCAGGATGCCCCCGACTACGTGCGGCTCGCCGAAGCGTATGGAGCGGTCGGCTTGCGCGCATCGAACCCAGAGGATGTCGACAACATCGTCGACAAGGCCCTTGGCATCGATGACCGTCCCTGCGTCATCGACTTCAGGGTTGATGAAGGCGAGATGTGTTTCCCGATCGTCCCCGCGGGCGCTTCCAACGACGACATCATCGTCGGGCCGAACGGCGCCAGGCCGGTTGCCGCTGCTTACGTCGAGGATGGTTCGGACTTCGCATTCGGTGGCATGGGACGGGAGGTCGGATGACCCAGCACATCCTGTCGGTCCTCGTCGAGAACAAGCCCGGTGTCCTGGCCCGCGTATCGGGACTCTTCGCCCGGCGCGGGTTCAACATCGACTCCTTGGCGGTGGGCGAGACCGAGGAACCGTCCGTCTCGCGGATGACGATCGTGTGCTCCGCTGCTGGCAAGCCCCTGGACCAGATAACGAAGCAGCTCGACAAGCTCATCAACGTGTTGAAGATCTCGGAACTACCGCACGACGACTCGGTCGAGAGAGAACTTGCGATGATCAAAGTAGGGGTCGGGGCCGGCAAGCGGGCCGAGGTGCTCGAGATCGCAGAGATCTTCCGTGCCAAGGTTCTCGACGTCGATCCGGATGCGTTGACGATCGAAGCAACCGGTGCACCCGAGAAGATCCTTGCACTCGAGGAGATCCTGCGTCCGTACGGCATCGTCGAGATGGTCCGGACCGGCCGCATCGCGCTTGCGCGCGGCGCCATAGGTCTCAAGCCCCCCGTTCTCATGCCCGTGCCCAACTCAGCTGCGTCCTAGGAGGTAGTCATGCCCAAGATCTATTACGACTCCGATTCTTCGTTCGGCCCGCTCGAAGGGAAGCGGATCGCGGTGCTCGGCTACGGCGCTCAGGGCCGGGCCCATGCCCTCAACCTGAAGGATTCAGGGCTCGATGTCGTCGTTGGACTTCGGAAGGACTCGCCCACGTGGGACGTCGTCAAGGCGGACGGACTCGAGGCGGCCAGCATGAACGAGGCGTGCGCCGACGCGCAGCTGATAGCGATGCTCGTTCCCGACCAGCATCAAGCCGATGTGTACCGCGATTCGGTCGAGCCCAACCTCCGCCCGGGGGCCGCACTGCTGTTCGCGCACGGGTTCAACATCCACTTTGGACAGATCCGCGCGCCGGAAGACAACGACGTGATCATGATCGCTCCGAAGGCTCCGGGCCCCCTCGTTCGCCGCACCTACGAAAGCGGCAGCGGCACGCCGGGATTGCTCGCGATCCATCACGACGCGAGCGGGAATGCTGAAGCCCTAGCCCTCGCTTATGCGAAGGGCATCGGTTGCACCCGCGCCGGAGTCATCGAGACGACGTTCGCCGAAGAGACCGAGACGGATCTGTTCGGTGAGCAAGCGGTCCTATGCGGTGGGGTGTCTCGACTTATCCAGGCAGGGTGGGAGACCCTCGTCGAGGCCGGCTACCAGGAAGAGATCGCGTACTTCGAGTGCCTCCACGAGCTCAAGCTGATCGTCGACCTTCTATACGAGGGCGGCTTCAAGGGGATGCGCCATGCGATCTCGGATACCGCGGAGTACGGGGACCTCACCCGCGGCAAGAAGGTTGTCGACGATGCGACGCAAGATCGCATGCGTCAGATCCTCGCCGACATCCGCTCTGGTGAGTTCGCACGCGAGTGGGTGCTCGAGAACAAGGCCGGGACCCCGGTCCTCGACGCCGAGCGTCGTCTTCAGGCGGCCCACCCGATCGAAGAGGTAGGCGCGCGGCTGCGCGACATGATGTCGTGGCTGTAGACGACATCCGTATCTTCGACACGACCCTTCGTGACGGGGAGCAGTCGCCGGGCATCTCCCTGAACCTCAAGGAGAAGGTCGAGATCGCGGAACAGCTCGCCCGCCTTGGTGTCGACGTGATCGAGGCAGGCTTCCCGGTCTCTTCGGACGGCGAGTGGGACGCGGTGCGGGCGATCGCATCGTCCGTACGGGGTCCTGTGATCGCGGCCCTGGCGCGGACGGACCCGGCTGATATCGACCGTGCTCTCGACGCGATCTCGGTCGCGCACCGTCCTCGGATCCACACGTTCATCGCCACCAGCGAGATCCACATGACGGCGAAGCTGCGGATGACACCTGCCCAGGTGTTGGAGGCAGCCTCCGGGGCCGTGACCCGAGCACGGGCGTCCGTAGACGACGTCGAGTTCTCCTGTGAGGATGCGACCCGTTCGGACCCGGTGTTCCTCGCCGAGGTATTCAATGCCGCACGGCTAGCCGGAGCGACCACACTGAACCTTCCCGACACCGTCGGCTACGCGTTGCCCGAGGAGTTCGCGGCCCTGTTGCGCTTCCTAGTGGACGAGGTACAGGGCGATGTGATCTGGAGCGTGCACACCCACGACGACCTCGGCCTCGCGGTCGCGAATGCCCTGGCCGGGATCGAGGCGGGTGCTCGGCAGGTCGAGGTAGCGGTCAACGGCATCGGCGAGCGCGCAGGCAATTGCTCGTTGGAAGAGATAGTTATGGCCCTTAGGACGCGCACGGCGTCTAGAGGGATCGACACGCACATCGAAACGCGTGAGATCGCTCGGACCTCGCGCCTTGTTTCGATGCTGACCGGATACCCGGTGCCACCGAACAAGGCGATCGTGGGCGCCAACGCGTTCGCGCACGAAGCCGGTATCCACCAGCACGGCGTGATGGTCGAGCGCACGACCTACGAGATCATGGATCCGGTCGACGTAGGCCTCGAGGGTTCCCGGCTCGTCCTCGGAAAGCACTCCGGTCGTCACGCGTTCTTCAAGGCCTTGGAGGAGCTCGGCTTCTCGCTTGGCCCCGAAGAAGCTCAACGAGCCTTCACCCGCTTCAAGGCCTTGGCGGATCGCAAGATCAGGATCACCGACATCGATCTCGAAGCGATCGTCGTCGACGAGCTGGGGGCCGAGGACGAGGCGTTCGAGTTGATCTCGATCCAGGTCGCCGGTGGGACCCATATGTCTCCCACCGCAACCGTGCGGTTGAACCATGGCGGAGAGATCGTCGACGAGTCGGCGATCGGCGACGGGATGATCGACGCCGCGTGTGGCGCGATCCAGCGCGCAACAGGGTTGGAAGCTCGTCTCGAGTCATTCACCGTGTCGAGCGTCACAGGAGGTATCGATGCCCTTGGCGATGTGACGATCGTCCTTGCGATCGGGGATGGCGATGAAGCACCGATCCGACGAGCAACGGGCCGAGGCGTGTCCACAGATGTGGTCGAGGCGTCGGCTCGTGCTTATCTGTCGGCGGTCAACCGCCTCGTTGCTCTCAGCACAAGGAACCGGGTGCCCGCCTGATGGGGCAGACCATCACGCAGAAGATCCTCGCAGCCCATTGCGGTCGCGACGAGGTAGCGACCGGCGAGATCGTTACCTGCAAGGTCGATCTGGCCATGGCGAACGACGTCACGGCCCCACCTGCAGCGAGAGCCTTCGAGAAGATGGGTGCCCCGACGGTCTGGGATCGTTCGAAGATCGCACTGGTCGCGTCGCATTTCGCACCGGCCAAGGACATCGCATCGGCAACTCTGATGTCACGCATGCGCGCGTTCGCGCTGGAACACGACATCGAGCATTACTTCGAGATCGGCCGTGGAGGTATCGAGCACATCCTCCTTCCCGAGGAAGCCCTGGTGCTCCCCGGTCAGATCGTCATCGGTGCGGATTCTCATTCGTGCACGTACGGCGCACTCGGTTGCTTTTCGACCGGAGTGGGCTCGACCGATGTAGCAGCGGTGTGGGCCCTGGGCGAGATCTGGTTACGCGTACCCGAGTCGATCAAGGTCATCTATTCCGGCCACCTCCCGCCGTGGATCATGGGCAAAGATCTGATCTTGTCGGTGATCGCCGCTATCGGCGACGACGGTGCCAGCTATATGGCGATGGAGCACACCGGCGACACCATGGCGGAGCTGTCGATGGACTCACGTCTGACGCTGACGAACATGGCGATCGAAGCGGGCGCGAAGTCCGGGATCGTCCCACCCGACCAGCTCACCCTGAACTATGTGGCGGAACGTCAGTTGGATACCGGCAGGCACAACGACTTCGAGGTCTATCGATCGGATGACGACGCGGAATATGCGCGCGTCGTTGAGATCGACACGAGCGCCGTCGAACCGATGGTGGCTCGGCCCTCGCTGCCGTCCCGAGCGGTTCCGGTCTCACAGATCGCACCAGTCAAGGTGGATCAGGTGTTCATCGGGTCGTGCACGAATGCCAGGATCGAGGACCTGCGCGTTGCAGCCCACGTCCTTGGAGACGAGAAGGTCGCCGACGGGGTTCGCCTGATGGTCATCCCTGCAACCCAGAGGGTGTGGCGCCAGGCGAATGAAGAAGGCCTACTGGATCGCTTCGCGGCAGCAGGTGCTTCGGTTTCGACACCGACCTGTGGCGCCTGCCTCGGGGCTCACATGGGTGTTCTCGGCCCGGATGAAGTGTGTGTCTCGACCTCGAACCGGAACTACGTGGGACGGATGGGCGATCCGACCGCTCAGGTCTATCTCGCGAATCCCGCGGTTGCGATGGCAGCGGCCGTTGCCGGCGAGGTCGTTCACCCATCTGCGGTTCGTGCCGAAGCACCGCCGAGGGAGGGGGTTCTCGTTGGCTAGAGCCTTCCGTTACGGCGATCACGTCGATACCGATGTGATCATTCCGGCGCGCTACCTAACCACCGACGACGCGGCCACCCTTGCCGCTCATGCGATGGAGGATCTCGACCCGGGATTCGTTGCACAGGTGCGAGCGGGAGATGTTGTCTTCGCCGGAGAGAACTTCGGGTGTGGGTCGAGCCGTGAGCACGCTCCGATCGCGTTGAAAGCTGCAGGGGTATCGGCAGTTGTGGCCGGTTCGTTCGCCCGCATCTTCTTCCGCAACGCCATCAACACCGGGCTTCCGGTTCTCGTCAGCCGGGCCGCGGTAGATGCAACGGAAGATGGCGACGAGGTCGAGGTTGATGCCGCATCGTGCTCGATCCGCAACGTCACCAAGGGGCAGAGTTTCACGGCAGAGGAGTTGCCCCCGTTCATCGTCCAGATCGTCGAGGCCGGGGGATTGATCCCGTGGGTAACCCAGAGGCTGGCGTCGTGACGTACAGGATCACGGTCCTTCCCGGTGACGGGATCGGACCCGAAGTCATCTCGGCGGCCCTCGAGAAGTTCGAACAGAGCTTTGAGGTGACACAGATCGACGCGGGGGCCGAGCGTTACCTGGCAAGCGGGGAGCTACTCAGCGTGGGTGACCTGGCAACAATCGCGGCTTCGGACGCATTGCTCTTCGGTGCCATCGGCGACCCTCGGGTGCCCGACGGTGTCCTCGAAAGAGGGATCCTGCTCCGCCTGCGGCAAGAGCTCGATCTCTACGTGAACCTCCGCCCTTTCCCCGAACTCGATCTCGTGTTCGTGAGAGAGAACACGGAAGGTCTGTATGCAGGATTCGGCTGGCGTTCCGGTGACTCGGCGGCAGAGGTCAACGTGAATACGGCGCATGCGATCGAACGATGTGTCAGGTACGCGTTCGACCTGGCGAAATCACGCGCGGGTCGATTGACATGGGTGCACAAGACCAACGTCCTAAATCACTCGGGCGACCTATGGCGCGAGGTCGTTACCCGAGTGTCGACGGAGTATCCCGACATCGATGTCTCCTATGAGCATGCGGATGCCGCCGCCTACCATCTGGTCACCGACCACAAGCGTTTCGATGTCGTCGTAACCGACAATCTCTTCGGTGACATCCTCTCGGATCTCGCGGCGGGCCTTGCCGGAGGGTTAGGGACGGCTGCGAGCGCGAACCTGCATCCGGATGTATCGACCCGGCCCACACGGTGCGTCGGGTTGTTCGAACCCGTGCACGGCTCGGCTCCCGACATCGCCGGCACCGGTACGGCGGATGCGACGGGGGCGATCCGTGCCACCGAGATGATGCTCGAAGCGCTCGCCGTGAAGGAGTCGGTAGCCCTATGACGATGAGCAACCCCTACTTCCTTCCGCGTGGTTACACGGTGTCTAGCGAACGGCTCGGCCCGGGGCGAAGTCCCGCGAACGCCGTTCTCGAGGTGCAGATCGGAGATCGACTCGTACGCCGGCAGGCATCGGGCGCGGGACCGGTTCATGCTTTGGACAACGCATTGCGTCGATGTCTTGAGCGTGCGTTCCCCGAACTTGCAGACGTGCGACTGTCCGACTATCGCGTGTCGGTGGTCGACGCAGAGAAGGGCACCGCGGCACACGTACGCGTGCTGATCCGAGCGACCAACGGCGAAGAGTCGTGGGATGCTGGGTGTGTGTCCGACAACATCATCGACGCTTCCTTCGAAGCGCTGTGCTCGACGTTCGTGCTGGGGATCATGCGAGCTCGCACCGCGACGGTGGCATCTGCGTGACAGATAGAACGGTCGCGTATCAAGGTGCCGAGGGGGCGTATTCAGAAGAAGCGGTTATCGCCCTCTTCGGCGACGAAGTCCGCGAGCCTCACACGTCGATCCGCAAGGTGTTCGAGTCGGTCGAGGTAGGCCGAGCCGATTTCGGGCTCGTTCCGATGGACAACTCTCAAGCAGGCAGCATCAACGAGACCTACGACCTCTTCCTCAAGCATGGGCTACATCTCGTTGGCGAGGTCGTCGTGCGTGTGGATCATTGCCTCATGGCGCTTCCGGGGACCACGATCGACGATCTCGAGGAAGTCATCTCCCATCCACAAGCGATCGCGCAGTCCGAAGAGTTCCTGTCTGCGTTGTCGGCGAAGGTCCGGCCCGAGTACGACACCGCCGGCGCCGCCAAGAGGATCCTCGAAGAGAAACTCGAACGGACGGCCGCGATCGCATCTCGCCGGGCGGCCGAGTTATACGGGCTGGAGCTACTCGCCGAGCGGATCCAGACCTATCCCGATAACTACACACGCTTTGGCGCTCTTTCTCGGAACCCCGAACCGCTCGGGGAGCCGGACAAGACTTCACTCGTGTTCGGTGTCGGTCACGTCTCGGGTTCCCTCTACCGTTGCCTCGGCGCTTTCGCAGAACGGCACCTGAGCCTGTCGAAACTCGAGTCTCGGCCCCGTGGTGGTCGTCCCTGGGAGTACGTGTTCTATGTCGATGCCGAAGCGCCCGCGGATGCCCCACCGATGATCGAAGCTTTGGCTGAGGTCAGCGAGCACGCAACGTTCACCCGCGTCCTGGGGACATACAAGGCAGGGCTACACCGCTAGAGCTTCCGCGCGGCCGGACCTCTTGGTGGTCCTGCTCCAGACGAGTTGGACCAGACCGGCAGCGAGGATGAGATCCCCCGGGCTCGCGACCAACTTCATCCCGGGCATGGGGATCACGTCACCCAGGATCGGGAGGACGGTCTCCTCCGTCATGGTCTCGTTCCGTAGATGGGTTCCATGCTCGACATGACGGGTGTCGGTGAGCAACTCCGCCCCAGCGACGCGCGCGGCGGAGGATGACACGGGCATCGCGCCGTTCGCGAGGATCACGAGACAGTTCAGGGTGAGTCCGATGGCAACAACCAGCATGCCGGCGACTTGCCGGTTCATCGCGAGGAACAAGGCAGGCGCTGCCAAGGTCAGCACGAAGATCGGCGTGGCGGAGCTCGGGGTCAACCAGGACGGTGGGAACGCGACGAAGAACACCTGCACGCCCAGCGCCACGAAGATGATCCAGCTGTGGCGCAACCGCAACGTGCTCAGCCCGGTGAACGATCTACCGGTCCACAAGGCCGCGAGTCCGGTTACTAACGCGATAACGATCGGGATCTTCATGTCACCTCCTATCGGGGTCGATCGCCGGCTCCCCGAAGGGAGCCGGCAATGATTGGAACGATCAACACTCTGGCCAGCCGATCAGATTGAGCGGCCAGTTCGCGCTGGCCGTGATCCACAGAGCAGCAGCCGTCAGCACTATCTGCGCCGTCCTTAGATGTTTCGCCATACGTAACCCCCTTTCGTGTGGGCGAAGGGCCGCAACTTAACTACTGGAGTTAAGCTAGGGTCCGCCCTGGAGTTACATCCGGCTCGGGCCTGAAGAAGGCCTGGTCCACCCACAGATTCCTCATCGCTTGTAACTATCGTTAAAGGAGGGCGAGTGCCTGCGTCATCGAATGCCCTCGGCCGGCGCCTCCGAGCCCTTCGTCGCGACCGCGGCTTGACCCAACTGGAGCTGGCCGCTCCCGCTTACACCCACGCGTATGTGAGCACCATCGAAGCCGGGAAGCGAACCCCTTCGGAAGCTGCGATCCAACATTTCTCGAAGAGACTCGGTGTGCATCCAGACGAGCTACGCACCGGCCGCCCGCAATCACTCTTGCCGCATCTCGAGCTGCGCCTGCAAGAGGCGCGTATCTGGGCCTCGTCGGACCGCCGGGATGAAGCATCCGAAGTGTTCCGCGACGTTGCCCGCCGTGCCCACGAGTTTGGCATCGCGCGCTTGGAAGCGACCGCGCATGAGGGTTTGGGCCTGATCTCAGAGCATCAGAGGGATCTCGGATCCGGGATCGACCACTACGGGATGGCCTTGAGACTCCTCGACTCCCAGCCTCTGCATCTCAAGGCGGACGCGGTCGCTGGTCAAGCTCGCTGTTACAGCCTGCAGGGCGAGAGGACGCACGCGATCTATCTCCTCGAAACCTTCTTGCACGCTCTGGAACAGCAAGGTCTCTCGGACCCTGATGCGTTGATCCGCATCTACACCTCACTCGTGATCACCTACGTAAAGGCAGGGTTCTTGAAGCAGGCCGACGAGGCTGCCGAGAAGGCTCTCACGTTGGAACAGCGGGTCCACGACCCGAAACGGTTGGGTGCGATGCACAACATGGTGGCCAGTGCCCTCCTGGAACGCGGTGCGTATGACCAGGCCGAGGATTCTCTCCGCAAAGCCGAGCACTTCTACGGTCTGGCGAACCTCCAGCTCGAGCTCGGCAGGGCGCGGCTTGCTAGGGGCATCTTTTGCCGCCGGACGAACAAAGGAAAACAGGCGCGCGGATACCTCCAAGCCGCCCTTGAGATCTTCCAGGTCACCGACAGTCCACTGGACGAGGCGCGTGCCTGTAACGAGATGGCGGCGATCCTGCGTGCCGACCGGCCGGAAAAGGCCCTGTCATTGCTCGATCGGGCGTCGGAGCTGATCGGCACCTCAGACCCCGGGGAGCAGGCAAGGACGAAACGCGAACGGGGCCTTCTCTTGGCAGACATGGACAGGAAAGCAGCCGTGAAGGAATTGCGCGCGGCGATCGATCTATTCGTCGAGGCCGAGGAGCGGATCGAGGCAACGTTGACGTATGGGCATCTCGGCGACGTGCTTGCGAATGACGGCTCGAAGAAGGCAACCGAGATGTACCGAGCCGGCATCGAACTTCTCAGGACGCCCGCATGATGATGCTCGCTGAGCTCGTCCTCAACGGAACCGCGTGATCGCCTTGTTGTGGGGAAAGATCTTCTCGTCGCCAACGCGGAAGATCAGCGTCCTGATCGTCGATGACGAGGAGGACATCCGCATGATCGTGAGAGGGCTGCTCGAAGGTGATCGGTTCGGCCCGATCTGGGAGGCCGCCGATGGGGAAGAGGCGCTGGATGCCGCCTACAGGTATCAGCCCGACCTGATCGTTCTCGACTACATGATCCCGAAGCTGGACGGTGAATCGGTTGCCAAAGGCTTGCGGATCCTCGCCCCGAAGGCAAAGGTCCTAGTCCTCAGCGGGATCCTGAAGTCGACCCCCGAATGGGCCGACGGATTCCTCGCCAAGGAGGACGTCGCGCGCCTACGCCATGTGCTCGATACCGCGTTCGGCCCCCGCGGCGGCTGGTAGCGGATCGTTCAAGGCTTCAGGAAGCTTTTCGCTACATCTGAGCTCGGTCCGATGACGACACGGGGACCGAAGTCCATACAAGACCAACCGGCCCCCATACCTTGGTTGCTCTCTAAGAAGTGCGCGTCTCCCGCGTCACCAACCCTGACGGGGAACCTGTAGTTGATCCATCCCCACACCTCTGCGCAGAGCCAATCGCGGTCGGCTCCATCTTCGGGTACCCCGCTTCCATCAAGGCTTGCGACGATCGCGATGTCTCCGTCACGTTCGAATGCGTGGATCTCCCCGCCGTTCCATCGGAAGACTCGCGTCACCTCCTCGAGATCGGTTCCGGAAGGTAGATCCGGTTCTTGCATGATGAACAGGAGATCGGCGGCACCCAGCGCGAACCTCCCCACGTGCTTCCACCCCGGAGGCGCGGTGGGATCGGGTGGGTCATTCGGCGGGCCAACGTTCCCGTAGCGATCGGGGAACAGGATCTCAGCGGTCGACTGCGGAGGGTGCGCGTACGCGTCGTTCACCGCCTCCCAACCACCCTTCTGATACAGGTAACACGCGAAGAGGAGTCCTTCCGAGTAGGGGAAGCCCAACGACCGTTCCAGGAAGTACGGGACGTCTTCGTCGAGGCCCTGAATGATCTCTCCCGTCCGTTCTCCGAGTCTGACGCGGTCGTCCGAGGTCAGAGCGAAATAGAGATAGTCCTGCGTGAGGAGGCTCGCATCACCTTCGACCAACGCGCGGGCCGCGTACTGGGCTTCCTCCTTGCCCGGCGCGACCTTGCCGAGTTTCGGCAAGCCCAACTGTTGATCTGCCAAAGCGTGTTCGAGCTCGTGCGCCAGGGTGATCTCGCTCAGGGCGTTGCCATCGTCACCCCCTGATGGGGCGAAGATCGTCTTCGTCTTCGGGAGGTAATAGCCGAGTATCTGTTGTTCGGTGAGCCTCTGCTCCGTTTCACCAAGGTCGATCCCAGCGGGGATCGCGCCGAGCAGCTTTAGGACCTTCTCCTGCAGGCCGGCCCGGTCGGTTTTCAATGCGGTCTCGACCTCGCTTCCCGCGCGTCGCGACAGTTCGTCGGGGGACAGGATCTTCGTCTTGACCGGTCCTTTGAACTCGAGGTCGCGCATCGCGACGACCCGTCGCGCGATATCGGCGAACCGTTTCGAGAATCCCGGAGGGAGGCGTCCGTCGTCGGCAGTCGTCGTGTCGACACAGGCGGGGAGTTGCGGGGTCAAGTCATAGATCGTGAGCTCTGTATGTCCGGTTGCCGAAGGGCTCGGCAGGGGTGTGACTGGACTGCCAGATACGGCGACGCTTGTCCCGGGGTCATAGACGAAGAAGAAGACCGCCGCGGCGACGAGGCTCAGCGCGAGTGCGATCGCCAGGAACACCTGGAACTGGGTCAGGTTCCGGCCCCCCGCAGCCGGAACGCCGGCCGGCGGTGGTGGAGGAGGAGGGGGTGGCGGTGGTCCAAGAACGGATCGTTCCCACGTGCCGGTGGCCGCGTTCCATCGCAGCCACGAGCCATCGTCCGCTCTGGCCCACCACTGTCCGACCCTTTGGATCTGCTGATCAGCCACCTGTCACCCCCAAACGTCGGCCTCGACGGTACACAGTGACCAAGTAATCTGGGTTCTTTCCCAGGACTCGATGAGGAGGCCCCACCCCATGGCTCGAGCCGAGCTACTGCCTGAAGTCACGAAATTCCTTGAAGCACCCAAGATGACGGTCGACGGCAAGCCCGTCGATGCGATCTCCGGCGACACCTTCGATGTCTTCGATCCATCCACCGGGAAGGTCTTCGCCCAGGTCCCGAAAGCAGGCGTGCCGGACGTCGACGCGGCGGTCGCCGCTGCCAGGCGAGCCGTGGAGGACAGGCGCTGGTCGGGTCTGCGTCCGGGTAAGCGATCGGACGTCCTCAACAAGATCGCCGACCTGATCCGTAAGAACTCGAACGAACTTGCCCAGCTCGAGGCCCTCGACGCAGGCAAGCCATTGCAGCTTGCCTCCGGCGAGATGTGGGCCGCTGCAGAAGCATTCAAGTACTTCGCGGGCTGGCCAACCAAGGTCTTCGGCGAGACCAACCCAACCGAAGACGACATGTTCGTCTACACGTTGCGCGAGCCGGTCGGGGTATGCGGCGGGATCATCCCGTGGAACTTCCCCTTGATCATGGCGTCGTGGAAAGTGGCACCAGCACTCGCGTTCGGTAACGCGATCGTTTTGAAGCCGGCCGAGCAAACGCCGTTGACCGCTTTGCGTCTTGCAGAGCTGTGTCTCGAGGCCGGCGTTCCCGATGGTGTCGTAAATGTCCTGAGTGGTTTCGGTGAAGACGCCGGTGCGGCCCTTGCCCAGCACACCGACGTCGACAAGATCACGTTCACCGGCTCGACCGAGGTGGGGCGCAAGATCCTGCGCGCGTCCGAAGGCAACCTGAAGCGTGTGACCTTGGAGCTTGGCGGCAAGTCTCCGAACATCGTGTTCTCGGACGCGAACCTGAAGCACGCCTCGATGGGTTCGATGTTCGGCGTGTTCTTGAACTCCGGTCAGGTCTGTACCGCCGGAACCCGCATCCTTGTCGAGAAGACGGTCCACGACGAGTTCGTCGACGCCTTAGTGAAAGCGACTTCGACGTTGAAGGTCGGCGCGGCCCTCGAAGAGGGGACCGGGATGGGTCCGGTCGTTTCCAAAGAGCAGCTCGAGCGCGTCACCGGCTACATCGATATCGGCCGCTCTGAGGGGGCCGAAGTCGCGACCGGTGGCGAGCAGCCCACCGATCTCGGTGATGGCTATTTCGTGCAGCCGACCGTTTTCACGGGCGTTCGCAACGACATGCGCATCGCCCAGGAAGAGATCTTCGGGCCCGTCGTGACGGTTATCCCCGTAGACGATGTCGAAGATGCGATCAAAGTTGCGAACGACACGATCTACGGTCTCGCGTCAGCGGTCTGGACGAAGGACATCTCCAAAGCCCATCGAGTGGCGCGTGGGATCAAAGCCGGAACCGTGTGGATCAACACGTACGGTCTCTACGACCCGTCCGTTAGCTTCGGTGGCTACAAGCAGTCCGGCTTCGGTCGCGACCTCGGCGTCCACGCGATGGAAGCATTCACCGAGACGAAGTCGGTCTGGGTATCGCTCAAGTAGCCCGCTGATGGACAACAAGGTGCGGGAGTTCCTCGAGGAGTTCCACAGTGCTATCCAGGCGACGACCAGGGCCGATGGATCACCTCATCAGGCCCGGATCGGGGTTGGCCTCGTCGACGGCAAGTTGTGGAGTTCGGCGACCCAGGATCGTGTCCGTACGAAGCACCTGCGGCGAGACCCTCGTTGCTCCCTGCTCGTTATCGGGGCGAACGCGTGGAACTGGCTCGGCCTCGATTGCAGGGTGACGATCCTCGATGGAGAGGACGCCCCAGAGCTCAATCTGGCCCTGTATCGGGTCCTGGCAGGCGAGCCGGACGACACCCAGGAATACCTCGATGCGATGGTCAAAGAGACGCGGTTGATCTACGAGTTCGAGATCCTCAACGCCTACGGGATGTTCTAGGCCCTCCTCAAGGCCCACCAAGGCTTAAAGACCTCTGCCGCCCCGGCCGATAGCAACCTAGAGGTACCAAAAGGGGACCAATCGAAGGGGTGGAGTTGTCGATCGTTAACGCCGCCTTCACTGGGGCGGTTCATGACCCTGCCAGTGTGGCGGATTCGTACAAGCGCTTGGCCGATGTCTATCACCACCTGCTGTCCGAGCAGGGGCTTGACGCCGTGCTCGATGGCATCGCGGACACGCTTGCCGACATCGTTCCTCACGACTCTCTGGTCATCTACCGAGCCGACGAGGAGAAGCGAACCCTCACACCGGTTGTTGCTCGCGATCCTTATGCCGAGCAGATCATGCGCAGTCCAAGCGAGTTCGGCCGGGGCATCACCGGATGGGCGGTCGAGCACCGTGAGCCGGTGCTCGCGAACGAGGCTCATCTCGACCCCCGCGTGCGATTCATCCCCGGCTGTCCGATCGACCCGGAGGCACTGATCGCGGTACCCCTCATAGCGAACGGCGCGGTCACCGGAGCTTTGAATATCTACCGCGAGGGCGTTGGCAACGGTTTCACCGACGAGGAGTTCGAACTTGCGTGCAGGTTCGGCGAGGCCGCGGCGCTCGCGTTGCACAATGCGCAGACCCGTCAGCAGCTCGAACATCAAGCGCAGACGGACCCCTTGACGAACCTCTACAACCACCGCTTCTTTCACGAGCGTCTGCGAGCGGAGCTCATCAGAGCCGGGCGATCGCACGATTCCGTTTCGCTACTCATGATCGACATCGACGATTTCAAGAAGGTCAACGATGTTCATGGACATGGTTGTGGCGACCAGGTACTGATCTCTCTCGCTCAGATCTTGCGTACGGCCGTGCGCGGCTCCGATGTCGTGTGCCGCTTGGGCGGTGAAGAGTTCGGAGTCATCATGCCCTCGTCCGACGCAGGCGACGCGATGGGTCTAGCCACGCGGATCAGCCAGCGCGTTTCCGACAACGATTTCGATCCGGCAGGAAAGATCACCGTCTCTGTCGGTATCTCGCAGGGTCCCGAGCATGCGATGAATCCCCGAGCGCTCGTCGCGTGCTCGGAAGCAGCCATGATGACGGCTAAGGCTCGCGGCAAGGATCGCATCGTGCTGTTCAACGAGGCCGCGACCGAGCGACCCGGCGTCACCACCACTGGGCACGACGTTCGATCGATCGCTCATCTCAAGATGCTCCAAAGCCTCGCCGGGAAGCTGAACCGATTGAACGACCCGCGGGAGATCGCGGTCACGATCGCGAACGAGCTCCGCACGTTGATCGATTACGTCAGCTGCGTCGTTTTCATGAATGACGATGGAGTTCTCAAGCCCCTAGGCGCTCGGGGTGAATTCGCCCAGACGATCCTCGAACAGCCCGAGAGCTTCACCCGCCCCCTTGGCGAGGGGATCATCGGCCGCTCGGCTGCTACAGGACGCTCGCTCTTGATCCCGAACGCCCTCGAGTGCGAGTACGCCGAACAGGTCCCGGGTACCCCTGCGCTGGAAGAGTCGATCATCGTCGTCCCGTTGACCTACGGCGCGAGGGTGATCGGTGTCGTCTACATCTCATCTCTGGGCGTCGACCAGTTCGACGAAGACGATGTCCGCCTGATCGAGGTCCTGGCGGGCCACGCATCGGTTGCTTTGGAGAATGCCCGTCTCTACCAAGCCCAACGACGTGAGGCCGAGAATGCCAAGGCCTTGCTCGAATTCGCAGATCTGGTCACGAAGTCGGGCGCCTTCTATCGCATCGGTCAGGACACGGTCAACGAGACCGCGGCGATGCTCGACGCGTCGCAGTGCTCGCTGTGGTTAGAGGAAGAGCGATCCGGCGACGTGGTCTGCGCCGCACACTGCGGATACGTAGGAGACGAGGCCGCGGAACCGGTTATCCGTGAGCGGGTTAGCGCGGAAGCTTCGGAGAGACTCCTGGGAGACCGGCGCTCGCCTTTCCTGTTGAACACAACCGAGCAGGATCTCTACTTCGACACGCCAACGGGTGTTACGTCAAAGGTGTTGGCGATCGCTCCCTTGCGCACGGGTGACGGACTGCGCGGATGGCTCGTCGTGCGCAGTCCCGATGGTAGCGATGCTCATTTCACGGACGAACGCATGCGCCTGTTCGAGGGTCTCGCGCACCAGAGCTCCGTAGCTATGCAGAAGGCACTCCTCTACAAGGATCAGAAAGAGAGCGCTGAGATCGCCAGCGCGCTGCTCGAGTTCAGTGGTCAGCTGGCCGCAGCGGAGGACATGGACGAGGTCCTCACCCGCACGGTCGAGCTCTCGAGCCGACTCTTGGGCGCGCCTCGTTCCTCCATCTGGTTGCAGGAACTCGAGACGGGCGATCTGGTGCCAGAAGCCTTGTGGGGTTACTCGGGTGCCTCCCGCGAACGCGTCACCAAGGCCCGGTACGCGAAGGAAGTCGTCGATCGCTTCATGCAACCCGAGCCGTATGTCTTGCCCCCCGGCTCGATGGACGATGTCGAGGGAGTCAGCGACGACGAGCGAGGAGTGACCTGGGCCATCGCACCGTTGCGCGCCGATGGCCGGAGGGGCTGTCTCGCGGTAGCCGCCCCCGCCCTCGGCGATTACGAATTCTCCGAGCGCAAGATGCGCTTGCTGGGTGGCATCGCACATCAGGCCGAGCTCGCGATGAACAACGCGGGGAACTTCGACAATCTCGAGCGCACGTTCCTATCAACCGTCGAGGCGCTGGCCAACGCACTCGAGGCTAAAGACGAGTACACGTCGGATCATGCTCGGTCGATCACCGACATGGCACTCGAGGTTGGACATGTGATGGCTCTGGACGTGCCGACCATCAAGCGGTTGGAGATGGGGGCCCTGTTCCATGACATCGGCAAGATAGGTATCCCGTCGGACATCATCCGAAAGCCCGGCCCCCTCACCGATGAGGAACGCAAGATCATGGAGCAGCACCCGGAGTTGGGCGAGAGGATCCTCGAGCCGATCGAGCGTCTCGCGGAGGTGCGTCCGATCGTTAGAGCGTGCCACGAGCGCTACGACGGAGCCGGTTACCCCGACGGTAAGAAGGGTGACGAGATCCCGATAGAGGCCCGGATCATCTTCGTTTGCGATGCGTTCCACGCGATGACGTCGGACCGTCCTTATCGCAAACGCATGCCTGACAGCGATGCCTTCCAAGAGTTGAGAAGCAACGCGGGGACGCAATTCGATCCGGAGGTCGTCGATGCCTTCCTAGAGGTGATGAAGATGCGCGGCGAAGCCTCGATGCATTCCGTGTGGATACAGTCGCTGGCGCGTTCTAAACAGGCTTGAACTGTTCGAACGGGTTCCTGCACGCGTTGCAGTAGTAGAGAGCCCTGCACGGCGTTGGGCCGAATGGATTCTCGTTGTGAGTGTCCTTGCTCCCGCAGAACGGACAGATCGCCGACTTCGGTAGCCCTATCTGGGTAACGAGAACCGGTCCCGTGCCCGTTGGTGGAGCCAGTCCGAACTCCTCGAGCTTCTTCCGACCATCCGCTGTGATGCGATCGCTGGTCCACGGTGGGGTGAACGAGACATCAACCTTCACGTCGTCGACGCCATCCAAAGCGCGTACTGCCTTCGCGACGTCGCTCTTGATGATCGGTAGAGCGGGGCACCCAGTGAATGTCGGCAGGACAACGATCCGCGCCTGCGAACCGGTGATCACCACTTCTCGGATCATCCCCATGTCCACGACAGACACGGCAGGTATCTCTGGGTCGGGGACGGTCGCGAGGGCATCCCATACCTGAGCTTCGAGGTCCATCACCTTGGTGGTCACCATCTGGCTCCCGGGTGTGCCCGGTACTGCGTCGTCATCGCATCCCACAACGACGCGAAGTCCTCGGTGTGGCGCCCTTTGCGGCCACCCAAAGCATCCTCACTGCCGGCCGTCTCGGTTGTGGCGCTGTCACCTTCCGAGATCAGGTCGCCGGACGAAGAAGCGACGAATTCAGCCCGTGCTGCCGCGTGGGTGTGGATCTCTGTGGGAAGACCGAATGTGTCGAGTGCGGCGCGCACCTCGCTGAAGAAGCGGGCCTGGAGCTCGTCACTGGGTACCGGCAGCCACCCTTGCTTGACGGCATCTTCTTCGAGTTCGAACGGTTCGAACAGACCAAGAGTTTCGGGGAAGGCACGGCCAACTGCATCGGCGAGCCGCGTGCGACCCTCGACCGGCCCACGTGACACGCGCTTCATCCACGATTCGGCATGGATCAGGTGGTACCGCTCCTCGCGTCTGATCTTCGTCGCAAGGGCTGCGAGGTTGGCGTCGGCCGAGTTCTCCAAGGCCTCGAGTCGAAGTGCGTCGGCGTGGTCGTAGAGCCAGTGGCGCACCAGCGTGTAGGCCCATTCACCGTTCGGCCGTTCACACAGGATCGCGTTGCGATACTCGTTTTTGTCCCGGCCCAAGGCGAGCCTGTCGGCATCATCTCCGGTGAGTTCGGCGAGCAGCGAGTAGTACGCGGCCGCGTGTCCGATCTCGTCTTGGGCGATAGAAGAGAACGCGACGTCCTCCTCGAGATGAGGAGCGAAGCCGGTCCATTCGGAATGACGATGCCCAAGCACGAGCTCGTCATCGGCAAGGCCTGTAAGCAGCGCTACTAGCGAGTCGCTCACTGGGACGCGAGCTCCTTCGCGCGCGCCTTGGCCTTGTCCCGCTTCCCGACAACGTCCCGGTACCCCTCGTTGAAGCGGTACGACTTGTCGGCCGCGATCTCAAGCAAGCTCTCGTCCGAGAAGCTGTGGATGTCGCTGCGTCGAGCGACCCACAGGTGGCTGCCCTCGCGCCGGCGCAAGAAGCATTCCTTCGCCATCAGGAGGGCCATCTCGTGGTCCGGAGCGATAACCGCCCCACAGTGCTCGAAGGGATCCTTGTGTCCCGCCCGACGGAAGACCTCGTAGACCTCCATGACTAGGCCACGCTCACGGCGGGCTCGCTCAACGCTTCGCGCACCCAGCGATGAGAGTCGTACATCTCTTTGCGCTGCCCCAGTCGACGGGCCGTCTCTGGGCCCTCATTCTTCTTGATGGCTTCGAGCGGTCCCCAGTCGATGTCTGCGTCGTCGATCACCCAGTGCCCGTCCTTCTCATGTGGGATCGGTGTCGGCAGCGTGAAGCCGAGCTCGAGGATCTTGGGGACGTACCGGTCGAGGAACTCTTGGCGCAGGTTCTCGTTCGTCTCCGTCTTGACCTTCCACTTGAGCAGGAGGTCCTTAGCGACGTTGGATCGGGGGCCGAAGAAATGGATGATCGCGAGCCACCACCGGTTGAGGGCCTCTTGGAACATCTCGCGTTGTTCCGGCGTCCCCGAGGCAAGTTCCAACGTGATGTCCTCGCCGTGTCGGAGGTGCAATTGCTCCTCGGAACAGATGCGCTTGAGCACCCGGGTGTAGGGGGCATACGAAGAATCGAGCAGCGCAGCTTGCGTGACGAGGGCAGCTCCGTCGATCAACCACCCGATGACTGCGACATCACCCCAGTGCTTGACCGGGTAGTGGAAGACATTGTGGAACTTGGACCTGCCGGTAACGAGGTCTTCGTACATCGCGTCGCGACCCTTGCCGAGGTCCTCGGCCACCCGGTACAGGAGTTGCGAGTGACCAACCTCATCCTGGATCTTTGCGCAGAGGGACATCTTCCGGTGCAGGCTGGGGGCCGCGGGCAGGCACTCGCGCTCGGGCAACGCACCCATGATCTCGGAGTTCGCGTGCATCTCGATGAACTTCAAGACACCGGTGCGGTAGTCGTCGGGCATCCAGTCCTGGGTTTCGACCTTGCCCCCCGCATCGATGTGCTCTTCGAACTTCGCCAGTTTCTCTTCGTAGGTCATGACGACTCCAGTCCCTTGATCAACAGTTCTGCGAAGCGTTCTCCGATCTCGGTGGCGCCCATCTCGCCGCCGGGTCGGAACCATGCGTAGGTCCAGTTGCCCGCCGACAACACGAGGCGCGCGGCGAACCGCACGTTCACGTCGGGACGGAACTCTTTCTCCTTGATGCCGTCTTCGACGATCGAGCGCACCATGCCCTCGTAGCGATCTCGTTTGTCTTGCACAACCGCCGCGAGTTCGGGGGACAGGTAACGCCACTCGTTGAGGAAAACGGTCGCGGCATCGAGGTGCTCGATAGCGGTTTCGACGTGACCGACGAGGAGGCGTCGCAGCCGTACAGCTGCGAGAGCTTGCATGTTCAAGGCCTGCTCGCCGCGTTCGAGGAACCGGTTCGCGCCTTCCTCGACGACATCGAACAGCAGCTCCTGCTTGCTGCCGATGTGGGCATACAGGGAGCCGCGCTGGAGACCGAGAGCATCGGCGAGGTGCTGCATCGAGGTGCCGTGATAGCCCCGCTCGGAGAACAGACGAGCCGCGGCGCGGACCATCTCGGCACGGCGGGGGCTACGGGCGATCACGGCGGACATAGGACCTCCAAACAAACGGTCGTTAGGGGGAACATTAGCCCATATCCTTAGGCCATGCCTGTGACCCGTGAGAGCCCGCCGACCGAGCGGATCGAGCCCATCATCACGGCCCTCGAGCAGCAGTATCCGGAGGCCGGGATCGCTCTCCACTACACGACACCCCTGGAGCTCGTGGTTGCCGTGATCCTCTCGGCGCAGTCGACGGACGCGCGGGTGAACCTCGTCACCCCGACGCTCTTCGCCAAGTACGTGCGCCCCGAGGACTACCTGGCCGTCCCCGAGGAGGAATTGCAGAAGGACATCCAGTCGACTGGCTTCTTCCGTCAGAAGACGAAGTCTCTCCGGGGCATGGCTCAGAAGTTGATCGACGACTTCGATGGCGAGGTGCCGAAGACGGTCGCCGAATTGATCACCCTGCCCGGGGTAGCGCGCAAGACGGCGAACGTCGTGCAGCTCAACCTGGCTCCCGAGGTCGCGATCGAGGACCCCGACGCTGGAATCGCAGTCGATACACACGTGGGCCGCGTCGCGGTGAGGCTGGGCTTGACCGAGCACGGGCCCAAGGACGCGGTGAAGGTCGAGCAAGATCTGATGTCCGTGGTACCGAAGAACAGATGGTTGGTGATCACGGACCTTCTCATCGAGCACGGACGAAACATCTGCGATGCCAAGAAGCCGCAGTGTGAACGCTGCCCGATCGAACCCCTATGCCCCTCTTCGCAGGAAGCAGGCCTGCCGGATCGTTACCGGGTAGCCATGTCGAAGCTGCCCAAGCGCCCCCGCCCGAAGACTTAACCCTGCATCCCTTTAGGCTGAAGTTATGAAGAAGGTCATCCTTGCGGCCCCACGTGGCTATTGCGCTGGAGTCGATCGCGCCGTCCAGATGGTCGAGCGAGCCATCGATACATGCGGTGCTCCGGTCTACGTGCGCAAGGAGATCGTCCACAACCGCCACGTTGTCGAAGAGCTCGAGAAGCGCGGCGCGATCTTCGTCGAGTCCGAATCCGAGATCCCCGAGGGTGCGGTCTGTATCTTCTCCGCCCACGGTGTCTCGCCGGAGGTCCGCAGGAGCGCCGAGGCCCGCAACCTGCAGGTCATCGATGCAACCTGCCCCCTCGTCACGAAGGTCCACCTCGAGGCGAAACGGTTCGATAGGGCCGGGCGAAAGATCGTTCTTGTGGGTCACGAAGGTCACGAAGAGATCGAGGGAACGGCCGGGGAAGCACCTGACAGCACGTTCGTGATCGAGAGTCCGGAGCAGATCAAGTCCCTTCCGATCGCACCCGGGGAACCGGTTTCGTATCTGACACAAACGACCTTGTCGGTAGACGACACGCTTCAGACGGTCGAGGCATTACGCGAGCACTTCACCGACCTCGCGGGCCCGCGCAGTGACGACATCTGCTACGCCACGCAGAACCGGCAGGTCGCGGTGAAAGCGATCGCACCGGAGGCAGACGTGGTGCTAATCGTCGGCGCGTTGAACTCGAGCAACTCGAACCGCATGGTCGAGGTTGCCAAAGTGGCGGGGACCCCCGCATATCTCGTCCCCGACGTCTCGCAGCTCGACCCAGCATGGCTCGAGGGCGCCGACACCGTCGGCATCAGCTCGGGCGCGAGCGCCCCCGAGGTGCTCGTCGACAGGTTGCTCGAGAAACTGGCAGAGCTTGGGTACACGAACGTCGAGACCCGCGAGATAACGACCGAAGACGTGACGTTCTCGTTGCCCCCGTGGCTACGCGAAGAGGGAGAGGTACCGGCGCCTAGCTAGGAACTAGGTAGCGATCGTTTGCTCGACCTCGTTGGCGAAGTCGAAGTCCCACGGGGTCAATCCGCCCTCTGCATGCGTGGTCAACGTGAGCTTGACCTTGTTCCAGCGGATGTCGATATCGGGGTGGTGGTCTTTCTGCTCCGCAAACTTGGCCACGTCGTTAACGAACTTCATGGCAAGGGCGAAGTCGTCGAACTCAAAGACCTTCTCGATGGAATCGCCTTCGCGCTCCCAGTCGCCGAGCTCATCTAGGCGCTGTTCGATCTCTTCGTCGTCGAGCAGGTCACTCACTCTTTTTGCCTCCTGGAACGGGTGTTGTGTCCGGGGAAGATACACAATGCCGGGCGGGGTGCAAGCCGGGCCTGGTTATGAGGGGTCGAGGCTATAGTCCGGGGCCTATGGAGTACGGGATAGGGATCGGTGGCCCCCTTTCGATGATCGGGCCTATGGCCAAGATGGTCGAGGACGCCGGATTCGAGTCGTGCTGGGCGGCGGAGACCACTAATACGGCATTCATCACCTGTGCGGCCGCCATCCAGGCGACCTCGAAGATCACCGTGGGTACCTCGATAGCCCTGGCATTCCCACGGTCTCCGACCATCACGGCCATGGAGACATCGGACCTCGACGAGCTCTCGGGTGGTCGTTTCATCGTCGGGCTCGGCACTCAGGTCAAGCGGATCAACGAGGAACGTTTCTCGGTCAAGTTCGAGCACCCGGCCCCCAAGATGAAGGAATACGCCGAGGTCATGCGCACCGTCTGGGGCGCGAACCGCGGCGAGGACCGCATCCACGAAGGTCGGTTCTACACGGTCACCCGCCCTGTCTTCGGAGCGAAGCGGAACCCTCCGCCGCGCGACGTGCCCATCTACTTCGCTGCTGTCGGAAAGATCATGGCCCGTACCTGTGGCGAGGTTGCCGACGGTTTGCTCGCGCA
>JAXDJJ010000008.1:0-24165 GCA_034665745.1 Actinomycetota bacterium | reverse complement strand
CTGAAGGCCGGACGAGGAACTAGCGTTACGCGCCCCGGCTGGCGGCGATCTCGTCCGCGGCCATCGAGGCCTGAAGACGAGCAGTCGCGAGATCTTCTGAGCCCCGATCTGTGTCCTGCTGCCGGCGCATCTCGGCGATCCGCTGCTTTATCTCCTCTGCGGTGATCTCTCCGGTCGCCTCGGCATCGTCCGCGAGCACGATGACGTGGTACTCGTTGCCGTCACCGTTCGCCTCGAGGAAACCTCCCGTAACCAGGAAGACCTCCCGGTTGGAGCCGGACACGACCGTGACCGTCCCGGGGACGAGGGCCGCGAGGAACGGGATGTGGTTGTACATGATCCCGAACTCGCCCTCGGGCGACCGCGCGATGACCAGCTCGGCTTCGCCTTCCCAGATCGCCTCTTCGGGCGACACGATCGATACCTGCATCGGAGTTGCCATGACTACTCGTTGAGCTCCTTGGCTTTGGCTTCTGCTTCCTCGATGCCGCCGACCATGTAGAAGGCCTGCTCCGGAAGATGGTCGTAGGCGCCCTCGGCTAGAGCCTTGAACGACTGAATCGTCTCCTGCACGCCGACGTATTTGCCGGGGATGCCGGTGAACTGCTCGGCGACGAAGAACGGCTGGCTGAGGAAGCGCTGGATCTTGCGAGCACGCTGGACGGTGATCTTGTCCTCTTCAGACAGCTCGTCGATACCGAGGATGGCGATGATGTCCTGGAGGTCCTTGTAGCGCTGCAGGATCCTCTGGACCGTCAGGGCGACGTTGTAGTGCTCGTCACCGACGTACCGGGGGTCGAGGATGCGCGACGTGGAGTCGAGCGGGTCGACCGCAGGGTAGATACCGAGCTCGGAGATCTGACGAGAGAGCACAGTCGTCGCGTCGAGGTGCGCGAACGTCGTGTGCGGTGCCGGGTCGGTGATGTCGTCGGCAGGGACATAGATCGCCTGCAGCGACGTGATCGAGCGACCCTTCGTCGAGGTGATGCGCTCCTGTAGCTCACCCATCTCCTCGGACAGCGTGGGCTGGTAGCCCACGGCCGAAGGCATACGGCCGAGCAAGGTGGAGACCTCGGAACCGGCCTGCACGAAACGGAAGATGTTGTCGACGAACAGCAGCACGTCCTGGTGCTCGCGGTCACGGAAGTACTCGGCCATCGTGAGGGCCGATAGGGCGACACGCAGACGCACGCCGGGGGGCTCGTCCATCTGGCCATAGACCAGAGCGGTCTTCTCGAGCACGCCGGACTCACGCATCTCGATGAGGAGGTCGGTGCCCTCTCGCGTGCGCTCGCCGACGCCGGCGAATACGGACACACCGGAGTGCTGCTCGGCGACGCGGTAGATCATCTCCTGGATGACGACGGTCTTGCCGACACCGGCACCACCGAACATCCCGATCTTTCCACCCTGCACGTACGGCTCGAGGAGGTCGATGACCTTGATGCCGGTCTCGAACATCTCGGTCTTGGGCTCGAGCTCGTCGAAGGGCGGCGCCTGGCGGTGGATCGGCCAGCGCTCGGTGTCGGCGGGGATCGTCGAACCGTCGACAGGCTCGCCGAGCACGTTGTAGACGTGCCCGAGGGTGTTCGGTCCGACGGGGACCGTGATGGGGGCACCGGTGTTCTTGACCGGAGCGCCACGCACGAGACCATCCGTCTGCTTCATGCAGATGGCTTTGACGACGCTGTCACCGATGTGCTGGGAGACCTCGGCCGTGATCGTGTCGGTCTTGCCGCCGACGGTGCGCTCGACGGTAAGTGCGAAGTCGAGTTCGGGAAGGTCGTTCGGAGGGAACTCGACCTCGATGACGGGGCCGGTGATCCTGAGGATGCGGCCATCCGCTTCGGCCTTGCCCCTGGCGTTGGTGAGTCGTTCTTCCGTTACAGCCATCTGTCGCTCCTCCTAGACATTCAGTTCGTGTTCGGCGGCGTCGGACAGGGCCTCGGCCCCACCGATGACTTCCATGATCTCGGTCGTGATCTCTGCTTGACGTGCCTGGTTGTAGTCACGGGTCAGGTTGCCGATCAACTCATCGGCGTTGTCGGTCGCAGCCTTCATCGCTCGGCGACGAGCTGCGTGTTCCGATGCAGCGGCCTCGAGCATCCCTTGCAGCACGGCCCCCTCGATGTAGCGAGGAAGCAGATAGCCGAGGATGTCCTCGGGCTCGGGCTCGAAGATGTAGCCGGCCTTCTTCCCGCCTTGTTCCTGCGGGGTGGCCTCGACATCCTCTTGCTCCGCCGGAAGTAGCTTCACGATGACAGGGCGCTGCGTTAGGGCCGACTCGTACTTCGTGTACGCGAGACGCACCTCGTCGACCTCGCCGTTCTCGAACGCTTCGACCGCCGCACGGGCAACCTTGCGGGCATCGCCGATCGACGGCTGGTCCGACGAGCCGGTCCACGAGTCGGTCACGTCGTGTCCACGGAAGCGGAAGTAACTAAGGGCTTTCTTACCGGAAAGGAAGAAGCGGGTCTCGGCGTGGTTCACCATGTCGCGCTCGGCGGCACGGATGACGTTCGTGTTGTACGCACCGGCGAGGCCACGGTCGGCAGCAACGACGATCATCCCGACCTTGCCCTTGCCCTCTCGGGGCTTGAGCAAGGGGTGATCGATGTTGCCTGCGTTCGCGGCGACCGATGCCATCAGCTTGCGCATCGTCTCGGCGTAGGGCCGGGCCGCTTCGACACGACGCTGCGCCTTGATGATGCGGGAGGACGCGATCAGCTCCATGGCGCGCGTGATCTTCTGGGTCGACTTGACCGACCCGATCCTGCGCTTAACTGCCCGGAGCTGTCCCGCCATCTACTCGCCTTCCGCCTTTGCTTCAGCGTCGGCTTTGTCGCTGGTGACGCGTGCGTCCCACGACTGCTTGAAGTCCTCGACCGCGCTCTTGAGCTGTGCCTCGAGTTCCTCGTCGAGCTTGCCGGTCGACACGATCGTGTCGCCGATGCTCGAGTGACGCGAGCGCAACTGGTCGAGCATCTCGCGCTCGAAGCGACCGACCTGGTCGAGAGGAACGTCGTCGAGGTGACCGTTCGTCACTGCCCAGATCGACATGACCTGCTCTTCGACGGGGAAAGGCGAGTACTGCGGCTGCTTCAGGGTCTCGACCACCCGTGCACCACGGTCGAGCTGCTGCTGAGATGCCTTGTCGAGGTCGGACCCGAACTCGGCGAACGCCTCGAGCTCACGGAACTGCGCGAGGTCGAGACGAAGACGACCGGCGACCTGCTTCATCGCCTTGATCTGCGCGTTTCCACCGACTCGAGAGACCGAGATACCGACGTTGATGGCCGGACGCACACCTGAGAAGAACAGGTCTGACTCGAGGAAGATCTGGCCGTCGGTGATCGAGATGACGTTCGTCGGGATGTAGGCAGAGACGTCACCACCCTTGGTCTCGATGATCGGCAGAGCCGTCAGCGAACCGCCGCCGTTCTCGTCCGAGAGCTTCGCGGCCCTCTCGAGCAAGCGGGAGTGGAGGTAGAAGACGTCACCCGGGTACGCCTCGCGGCCCGGCGGACGACGGAGCAGCAGCGACAACTGACGGTACGCGATCGCCTGCTTCGAAAGGTCGTCGTAGATGACGAGAGCGTGCTGACCGTTCTCCATCCAGTGCTGTCCCATGGCGCAACCGGTGAAGGGTGCGAGGTACTGGAACGGCGCGGGGTCGGAGGCGGGAGCGTTGACGACAACGGTGTACTCCATGGCGCCGGCCTCGGTGAGAGCGCCGACGACCTCTGCAACGGTCGAAGCCTTCTGACCGATCGCAACGTAGATGCACTTGACGGCCTTGTCGCTGCCCCACAACTGACGCTGGTTGATGATGGCGTCGATCGCGATCGCGGTCTTTCCCGTCTGGCGGTCACCGATGATCAGCTGACGCTGACCGCGACCGACGGGGGTCATGCCGTCGATGGCCTTGATGCCGGTCTGAAGAGGCTCGGACACCGGCTGGCGTGCGGTCACACCGGGGGCCTGGACCTCGAGAGCTCGGCGGGTCTCGTACTTGATGGCGCCCTTGCCGTCGATGGGCTCACCGAGAGCGTTGACAACGCGGCCCAGGAGGCCGTCACCCACACCGACAGAGAGGATGTTGCCGGTCTGCTTGACCGGGCCGCCTTCTTCGATGTGGCTGTCGTCACCGAGGATGACGCAACCGATCTCGTGCTCGTCGAGGTTCATCGCGAGACCGATGGTCCCGCCGGTGAACTCGAGCATCTCGTTAGCCATGCAGTTCGGGAGACCGCTAACGCGAGCGATCCCGTCACCGACGTCCTTGACGTAACCAACCTCTTCCCGCTCGACCGACGTCTTGAAGTCGGTGACGTAGCGGCGGAGTACAGAGGAGATCTCCTTCGGATCGATAGTCAGTTCGGCCACTAGTGACTCACCTGCTCCTTCAACTGATCGAGACGGTGCTTGATCGAACCGTCGATGACTGTGTCTCCAACCTTGGCAACGACCCCACCGAGGATGGTCGGGTCGAGGATGACCTTGACGGTCACTTTCTTGTTCGTGGCGCTGGACAGGGACTTGGCTAGTTCCTCCTGCTGCTTGTCGTCCAAGGGCACCGCGGTGCGAACCTCGGCGATAACCGATTGGCGTGCGTCGGCCGCGAGCTGCGAAAGCTGCTCGAGGATCTGCGGCAGTTGACGTGCACGGCCCTGGGTGACGATGAAGTTCAGCAGGCTGAGGGTGTGCGCCGAGACCTTGTCCGTGAGCAATTCGTCTAGGACCTTCTCGCGCTGGGCTTTCTCGATGCCCTGATCGCTCAAAGCCTGCTTGAGCTCGTGATTCTGCTCGAGCAACTTACCGAAACGGAACAGCTCGTCCTCGACCCGATCGAGCTCGCCCTCGGCTTGCACGACACTGAAGAGAGCCTCCGCGTATCCATTGACGAGCTGATCGGCCATGGCTAGTTGTTCCTTCCGTTACCGCTCATCGTGCCGACCTCTTTGATGTAGGCGTCGACGAGCTCACGGTGGGTCGACTGGTCGAGGGCCCGGCCCACGACCTTCTCGGCGAGCTCGATAGCGAGGTCACCAACGGTCGACTGCAACTCGGTCATGGTGCGGTTGCGCTCGGCCTCGAGTTGCTCGGTGGCACGAGCCTGGATCTGCTCGGCCTCCTTCTCGGCCTTGGCGATGAGGTCCTTGCGGACATCTTCAGCCTGCTGGCGAGCCTCTTCGATGATGCGGTTGCCCTCGCCACGAGCGTCGGCGATCTGCTTGTCGTAGTTCGCCTTGGCCTGGACGGCCTCGGTCTTCGCACGTTCGGCGGACTCCAGGTCGCCCTGGATCTGCTTCTCGCGCGCCTCGACCGTTTCCTTGAGCTTCGGGAAAGCGAACTTGTTCAGGACGAAGAGCACGATCAGGAACGCAACCGCGCCCCAGATGAGCTCGTCGACCGCAGGGAGGATGAGGTCGGTACCCGACTTCTCTGCCTCGGCTGCGAACGTCAGGATGTTTGCTAGGACCATGACTTGTTCTCCTGCCTTCTAAAGGATGAACGCCAGGACGAAACCGAACAGAGCAAGAGCCTCGATCAGTGCGAAACCAAGGAACATCGTGGTCCGGGTCTCACCTGCGGTCTCGGGCTGGCGAGCCATGGCTTCGATAGCCGATGCGAACACGAGTCCGATGCCTACGCCCGGGCCGATCGCGCCGAGGCCGTACACGAGACCATGAGCGATGGCCTTGAGACCGTCGTCCGTTACGCCTCCGGTTGATTGAGCCAGCTCAAGTGCAGTGTTGATCATTGCGTTGCTCCCTCCTTGGTGATGCCTGGTTAGGCGGCTAGTCCTTCGGTTACGGGCTGTGATGCGTGCTTGTGGTCGTCGTGCGTTTCGTCTGCAGCGTGGTCGTCCTCGTGGCCGTGACCGTGCACCGACTCGGATATGTAGAACGCGGTGAGCATCGTGAAGATGTAGGCCTGCATGAACACGACCAGGAGTTCCAGCATCATCAGCGCGACGGCAACGAACAAGGTGATGATGCCAAGCGGGGCCATCGGACCGATCTTCGTGACGAGGAACTCGTGGGTGAACAGGAAGAAGATCGTCAGCAAGACGTGGCCGGCCATCATGTTCGCGAGGAGTCGCACCATGAGGGTCAGCGGACGCACGATGAAGACCGAGAAGAACTCGATCGGCGTCAGCAGGATGTAGACGAACTTCGGCACGCCCGGCGGGAACAGGATGCCTTTGAAGTAGCCAACGGGGCCCTGCTTCACCAGACCGACGATGTTGAAGATGATCCACGTCAGCATCGCCAGCATGAACGGGATGGCCATACGCGACGTTGGAGCGAAGTTGACCCCCGGCACGATCGCCAGGATGTTCATGAACAGGATGAAGAAGAAGATCGAGGCGAGGTAACCGGCGTACTTCGGTCCGTCCTGCGGCCCGATGACGTCGATCGCGATCTTCTCTCGCACGAACAGGTATGCGGTCTCGGCGAGGTTCTGGCTTCCCTTAGGGACCAAAGCCTTCTTCGCCGCGCCGTAGAGGAAGAAGCCGATGCACACCGTGGCGGCGAGCAGCATGAGGATCGCCACGCGGTTCATCTCGTAGGGCTGACCTTTGAACAGGATCGGGTCCCAGAAGAACAGGTGGTTGATATCTAGTTCGATCGCAAGCTGCATCCGGGCTCCTTATGTCTCTGCTTGCAGGCGGGCAGAAGGTTGCTTGGTGCGACCCGCGGCCGCCTCCCACGAAACGAGGAGGAGGTGCGTGCCGATGAGGGTGAAACCGGTAACGGGGAAGTAGATAACGCCGGTGGACTTTAGGACGTATGAGAGGCCCGTGATGACAGCGAGTCCGAGGGTGAAGGCGACCATCGCGGCAGGCAGCAGCAAGCGGGGGCTGTTCTCGGCGACCCGGCCGATGACCTGGGCTGCAAGGAAGAGGTTGAGAAGGGTGAGACCAAGTCCGATCGCGCCGGACACGGCGTAGTCGGATCCGTTCCACAGCCAGAGGGCCGCGATGAGGACCGGAGCGAGGTAGAGACCCCGAACGATCATCCGCTTGACCATCTGTAGCTCGACCACGAAGCGCTCTCCTCTAGTCGTGTTTCATGCTCTTGGCCATGTAATAGACCGTTACAACTCCGAGGACCCAACCCACGATCGCTCCGGCGACCTGGCCCCACGGCTCGATACCGAGGAGGCCGTCGATCCAGCGCCCCAAGAACCAGAACGCCAGCACCACTCCGACGAACCCGAAGGCCACCGAGATTCCGTGCGAGGCCTGTGACATCCCCTTCGCCATGTCCGATCCCTGCCCCCCTGATCTGGAGGGGTAAGACCGCTGAGGCCGTTGGGGGACTTGGCTCACGAGGAACGCACCCTACCTAACCCATCGGTAACCTTGTGAATCTTTTCACAAAGTATAACGGGTGACTCAAAAACGCAAACCAGGGTGACTCAAAACATTCGCGATGTGGCAAAAGCCAGCGCCCCAATGAAAGGGCTAGACGCTCAGGCGGTCTTGGATCGCTTTCGTTAGGACCGGGAACAAGGTGTACAGGACTATCGCCGCTACCGCGATCGGCAAGGCGTAGACCCAGAGCGAGCGGTCCAGGAACGTGAAGGCGAGCCCGGTCCCCGCGGCCAAAGCGGACCACACGTACATCACCACTACTGCCTGCTTGTGGCCGTGCCCGAGATCCATGAGGCGGTGGTGCAGATGCTCTTTGTCGGCATGGAAGACGCTCCTTCGTCCGCGCACTCGACGGACGATCGCCAAGGATGCATCGAGGATAGGGATCGCCACCACCAGAGCAGGGATCCACAGAGGCGAGTACGCAAGCAACACGTTCGCGGCATCGGGCGAGGCATTCGTCGGAGCCTTGCCCACACCCACGATCGTCGTCGCGCCGAGAACCAGACCGAGCAGCATGCTTCCAGAGTCGCCCATGAATATCCGGGCCGGATGGAAGTTGTGTCGCAGGAACCCCAAAGCACTCCCCACCACGATGATCGCAAGGAGCGGCGCAGCAGCGATGTCGAGTGGCACGTTCTCTACTTCGACGAGCTTGAACGTGTAGACGAAGAACGACGCCGCCGCGATCGCAACGATGCCGGCGGCAAGTCCATCCAGACCGTCGATGAGGTTGACTGCGTTGATCATCGCCACGATCCACAAGATGGTCACGATTACCGAGAGGTCATCGCCGAGGACGAAGATGCTCGAGGGCAACAAGACGAACTGCATCTTCACACCGGCGAGAAACAGAAGACCTGCAGCGAAGATCTGGCCGGCAAGCTTGGGGGCCGCGGTCAACGGCTTGAAGTCGTCGAACACCCCGAGGGCGAAGATGACGAGAGCAGCCGTCGCGATGCCTAATGGCTGCGAGTTCTGGACGAACACCGAATCGAACTCGGGCATGAAGCTCGCCACTACCCCCGCAACGATGATGCCGAGGAAGATCGCGGCCCCCCCGAGGGTCGGAGTCGGGTTCGCGTGCACTTTCCTGTCATTGGGCCTATCGATCGCGCCAACGCGTGTCGCGAGGCGACGCACGAGAGGAGTCGTCACATACGCGACGACTGCCGCGATCAACCCAACGAACAGGTAAGCGGTCATGCAGCGTCGGGGTAAGGCCGGAAGCGGTCGGTCAACGCGCTGACCTCTTTCCGGATGCGGTCGGTCGCGTCTGCGGAATGGTCCTTTAGGGCTTGCGCGATGAGCTTGGCGATCTGAGCGACCTGCTCTTCCTTCATCCCGCATGTGGTGATGGCAGGTGTGCCCACGCGGATACCGGAAGCAACGAAGGGCTTCTCGGGGTCATACGGGATGGCGTTCTTGTTCACCGTGATGCCCACGTCATCGAGACGGGCTTCGGCCACCTTGCCGGTCAGTTCCACGGGTCGGAGGTCCACGAGCATCAGGTGGTTGTCGGTGCCGCCGGAAACGATGCGCAGACCTTCATCGGTCAAGGTCGCGGCCATCGTCCTGGCGTTCGCCACGACCTGATGGGCGTAGTCCTTGAATTCCTGGGTGGCAGCCTCGGCGAACGCAACCGCTTTCGCTGCGATCGAGTGCATCAGAGGGCCCCCTTGCCAGCCGGGGAACACGCTCTTGTCGATAGCCGACGCGTGCTCTTCCTTGCACATGATCATCGCCCCACGCGGCCCCCGCAAGGTCTTGTGGGTCGTGCACGTAACGACATCCGCGTATTCGACCGGGTTGTCGTGGGCGCCACCGGCAACTAGCCCGATGAAGTGCGCTGCGTCGACCACGAAGATCGCGCCGACATCGTCTGCGATCTCGCGGAAGGCCTTGAAATCCCACTGGCGGGAGTAAGCGGTCGCCCCGGCAACGATCAGTTTGGGGCGTTCGCGCTTGGCGATGTCGCGCACTTCGTCGTAATCGATGAGCTCGTCGGTCTCCCGCACACCGTAGGAAACGACGTCGAACAGCTTGCCGGTGAAGTTCACGTGGCTGCCGTGGGTCAAGTGACCTCCGTGCGGCAGCGACATACCCATGAATTTGTCGCCCGGCTGAAGGAACGCGAAGAATGCAGCCGCGTTCGCCGATGCGCCGGCATGAGGTTGGACGTTGACATGTTCCGCGCCAAACAGCTTCTTGGCGCGTTCGATAGCCAGGTTCTCTGCGACATCAACGAACTCACAACCGCCGTAGTAGCGCTTCCCCGGATAACCCTCGGCATACTTGTTCGAAAGAGGAGTGCCCAACGCGGCCAGGACCGCGGTGGACGAGAAGTTCTCGGACGCGATGAGCTCGAGCTTGGTGTTCTCGCGATGCACCTCGGCAAGGATCGCTTCGGCGATGTCCGGGTCGATCTTCTCGAGCGCTTGCCAGTCCGACCATCCAGGGTTGCTCATAGCGTCAGTCACACTCCTCTTTCTCTATGGCGGCTATCTGCTGAAGGCGACGCACGTGCCTGTCGCCTTCGAATTCGGTTTCGAGGAACACATCCACGATCGCCATTGCAAGGGCTTCTCCGAGGATCCGGCCCCCCATCGACAACACGTTCGCGTCGTTGTGCAGCCGGGCGTAGCGGGCCGTCCACTCATCGTGACAGAGGGCGGCCCTTACGCCGTGCACCTTGTTGGCCGCGATCGCCTCACCCTGGCCCGAGCCGCCCATGACGATGCCTCTATCGGCGTCCCCGGCAACCACTGCCCTACCGACGGCCGCGCAGAAGGCCGGGTAGTCGACCGACTCCTCGGAATCCGTTCCGTGGTCTATGACCTCGTGACCGGCATCCGCTAGATGCTTGGCGACGAGGGTCTTCAGGGGGAAGCCGGCATGGTCGGCTCCAAGAGCGATGCGCACCGGGCGAGTCTAATTTGCGGACCCCATCGGGGCCTGTTTTCGCGCCCTAGGCGGGCGAGGGTCCACAGAGGGCGCTGGCCAGAACCTCGACCCCCATCTCGATCGATCTGACGGTCTGCTCGTAAGCATTGATCGGTTTGCCGATCGGGTCGTCCAGATCGAGTGCCCGCCGCCATTTCGGTCGCGGAGCCCCAAGTAGGCGCTGGAGGCGTGCCTCCGAAGTATCCGGAAGGTCACCGTCGATGGCGAGCTCGACGAGCTCCTTCATCAGGATCAGCTTGTGGTCCACTCCGGGGGCGACAGTCAGGATCTCTCGGCGGTGCACGCTCGTCATCGCGATGACGAGATCGGCCGCTTTGACCTCTTTCGGGTCCATCGCACGCGACTGGTGAGCCGAGAGGTCTATCCCCCGCTCTCGGAGCACCTCGATGGCCTCGTCGGTGGCGGGATTGCCGTAATAGGCCCACGTCCCTACCGAGGCGACCTCGATATCGCATCCTCGCTTCGCTACGGCGTCGCGGAACACCGCCTCTGCCATGGGCGAGCGGCATAGGTTGCCCGTACACACCATCAAGACCCTCATGGTCGCGACCGTATCCCTCGATAAGGTGGGTCCATGTCCACCACGTGGGAACGGTTCGTCGAAAAGCTCCGCGAGATGAACGACATCAATAGCGCCTACGCCTTGTTCGAGTGGGACCAGGCGTCCTTCATGCCGGCAAAGGGTGGTGACGCACGTGCTCGTGCAGTGGGCACGATGGCGCGCTTCATCCACGAACGCGTTACAGACCCCGAGCTTGGTGACCTGATCGCCGAGCTCGAAGGCGATGCTTCCTTGGATCCGATCCAGTCTGCCAGCGTTCGCATCTTGAAGAGGGAGCGCGACAAGGCCACCAAGGTCCCGGCGAAACTCGTGACCGAGTTGAAGGAATCTGAGATGCGCGGTTACCAAGCTTGGGCCGACGCCAGACCAGAATCGGATTTCAGGAAGTTCCAACCGTTCATGGAAGCCACCGTCCGACTGAAGAAGGAAGAGGCGGACCATCTCGGGTGGACGAACGAGCGCTACGACGCATGCCTCGACTACTTCGAGCCCGGGATGACCGCCCGCGAGCTAGAGGCCTTGTTCACCAACCTGACCGAGGGGTTGCAGCCTCTTGCCGCCGCGATCCTCGACGCAGCTGGGCCGCCCCCGAAGTTCCTGTCCGACAACTACGAGGTGAACAAGCAGATCGATTTCTGCAATGCCCTTGTCGATCGCCTCGGGTTCGATCGCGAGGGTGGTCGGTTGGACTTCTCCCCTCACCCCTTCACGATCAGGATCGCCCACGGGGACATCCGTCAGACCCTGCGGGTTGAGGAAGACGATCTGATGATGTCGATCTACGCGGCGATCCACGAAACGGGTCACGCCCTCTACGACCAAGGTTCTCCCGATGCGATGGCGGGGCTTCCGGTTGCCGATGCGCCATCGATGGGGATGCACGAATCACAATCGCGGCTGTGGGAGAACCACGTGGGCCGCGGGCGCGCGTTTAGCGAGCACCTACTGCCCGGCCTCAAGGACCTGTTCGAGAAGCAGCTAGGCAACACAGACCCGGACGAGTTCTACCGAGGCATCAACCACCCGGAGCGTTCGTTGATCCGGATCAAGGCTGACGAGGTCACCTACAACCTCCACATCGCGCTGCGCTTCGAACTCGAGCTGGCGCTGTTCCGAGACGAGCTCCAAGTGGCCGATCTTCCGGACGCGTGGGATGCAGCGATGGAGAAGCACCTGGGCATACGTCCCGAGAGTCATTCCGACGGGGTTCTCCAAGACATGCACTGGGCGGACGGCTACTTCGGCTACTTCCCGACCTACACACTGGGAACCCTTTACGCCGCTGCCTTCTACGACAAGATGATCGCGGACATCGGTGATGTCGACGACGAGCTACGAAAGGGCGACAGCTCGCGCGTCCTTGGGTGGTTGAGGGAGAACGTGCATCAGCATGCATACCTGTACCCAGCGAAAGAGCTTGCCCACAACATCCTCGGCACCGATCTGACCGCGCAACCGTTCTTGGACCACATCGGGAGCAAGTACTCGGAGATCTACTCGCTGAGTATCTGAGTCACCAGCGAAGCAGGGATCGTTCCCTCTCGCAGTAGTCGTCGCTCGCCGGCAAGGAAGACGATGGTCGAGGGAACGCCCACGCAGCGCCCACCATCTAGATAGACAGACACTGCATCGCCAAGAGCGGTCCGTGCTTCGTCAACCGTCATCGCTTCCTTGTCTCCAGAACGGTTGGCACTCGTAACGGCCAGCGGCCCGGTGGCGCGCAACAATTCGAGGGTTCGAGGTTCCTTCGGCACTCGCACGCCGACGTTCCGATGATCGTCGCCACCTAGATCGGTGGTGAACCCAGTGGAGCGAGGCAGGATCATGGTCAGGGGCCCCGGCCAGAACCGCTCAGCGAGACGACTGGCGCGCTCATCGAACTCCGCGAGACCCATCAGTTGTTCGAGATCTGCCCCAAGGATCGGGAGCGGCTTCTCGGGAGGGCGCGCTTTCGCCTCGAAGATCGCTTCTATCGCCTCGGGATGTTCGAGATGTGCGGCGAGTCCGTAGACCGTGTCCGTCGGTATGACCGCAAGACTGCCTGAACGCAGCGCCCTCGCTGCTTCATCGACGGTCGTCACCCTGGGACTTGAGCGACGACGAGTCTCGGCCACTCCGCCAGATCGATGCCGATCTTCACGTTTCGATAGTCGAGCCCCGCAAGGAGAGTGGTCATGTCTTGCTGTTGCTCAACGCTCATCTCTAGTGCAAGCCAACCACCCGGTTTCAACCAGGAACGCGCTTCTTGTGCGACCCGAGTCGTCACCAACATGCCGTCGCCCCCGCCGTACAGCGCCTTCTCCGGCTCGTGATCGCGCACGTCGATCGGAAGGATCTCTCTACGAGAGGTTGCGACGTAGGGCGGGTTGGACACGACGACATCGAACGTTCCCTTGAGCTCCTCAGGAAGACCTTCGAAAAGATCTCCTTCGATGATCTCGGCAGAGAGGGCCAGCTCATCTCGATTCCTGACCGCCCACGGATACGCACCGGTGTCGGCTTCGGTCGCGTAGACATCCGCGTCGGGACGCTCGTACGCGATCGACAGCGCTATCGCGCCGGAGCCGGTACCGAGATCGACAACGCGGCCCCCGTGCGGCAACAGCTCGAGCGCCTTCTCGACCAGTAGCTCGGTCTCGGGACGCGGGATGAATACGCCGGGCCCCACCGAGAGGACGATCTTGCGGAAGTGTGCGTTGCCGAGGACGTACTGCAAAGGCTCACCCTTCGAACGCCGCCGGGCCATATCGAGGGCAGCCCCTTCGTCGTCTGCTGCTTCGGTTATCCATTGCGCTTCGCGAGGACCGATGTCGACGACCGAGTCGTCGAGGATGACCTTCACTTGATCCAGCAGGGTTTGAGTCGTTCTACTCGCCCTCTCCCAAAGACTCGGCCTGGAAATGCGCGCCCAGGGTCTCGATGAGGTCATCGAGGTCGCCTTCGAGTATCTCTTGGAGGCGATGGGCCGTGTAGTTGATGCGGTGGTCCGTCACCCGGTTCTCGGGGAAGTTGTAGGTCCTGATCCGCTCCGAGCGGTCGCCCGTGCCAACCTGCGACTTGCGCTGATCCGACATCTCCTGGGCTTGCTTGTCCTGCTCGATCTGTAGCAATCGAGACCGCAGGATGCGCAGAGCTTTCTCCCGGTTCTGTAGCTGGGACTTCTCGTCCTGGCAGGCAACCTCGACACCGGTAGGCAGGTGCTTGATGCGGACCGCGGAGTCCGTCGTGTTGACGGACTGGCCACCGGGGCCACTCGAGCGGTAGACGTCGATCTTCAGATCGTTGGGGTCGATGTTGACCTCGACCTCGTCTGCCTCCGGAAGCACGATCACCGACGCCGTCGACGTGTGGATGCGTCCCTGTGACTCGGTCACCGGGACTCGCTGGACACGATGGACACCGGCTTCGTGCTTGAGTTTCGAGTACGCACCTTTGCCCTTCACAGCGAACGTCACTTCCTTGTAACCATTGACACCGGTCGGGTTCGAGTTGAGGACCTCGGTCTTGTACTTCTTGTCCTCGGCGTAGCGCGTGTACATGCGGAAGAGGTCGGCGGCGAACAAGCCCGCTTCGTCACCACCAGCGCTGGCGCGGATCTCCATGATCACGTCGCGGTCATCGTTCGGGTCCTTCGGCAATAGAGCCTTGAAGAGATCGTTCGTCAAGGTCTCCAGGCGTGCCTCTGCTTCACTGATCTCTTTCTGCAGGTAGGTGCGCTCCTCGCCCGAGCTCCCCCCGAGCATCGCCTTCGCTTCGGCGAGGTCAGAAGAGATCGAACGGTACTCGCGCCACTTGTCCACCAAAGGCTTGAGGTCGGAGTGCTCCTTGCCGAGCTTCCTAAGAGTGTCGGGATAAGCGCCTGCGCCGGGGTCGGCGAGCTCGCGTTCGACCTGCTCGAACCGAGCTTCCATCTCTTCTAGGCGCGCACGTGGCAAGTTCACGAGGAATGAAGTTAAGCGACGGGTGCTTCGGGTGCTGCTTCAATCGTCGCCGCGTCGATGTCTTCGGCGACCGCTCTCATCGCAGCGATAGCGACTTCGATCTGGTCCAGGGACGGTGGCTTCGTTGTGATCCGCTGGAGAGCGAGACCCGGAAGCATCGAGATCCGGAAGAACAATGACTCTTCGTTCTTGGACGCCAGTTTGATCGCCTCGTAAGAGATGCCGGCGAGGAGTGGGATCGCCGAGAGCCTGATCAAGATGCGAGGCAGCAATGCCGTCGTCAGGAACAGGTCGATCAAGAAGTGCGCCGCGATGGTTAGGAATAGGACGATGAACAGGAAGTTCGTCCCGCAACGAACGTGCAGCGTGGGGTACTTGCGATCGATCTCGGCTGGATCCAGCGGATCGCCGTTCTCGTACGCGTAGATCGTCTTGTGTTCGGCCCCGTGGTACTCGAACACACGGCGGATGTCTTTGAACTGGCCGATGATGGCGAGGTAGCCGACGAACATCCCCAAACGGATCGCACCTTCGATCAGGTTGAAGACCAAAGGCCGCTCGTGTGCGATGTCACCGAAGATCGCTTCGATCGCCCGGGTTCCAAGCACCGGCAAGACGATGAACACGGCCGAGAACATCACCATCGACACGGCCAAGGTCCAACCCAGCTGCTTCTCGGACATCTGCTCTTCGTCCTCGAGGGCCTGGTTCGCGGAGATCATCAACGCCTTGATGCCTATGGCAAGCGACTCACCAAGAACAAGTACGCCTCGGAAAAGGGGCCACTTGAGCCACTTGTGGCGCTCGGCCAGAGTTGGCAGGGGGAAACGATCGACGGAGATCGAGTCGTCGGGGCGACGGCACGCGACCGACCAGGAGGCCGGGCCGCGCATCATCACGCCTTCGAGGACTGCTTGGCCCCCGACCGATGGTCGCTTGTGGTTGTGATCCCCCACGCCGTTACCGGTCGTTACGACTGGTCGGCGTCAGCAGCGGGTGCTTCGGGCTCTGCTTCTGCGGGTGCGACTGCTTCTGCAGGAGCTGCCTCGGGACGACGGGCTGCAGACCGACCGCCGTACTTCTTCTGGAAACGCTCGACGCGGCCCCCGGTGTCGACCAGCTTCTGCTTGCCCGTGTAGAACGGGTGGCACTGGTTGCAGAGCTCGACGTGGAGCTCGGACTTCACCGAACGGGTCGTGAAGGTGTTCCCACAGGAGCACGTGACGTGGGTCTCTAGGTACTCGGGATGGATGTCTGTCTTCATGTCGTGTCCTCTTCCTGTTCTCTGGCTTCTCTCGCTTGTCGTGCTCGTTCGTAGGCCACCGACGCCCGGGCCATGATCCAGAAGGTTAGCCATAACCCTCCGACCAGGCCGATGATCGTCAACCACTCGGGTAGCCCAAGGCCTAGGAACAATTCCTTAACCCCACTATTCCTTCTCTATTCTCCCTTGGTTGGGGCTTGGGAGATCTCGTGGAGGAACTGGGCGTTGCCCTGGGTGGCCTTCATCTTGTCGATGAGGAGCTCGAGAGCCCCTCCTTCGACCGCATGGAGGACCCGGCGGAGACGCCAGACCAGCTGGAGCTCCTCTGGGGTCAGCAAGAGCTCTTCCTTACGGGTGCCCGAGGCGGGGATGTCGATCGCCGGGAAGATGCGCTTGTCCGACATCTTGCGGTCGAGCTTCAGCTCCCAGTTACCGGTCCCCTTGAACTCCTCGAAGATGACCTCGTCCATCCTGGAACCGGTCTCGACAAGGGCGGTCGCGAGGATAGTCAACGAGCCGCCGTGCTCGATGTTTCGAGCAGCACCGAAGAACTTCTTCGGCGGGTACAGGGCAGTCGAGTCGACACCACCAGACAGGATGCGTCCGGAGGCAGGTGTCGCGAGGTTGTAAGCACGCGACAGGCGCGTGATTCCGTCGAGCAGGATCATCACGTCCTTGCCGGTCTCGACGAGACGCTTCGCGCGTTCCAAGGTGAGCTCGGTGACCTGGATGTGGTCGTCGGACGGACGGTCGAAGGTCGAGTAGATGACCTCGCCATCGACCGAGCGCTGCATGTCGGTGACTTCCTCGGGGCGCTCGTCGACCAGGAGCACGATGAGGTGCGTCTCTGGGTTGTTCGTGAGGACCGAGTTCGCGATCTCCTTCATGACCGTCGTCTTGCCAGCCTTCGGCGGCGAGACGATCATCCCGCGCTGTCCCTTACCGATCGGCGCGATGAGATCGACGATGCGCGGAGTGATAGCGCGTGGGTTGTCGGGCTGCTCCAACGTCAAGCGCTCGTCGGGATACAGCGGAGTCAGGTCGGCGAAGCGCGGACGGTTCTGCGCGGTCTCCGGGTCCTGTCCGTTGATGTTGTGGATCTTCAATAGGGCTTGGTACTTCTCCGACTCTTTCGGCGAGCGCACCGAACCGGTGACCTCGTCACCTTTGCGCAGCTTGAAGCGGCGGACCTGGCTGACCGAGACATAGACGTCCTTGTCGCCCGGAAGGTAACCACTCGTGCGAAGGAATCCGTAGCCCTCGGGGAGCAGGTCGAGGATGCCGGTGCGAACCTCTGCATTCGGATCGTCCTCGGCCTCGAGGGTTTCCCAGTTCTCGTCGCGCATGTAGGCCGGAACGCCACCGCCGCCACCGCCACCACCGCTGGCTCCGCGGCCACGACGACGCCTGCGACTGCCGCCACGTCCTTGCGGTTCGGCTTTCTCCCGCTGGCGCGGCCCCCGGTTGCCACCTTGCTGGGGACGGTGCTGTTGCTGACGGTTGCGATTGCGATCGTCTCTGTTGTCGCGGTCGTCGACCGCGCTCTCGTCACGAACGCCGGACGCGGGTGCGTCACCGTTCGTCGCTGCTTCGAAAGAAGGAGCGGCCTCGCGCGTGGGAGCGGTCTTGGTCTCCCGCGATGGGGCGGCCTCACGCTTCGGAGTGGACGAGCCGTTCTTGGAGCCACCCGCGATCTTCTCGATGATGTCGGCCTTCTTCAGACCGGTCACCTTGAGATCGAGTGACTTCGCTATCTCTTTCAGCTCGGCGACTCCTTTACCTTCGAGTGCCGAACGATCTTGTGTTGCCAAGGTCATGCCTCCTGCATAGAGGGAAGTAGCTCGCCTAGGTGCGGCTTCGCCTTCTCCCAGTCTTGAATGAATCTGTCGAAACCTGCATCGGTTAAGGGGTGCTTAACCAGCATCTCGAACACCTTGAAGGGCATCGTTGCGATATCGGCGCCCATCTTTGCCGCCTCGACCACGTGTACCGGATGGCGAAGGCTTGCGGCTAGGACTTGGGTTGAGTAACCCTGAGAGGCGTAGATCTCGCAGATATCCGACAAGAGCCGGAGCCCGTCGGTTGCGACATCGTCAAGTCTACCCAAGAACGGGCTGATCATGCTGGCACCAGCTTCGGCGGCCAGGATGGCCTGCGAAGCCGTGAAGCACAAGGTGACGTTGACCCTGATCCCCTCGTCGGTCAGTTTGCGCACCGCGGCGAGTCCATTCGGGGTCAACGCGATCTTCACGACCGCGTTGTCGGCGATCTGGGCGATCTCGTGGCCCTGACGGACAAGGACTTCGGTGTCGTCGGATGCGGTCTCGATAGACACGTCCCCGTCGACGATCGAACAGATCTCCTTCACCAGCGGTAGGAAGTCACTCTTCTCTTTGGAGATCAGGGTTGGGTTGGTAGTGACTCCGCGGAGCACGCCCCACCGATCTCCCTCCCGGATCTCGTCCAGGTTTGCGGAATCAAGAAATAACTTCATGTTGCGCGCTCTCCTTTGCTCCGTTGCGTTGTTTGCCGATGACCTCGACCGCTTGGTCGAGAAGTGGTGACTCCTTGTCGCTTACGACGGCTCCCCGTCCCACCGCTTCGAGAGCCTTCGCGATGACTTGGTCGATGATCCGCGACAGAGTCGTGTCGAGATCATCGTGCTCGACGATCGGGACCTCGCGCATCATGGCTGAATTGATCATGTATTTCTGGATCCTTCTGATCTGCTTGAAAGCTGCAAGGTAGCGATCGCCCGACCGACCGCGCGGCTCGCGCGCACGGAGATAGAAGTGACTCCGGTGGAGCTCCTCGTCCTCGATCGTTACGAGCAACGGGACGATCACCGCGTCTTCGCTCTCGACGCCCTCGAGGAAACCAGGTACGAGGTGCGCACCTTCGATGATGATGTCGGTTCCTTCTTCCATAGCGCGATCGATCAGCGCTTGGGCGCCGACCGCAACCGCAGCTGCTTGCTCGCGGAAGCCGATGATCAAGCGGTCACCCGAGTGTGGGATCGGTTGGCGAACGGCCTCGCCTGCCTCGAACGACGATGCGTACAAGGTTGGAAACATCTCTTTTGTGAAGGCACTGCGAAGGACCTGTCGCACGGCATCGGTGGAAACGACACGGGTGATGCCCAGACGAGTTGCGAGTTGGGTTGCGATGGTCGATTTCCCTACGCCGGTGGCACCACCGATCAGGATGATCAAGGGGATGTCGAGCTCGGCAACGGACTGCCACTTGATGAACGCTTCGGCGTACTTGTCACCGGCCTCCCGCCTTAGAACATCAAGCGTGATGTCACGGAGGCGCTCGGCCGACACCCGGGCCTCACCCAGCGCGATGAGCTCTTGCTCGACGGTGTTGGCGACCGCGTAGCTTCGCCCGGGGCCTAGGCCCGTCGCCATCAGGGATGACGCTGTGAGGCCCTTGGAATACGGGAGCCCATGCTCCTGCTCGGAGATGAAGATGTGCTTGCGACGCTTCTCAGCCATCGAATCTCTCATCAGCGAGCTGGGCGGCCTTGATGGCCATCCCCGCAGGGTCGTCTTGCTCGACCCCATTGGGCACGTTGTCTAGGTAGACGACCTTCAGACCTGCTTCGAGGGCGGCGCGCGTCGCAACGTCGATCCCTGCAGCCTTGATCTCGGTCAACAACGTGTCCGCCTCCTTCAAACCGGCGAGGTCGTGAGTGAGTTTCGCCCTGTCGGACAGCGCATGACTGATCCCGACCACCCGGCACTTGTGCTCGTCCTCGAGGTGTTCTCTAAGGGAGTCCCCCACCGCCTCGGGTGCTGTCGTGGTGACGAACACATCACGACCGACGACCGGTTCGGTGGGCTCGGGACGAAATACGGTCCGAACTACTTCGATCTCTTTCGGGGATCCACCTCTATCTATCCGGAATGCATTGCGGATAAGGGAAGAGAGAGTGGAAACCTGCGAGGGGGAACCGAAGGGGTTCTCACTCATTGTAACTACGGCGAAGTCCGCGAGCAATAGGCGATATGGACCCATATATCCGCCGACGAATTCAGGGGGCACCGAAGCAGGGACCACTAGGACCGTGACATCGGCATGAACCGGTGGGAACGCGGCCCCCGAACCTTCGAAGATGAGGATGTCGCCCGGCAGATCGTTGGCCATCTCGACCCCTTGCGGCACGTTCGAGATGTCCACAGCTCCGGCCATCCCACCCCCGCACCTTCTGCAGCCAACCGTGGGAACACCAGCGAGCAACGCGTCTTCGATGAAGTCGGATGCTGCGTGCTTGCCTTGGTCGGCCATCGCGAGCAGCTCGTGAGGATCCAAGCTCGCCTGGTCCCCTCTCATCACTTCTGGCTCGGCGGGGCCCCCGCGCCCCATCGCGACGATGACCGGGTGACGACCACTCTCGACCAGGGTCCGAGCGATGAACGAGCTCACCGCGGTCTTTCCGGTCCTCTTCCCGGTCGCGACCACCGCGATCGAAGGCTTGGTCGCCAGGTGAGGCCGCGGCGGGGGCCGGAACTCGAAGTCACTCCCCTGATAGATGACTCCGCGCGCGAGGGCGATCGACGCTAGCTCGTGGCGCTTCCGGTAATCGAGGACCGGCTCGTCGGACAGATCCATCACGGCGTCGGGCTCGAAACGGGTCAACGCCGTGTCCAAGGCGCGCCGTGGGTCGTCATCGACCACCAACTTCGTCCCCGCAAGTTTGTCCAACCCGCCGGCCGGAAGCTTCTCCTTGCCGCCCGCCAGAACTGCGGCCAGGACCTCATGCCCGCGGCCTCTGAGCTCGTCGAGGGCACCCTCGATCACGGGGGGGTAGTGCTCACCATCTACGACTACAACTAACCGGATCTCGCTCTCCTGGGAGGGGGCGGAGACAGCCTGGAAAGGTTAGGAAAAGCCCGCCGATGGGCACCCTAAAGGAAGCAAGGCGTCTACCTGAGGAGGACCACATGTTTGGTTCCAAGACCGAGACCACCACATATAGAGGTCGGACCGTGATCGATGCCCGGGGCGGAATCTCCGGCGGTGCGATCCTGACCGGTGTCGTCGTTGCGTTCGGAGCGATGTTCCTGCTCTCGGCTCTGGTCGGCGGCGTGCTTACGGCCATCGGAGTGACCGCCACCGACGTGACGACCACTGCGGTTCAGGCGGGGATCGGGGCCGGGATCGTCCTCGTGGTCGCTCAATTCATCGCCTACTTCTGGGGCGGATACACGGCCGGCCGCATGTCACGTGGCGCCGGTGTCGCCAACGGGATGCTCGTGCCGTTCATCGCGATCATCGTTGCGGCCCTCGTTGGGGCCGTGGTTGCCTCGCTTGGCGCGACCGCGAACCTCAACCTTCCGTTCTCGACGAACCGTTTGCCTCTGGAGAACGACTTCGTCGTCGACTGGGGCCTGACGATCTCGATCGCCGCGTTGGCAGCGATGTTCCTGGGCGGTGCCATCGGCGGAGCCCTTGGAGCGCGCTGGCACACCAAGCTCGAACGTCGCACTCTCGATGAGGCTCCCGCGGTCGTCGCAGAGCGCCAGGTGGACCTAAGGGACCAGCCGGTTGCGACCACCACGGCCCCGGCAACGACTTCGACCCCCACGACCGACTCGGAAACGGGCACGGTTCGCAGTTAGTCACCAAGATGTCCGAAAGGCCCCGGTTTCCCGCCGGGGCCTTTCTCTTCCCGCCGCAGGAGGGGTCTGGGGGCCGGAGAACCTTTACGGCATGAGGAAGCTGCTCCTGCTGATGGTCGCTGCGCTCGTTGCACTCCCCTCGGGGATGGCAACCGCCGGCGCGTCCGCTGCTCCGGCTCCGGCCCCCATGTTCGTCGGGGGCGGAACCCCCTTGTCGAACGGCATCTTCTTCCCCGGAACTTCTGTCGAACAGAACGGTGAGTTGGTCGGCGTCCCCTACCAGATCGAGCGTGGTCAGGACATCGAGCTCACGAACCTCGACAACGGCGACGTCGCGAACTGCCACCAACTCACGTCTTTCAAGCGCAAGCGCAATGGCCGTCCGCTGTTCAACTCGAAACGTCTATGCACGCAGGGGGAGAAGGCCATCGTCCTTACTTCGATCGTGAAACCTGGGATCTACGACGCTTTCTGTCCTGTGCACTTCGGGATGTACGCCCAGATCGAGATCAAGGCGTAACTACTAAGACATGTGTCGGCTCGCCGACACCGGCTTAGCAACAGGACCGGTGACAACCGGTCCGCATTACTCGCCTCGCGCTCCCAAGGGTTCCCACTCACTCACGAACACGCGCCAGCCTTCGTTGCGTGCGCGGCAGATGCGCCGAACCTGCTCGGCGCGCGTTGCGGCCTCGGGCCGCGGAACGACGATCAATAGAGATGGACCGGCGCCTGCAAGGGACACCGGTAGCCCGGCATCCTTGATCTCCATATGAACCGCAGACGTCTCGGGCATCAGTTTCAGTCGGTGAGGTTCGTGGAGGCGGTCGTCCATCGCGTCGGCGAGCACGTCCGCGCCTGCGCCGGTGGTTAGCGCCGCGACTAACAGGCCTGCGCGCGCGGCCGTGAATTGCGCATCGGCGAAGCTCACGTCATCGGGCAACGCCTTCCTCGCCTCCGCGGTGGAGAAGCCGGCACGGGGCACGGCGATTATCGGAACGAGCCGATCGCTCGGATCAAGACGAAGGTAGCGAAGCTCGTCTCCGGGAACCGCGCGGTAGCAAACGACCAGGCCGCCAAGAAGAGCGGGCATGACGTTGTCGGGATGCCCCTCCAAGGATGTTGCGAGTTGCACCATCTCCGACTGGGCAACCGTCCGGCCCGTCAACGCGCGTGCAGCGAACAAACCACCGACCACTGCCGCCGCGGACGAGCCCAGTCCTGAAGCTAGAGGGATCGGGTTCTTCACGCGCACCGAATATCCAGGGGGACGCCGTCCGACGTGATCGAAGAACGTGTTCATCGCGCGGATCACGAGGTTCGTGTCGTCCTGAGGCAGGGTGTCGGCGCCCTCGCCTTCGACCATGACCTCGATCGAGTCACGACGGGGTTCGATCTCGATCTCGAGGTGCATCCGGATCGCAGCACCCAACGCGTCGAATCCGGGGCCAAGGTTGGCCACCGTCGCCGGGATCCGAACCCGAACCGCCGCCGACATCAGTTACTGACCTTCGCCCACGTGACGAACCACCCGAACACGAATATCAACACGAGGAGGACGATGACACCGATCCAGCCCAGGATGATCCCCGTGAGGGCCAAGCCGTGGCCCTGCTTGCCGTCGGTCTTCATCTCGTCGCGCGCCATGTGCCCGAGGACGATCGCAACGATCGATGCAACGAAAGGAAATCCTGTTACGCCGATGACGCCCATGATCACGGACCCGATCGCCTTGCCGTTCGTTGTCCGCTCGGTGGTCTGGACCTGCTCACTCATCGTCGTCTCCGCGGTGTCATCCAAGATCAAGCTCGGAGAGTATCGGGCCGATCTCGGCCGGGACGAGCTTCGGGCGGGGTGCCCCCGCGATGGCCCAGTCCGGGTCCTTCAATCCATGGCCGGTCAACACGCATGTGATCGTTGCACCGGCTGGGACGGTTCCCTGCGCCTTCATCTGTCGCAATCCCGCCACTCCGGCGGCCGATGCCAGCTCGACGAAGATGCCTTCCTGTGCCAGCGAGCGGTAAGCCTCGAGGATCTCCTTGTCCCGGATCGAATAGATGCCGCCGCCGGATGAGCCGGCCGCCTCGGTAGCACCGGACCACGACGCCGGGTTACCGATGCGGATCGCAGTTGCGATCGTCTTTGGGTCGGCCACGATCTCGCCACGGACGATCGGATTCGCCCCCTCTGCTTGGTACCCGTGCATCTGGGGCAGCGAGTCGCACCAGCCCAACGCCTTCGCTTCGTTGTAGCCACGCCAGTACGCCGTGATGTTCCCTGCATTTCCGACCGGCATGACGTGGAGGTCCGGGGCACGCCCAAGGGCCTCGACGATCTCGAACGACGCGGTCTTCTGACCCTCGATGCGGAACGGGTTGACCGAGTTCACGAGAGTGATGGGGTGAGTCTTGGACATCTCCTTCGTG
>JAXDJJ010000007.1:0-9707 GCA_034665745.1 Actinomycetota bacterium | reverse complement strand
ATAGCGCCGCCCAGCTGCAATCAAGAAAGAAACGAGCAGGTCAGAGGCATGCTTCGCCGAACCCTTCAAGGCATGAAACGGGTCTCGCTTCGAGTTGCTCAGAAGACATCGGCGATCGCACTGGTCGCGGTGATGCTCTGCGCGCTCGTGGGCACTGCGTCGGCCGAAGAAGGGAAGTTACTGGGGCCATACGTCCCAAAGCTTGCTGGAGTAACGAAGGTGAGCACGTTCCATTCCAGTTCAATCAAGGTGCGCATCCCCCGGATGGCCACCATCTCAACTGAGGCCTTCTTCAACAAGTCGATCGAGATCCGCTCGAGCGCTGGGTTCGCTGGGATCGCTCTCAAGCAGGACGCTAAAGAAGACGGAGCCGAAATCATCGCCATGCAGGTCGCCACATGCGCCGACCTTCCTTGCAACCACCCTCCTCTGGAGTTCGCGACCACCGGGAGCGCCCATGATCAGAAGGCAGAAACGATGGAGCTGCCCGCCGGTGACTATCACCTGTTCGTTTTCGTCGATGACTCTTCGGCCACGAACCATGTCGCAGCCACTATCAACCTCGATGGGCTGAAAGGCAGGACGTCCTTGCTCTTGGGCGATCCCATGAAGGGTTCGGTCAGTGATCTTGACCCCTACGTCGACGACAAGACCGTTCGTCCCCTGTACTCGGCCGTCACTTCCCACCCGCTCTCCGGAATGGGCATCTCCCTCATCGGGCTCATCATCGAGACTCCGAAGGAGGCTAGTGAGGGCGAAGTTGACGCGTGTTTGACGGAGAACACGCTGCCCCTGGATGTGCCTCGGCCTCACGCCCTCACCTGTTTGGACGGAGCGGGGAGCTGGATGACTTGGGGGATGGACAAGGGCCGTTTCGCATTGATGATGGACTACTCGATGCTCAATGCTGGCAAGTTCACGCACTCGATCAACTACCGGGGAACGACCCAGGCAAAAGCGGTGCGCGGCTTCGAGTTCAGCCTCGACTACGAGGACGGAGTTCGCTCGACCACCTACAGCGGCGGCGTCTTCGCGATGGGCGACTGACCGCCCGGAACGCAGAGCCCCTAAGGAAAGACCTTTCCCTGCAGCACATCGGAGGAGCGCACCTCGGTCATGGCACCGTCGCGGCCCATGATCGTGATAGTCGGGTCATCGCCATCCGAGACCCCCGAGATGACACCTATCGCTTCGGAGAATGGATGGTCGGGATCACCCGCGAGGGCATAGCGGATCGTGATCTTGCGTCCGAGCAGGGCGCGCCACCCAGAAGGTGGATCGGGAGGTAGACGCTCGGGGTTACTCGCCGCGTTCTTCGGCAGGCGCGTAGGGGCTCTCCATCGCGCCACCAGATGCGTCGGGGTGATCTTGGAACCACGAGACGTTCAGCGCTGTGAAGCTCGTCCATTCGGATGGCACGTTGTCGGCTGGGAAGATGGCGTCCACAGGGCACGCGGGAAGGCACGCATCACAGTCGACACATTCCTCAGGGTGGATGAAGAGCTGGTCTTCGCCCTCGTAGATGCAGTCGACGGGACACTCGTCCACGCACGCCCGGTCTTTGACTCCGATGCAGGGCTCCGCGATGACGTACGTCATGTCTTAGACCTTCCTCCTAGGAAAGGGGTCGCTTGTCTGTGGGGATGATACCCAGGCCCGGAGGCAAGAAAGGCATTTGTGCGCCCGTGAATCTGGGGCCACCTAGGCATCCGGGACTATCTCGTTGATGAAGACGATGCTGCGGTCATCGCAGGTCGAGGTCCGGATCTGGATGGCCGCCAGGCGCTTGGCCTTCCTGAGGTAGATCTCGGCCTCGAAGCCCTCGTTATCGGCGTTGATGATCTTGTAGCCGGCCTCCTTGACCGCAGCCTTGTAGAACTTGAGGGCCTGAGCGACCGAAAGCCGCACGTTGATCGCGGTGAGGAATCCCCCACGCTCGGCTTGAGCATTCGAGATCTCGGCCCCCTCGGGGAGGAACCCATCGGGCACCAAGGATTCGTCCCGCGTCGGTTCGGGGGTTGGAAGGCCGCATGTGCCCGAGAGCTTCGTGGGGTCCGCGTCGGGCTTGCCATCCGAGCCGGAGCTGCACGACGCGAGAAGCACACAGATGAGTAGGAAGGCTGCAGCTCTAATCGCCCGTTGCTTCCTTCTTGACGTAGCGGTAGGAGCCACTCTTGCGGGCAACGTTCATGGCGAAGTCTGGCGAGATCGCGTGAGCGACATCGGCGATCTTCATCATCAGGGGACCGACGATGAACTCTGCCCGGTTGTCCTCGATCGACTTCAAGGTCTCCTTGACGACATCGCCGGCCGAAACGGCCTTGAGGGCCGAAGGCGGCTTGCCGACACGGAGTCCCTCGGTGCGCGTCGCGAACATGCCGACATCGCCGACGTAACCCGGACACACCACCGAAACCTCGACGCCGTGCTCGGCCAACTCCGCACGCAACGACCACGAGAACCCGACGACTCCATGCTTGGTCGCCGAATACACCGTGGCATAGGGCCGGGCTACTTTGCCGGCGACCGACGCGATGTTGCAGACGTGGCCGCGGTGTCGCTGCATCATCTCGGGGATCACCATGCGGGTGAGCTGGATCAACGATGTCAGGTTCACCTGGATGACTTGATCGATCGCCTCGGGATCAAGCTCGTGCGAGTAACCGGCGATCTCGAGCCCGGCGTTGTTGACGAGTAGATCTACTGGACCGAGCTCCTCCTTCGTGCGCGCAACCAGCTCTTCGAGCTCGGCGCGGTTCGCGATATCGGTTGGCACCGCGATCACCTTGACGCCGCGCGCACGGACCTTCTCGGCGACCTGCTCGAGGTCATCCTTCGAACGCGCGGCTAGCGCGAGGTTCACTCCCTTGCGCGCGAGACCGTCGGCTAGCTCGGCCCCGATGCCGCGCGAGGCTCCCGTCAGGATCCCTACCGAATTCCTTAGCTCCATCGAAACCTCCTAAGCGGTTGCAGCCACTGCTTCCGCGGTCCTCTTGGCGAACGCCATGATCGTGAGCTGAGGATTGACGCCCACGCACGTTGGAAAGGTACTCCCGTCGGCGACCCACAGGTTGGCCACATGGTGATGACGCCCAACGGAGTCGACCGCAGACGAGGCCGGGTCGGCCCCCATACGCACGGTCCCCATCGGGTGGAACGCGGTCAAGCGGAGCTGGGCCGAGGACAACGGGCGTTCGCGGAGTTGCGCGAGGTCCTCACGCGCGGAGATCGACTCGATGCCGGGGAGGCCGGGATAGACACGTGAGGCTCCCGCCGCAAGGAGTATCTCGGCCGCGGTCGCGAGACCGAAACCGATCCGGTGGGTATCGGCAGCGTTGAGCTTGTAGGTCACGACCACCTCACCGTTCGGCATCCGGCGGACCCGGCCGGTCGACGTGTCGGCAAGCGAGAACCCAAGCGTGGCTAGGTTCTTGAACCCGGCGAGTTCCGTCATCGCTTGGCCGCCGATCCCGGGTACCGAGCCCGCGCCGATGCCCGGGACCGTGCTTGTCGCCTCGAACATCAGGCCGTGTGACTCGAAGAACTCGTCGACGAAGTAGCTCTGCAACGTGCCTTTCCACATCGGGTCGGAGCCTTCGAACACACCGCCGACACCAGTAGCTGGGTGGATGCGGAGGTTGCGGCCCGTCGTGTCGGATGGGTCGGGCACCTCGCTCGTCTTCAACAGCACCGGCGAGTGGATCGCACCGGCGCTCACGATGACCTGGGCCGCGTCGATCCGGATGGTTCCCGTTGGGCGATCGTCGGGGCCGAGAAGGGTGGCCTCGACGCCGCGCGCCCGACCGTTCTCGACGACGACCCGGTCCGCGCGACAGCGCGAGAGGATGCGCGCACCGGCGCGCCATGCGCGTGGCAGATACGAGATGTGCATCGCTTGCTTGGCATTCGTCGGCGAGCCGAAGATGCACTGCCCGCAGCCGTGACAATCGGTGATGCACCTCAGCAAGGGACCGCCCGAGTAACCGAGAGCCGACGAGCCCTTGTACGCAGCGGTTCCGTTCGGTCCTAGCAACGGCCACGGCACAGGCCTGACGTTGAGGGCATCCTCGATGGCCTCGAAATGGGGTGCGAGGTCGTCCGGCCCGGCACCATCGATACCGAACTCGCTCGACCAGCGCGCCAGGATCTGTGACGGCACGCGGAAACAGGTCCCGCAGTTGACGACCGTCGTGCCTCCGACGACCTTGCCGATCGGCATCGGGATCGGGGGTGTCCCCCACGCTTGGGTCGTCGCGTTGTCGCGACAGAACCGCTGGAAGCGTTCGAACGGAGGACCTACGAAGTCTTCCTCCGCTCGCACCTGCTGGCCCTCTTCCACGACGATCACGGACAAGCCGCGCTCGGCCAGGGTGGCGGCGGCGACCGCTCCGCCCGCACCGGAACCCACGATCACGACATCGCATCGCTCGCGCGCACCGTCGCCGAGGTCGGGCCACGACTCGGTCTCCAAGGCGGTGTCACCCCGGATCTCGAAGTCACGGATGGCAAGAAGCCGCTCGGGGACCGCTCCGGACGTGAATGCAGGTCCCGGTCTGAAGTAGTCGGCCGGCTCGGGCCCTGGATCCACCGGATCGGATGGGGGCGTCGCCCTTTCGCTCCCGTGCACGTCTTCGTCTCGACGGCAGCGGTAGTCGTAGCCGAGGGCATCCTCGACCTCGGGGACCGAAGCCCACGCGAGGAACAGGATCTGCTTGAGGGCCGCGACGTGGAGGCGACGGATCGGGAAGCGCGAGCGGTAGGCACGCTCCAACCACCCGACCTGAAAGATGGGATCGAGCCGGCTGTATGACCGCCGCTCCCGTGAGAGCAGTGGAGCCCATTCCCACAAACGAACGATCACTCGCAATCTAGCGATGACCCGTGGAGTGAGATACGAGGTCTGTTCTTCGAGCCGCTCCGCGACCTGGGCCTGACCGCCACCCGGCAACTCGAAGCCTTCAGGCAGCATCGCCCGGGCAAGGGCGTCAAGGCACGCGATGTCTCGCGCGGAGAAGCGCTGGGCCTTACTCACCCGGGAAGTCTCGCCTAGTTGTGGTCGGCGAGCGCGGCCGTTGCCCTCGGTAGCGGCCACCCCTTGATCCCCGCATAGAGCAGGTCGCGCAACACGAATGGATCGGTCTGGTCCAAGGTCCAGTCGAGTTGTTGTGAGATCTCTGCCAGCATCCCGGTTGGAGGATTCAGTAAGAACGGCAACGGATTCGGCTCGAACGTGTACTCCGCGCTGTTCACGTCCGCGAGGCTCTTGACCACGACATCGTGCAACGGCACCGCGGAGCGGTCGTAGATCGTCAGTGGTGGAAGGCCGAACATGACCTCGACCGTTTTTAGGATCGAGGGGAAGCTCGCGAGTTGGTGGGACGCCAGATCGTCCTGACCCATGGTTCGAGAGAGACCACCTGCCGTCAACAGGAAGGTGCGGTGCGCGTCGACGTGGTCGCCGGCCGCTTGGGTGTCGTCCTCGGTGATGATTACCAGGGTTCGTTTCCAGAACGGTGACTTCGACAGTGCATCCATGATCATGCCAACCGCGTCGTCGTTGTCGGCGACCATGGATTCCGGCGTGGGCATCTCGGGGTTGAAGCCAAGGGTGTGGTCCACCGGCAACGACACGTAAAGGAAGTTCGGCATCTCGCGCTGGCAGAACCCATCACTCTTTCCATCGCTTCGACACGCGTCGTAGTGCTCGGTCCACGCGTTGAGGGTGAACTTCTCGCGATCCTCGGGTTCGAACTTGATCTCTTGCAGGTAGGTCTCGGGCGGGGGTTTGCCGCAGTTGTCGGGATCGGGGATGAACCCACATGCGCCCCACGCGTGCGAGATCGTCTTGCCCTCGATGAACATCCGGGCCCGGTCGGTGTCCGGGAAGTCGAGATCGCGGCCGTGGTGCACCGCCGACGAACCGAATCCCCACAGAGCGAGAGGAACGCGCCACTTCACGGCTTCGGAGTCTTCCTCTACATCGTCCGAATAGATCCGATAGGTCGCGCCACTCTTGTTGAGCTCGTCTTCCGCGAAGAGGTCAACGAGGCGCTCGGCAGGCTCGAAGAGCTGGCTCTCCGTCTCTGCAACATTCTCGTCCTGGAGATCCTCGTCTGGGTTGCCGATCTGGCCCTGATAGCGGCCCGAGCCGCGCTTGCCGCGCAGGCCTTCGTCGTACTCGGTGTTCCACGTGATCTCAACGTATTCGGTCGCATAACCGGCAGACGTCCAGCTGTGACCGGTGGTCGAGGCTTCCGAGTCCGCCCAGAAGTTGTCCATGATCGTGTAGCTCTCGGCAAGGTTGTGCTGGTTGGTCGTGATGCCATCGCCGTAGAGCATCCATTCCGGGTCGGCGTCCGCGTCCGGCACCGTCGTGGCCAGGTCGCCGAAGTACTGATCGAATGTCTTGTTCTCCTTGACGATGTACACGACGTGGAATTGCCGGCGATCGAGTTTGCCCTTGTGCAGATCGCACAACACCTTGCTGAACGTCTTCGAACCATCGGGCAACGGCGCAGGCATGCAGGGATCGTGGCCCGCGCTTGCAACGCGGGGATCGAACAGTGGAAGCCAGTTGTTGTTCTCGATCGTCGTAGCGGTCCAGTTGCCGTAGAACCCGCGGCGTTCGGGGCCGGGTGGTGGTCGGGTGATGACCGACAGGCTCCCTTGCGGGCGGGAACCGGTCGTCGAACCGACCGCTCCCCCGTTGACGCCCGGGCCGGCCCCCATCCCCTTGAGGTTCGTGACGTACAAGCGCATGCCCTCACCCTCGGGATGGGTCGCTGCTTCCAGGGCGCTCGGGTACCACCCTGTTGGAAGGTAGGTGCCGGGAGAAGCGACCGAGGTCGCGTTCTGACCTTCACCGATCTTGACCGTGCGCGGGATCCGGGTTCCGTTCGCTCTGCGGACTTCGATCGCGTTGACGCCGGCGAGCGCGACGAAGATCCGCAAGTTGTTCGGCCCCCACGCAACCGCAAGAGGTGTGGTTCCGCGTGGTGAGCCTCGGGTGGGCCGGACCGACAACGTGTGCTTGCTGGACACGATCCCATCCCGGCTCAAGCGCATGACCGTGATCGTGTCGTCGGCGGAGTTAGCCACGACAAGCTTCCTGTTGTTGGGAGACAAGGCGAGGCCGGTCGGGTGATGGCCTACAGGCACGACCTGGACCTCTCGCTCTTTGCCCGACTCGGAGATGTCGACCACCGAGATGGTGCCCTTGCCCCGCCCACGTTTGCGGTTCGTCTCGTCGGCCCAGTTCGAGACGTAGACCTTCTTCGCCTTCTCGTTCAATGCGATCCCGTACGCGTCACGCCCGACGGGCACAAGATGCACCGAGTAGGCAGATGCCTCTTCATGTGGGCTCGACACATCGATGATGTTGATCGCCGAACAGATCGGCTCCTTCGCCGGTGCGCCACCCGGGCACGGGCGCGCTTCGGGATCGACCTCTTGGATGTAGCTCTGTGGCATCGAGATGCTTGCCGCGACGTAGAGCACCTGCTTGTCGGATACCTCGAGGTTGCCCGGGTATCCGTACGCGGGGATGCCTTCGTTCGGTGTGCCGGGCAGGATCCCCACCGACCGAGCATCGGCGGCCGCGGCCCCCTCGTACTTGAACTGGAAGATGCGGTTGCGCGAACCCGTCGATGTCCAGATGTTGCCTTGATTGTCGCCAACCACGCCCATGAAGAGGTCGGTGGAGGTCGCTGCGGTCTTCGTCAGGGTGTTGGCGTCAACGACATCGAGCTTCTGTTCGAACGGGCCGCTGTTGATGGCAAAGACGGTTTGAGAGTCGGGAGAGACATCGACCCCGGTTGGGGCCCGGGAGGTATCGATCTGGGTGCCGGCCGGACGGAGCTTCGTGCCTTGAGGGGTCCGGTATTCCTCGGGGAGCACCTGGGCCACCGCAACGATCGTGGCCACAAGGGCGAGCGCGACGCCGACGACTAAGGACGTCTTGAATCGCTCCACCTTCATCCGCACTCCCAGAACAGCCGTTTTCCGATGGTACTGCCGGTTATCTCCGTTGCAGCTCTTTCGAACCGTAGACGAGCTTGAGGCGAACGGTTCCCTTGCGGCACGGGTAGTCGTGCAGGCTGAAGACCCCGGTGGTCCCGCCATGTTTCGCGAAGAAGATCTCGGCTTCGAAGCCTTCGTTGTCGTGGCTCACGATCTGGTAGCCGTTGGCCAGCAGGTCGCGCTGGAACTGTGGATCGAGCTCGATGATCTGAGTTGTCGTGAATGAATCCACCGTCAGGAAGCCGTTCTTCACCTTCGTCGCGACGAGGTCACCCAAGAGCTCGATCGGCACATCCTTGGGGATCAGCGATTCGTCGACGGCCCCGGGCGTAACGGAAGGACAAGGGGTCGGAGAAGGCTGAGCGCTGTTCCCGGTGCTCCCACCGCACGAACCGAGCATCAACACCGCGACGAGAACAGCAGCAGCGCGGATCGGAACGCTCCTAACCGGCGAGACGGGCGCTCGCGCTCCGGTACTGCTTGCCTGCGTGGTAGCTGGAACGCACGAGGGGGCCGGACTCGACCCATGCGAACCCGAGCTCGTTCTCGCCGAACGCCTTGAAGCGTGCGAACTCGTCCGGGTGGACCCAACGGTCGACCGGAAGGTGCCACGCAACGCTCGGCTGCAGGTACTGACCGATCGTCAAGACATCGCAACCGATCGCACGGAGATCGCGCATTGCGTCGTAGACCTCGGCTTCGGTCTCCCCCATCCCGACGATGAGGTTCGACTTCGTAACCTGGTCGGCACGCAACTCCTTCGCCCACTTCAGCAACTCAAGGCTTGCGTCGTAACCGAAGCCGGGTCGGATGCTGGGGTGGAGTCGTCGCACGGTCTCGAGGTTGTGGGCGAGGACATCTGGCCCCGCAGCGATGACGGTCGCGAGCGATTCGCGAGGGTGCTCCTTGCGGCCTTTGAAGTCGGGGATGAGGACCTCGATGCCACAGTCCGGCATCTGCTCGCGCACCGCAGTGACCGTCTGGGCCCAGTGGCCTGCCGCCCCATCATCGAGATCGTCCCGGGCAACACCCGTGATGACCGCGAACTTGAGGCCCATCAGGCGGACCGCCTCGGCGATCTTGGCGGGCTCCTCGGGATCCAGCGCTTGCGGCTTCGCCGTCATGACATCGCAGAACCCACACCTGCGCGTGCAGAGGTCACCGCAGAGGAGGAACGTTGCCTCGCGCGACTCCCAGCATTCGTAGATGTTCGGGCAGGCGGCCTCCTCACACACCGTATGGAGGCCGCGCTCGCGCATGATGTTGCGCAGCTCGGTGAAGTTCTCGCCGGTCTGCACTTTGACCTTGAGCCATTCGGGTCTCCGGCTCGGACGCGGAGCGTCGGGGCCGGGAGCAACTCCGATCTTCGCCCCACGACGCAGGTCGCGCTCGATATCAGCGCGGGTCCTGATCGTAGGGATAAGAGCTTCAGGCATCTAGAACTCGGCCAGTTTCCTCATGTGCTGTTCGATGCGGTCGACGTCGGGAAGGAACCACTTCTCCAAGGTCGGTGCGTACGGCATGGCGGGAACGTGCGGCCCACCGATGCGGACGACCGGTGCGTCGAGGTCGAACAGCGCGTGCTCGGAGATCTGCGCGGCGACCTCGGCCCCCACGCCAAGGAACTTGTTGTCCTCGTAGACGACCATCGCCTTGCCGGTCTTGCCGACGGACTCGAGGATCGTTTC
>JAXDJJ010000006.1:0-62798 GCA_034665745.1 Actinomycetota bacterium | reverse complement strand
GTTCGAGTTCAGGGGAATTGTTCAGGGACGTGACTATCTCGTATCAGTTGCGACAGTTGGATCTAACGGACTAACATCCGATCCCGTTGCAACTAGCGGACGTGTTGAAAAGCAGGACAAGCAGGTTGGTCCGATAGGTAAGGACCTACCAAGCTCGAAAGGTTGATTCAGAGCGTCTGACGTCTCCCACGATCCCAAAATGTCTGAGCATGCCTGCGCAAGATTGGATGCTTAGCTCCGGATAGGGCGAAGGCCCAACGATTACTTCTTTGAAGGCCTCTATTGTCTCGGATCCATCCTCGGTCTCGACTGCCACAGGGAACTCCATATAGGGGATGAGCGTGTAGCGGCCTCCCCGAAAATGAAAAGGCGAACGCTTTTCATCCATGATTCCTGACACAAGTCGCCACTCACGCTCCTCCATGAAACTTGGATGCTTCGCGGACACTGCCACGGCAGATATTTCCTCAAGAAAGCTGGGTCTTACCGATCCATCGTCAGCTGCACCCTGGAGATGCCGCGTAATGAGGTCACTGACTGCATCGTGATGATCCTGGGCGTCATATATGCACTCGAGAAGCTGCCAGTTGCCTAGGTCTGCGATCGCCTGGATCGCATCGAAATCTAGGCCGACAGAATAGGCATCGCCCGGTTCACCATAGGCCCGCCACTGGCTCAGGAGATCGGGTTCGGCGGACAAAGAAACAACAAAGATGTTGGCGAAACGCATGGACTCGATGTCTCGAATCATTGAATCCGAGAAGATTGACCCCGCCGCTCTGCACAGCTCAACTGCGAGGTCTAGGGCTAGATGAAACTCCGATTGATCGTTGAAGTACTGAATCTTACTTGCCCAGATAGCGCTTGACTCTGCTATCCCCAGTAGGCCTTGCTGGCGCGTGTAGTGATAGAGCTTGGAAGGCCCTTGGGCAACTGAATCTTCATCCACTGAGGAATCCATGGTCGCCCCTTAACTACATCCGGTCTGAGACCTTGGCGGAATCGGTGTAGCAAATGATTAATGAGACGAAATCAATGCTGGCAAAGGGACACCACCTAGAGACTGACGTTGACCCGGTCCCGAATGGGGAAAGGGAACTTGACTTCGCCTTCGAGATAAAGATGATCTGGCTGACTGTTCTCGGGAATGTCGAAGGCGACCATACCTTCAGTGAAATTGCCAGGGAAGATATCTTTCATGAAGAATCCGTCCCATTGGGAATCGGCGTTGAAACGCTGCCCATTAGCAAGGACGAGCGTCCAATCATGGAATGGTCGACCGTTTACATTTGAGGTGTTCGCAGATTGGAAGTCAATTTTGCAGTAGTCGCCCTGAGCTGTGGTGGTGGAAGAGCCCTCACCAAGAGTTTCCAATCCACACTCAAGGTCGGTCACGGTGTACTTGAATGAGTCGATGTCAAAGGGTTCTCCCACGCTTACAACAGGTATGACGAAAGCAGCCTTGAGCAGCAGCGTGGCTCCTCCGACCACTGCGGTCACGAGCACGTAATCCAAAATCTTTCTGGGTAGTGATTGGATTACATCTTGGGCACCCGATGGCGACTCGGCGGTCACCTCCTTCTCTTCCACGTTGGGAAGTGTAGTTTCCGCGCTCAGGAAGGATGTGCTGGGGGCTGCCTTTCTGCACCCTTACCTCATTACAGGTGAGGTGAAGGATCGATGGATCTGACCTTCACCTTCCTTCAGCCCTATTCGCAACCCCAGCCGTCGTTATCGGAGTCGAGTCCGTACGGATCGGACCCCGTCACTCGCACTCTGCCCGTGTACTTAGGACCGTTTCCACTGCCCCCGGCACAGTCATAATCCGAAGCTGGGTGCAAACAGGGGTTGTAGCCCGGCGTGCAGTGCCTTCCTCGGTTATGAGCTGAAGCGTCCGGTGTTGTCAGGGGCACTGCCCCCAGGGCTCCAATCACTGCAAGAACAACCACGCGATTGCGAAGCATCTCTCCCCTTCGTCTTCCGGCCTCAACTGAACTGCGAAGGGGGGCGGCCAGTCTGTACGCAGTTTGCTTGCCCTGCAGAGGCTCCGTCACAAGAAATGCAATCTTCGAACCCGGACTGCTCGCTTCAATCCAACCAACTGGCTATGGTCTTCGGATGAATCCGAGGTTTCCAGAACTCTGTCTGCCGGTCGGACATATCGGTGCGAACAGCCTGCAGCAACGAGCGGAGGCCATCAACGAAGCCATCGCCTGGAAGATTGGCGCCTCGTTTCAAGACCGAGAAACCACGGTGGTGTCTACGTTTGACTCTCACTCCGTTCGAGTAGAAAAACCCGGCAAGGAGTTTGACTTCAGCGGTGAGAAATTCAACCCCAACGACATGCTTCCGGGTGCCTACTTAAAGGATCAAAGGATCCCCTTCACTCCGACCTTTGGGGAGATCTGGAAAGAAATTGAGGATTTCTCGAAAGCTGGGGAGAAAGACGCCGTTGAGCTGATCGCTTGTCTCTTATTCCGCGCGGCATACATGCTCGACCACGTTCAAGCAAACACCGGGTGGCGCTTCGAGCCCCCCGAGAGGGTGATGTCTCTCATCGAGGCACAAACACCCACTGTTGAAACGGCTGCAGGGCAGCTAATCCCCGTCCGCGTTTTCCTTCATCTCATCGAGGCCGTATCACTCAATGAAGACGTCAAGTACTACGGCCTGGCAGAAAGAAAGAGTCCCGGAACAGGCATCCATCGGATCAAGGGGGGAATCGGACGGCGCAACAATTTGACAACCTGTGCACACCTGATTGCGGTCCTATTGGAGAAACCGGGTGCCACGGTGGTCAAATTTGGAGGAGCAATGGCAAGCCGGAGAGGGATGGCTCCAATAACACCGCCCACTGCGCGACGATGGTTCCCAGCGTTGTCCCCTACCTAGCCCCTGCCATCGCCTTCCCAATCCGATTAACTAGACCGACGACCAATGCATTTCCCATCATGAAAGCGCGTCTGGCATCCGGCATCCCTTCGGTCCAGCCATCAGGGAAACCGTTCAATCGCTCTAGCTCGACTGGGGTCAAACGCCGGTACCGCCGACCTTGCTTCACCACATGCTTGAAACGCGAGGGGCTGACTCCGCCTTCACCCGTCAAAATCGTGCGGGACGGCTGGTCTAGAGGCTCTGGGAATGCGACCGGCCCCTCGTTATAGAAGTACGTGAACCCATCTCTCCCGTTTCGTGGTTCCTTCTTCGATCCTTTGAGGTAGGTCCACCGTTCCATCTGCTCCTGCGGGATGAAGAACTGTTTCGGGACTTGGTTAACCGGTAGCAAGATCTCACCGAGTGGTGTTGCAGGTTCCTTGATGGGTTGAGCTTGAAGGGTATGAACCTCCCCTTTCCACATCACGCCTGCCGTGAGGAAGCGGCTCTTCGTGTCGCCGACCCCGAAAGACTCACTGAGCGCGGCGAGTTCACTCTGAACGAGCTTGACCCGGCGGGGAATGTAGTCATCCAAGCGAAAGATTGTTGACGCAAGCTGAGGTTGGACCGGCAGAGCTCGTGCAAGTACGCCGTCACTAGTCAACCAACCGTGAGGTTCTGTCATCTCGCTCGTCTCGACTTTTTGGGCAACGATGAACACCCGACGACGCCGCTGAGGAAATCCATAATCCGCAGCGTTCACGACGCGCCATTCCACGAAGTAACCCAACGAGTGCAGACACCAGAGAATCACTGCGAAATCTCGACCCCGTTGCTGCGCAGGGGACTTGAGAAGCCGATCGACGTTCTCGAGGATGACGTACGAGGGTCGCTTCAGTTCAAGGAGTTTGTAGATCTCCCACCACAGGGCACCTTTCGTCCCCTGTATTCCGGCTGCCTGACTGAGAACCTTTGCAACCGAATAGTCCTGGCAAGGAAAGCCACCAACAAGCAGATCGAAATCAGGGATTTCGCGCTCGCCTTTCTGTGCCGAGCGGACAACCTCGGCTATGTCAGCGCAATCGTGTCCCTCGTCTCCGAAATTCCGCATGTAACAATCTGACGCGTGCTGGGTCTTCGTTCCGGGCTCCCACTGGTTCGACCACACAACGTTCCACCCGGCGCCCTCGGATCCATCCCAACCCGGCCACCGGGGGTTGTTGAGACCCTCGAGACCCAGTCGGAATCCCCCGACTCCGGCAAAGAGTTCCGCGACCCGACGACTCGGCTGCACATGCCCACTGTTCGACTCTCTAGCTGCCATCACGCCTTCCTGGAAGGAGAATCACATGCTTGGGATTCTAGGTCTTCGGTGTCTCAGAAACCAGAGTCCGGGACCTTCCAACAAAGCAGTCTGTTTGAAGGGGACATTCCGGACACCTCGGCACCTTCGGGAGGCAGATCTGAGCCGCAAGATCCAGTACTGCCCAGTTCCATTCCCTAGTTCCTACCGATGGCATAGCGGCAGCGACCAGCTCCCACACCTCGTCGTCGACCTGGGCGTCCCGGTCCCCATGCAGACCGAAGTACCTCCTGTAGACCCGCGCCGACGTCCCATCCACGGTGGGTTGTCGCTGCTGGAAAACGGCTGACGCCGTTGCAGAAGCCGCGTAGCGCCCGACACCGCTGAACCGAAGCATGTCTTCGGCCGACCGGGGCACCCCGCCGAGTCCAACGACTTGTGAGGCTAGCTTCTGGAGCTGCTCAGCCCGCCTCGTGAGCCCTAACGGACGGATCACATCCCTTATGGCCTCCACGTCAGCCGCGGCGAGAGCAGCTGCATCGGGCCATCGTCCAAAGAGTTGTTCGTAGACCTTAGCGACCGTGACGCCTCTGGAGCGCTGGAGCAAGACCTCGGCGACCAAGACCCGGAACGGATCCCTCTCGTGACGCCACGGAAAATCGCGCTGGTTGGCCCTCCCCCAACGCAGAAGCTTCCTTACAAACGGTTTCTTTGCTTCTTGCACCTCGAGCAACCACTACCTCCATAGGATGAGAGGGCCAAGTCATACCAACGACTCGCTTGGGTGGGGGACGGCATGCGTTTAAAGCATTGCAGCCACTTGCACGCTGGGACGATTCTCGAGCATGCCTTCGGGGACGAGTTTCGCGACCTCGTCGAGGTTCTCGGAGCTATCGAGCCACCGTTGAGAGAATCTGGCCCGTTCACTGATACGGGTCGTCCCAAGAAACCGAAGCGCCAGAGAGTGCCGATCACTGGCCAACACAAATATCTATTGATGCCTGTCGACCACCCCACGCTTAACCTCCAGCTTGCGACAGAGCTCCGCATGCGGGGCTGGAACACGCAGCCGATCGCGACCACCGGGTTGACGGTGCCCGACACGATAGGTCCGCTGAGTCTGAAAGGCGACTTCGTAAAGAACACCGTGTTCGTCGAGGTTGAGTTCGGGAACGTGGCAAGCATGTTTAGGGACTTCTTCAAGTTCCAGATCGCGAATCGCTCGAGGGCCGGCAACGTCGCTGTCCTCGTGACCGGCACTCGGCAGATGATGAAGTTCGCAGATCAGGGACAGGCAACGTATGAGACCGCGGCCCGTCTTGTCCCGTACCTTTCGATCGGCATCCAGATGCCGATCTGGATCGTGGGCATCGAGCCCGACGACTGGAATCCGATAAAGACTCGATACGAAGAGATGCGGGATGTTGCGTCCGCTAATGGTGTGGACTGCTATGACTTCGAAACAGCGCACGGGGCAGAGATCGAAGTCGAGGTTCCTCCTGAGTCCGGAGTTCAAAATTGACGCCCCGGACCGAGGAATGTCCCCACGGGCTCCGAACGGAGGGGTGCAAGACCTGCTCAGAAGCCGACAAGTACGGATCGCAGGTCTTTGTTTCGTTGGGAGGCAGCACCTTCCACCGGTCATCAGATCGCTCTTCGCTCGAAAGCGGGCAACGCAAAGTGGACAAGAGCAATCGCACGGTGGCACCGATTGACGTTGTGGGTCCCGCCCGAACTCTGGCTATGGGGCGGCGACCATGCATCACGTGCTTCGGAAGCACACCTCACTCATAGTGAGGTAGGTGTACCGGACTCTAAACGGGCTCCAGGCTAAGGGATGTCCCTTTTGCTGAACTCAACCCTTGCATTGGGAAATCTGATTTCGAATTCTCTACTGAAGTGTCGAACCAAACCAGAATGCCCTTATCGGTTGCATCACCGGGGTATGGCACTACCTTAATCACTGGATCGATCGCGTCGTAACCGACCTTCGACAAGGGAAGCGCTAGGCCAAACGCGATACCCGCCTCCCGGGCGATTAGGCGGTCCATGACAAGCGAAGGGTTAGTGGAGAACTCGCGCTTTTCAAACGTCTTCCAAGTCCTGCGTTGCGTTGGCCAGCTCTGCCAAAATTGGCGCCAAATTCCGCGCGAGAACGGGTGCCCATAAACCACCACCACGTTGGAATCACGAGTGGGGCCTGCCGACTCCTTAGTCAGTTTCTCCTCGAACCGAGACTCCAAGACATCAGCAAGCTGCTCCAATCTTTCTGAACTTTCCAGCCACCTTGAACGGACAGTTGATAGCTGTTCGCTGAACTTCGCGTCAACTTGGGTGAGGAGAAAAAAGACGAATAAGGCAGCACAAACTGCGAGCCCGCCCAACGATAAGAGAACAGTGCTCATTTCTTGTCCTTACTCAGCGTCTCAATCACCGTACTCAGCCGATCGAGCGTCTTCATATATCTAGTATCAGTGCTCTTTACCATCTGAGAGAAGCTCTTGAGCTCAGACTTCTTCTTTCCATATTGAACCAACACTGCTAATAGGTTAATCCCAGCTGTTGCAATTCCGGCTATCGCTGTTCGAAAGGCTAGGAGGGTGTCTGGGTCAGTCACGCTTCCCTTCATAGAAGCTCGTTTCCGTGCTCCTCTGCAACTTGGTCAAATTGTCCCTCTATGTCCTTCAGTACCTTCTGAAGGCTTGAGAGACCAGTCGCGGTTAGTTGGAATGTGACCGCTGTGCCTGCCTGGATTGGTTCATCAAATCCGAACCGACCAGTGATTACTGGCACCCACTTGAGGTCGTCTCCCACTTCTTCAGTTGCGAGGCGCAGTTCGATAGTCATCTGGATGCGATCTAGGACCGGCAGCATCGACCGCGCTACGAAAGTTCGCCTCTCCGTCAGTTCGATTTCCTCTCGGGGCGCCAGGAGTTGAGTGAGCATCTCCAATCGCTCCGTAAGCTTTTCTTCCAGGTCCGTACCTTCCGCCAGCCCGGCCAATTGATCTAGGACTGGTTCCTTTTCGTTATTGGCCAAGTCATACAGGGTGCCAACTGCTTGCAGAACCAGACGGAAAACTGGGCCGTCGAAACCAAATTCAGTGGACCTGTCTCCAGGAAGGCTTAATGATTCGCTCGTCGCCTCAATTAGGCGCTGAAGTGACGCAGCTTCCATTTGCAGCAACGCTCGGATTGCTGCGCGGAAAGGCGGTGCTCCATCCCAAAGAACACCAAGAGCCGAGTATGGGGCTCGAGATTCGTCTTCTGATCTTGCCGTGCCTGACATGATTGCTTCAGACTATTAGGTCGTCGGGTAATCCGGTTAGCTAATCTCTGACCTAGACGTCGAATCCCGCCCCCTCACCCGCCGAGTTGACTGTGGATGCACTTCATTCCGAATGAGGGTTTGACCCCTTGCTCCTGCGTACTTGCTCGACCCTTTTGCGCGCTAGATGTCAAGGGTAAAGACCACGGGTGGCAGGTTCTCTACCGCTAGGCTGCCTGGCATGGCCGATATCGCTGACCTCTACGAAGGGCTCCGTGACCAGATCTCGGAGTTCGTTTCAGGGCTCGACCCCCAGGAGCTGGAGACGCCAGTCCCCGCGACCGCCGGGTGGTCCATCAGGGACATCGTCGCCCACCAAGCTGCAGATGCCACCTACGTCATCAACGGTGACTTCCCTCGTGAATTCTTCGAAGCCTTCGGTGATGCCGACGCGGTCATCACATTGAACGACTGGACCGCGGGCCAACTCGAGGAGCGGAAGGGGCGTTCGCTGGAAGAACTGCTCCAGGAGTGGAAGGCCTCCAGCACCGAGGTGGCGACCATGATGCGAGGTGAGAAGCCATGGCCCGACGGCATCCTGCCGTTCGCCGACCGGGTGCTCTTGACCGATGCGACCGTGCATCAGCAAGACATCTTCGGTGCGCTCGACATCGAGCGAGCCCGCGACGCGGCCCCCATCAAGGTCGCACTGAGCGGCTACATCGCGATGATGGGCTTGCGACTCCCTCCCGCTGAGCTCGCGCCGCTTCGGTTCGACATCGGAGAGAAGTCCTACACGTCCGGTGATGGAGAGCCCGCTGCAACCGTCAAGGCATCCCGCTTCGAGCTATTCCGCGCGATGTCAGGCCGCCGAAGCCCCGAACAGATCGCCGCGTACGACTGGGATGGAGATCCCGAGCCGTACATCCCCTTCTTCTACCCTTACGGCATCAGGAAAGACGCTCTCGTCGAGTAGTGCTCAGGCCTTCACGAGCTTGAGGTTGAACATCGCTCCGCCCATCGGGCCCATAAGAGATAGCCAGAGCGGGAGCCACATCTCGACACCTCGGGCGGTTTCGAGGCCCCCGAGGTGGAGCACGTTGATCCACCCGAACGACTCGAGCAGCGCGCGCACCTGATCCTTGGCTGACTGATCGTTGCCGCTGACGAAGACATCGTGGTCGCCGCCCGCGACTGCCCCAGGGTCGACCATGGCGGCCGTCATCGTGTTCAGCGACTTCACGACCTTGGCCTCGGGAAACTCACGCTGGATCTGCTCCGCTAACGAGTCCGTGTTGCACACCGACAGGCTCGGAGGGAACCCTCGAGAGAAGTCCAAGGGGTTGGCGACATCGATCAGCACTTTGCCGCTGAGATTGGCGGCCCCCGCAAGCTTGAGAGCCTCGAGGGTCGCTCCGCCGGAGGTCGCGTTGACCAGCAGCTCACCTTGGGCAGCAACCTCGAAGGTATCGACCGCGATGTCGGGGAACGACTCCTTCCACTCTGCGAACGGCGGGTTGCCCATCTGGTCGGGATCGGTACGGGCCATCAGTGAGTCCACGTCGCGCGTGCCGATCGTCACGTCGTGGCCCAGCGACGAGAGTTTCCCGGCAAGGGTTCTGCCTACGGTTCCGGAACCCAACACACCTATCTTCATGACCCCTCCGTCGTTAGCGAAAACCCAGGATAGACACACGGCATACTCCAGGCGTGACCACCGATAAGACCGTCCAGCTCGGGCAGTTCACGAACGAGCACGCGAACGACATCGCTGCGGGCCTCGAGGGCGCCGGGATCACGTGGTGGTGGAAGCAGCCCGGGTACTTCGCGAGCATCTGGGAGAAGGGCACGCGGCTGTTCGTCGATGAAGCCCGCCTCGAAGAAGCCCAGGCGATCGCCAAGAAGGTGCTGAGCACCGAGGTCTAGGGATCGACCAGTCGGTCGTGCAGAGGCTCCAGCAGCATCCCGGCCAGTGCCCACAAGAAGAAGTAGTCGGGACGGATCAATCCGTTGACGTGGACCCGGGCGTAGCTGTAATCCCACGGTGCCTCGCCGCGCACCGACCGGAACGCGGCGCCCGACGCGTACTCGACTCCTAGGAAACCCACCCCGTACACGGCCGCACGTCCGAGCGCTGGGACCCGGGGCCGCATCGCATCATGGAGTGGCTCGTAGAGGGGCAGGATCAAGGCATAGATCAGCAACATCAATGGACTGGTGCGCAGATGCACCTCTTTCCCGCGCGCCCGATCGTGAAGAGCGCTGAACGCGACCTCGAACGCGAAACCGGCAGCGGAGTAGATAACAGCGCGGGCCGGGCCTTTAAGTCTTGTCATGGCGCCACGAGCTCTTCTTGCTTGTGGGCCGCGATCCATTCGTCGATCCGTTCCCACCAGCCGTAGAGCCATTCGATGAGGTCCGCTTCATTGTCCGGTACCTCGCTCGGCGGGATACGCCAGTACTGGGCATCGATCGGGTCGGTCAAGGGGATCCGCCGCCACAGCTCCTTGAACGTGCCGATCTCCTCCAACACGGAGTGGGCGACGAACACGACGTCGGCATCGGGAGCGTTCGTGATGGCGACCGATGGGCCCCGGTGGCGGGGCGGTAGGACGTTGAGCATCGACGTGGCGCGGTCCGCATGGCGGTCGAAGCCCTTGTCTCTCAGGTAGTCGATCGCTTTCAGTCTCAGCCGCTGCGTGAAGTCCTTCCCCTCCGGGAACAAGACGAACGCATCCTGATCGCCGAGGCCTCGCGCGAGCTCACCTATCGAGTTCACGTAGAGGTCCGCGTCCTTCTTGTCATGCTTGATGAAGCGGTTGGGCAAGCGGTTGCCCATCGTGTCGAACAGCGGATCCCATTGGAGCTTCGCCAGCATCACGATCCGAGGCTTGCGCTTGTAAGCGAGCATCATCGTGCCGATCAAGAGCAGCGAGTTTCCCGGCCCCGCATGCCTGCAGAAGACGAGGACGGGGCCCGGCTGTGGTGTCGGTCTCTCCTCGATGTTCACGCGCAAGCCGAACAGCTTCTTGACCGCCTTGTACTGGAGGCCGAGCCACAGCCCCATGAAGTGGAAGTGCGCGTCCTTCGCCTTCTCGGTACCTAACTGCGTGCCGAAGCCGAAGCGGATCCACAGGATCACCATCACGATGAGGCCCATCACTTCCATCACCAGATAGAAGGTGCCGAACGCGACCATGCGCAACGTTCGCCACTTCCCCGGAGCGAAGACGTCGACGATCGCGGCGACAAGCAGGAACAATGGGGACAGTGCGATCAGCGCGAGACAGAGAACGAAGACCAGCGGCGCAACGACGAGGCGGCGGACCCACTTCGGCGGCAGCCTGTCCATCTAGGACTCCAGGTAGGCGGCGGTCGCGTCGTGAGCGAGGCGGATGTGGCGCCCCACGGACTTGAAGTTCTTGTAGCGGAGCTGCCCGAGGCTGTCGTAACGAGGCGGCTCGGTCTCACCCGACGGGAGCACGTGCGCGATAACCCCCTTAGGAAGGGATTCCATGTCGCGGGCAAAGCGGTGACGCCGCGCGACCTCGAAGGCGACCATCCCCACCTGCCACGGGTTCTTCGGTGCGCTCAGTGGTCGCTCGATACGGCCGACGTGCAGAACGTAGATCTCGGTCGCGCCTAGCTCGACCGCGCGACTGACCGGGATCGAGTTGACGATGCCCCCGTCGATGAAGTGCTCGCCGTCCAGTTTCACCGGGGGCAAGATCCCGGGGACCGCGCACGAGGCGAGGATCGCGTCGACCAGGGAGCCTTCGGAGAACCAATGCTCCGCGGCCCGTTCGATCGAGGCGGCCGCGCACTGGAACGGAACCGCAAGGTCATCGAACGTCTTCGCCGGCAACATGTTCTCGATCAGCCGGCGGAGGGCCTGGTTCGATTGCAGCGAAGTCCTCGTGCGTACGAGGTTCGCGGCTCCCGACAGGACCGATCCGGAGAAGACCTCGTTCTTGTCGAGGGTCGTCCAGATCTCCTCGAGGCGATCGATGGTCGCGAGGTCGGGCGCTACCGCAACCGCGGCCCCGTTCATCGCTCCGATCGAGGTTCCGACGATCAGGTCGGGGACGATGCCTTTCTCGAGGAGTGCCCGCAGCATCCCGACCTCGCACGCCCCGAGACGGCCGCCTCCGCCGAGCACGAACGCGGTCTTCGGGGTCTTAGGCATCCCGGCATCCTGCCAGGTCGGTTTGGTTCCATTCAGAGTGGGTAATAGTTCCCGCTGGTCGGTTCGCTTGAGCGACCTCGAATCAGGAACAGGGCACAGGAAAGGTGAAGGGTTGAGCTCTCAGACCGGCCTCCTCGATCAACTCCGCGCCCGCCTGCCGAAGGGAGAGCCTCTCCCCGAGGACATCTGGCGGCGGCGTCACCACGGCTTCGTCGTGTTCCTGTGGCTCCAGACCGCCGGACTCATCGCGTTCGGGATCTACCGAGGCTTCGGCCCGGTCCATTCGATCCTGGAAGGAAGCGTCGTTGGCGTCCTAGCCGCGGTGGCGAGCATCCGCTCGGTGGGGCGGGTCGAGCGCGCGGTCGCTGCCACACTTGGGCTCCTGTCTGCTTCCGCGATCCTGGTCCACATGTCGGGGGGCGTGATCGAAGCCCATTTCCATTTCTTCGTCATGGTCACCCTGATCACGCTTTACCAACTGTGGGCGCCGTTCCTTCTCTCGATCGCTTACGTGGTCATCCACCACGGCGTGATGGGAAGTCTCGATCCCGGAAGCGTGTACAACCATCCGGCGGCGATCGATCACCCTTTCAAATGGGCGTTGATCCACGGCTTCTTCATCCTCGGAGCCACGATCGCCGGACTGATCGTGTGGAAACGGAACGAGGAGTACCTGCTACGCGACAGGCAGCATCAACAGGGAGAGATCGATCGGCGGCGCAAACAGGCGTTGGAGATGAACGACAGCATCGTCCAGGGCCTTGCCGTGGCCGCGATGGCGCGCGAGGTCGGAGACGAGCACAAGGCCGCGGTAGCTCTCGAGAACACGTTGTCGGACGCACGGTCGATCGTGACGACCCTGCTCTCCGAATTCGAAGAGTCCGGCCCCCTCGAGCCCGGGGACCTGGTACTAGAACGCGAGGCTTAGCTCTTCTTGCGCGAGCCGTAGTCGCCGAACGGGTCGTCCCGCTCGCGTACCGCTTCGCGGATGCCTATCTCGCCAGATCGTGTGACGAAGTCGAGGCCCTCTTGGGTGTGACGGGCGATGCCGTCGAACAGGGAGCCCAGAGTCCGTGACGAGGTGAGGCCCATGTTCTCAACGGTTTGGTTGCAAAGCAATTTCAGCATCACGAGTTGGTTCGTCGGCAACAGCGCCATCCGTTTCGCGAGGCCCATCGCGCGGTCCTGGAGCTCGTCGTCCGGAACGGCTTCGAGGATCAATCCCATGCGTGCTGCTTCGGGAGCTTTGATCTCGTCACCGGTGAGGAGGTAGCGCTTGGCGCGCTCGAGGCCGAGCCGGTAGACCCACATCGCGGTCGTCGGTGTGCCCCACACGCGCGACGGTGGGTAGCCGAACGATGCGCCCTCCCCCGCAACGATGATGTCGGCGCACAGGACCATGTCGGTGCCGCCGGCGATGCACCAACCCTGCACCGCGGCGATCGTCGGCTTCCATGCCTTGAAGAGCTTCATGTAGACGTCGACGAAACTCGAGATCCCGCGCAGGTCGGCGGCGGAATCCCACACCCGGCCCCCGGATGCCTCTTGCGCTTGCATCTCGGTCGACCAGTCGAGCCCATAGCCGGCGCAGAAGGCTGGTCCCTCTGCGCGCAACAGGATCACGTGCGCGTCATCGTTGGCATCGCCCTCGTCGATCGCTGCGGACAGCTCGTCACGCAGATCCAAGGTGATCGTGTTGTATTCCTCGGCCCGCGTTAGGACGATCGAGAAGACCCCGTCGGCCAACTCAGTACGAAGGGTGTTCGGCATCCGGGCATCCTGCCAGAGCGAGGCCCGAACCCAGCAGACGGCCTACTTCGCTAGAGAGAACGCTCCGAGTGTCAATGTCGAGGTGCCATCCGCGAGCAGGACCCCGTGGAACATCTGGTTGCCCTTGAGCTCGAGGTTCAAGGTGAGTCCCTCGAACACCTTGCCCTGGAGTTCTGCTGCGGGGGTGATCTCGAATTCGACGACGTAGTCCTGGGTCGCAGGAGTCACGGTGTAGGGATCCGTCGTCAGCTCACCGATCACGATCTCTTCGCCACCCGAGGTGCCGACCAGCTTCACCGACAACTGTGCCTGGCCGATGCCCATCACGACGGGCGCTTCGTTGGCAGCGATGAAGCTCTCGGTTGAGATCTTGCCCTTGATGGGCTTGGTCGCGTCGAGCGTGATCGGCAATCCATCGAGGGCGGCCATCGCGAACGGACCGGTGCCGAGTTCGGCGCCAGCTGCACCGGCGAACGGGTCGGCGCAAGCGTCATCTTTGCTCGCGAGGGTCGTAGCGGTAGACAGGGCGCAGGCGTCCTCGTTCCAGACGATGTAATAGGTCTGGTCGACAGCTACCGGCACGGGCTTTGGCTTCTTCTTCTTCTTGGCGTCCGCGGTCGGGGCAAACAGGCTCGCCGCCAGAGCAGCGACCATCAGCAGCACGATGTAGCGCTTCATGCCTCTTCCTTTCGCAACGTTTGAGGTCTGGTCTGGAGAGTTCGCTCGAAATGCTTGGAAACCTGCACATAGGGCCCGGCGCGGCGTAGATTCCGGCGATGGAGTCCATGGGGATCGTCGAGTGGGTCGTCGTCGGGGCGGTCGTGGGCCTTTTGGCTCGCCTGCTGCTGAAGCGGACAGACCCCGTCGGGTGCCTCGGCACGATCTTCATCGGCATCGCCGGCGCCGCCATCGGGAGCAAGGTGTGGGAGGCGGCCTTCGGTGACCAGAAGGGCGTCGCCTGGATCGGCTCGGTCCTGACCGCCATGCTCCTGCTCGCGATCTTCAGCCGCCTGAGCGACCGCTAGCTCTCCTCTTACTTAGGAGGGAATCGCTCCCGGGGGCCGAACCTAGGTAGCAACGACCTAGGAGGAGCCCCATGAAGAGGATCTCGCTACTGATCGCGATGGCACTGGCCACCGCCGTGCTGGTCGTTCCCTCTAGTTCGGCCGGCACCTTTTCGTTGCTGGACGGTCCATCTGCAGGGGGGCTCAGCTCCGACAACGTCGAGTGGATCCGCTCTGTCCCGATCGCTACCGACGGAGTCGGCGGCCGTCTGATCGACGGTTGGTTCTACGCCAACGACCAGAACAAGATCATGATCTTCGACCTCGCAAACCCCGAGGACCCCCAGATGGTCGGAGTGCTTGCCATGCCCCAGGAGGTCTACCTCAGTCGGGAGGACATCGACGGCAACGGCGAGCTGCTTATCGTTCCTAACACCTTCACAGGAAGCCTCAATATCGTTTCGACCGAGGACAAGACGAATCCGACGATCATCGGAGAGCTAGCAGGTGCCAATTCGCACACGTCTAGTTGCATCTTGGACTGTCGCTACGTCTACAACTCGAACGGACAGATCATCGACCTGCGTGACCCGTCGAACCCGAAGCTGATGAAAGAGAAATGGGGCGAGGGCCTACCCGCGACGAGCGCACACGATGTCGAAGAGGTCGCACCCGGTCGTGTGCTGACCGCATCACAGCCGGTCATGTTGCTCGACGTTCGCAAGGACCCGCTGCATCCCAAGGTGCTCGCGGTTGGCGAGCAGCCGAAAGACGGCCGCTTCATCCACACTCCCCGGTGGCCGGGAGGAAACGACAAGTTCCTGCTGCTGGCGGGCGAGACGAACATCCACCCGCAGTGCAACGAATCTGCCGCGGCGTTCATGACTTGGGATGCGTCGAAGTGGAAGAAGACGCACACGTTCACGATGATCGACGAGTTCCGCGTCGCCAACGGCACGTATGCCGACGGGAACCCGCCCGCCGACCTCAGCTGTTCGACGCACTGGCACGAGGCGCATCCTTCGTTCCACAACGGGGGCCTCGTTGCCTCTGCGATGTTCGAGCACGGCACGAAGTTCCTCGACGTGAGCTCCAAAGGCAAGATCACCGAGGTCGGTTACTTCCTCCCGTTCGGGGGCTCGACCAGCGCGGTCTACTGGATCACCGACGAGATCGCCTACACCTTGGACTACAACCGGGGCCTCGACGTGCTCCGCTGGACCGGCAAGCTCTAGCCGTTAGGTTTCAGCGCTTACTTGGATCGAAACCCAAGCATCCCGCCGATCTTCGGCTGCCTGATCGATCGCCGCCGGCGAGGCATGTATTGGCTCTCGCCCAATTCGGAGCGGCTAGCGCACAGACCGGTCGAAGTCCTATGTCGAAACCGCCGAACGGCGACGGGCGAGTCTGGACCCTTGACCCCAACAACTTCGGTGGATCAGCATCGCCCTGGACCAGAGCTAACGAGGACTAGTTGCTGTCGGTTCCTTCGTCCTTCCACTCCTCCACGCACTGGTCTATGTCTTTGCATATCCGCTCCGCCTCATTTATCAAGCGTTTGCGGTCGTCCTTGTTCCGCAACCAGAAGAATGTGGTTGCCAGCAGAGAAAAAATAGCAGCGAGACCATAAAAGTTGAGTTGAAGCGTGTCAGGTGCTTCGGCTCTGTTTTCACCCACCCAGGCAAGCGCGAAGGCGATGGCAGCACCTAATGCCGTGCTTGTTGGGGTATCAAATCCCGGCAGGAGCTTCGCCATGTTTTTGATATCCGCTTGCCAGCGGTCGAAGTCCATAGGTCTTGCGAACCACCGCGGTTTGTGTTCGGCCGCCATTGGGGCAATTGGCGGGGTGGTCTGTACGTCGACACCGATACTTCCGGCCGGCTCGCTTTTCATTCGGCTTGACCCTCAGGATCCGCCTCGATCGTACGTTCCCATTCAGCAAGGTCACGAGCTGAAACACCCATGATGCGCGCGTTGAAAAGAAGCGTGTTGGCGCAGACGCGACACGCCACCGGAACAACAGGGAAATGCCGAACAGCTGATCCGGTCTCTCGGGGGTAGGTGGAAACCCTTGCCGGACCGGAGATGTTCCAGCTCGACTGGCTACAAATCGGGCACGCGAGGCTAGGGATCCTGTCCATGAGCCAGTCGATAATTTGTTTTTCGACTTCGTGCAGCTGTTTGGGGGATTCCCATCCGCGATGCTGATCCATCCTCGCAAGATACCTGGCGAGGACCTGTCCGAACTCACCCCACCTCTGTACGAACCATGCGGCCGGTTGTTCACTACTTCTGCTCGGACTACTAGACCATTTGGTGACATGGGTGGAGACTGCTGCGATGGATCCGAGCGTCGAAACACCTCGCACCGGCGGGACCGAGAAGGAAACGCTGCATGCCTTCCTCCAGAAGCAGCGCAACATCTACGTCTGGAAACTCGAGGGCCTGAGCGACGAGGACCTGCGCCGTCCCATGGTGGAGTCGGGCACGAACCTGCTTGGGGTGCTCAAGCACCTCGCCGCGGTCGAGTACGGGTGGTTCTGTCTGACCTTCGGGCGGGAGACCGAGCCGCTGCCATTCGACAAGAACGACCCGGAGGCCGATCTGCGAGTCACCCCGGATGAATCCACCCAGGACATCCTCGATTTCTATGCGAGGGCGAGGGCCGCTGCCGACGCGGTCATCAACGAGGTCGATCTCGACCACGAAGGGAAGTCGTGGGCCGGTGTCACGGTGTCGATGCGGTGGGTGCTCCTGCACATGATCGAGGAGACTGCTCGCCACGCGGGCCATGCCGACATCGTGCGTGAGCTGATCGATTCGTCCGTCGGCTACTTGCCGGGCCAGCCCTAGCCAAAGTCGAAATGCCGCTAGGGCAACTAGGGCAGGTGGGGCACGTGCCCTAGTTGCCCCACCCGCCCCAGCGGTTTTCTGGATACCCATATAGGTGCCACGGGCCCGTTCTCAAGAGGGATAGCCGTCGGGAATGTCGAAGGTCTCGTTTAGAGAACACAACCTGGGAGGCAACATGAAGCGGGCACTCTCGATCGTCCTGGCTACCGGAATCATCCTGTCCCTCGCCGTCGCATCTGCAGCGCCGGCTCCCAAGGAGGTCATCAAGGACCCCGCCGGAGATGCGAACGCACTCAACGACCAGGGCACGGGCGACGGATCAACCGGCGACAACGTGACACCTGCCGATGCGAGCACAGTGACCGATCTCCTCGGTGTCTCCTTCGCCAACGATGCGAAGAGCCTCTACATCTCGATCTCGACCGAAGCCGCTCCGCCTGCCACACAGGGCGTCGGGTACCGCGTGCGCTTCAACCCCGGAGCCGACGGCACCCACTGCCTCGTAGTCGAAGCCTTCTACCCGGGCGGCGGAAACGATCTAACTGGCGCTCAGGGACACCTCATCGACACATGCGCCGGTGGAGACCCGGTCCCGATCACGGTGCTTGGCTACATGCTCGTGATCCCTCGCAAGGCCAACAAGGCGTTCGCAAAGGGCGCAACGTTGACGGGGCCCCAGGCGCAGAGCTTCATCTACGTGGGCAGCAGCTACCCGGCCGGAGTGGCCTACCCAACGATGGACACGACGAAGATCGGAACCGACTACAAACTCGTCAAGTAGAGAGCCGTCACATGCCGATCAGGCGCTTCACAAGCTCTCCGCGCCTGGTCGGCTTGCCCGTTCTCAGTTCGACGTTGTCGGCGTGGGCCATCGCTTTCAGGCCCGCGTTGACGCCGATCCAACGCAACGGTTCTGGTTCCCACGAGCGCCACTCGTGATTGACCCATGGGAGCCGGGTTAGATCGGTCTCTCGGCCGAGGATCAGGTCCCGCAACGTACGGCCGGCGAGGTTCGTCGTCGACACTCCGTCACCGACGTAACCACCGGCCCACGCGCGTCCGCTGAGTTTGTCGAAGCCAACGGAGCTGAACCAGTCACGGGGAACACCGAGGCACCCGCCCCACTCGTGGGTCACCTTGGCATCCGCGGCCGCGGGAAACAGCTCGGCGATCTGCCCGCGCAGTGCCGCGAAGACACCGGGATCGTGATCGAACGAATCTTCGATGCGAGAGCCGAAGTGATACGGCGCACCCCGGCCGCCGATCGCGATGCGACCATCGGCGGTGCGCTGGGCATAGATGAGCAGATGACGCCCGTCGTGGAGGGTCTCATAGCCATCCCAACCGATATCGGCCCACGCTTGGGTGCTCAATGGTTCGGTCGCCACCATCAATGAATAGAGAGGCAGGAGCTCGCGCTTCAGGCTGGGGAGCTTCGCGGTATAGCCCTCGGTGGCACGCACGATGACGTCGGCCCGAACGGATCCATGACCGGTGCGCACAACGCGGTCCCCGATCTCGGTGACCGCGCTCCGTTCGTAGATCTTCGCTCCAAGTCGCTCGACCGTGTCGGCCAGGCCCCGAACGAGCAGCGCCGGGTGGATGCGTGCGCAATGCGGCGTGAAGCGAGCCGCGATCGCACCGGGGATGCGGATGCGATCGCTGAGCTCGGCCCCGTCGAGCCACCTGAAGTCCTCGTCGCTGAAGCCCCACGAATGTTCCTCGTCGAGCTCGGCTTTCACCCGATCGAGTTGCGTCGGGGAGGTGACCAGGGTCAGCGTGCCTCCCTTGTTGAAGTGGGCATCGATGCCCTCTTCGTCCAGGGCTCGACCAACCTCGTCGACGGTGTGGAACATCTCTCGTTGAAGAGCGATGGCGCGCTCACGCCCGTAGCGCTTCGCTATCTTCGACAGCGGCGCAGCGAACAGGGCCGAGCACCACCCGCCGTTGCGACCCGACGCGCCGAAACCGGCGACCTCCTTCTCGAGGATCACGACGCGCAAGCTCGGCTGCTCTTTCAAAAGGTAGTAAGCGGTCCACAGGCCTGTGTAGCCCGCGCCGACGATCGCGACATCCGCGGTGACATCGCCGGGTAGCGGGGGCCGCGGCTCGATGTCGCCGACCGAGTCCAGCCACAAGCTGTAGCGCCCGTAATCGTCCATCAGTAGCTCGGAGGGGTGATGATCCACATGACCTCGGCCTTCGTAGGCCCGGGGTTGCGGTTCCAGTGTGGGATGCGGCTCTCAAACAACAAGCTGTCACCTTCGGCGAGCAGATATTCCTCGTCGCCCACCCGGAACTCGAGGTTCCCCTTCAACACGACGACGCATTCCTCGTCCGAATCATGCGAGTAGGCCTCTTCACCCGAGCCCTCCCCCGGCTCGATCAGCGACAGGATCACCTGCAAGCGACGGGCGTCGCGTGGCGTGATGAGGAAGTCCTCCCAGCCCCGGCGCGGGTGGACCAAACTGGCCCTCTCGTTGCTTCGCACAACGCGGCCCCCGGTCTTCGGTCCTTGGAACAAAGAACCAACCGACGCATCGAGTGCCTGGGCGAGTCGGCGGAGCGACGCGACCGACGGGTTCGCAACCCCGCGTTCGACCTGGGACACGAAGCTCTCCGAAACCCCTGCGGCTTCGGCGAGGGCCTTGAGCGACAGACCGCGTGCCTCACGCAGCTCTCTGACCTTGCGTCCAAGATCGAGTTCTTCAGGCATCTGTCACCTCCGGGCGACCGGTGCGAGGAGAGCTGCGCCGCAAGAGGATCTGGGAGACAACGATCGCGGTCAGTGTGATCGTCAGCGTGAACACCGCAACGACGTTGATCTTCGGGGACAGGCCGAACCGGAGCTCGGAGAAGATCGCGACCGGCAAGGTCGTCGACCCGGGCCCTGACACGAACGTGGATAGGACGACGTCATCGAACGAGAACGTGAACGCAAGCAGGGTGCCCGCAACGACCGCCGGAAAGATCTGCGGCAAGGTGACCTCGCGGAACGTCGACCACCTGCTGGCGCCGAGGTCCCGAGCTGCTTCTTCCAGCGATCTGTCCATCCCGGACAGGCGCGCTCGCACGATCAGCGTCACTACCGCAGTGTTGAAGATCGAGTGCGTGATCACTATCGCCACCGGGCCGAGGGGCAGGCCGATCGTCACGAATGCCATCAGCGACGCGATCGCGGCGACGAGCTCGGGCGTGATCAGTGTCATGTACATGAACGCGTCGAAGGTCGCCCGGGTGCGCGCACCCACGTTGCGGAGGCCGATCGCCGCTGAGGTTCCCAGCGACGTCGCAAGTAGCGCATTGAACAATGCTGTGTAGAACGAGATCAGGAGCCCGTGACGCAAGCCTTCGTCTCGCCATGCCTCCCCGAACCACCTCAGCGAGAATCCGTGCCACACCTGCACTAGGCGCGAGTCGTTGAACGCGAACACGACCACCACCAGGATCGGGAGGTACAGGAACGCATAGACCAAGACCGCATGAACGCGCAGCGCGCCGGTGATGCCGCGGTCGCCCGGGCCAGCACCTGCCATCGACGTAGAGGTGCCGGTCAAAAGATCGACCCCAGACCTTCACGTGCCCGGCGCCCCAGGATCCTGAGGTAAAGAAAGATGGTCACCAGCATCACGAGGATCAGACCCATCGACACCGCGGCTCCGAAGGGCCAGTCGATGGCGGTCAGGATCTCGTTAGCTACGAGGCTTCCAACGAGGAAGCTTTTCGCTCCTCCGAGGATGGTTGGGACCACGTACTCACCCATCATCGGGATGAATGTCAACAAGCAGCCCGTGAGGATCCCGGGCAACACGAGGGGCACCGTCACCTGCCGGAACGTGCGCCAGTGTCCAGAGCCAAGGTCGCGACTCGCCTCGATCAGCGATCGATCCATCCGGTCGATCGCCACGAACAGCGGAAACACCATCAGAGGGAGATAGTCGTAGACGACACCGACCAGTACTGCCTGGTTCGTGTAGAGGATGTCGATCGGTTTCTGGGTCACTCCGATCCCTTGCAATAGATCAGACAACAATCCCTGTTCCCCGAGGATCAGGACCCACGAATAGGTCCGGATCAGCAAGCTCGTCCAGAACGGAACGATCACCAACAGGAACAAGAGATTGCGGTGGCGCGATGTACGCGTGGCTAGGAAATACGCGAAGGGGAAACCGATCAGCAGGCACAGCAGGGTGCCCGTCCCTGCCATGACCAGCGTGTCCTTGTAGATGTTCAGGTAGATCGGGTCGAAGAGGCGCTTGAACTGATCTAGATGGACACCGAACTTGACCGTGAAGAAGCCTTCGTTGACGCCTAACGAGAACGCCACCATGAACATGAGGGGCGCGACAAAGAACACGAGGATCCAGATCAGCGCGGGCGCGATGAGCCAGCGTGGTTCTCCGACCGCGCTGCGACCCATCGCCGCCTTCGTCCTCACGACTGACGCCTACGCGGCCTTGAACTTGGTCCAGGCCTCGTTGCGCATACGTGTCCATTCCGGAGTCGCTTGCGCGATCTCGAGCTTCGCCTTGACGTCCTCGGGTGGGTACACCGACGGATTCTTTGCGATCGACTTCGGGTCGAGGAATTCTTCCTCGCCCTCGACCACGCCACCGTAGTAGTGATAGCTGGTGTCTCGGCCCTGCGTCTCGGGCTCCAGCGAGTAGTTCAGGAACGCGTGTGCTGCGGCTGGATGTGGTGCACCCGCAACGATCGAGTAGTTGTCGGTCCACACCTCAGTACCTTCGGCTGGGATCACGTACACGGCATCCGGTGCGTCGAGCGCCACGTATCCGACCTCACCGTTCCAGGTGAGACAGATGTAGGCCTCGCCGCTGATCATGATCTCGCGCATACTCGAGGTGAGCTTGCGAACGTGCGGCTTGAACTTCACGAGCACGTCGGTCGCCTCAGAGATCTCTTTGGGATCGACAGAGTTGTAGGAATAGCCGAGCATCTTCAACGCGGCCCCCACGACCTCAGGCGGCGAGTCCAGCACCGTGTAACGACCGGAGTACTTGCTCGCCAGTGAGAAGAAGTCTTCCCACGAGGCCATCTCTTCAGACACGAACTTGCTGCGGTAACCGAAACCGGTGGTCCCGAAGTCCTTGGGCACGCTGTAACGGTTCCCCGGGTCGAACGGCAGACTCGCGAATTGCGGATCGAGGTTCGAGAGGTTCGGGATCTTCGAGTGGTCGAGCTCCATCAACAAGCCCTCGGCGATCATGATCTCGACCATGTAGCCGGTCGGTGCCACGATGTCGTAACCGCTCGCCCCAGCCTTCAGCTTTGCAAGGGCATCCTCGTTCGATGGGTAGTTGTCCTCGGTGAGCTTGACCCCATATTCCTTCTCGAACGCGGGATACGTCTTGGGATTGACGTAGTCGGCCCAGTTGTAGACCGACAAGGTCGCCTCGAGCTCGTCGGGAACGCTGCCAGATGCCGCACCGGTGGGGCGAGACGTCTGCGGCCCGACGTCGGTCTTGCCACAGGCAGCGAGGAATGCGGCCGCCGCCCCCGCAGTGAGGAACCCGCGCCGTGTTACCGGATGCCTCTCCCAACCCTCCAAGGTCTTCTTGTCCATCCGTCCCCCTCCCTCCGACTACAAGCCGGAATGCTCCGTGACCTCAAGCAATCTGCGGTCCTCTTCACCGGCGACCTCATGGTCGTCGGTCAACACGAGTGCGCTGTCTTCGTTCCATCCGACCGACACCGAGTCGCCTACCGCCCAAGACCGCGCCGGATCGTCGACGTCGCTCTGTCGCTGCATCACGAGGTCGTGCTGCCCGACCTGGATGCGGTATTGCACGAAGCTGCCCAGATAAGAGGTCGACATCAGTCGTCCTTGGACGACGTTGCTGGAGGTCTGATCCCCGACCGGATAGATCTTCTCGGGACGGATCGCCACGGTTACCGGGTCACCCGGCTTCACGTCTGGGTTCGGAGCACACAGCAGGGTCGCGCCCGTGCTCGTTTCCTTCACCGCCACACGGCCGTTCGCGCTCTCCACCGAACCCCCAAGGAAGTTCGACTGTCCGATGAAGTCCGCAACGAACCTCGAACGAGGCCGCTCGTAGATCTCGTCGGGCGTGCCCTCCTGTAGGAGCTTGCCGTCACTCATCACGGCGATGCGATCGGACAAAGTGAGTGCCTCTTCCTGATCGTGAGTCACGTACACGAACGTGATGCCGACGCTCTCCTGCAAGCTCTTGAGTTGCACCTGCATCGCCTTGCGCAACTTGAGGTCGAGGGCCGCCAGGGGCTCATCTAGCAATAGGACCTGGGGTTGCTTGACGAGGGCGCGTGCAAGAGCGACGCGTTGCTGTTGTCCACCGGAGAGCTCGCGTGGATAGCGTTCCCGCAATTCCTTCAGGCGCACCGTGGCGAGCGCCTCTTCCAGTCGCTCGGCCTTTGTCGTCTTATCCAGCCCGTCATGGCGCAGGCCATAAGCGACGTTTCCTTCGACCGTCAGGTGCGGGAACAACGCGTAGTGCTGGAAGACCGTGTTGACCCGGCGCTTGTTCGGAGCCATCCGGGTGATCTCTTCATCGGCGAGAACGATCCGCCCCTCGTCAGGCTGCTCGAAACCCGCCACCAGTCGCAGGGTGGTGGTCTTCCCACACCCCGAGGGTCCCAGGAGGGCATAGAACTCCCCGGGCCGGACCGTGAGGGAAACGTGGTCAACGGCCCGTACCGAACCGAAGGATTTCGAGATCCCCTCGAGCTCGAGCGAGGCACTCCCCTTAAGTGTCACTTCAGTAGATGAAATACTGCTTCACCTCTGGCTCCCTGGCAAGGCGCTTCGGTCGGTTTCCTATAGCGATGCTGAGCGGCACTAGGCTGCCGAGTCCCTACGGGTCGGAGGCGCGATGTACGACGTTGTGATCGTTGGGGCCCGCTGCGCCGGGTCGCCCTTGGCCATGCTCTTGGCTCGTCAAGGTCACAAGGTTCTGATCGTCGACCGGGCGACGTTCCCGAGCGACACCTTGTCCACGCACTTCGTTCAGTCCCCCGGCGTCTACCGCCTCTCGCAGTGGGGTCTCCTCGAGCCGTTGCTGGCGACCGGTTGTTCGCCGATCACGAAGGCGATCTTCGAAGTTGCCGGAGTTGAGATGAACTTCGACATCCCGATGCCGCCGAGTCTTCCCGGCCTGTTGTGCCCTCGCCGTCACGTACTAGACAAGTTGCTCGTCGATGCCGCGGTGGATGCGGGGGCCGAGCTTGCCGAAGGCGTGACGGTCGAGTCACTGATAGAGGAAGAAGGTCGCATCGTCGGCATCTCCGGTCGAACACAAGATGGACAGTTCGAGGCGCGGGGTCGCTTCGTGGTCGGTGCCGATGGCCGCCATTCCGTTGTCGCAGACAAGGTCGATGCCCCGATGACTCGCCACGTCGGCCCGCTGACATCCGGTTACTACTCCTATTTCACGAACACCGGCATCACCGACACCACATTTGGACTCTTCAGCGACGATGTCATGTCGGTGCAGTTCCCAACCCATGACGATGCCGTCTGCGTTGCGATCATCTGGGCTAAGGAGCGCCAGAAGGAGATGAAACGCGACATCGAGGGCAATTTCAATCGGGGCCTAGAGACCTTCGGCAAGTTCGGCGAGGCCATTCTCGGCGGCGAGCGTGTCGAACGTTTCGCCGGTGTCCATGACCTGGACAACTTCTCGCGCAACTTCTACGGGCCGGGATGGGCCCTCGTCGGCGATGCCGGCTATCACAAGGATCCGGTTCCGGCCGATGGCATCAGCGACGCGTTCAGAGGGGCGGAGATGTTGAGTGCCGCGCTCCACGAGTCTCTCGCGGACGGTGACGAGGCCAAGGCGATGGAAGCGTACGCGGCGGGTTATGAGGAGGTCGCCAACGCGCACTTCGATCCCGCTGTGCGATCGGCCAACTTCGAGCTCGGTCCCAAGCAGAGAGGTGACGCGTTCTTCGAGAGCCGCGGCCTCGACTTCGCGGAGGTCACGGCCCTCACCTCTACCTAGCAGGCCGAGTCGTTAGGTCCACTGCGACCGGCAACGAACGCTTGCTCCATTCCGTGAGGTCCCCGCCGTAACCTCCGTTGTACTTCGCAAACAGTGCCGAGCGAGCCCACGCGTCGTCATCTTGGTCGTCGACGATGCGGGCCACGCCGTCGAAGTGCTCGGTCGCGATGCGGACGGTTACGGCAGGCTCGGCACGGAGGTTCTTCACCCAGTCCGAGCTGTCTCCCCCGCCGGCGAGCATGTAGATGGTGGAGTCACGCGCAGCGAACCAGATCTCGATCTCGTGTGGGTCACCGCTGACGCGGCCCCGGGTTGTGAGGTAGCAGAACGATTCGTGTCCGAGCTGTTCGACTGAAGCCACGTCAGAACTAGATCTTCAGGACCTTGCGCATCAGCGCGTCGCGCATGCGTATCGGCATCAGGCTGAACAACGCGTTCTGGATGCGCGCATCCTTGCCCACAAGGTAGTGCGCCTTGGGTCGGGAGCTCGTCAGAGCATGCTCGATAGCCTCGGCCACCTTTAAAGGCGGGATGCCCATCTTGTCCTGGGTGGCGATCATCTTCTTGGCGGTCTCGAGCACCTTCCCGTACCGCTCCATCGCCTCCGGCGGAAGCTCGTCCACGAGCTCGTCGGTCTTGGCGGCCCCCTTGTCCCAGATCAGAGTCTTGACCGCACCGGGCTCGATCAATGCGACATGGAGCTTCCAAGCATCCAGCTCTCCACGCAGTGAATCGGCGATGGCGCGAAGGGCGAACTTCGACGAGTTGTAGGGAGCGATGAACGGAGTCGCGTAGCGACCTCCGATCGAGCCAACGAACACGATGCGCCCGGTGCCTCTCCGGATCAAGGGGAGGAACGCGCGGGTCACCGCGACCTGACCGAGAACGTTGACATCGAACTGCATCCGCCAGTCGTCCATCTCGATGTACTCGAGCGGCCCCCCGCGACCGATACCGGCGTTGTTGACCAGTCCGGCGAGACCCCGCTCGCCGACGGCATCGGCGATCGTCTTGGCGGCCGCGTCGATCTGGCCCTGGTCGGTGACATCGAGCTGTACAGGGGTGATGCGGGACGAGCGCTGAGCGAGGGCCGCACCGTCGGCGTCCCTGCGAACACCCGCGTAGACGTCGTAGCCAAGGCCCGCCAGATGTAGCGCGGTGGCCTCGCCGATCCCGGTCGACGCACCCGTGATGAGCACTGCTCCGTTACTCATGTGCTCAGCCTACGGGCGCAGCGACCTAACCGTGTTTGCGAGCCGGCAAGGTCAGTTTGAAGAAGTCGAAGCCTCGCGCGATGTCTGTGGCAACGAAGTAGAGGGTGCGGGTTCCGTCCTCGGCGATAGCCTCTCGGAACACCCTCGAGGTCCACGTCGATGCGCCCGGCAGCACGTAGGTGTAGCGGTTCGTGAACGTGACGGTGGCCGGTGTCGTCGAGAAATCGGAGTGATACCGGAATACCTGGGTGCCCGACGAATACCACGCAGCCGAAACGAGGTTGCGCTCTTGCTTCCATTCCCAGAACAGGTGCGAGGTGCAGTTGCTGCCCTGCGTCTTGACGGTGCGTGCGGCCCCCGGCCAGAACAACGCGTCCTTGCCGTTGGGGAACTGCGCGATCTTGGGGTGCTTCTTATCGCGGATGTCGAAGAACCAGATGGCTCCGGGACAGGTTCGCTCGCCCGCAGCATTGAGACCTCCGCCGCGTTCGTCGTTGATCCCGAGCAGCTTCTCGCCCGCCAACGGATCGGACTTGTGCGAGATCTGGATACCGGCACGGCCCGGCGCATCTTCAGCCAGGTTGACGCCGGCGTGACGGATCAGCAGCAACGGCTTGAGGTTCGCATTGACGAGGTTCGCGTCACGCCCCTTCTCAACCGTCCAGGCCGAGCAGTCGACCACGGTCAGGGCGACCATCGCTTCGGCGGACGGATCTGCAGTGGTACATGCGTTGTCGGCTCCGACCGCTGCGGGATCGGTGATGTGGGTCCCGGTCAGCTTGCCGTTCTTCACAACGCCGGAGGGGTCCCACGCCAACGTGGTGTTGATGCACGCGCCCCACAAGAGGTGGCGGGCAAAGGTGATGTCGTGACACGCCGATGGGGCCGGAGTCTCGACCCCCGACGTGTCTGCATCATCGAACTGGTAGCGCGACACCTCGGGAAGGCATTTGGAGGGATCGAGCTCGAGGCACGACTTGAAGTCGACGATGTCGATCATGTTGTTGCCACCGGTGTCGGAGTTCGAGTTGTAAACGATCCAGGGACGGTCGTGGTCGATCGTGGTGTTGTGCGACTCGCCCTGGAGACGTATCAGGCCAAGGAGCGAAGGGGCCGTGAGATCGGTGAGGTCGACGAACTCCATGCCGCCCCAGACCGGGTCGTGACATCTGCCCGCCGCGTCGGTTCCGAGGATCGCGATCATGCCGTTGGGCGTGATCTGGACGTCGTCTTCCCATCCATGGACGGTGCCGAATGCGGTCGAGTTCGCATCGAAGTCGTGACCGTTTGCGAGCACATCGATCATCTGTTGGGCGGGGGCCTCGGCTCCACACACCGCGGATCCGTAGTCGCTGACCCGGACGGGAAGCTCGGGGTCGGTCACGTCGAAGATCGAGAAGCCCATCGTCGTGGTCGAAGTGATGACATAGCGATGGACACCGTCGGGCTGCGTACGCGTGAACATCTCGACATCAACGCCGAGGGGTTTCTCTTCACCGGTCCCGGCAGGGAAGTTCGCGATGAAGCTCCACGGGCCCTTCTGCAACGTCGGAGGACCATCGAGCGGAGCGCCGACCGGGTTCGAAAGTTGGCCCACCGCGTGGTTAGCCTGGGCCGGGGAACCGATCAGGAGGAGAGATAAGCAGAGGGAGCTCAGCAGAAGTTTCCGCATAGCGGTTTCACGACCCTTCAGAGTTGGACGCAGCTTCTTGTACGTCCTACCCATAGGGTTCCGGATTGAACGACTGATACCTCTATCTATGTTGTGACGTGGGAGGGACTTGATGCCTGACTGGAACGCAAACATCATCGAAGAGTTCCGCGCGAACGAAGGTCGAGTGGGAGGTCCCTTCGAGGGCCGGCTCATAGCGCTGGTGCACCACCGCGGGGCGAAGACCGGAACGGAGAGGGTCAACCCTCTCGCATATCAACCTCTCGACAACGGTGCGGTCGCGATCTTCGGTTCCAAGGGAGGCGCCCCTACGCATCCAGACTGGTTCTTCAACATCAAAGCGAATCCGGATGTGACCGTCGAGGTCGGCACCGAAACCTGGCCAGCGCGAGCAAGGATCGCGGAAGGCGCCGAGTACGACACCATCTGGGAGAAACAGAAGGAACTTTGGCCCGGGTTCGCGGACTACGAGCTGAAGACCACGCGCAAGATCCCCGTGATCGTCCTCGAGAAGGTCTAGCTACCCGCTTCCTGGATCGAGCGCTTGGCCCGGTACGACATGATCGAACGATAAGACCGCGCCGAGAGCAGACACGCCGCCGACGCGAACGAACCGATCGACAGGATCGAGGCGAACGAGCCCACGGAACCGATCGACAGGGCCGATCCGATAGACCCGATCGACAGAACCGAGCCCTTCGACCCGATCGAGAGCACCGAGTCTTCCGACCACAACGACCACTTCGAGTTCATGTCAGACGACACTGATGGGCTTACGTAGGTCCGAAAGGCACCAGATGGCAAGGCCCAGCACCGCGGCCCCCGTTAGCGCATCCATCCAGATGAAGAGATGCATCTTCGGTGTGAACACCGCCATCGACCCGAACTTGTAGTGGCCGAGGCTGCTCAGTGCTGTGTACGAGTACACGAGGAATGCGAGCCCAGCAACGAAGGTCTGCCCGCGGGTGAGCAACAGATACCCGAGGATCCCGAAGAGGGTGAAGGCGAGCCATGCGATCACGACAACCTTGTGGTCGATGAACTCCGGCTGCGGATAGTCCGCGATGTTGATGTAGTTGTCGGTGTAGTGGATGACGGTCGCTACGAGCGACGCGCCAAGGATCCACTTGGCCCAGTCGAGCTTCGAACCAGATCCCGTCATGGGCCCATCCTGCCCCACCGACTTCCTCTATATCCCTAGAGGACGCGAGCCAGAACGACGAGGGCCGCAAGTCCGGCGAGGAGTGGAAGCAGACACCCGCCGGTAACCATGCGACCGACCTTCTGCTGGCGGCCCGAACGGGACAACGGGATGCCGATCGAGCGAGAGATCTTGGACTTCGCCCGACTGACTCCGACGAAGCGCTTCCACGAGAATCCACCCCTATTCATCGTCGGTTGAGCCTAGTCGGATTCGCGGATGGATAACTGGGAATAACCGGTCGTGGTCACCGTTGAGCGGAGTGACCGGCCCTGAGGGCCGGGCCCATCCCTTCTTCCTTCCGGAGGTATCTGCGTGATCAGTGAAGCTTTCTGTGGCACATGTATGCGAACCGTTTATCGAGGTTCGTCCGACGGGGACGCCTGCCCGGTTTGCTCGTCTCCCTTGCTCGAGACTGCGTCCGACGTCACCGTCACACCTTCCTCTGTTACGCCGAGTGCACTCATCCCCGACAACGAAGACCTCCGCATGGCCGCGGTTGGCCGGTACGAGATCCTCGATACGCCTCCTGATGGCGCGTTCGATCGCATCACGAATCTCGCCGCCCGCATCTTCGAGGTTCCGATCGCGACCATCACCGTTGTCGACGAGGATCGCATCTGGTTCAAGTCGAAGCACGGGATCGATGCTGAACAGATCGGTCGCGACCCAGGGCTGTGCGCTTCGGCGATCATCGAGTACGAGCCGTGGGTAGTGAACGACGCTCTCTCCGATCCCCGCACGCTCGAGAATCCCCTGGTTAGGGGCGACCTCGGCCTCCGCTTCTACGCTGGCGCACCACTGACCACCGCCGACGGTTACAACCTCGGGACCTTGAACATCATCGATAAGGAACCGCGTGAACTCACCGACGATCAATTGATGACGCTGAAGCAGCTGGCCGACATCGTCGTCGACGAACTAGAGCTACGTCTCGCTGCGCTTCGCTTGTTCCGTGCCGCGGAAGATAAGGGTGTCGCGCTCGGCGCCTAGCTCCCCGAACGGAAATGACGGAGCTGCGACGCAGCTTGCTTGCGCACCTGGCCTTGCACGATCGGTGACCATCCGAGTGCCGTTCCTACCGGGCCCAGAGCCATACGCGTCCAGGCATAGAAGTTGAAGTCATCCCTGTGACGAACGATCTTCCCGTCCCGGAACAGGAACGATGCCTGGATGTGGTTATGCACCTCGCGCCCCGTCTTGGGGAACTTGTAGACCGCATCCCAGTGCGCCGAGCCGCTCTGGTCGTCGGCCTGGACCTCGGAGAAGTTCACCTTGACGTCATTGCCGCTCGTGCAGAACATCCGCCACATCGCCCGTGCCTCGTCCGCGGTGAGGCTCGGGAACACGGGATCCGAGAACGTCGCGTCGTCGGTGTAGCTCGCCTCCATCGTGGCGTGGTCGCCCGACGCGAACGCGGAATAGAAGTTCGAGATCAGTTCTTCGTTGGGATGCACGCTGGCATCATCCTTCATCCGGGCGAGGCCCGAAAGGTCAGTCGGCGACGACTTTGAAGATCTGCAAGCCCACAGTCATATCGACGGCATAGATGTAGGGACCGTCGAGGAACTTGGCGGTGAAGAAGTCGCCGCCCGAGGTCACATACGAACCAAGCTCGACCACCGCCCCGGCCCCCGATGACCACGTCGTGCCGAGAGTCTGACCTTCATGGTGGGTGATGTCCAGATACCTGACGCCGGCCGAATGCCACGACGTCGCGACGCGCGAGCCATCGTCGGAGATATCGAACACATGCGCCGTGCAGAACCCCGCTTCGTTGTCGGCACTGACACCCACATCTCCCGGCGAATACGTGCCCTTGAGTTCAGCGGTGTGAGCCCCCGGCGAGCCCGTGATGTCGTAGAAGTACAGCGCTCCGCCCGGACATGGGTAGGCCGCGCCGGTCATCGCTTCGTCGTTGACGATGAGGGTCTTGCCGTCGGGAGTGAACCGAGCCTCGTGCGCGTGCTGGCAGCCGGGACATTGCGAGTTGTATTCGATCTTCGGGTTCGCAGGATCGCGGGTATCGACGAGTTGGAAGCCAGAGATGCTCGCGATCGCAGCCATCGAGCCGTTCTTGTTGAACGAGATGTCGTGCGGACTGTGGATGCCGGGCATGGTCACTGTCGTGACGAGCTTGGGCTTCGCAGGGTTGGCGATCGACCACACCTCGAGTTGTCCCATGGGGCTGCGATCCGGCACCGGCGATCCTTCCGGAGCGTTGTAGACGAGCGGCTTCGTCGGATGCGTGGCGGTCGAGTGCGACCCGCCCGGGATGGAAGCGAACCCTATGGGACGCGGCTTGGTCGGGTTCGAGATGTCCAAGGTGGCGAAGCCCTCGTCGAGGCCGGGGACGCAGTAACCATCCGAGGTCGGGCCATCAACCCCAACGATCAACGTCTTGTTGTCCGCGCTGATCTGCAGGTTCCCTTGGAACGAACCGCACTTCAACACCGCCTTGACCTTTGGGTGCTCCGGACTCGTAACGTCGATGACACGCAGGTCGGCAGGCCCGGACGCTTGCGTCGCCGCGAACATGTAGTCGCGGCCCTTGATAGTGGTGGCAACGAGATGCGTTCCGTGCAGATACGGGACCGTCGCCACGAGCTCGAGACCGTGGCTAACGACATCGTCATCTCGGGTGGCGGCGCCGGCAGGCGCGAGGGCCGCGAGACAGAGGGCCGCGACCACGCAGGTGACGATCAGGTTCTTAGGTCGGATGTGCATCCCGGAAAGATTCGCCACAGGGGGCCGAGCCCCCTCCGCTGAGCCCGTTCGGGTGACCCTTTCGGTTCAGGCCGTGGGAGCGTCGGGCGCCAGCTGAGCGAAGAACTCCTCGCAGCGTTGAGCTTCCGCGTCCTCGCCGATCGCCGCAGCTGCCGCCGCGAGACCCTGCAGGGACCGGAGGAAGCCGCGGTTCGGTTCGTGACTCCACGGCACCTGCCCTGCGCCGCGCCAGCCGGCCCGGCGGATGCGATCGAGTCCACGGTGGTAGCCGACCCGGAAATAGGCGTATGCCTCGACCGGCTTTCCCTCACCGAGCGAACGCTCGCCCAACGCGGCCCACGCGGTCAGACATTCAGGCCACTTCGCGGCAACTTCGCTCGGATCGGTTGATGCCAGCGCATCGAGAGAACCCTGCGGTTCTTCGATCGTGGTCTCAGCAGATTCGGTGATCGGAAGCTCAGCCATCTCTGCAGTCTACGGACCCGCAGAGCGAGCTTGTGCGGTCTGCACTTTTTCAGAAGCGCAGGGTCACCTGGTAATTCCTCCGCGACGAGAGCTTCGACCAGCGACCTGCACAGATAACGCAGAGTTGTGTTCGACCGCACAACGTGACATCAAAGAATCAGGAAGTTTGCAGGTGTTTCCACTGGTTGGGAGGGACAAGAAGCAAGTAGCCCAACCAGAGGAGAGGATCCATGCGCAGGACATTGATCAGTGTCGTAGCGATGGCCCTGGTCGTTGTCGGACTGCAATCCGGCATCGCGGCCGCAAGCGACCAGACATCCCTCAAAGAGTTCACGATCGACAAGGACGCGTTGTGTCAGTTGCGCGACCAGTGGGTCGACAAACTGCTCGCAGCGAACCCGAAGCCACACTGGGCCAAGATGAAGATGGAACTCACAGATCGGCAGCTCGACATGATCGGGCTTCCGTCCCGTGAGGTCCTCACTGCCCAGGACTACCCCACCCCGACCTTGGTCACCAAGAGCGGCGCGACCTACGACGTTCCCACGGAATCGCTCGAGAACGCGATGAGCCCTCTCCCCCAAGCCGGGACCTTCGCCGGAACCGGTTGCCTCGGCATCCGTCCCGGCTCACTTCTGCTGATCGTTGATGGGAGCGGCATCTCTTTGTGCTCGATGGCTCATGTGTATGGAGCAGCCGGCGGCTACTCCATCTCGACCGCCGGACACTGCGGCGGCGTCGGAACCACTGCAACCGTCATCGCTGCGTTCGGGAACCGGGCCGACGCGACCGGCGTCGTGTTGCTCGACTTCGGCCGCTTCTCGACGAGCCACAACAACAGCCTCGGCGATGACTACGCGTTGATCTCGATCGACCCGGCGTACCAGGCCCTCACCACGCCGACGATGTGCTTCTGGGGTGGGCCGCGCGGCTCGTATACCGCCCAGGGGCGCCTGGCCAACTTCGACTGGCCGAACAACCAGGACCCGACCGTGTCCGTCGATCCGAACCCGTTCCTCGCGCAGACCGTTGTCCATTACGGCCACGGCGTCGGCGTTGGTGCGGGTGGCACACCGCGCGCCGGTGAAGCGATCGCGTGGAACCCCGACAGCTTCATGTTCTTCGGCGCCATCGCACCCGGTGATTCCGGGTCCGGCGCGAACACATTGCTCGGCGACACCGTCGGGGCCAACATGCAGGCGGCCGGGATCATGACCCACCTGTGGGTCGACCCGCTGATGCGCGACGGCTTCGGGATCATGGGTGGCACCCGGGTCACGATGGTCGGCACACCGGCCGTCGGCCAGATCGTTCCCTATCCGTTCCCCGTAGCAGGACTTCCTTAGACCTCCCCCGCACGACTGGCACCGCGACGGCTCCTCGTCTCCGGACGGGGGGCCGTCGCCGCGTTTAGGCCTTGATGAACAGTCGCACAGCGAGGCCCGCGACCACGGTCGCTCCCACAACGCCGACGAGCACCCGAGCGCTGTTGGGAAGGCGCTTGTGCAACACGGCCCCCACGCCCGAGAGGAACACTTGCCACGATGCGGATGCTAGGAACACGGCAACCACGAATAGGACCTTCGAAGTCGTGTCCGCGTCGCCTCGGTCGAGGCCCACGATCAGGGCGACGAAGTAGGTGATCGTTGCGGGGTTGAGGATCGTCAGGCCGAGGAAGCGGAAGTAGATCGCGACGAGACCTTTGGTTTCCACATGTTGCTGAGGCTCGACCCCACGCCGCTTCAGCGCCCCGCGCAGAAGATTCGCAGCGATCACCAACAGCACGACCGCCGAGACGATCGAGAATGTGTGTTGATACGGCGCGATGGCACCTGCCACTGCCGACCCAAGCAGCACCGCGATCAGCGCATAGACAAGATCGGCGCTCGCTGCTCCCACCCCCGCAGCTGCCGCAGGTTTGAACCCACGCCGGAGAGCGAGGTCGATCAAGAGCACTCCGATGGCGCCGACCGGCATCGCGATGCCGTAACCGGCGAGGAGGCCCTCGAGGAACGCGGACACTTAGGTGAGTACCCCGGCCTCCCGACCAGCGGCCTCGGCAAGCTCGATGTCGCGCGCGATCAGTTCCAAACCGGTCCCCCAGAACGATGGATCGGTCAGATCACAATCGACGATCTGCGCGAGCTCTTCTGGCGCACGTGACCCACCCGCGCCCAACATCTCGAGGTACTTCGGAACGAAGTCCGCACCTCTCTGCTCATAGAGCCCGTAGACGGACGTCGCCAGCAAGTGACCGAACGCGTACGAGTACACGTAACCGGGAACGTGGATGAAGTGCGGGATATAGCTCCACCACGAGCGGTATTCGTCGTCGAGCTCGACCGGATCGCCCAGCATCTCCGTCTGCGTCTGGATCCAGAGGTCGCCGAGCTTGTCCACGGACAACTCGCCCTCGTCACGGCGCGAGTTGTGGACGAGATCCTCGAACTGGTTCATCGCGACCTGACGGAACACGGTTGCGATCGAGCCTTCGACCTTCTGAGCGAGCAGTGCGAAGCGCGAGCGGGGCGAGTCAGCTTGTTCGAGGAGTCGGTTGAAGACGATCGACTCGCCGAACACGGATGCGGTCTCAGCCACCGTCAGAGGTGTCTCGTGGTGGAACGGACCCTGAACATTGCCGAGGACCTGGTGCAACCCGTGACCGAGCTCGTGAGCTAGGACCAAGACATCCCTGCGCTTGCCCGTGTAGTTCAGCATCACGTAAGGGTGGTGCGAGGCCGCGGCCGATGCGCAGAACGCGCCGGGCATCTTGCCGGGCCGTGCCATTACGTCGATCCACCGCTCGTCGAAGAAACGCTTGATGATGTCGCCGACATCCTTGGAGAACGCGCTGTAGCAGTCCAACACGATGTCTCTTGCCTCGTTCCATGCGGTGTCCTCGTCATCGTCGATGACGTTCGCGCCACGGTCGTAGTAGGCGAGCTTGTCCACACCAAGCACCTGCGCCTTCAACGCATACCAACGCTGGCCGATGTCGTAGCGCCCCTTGACCGCGGTCACGAGGGCCTGGACGGCTTCGTCAGAGGCTTCCTGCGAGAGGTTGAAGCTCTGTAACCAGTTCCCGTAGCTGCGCAGGCGATCGTCGGTCGCTTTGTCCTGCATCAGCATGTTGTAGATGAACGCCCGGGTGCGGATGCCGGGCTGGAGTGCCTCGGTGACCGCGTGCGCCGTAGTTGCACGGACCTCACGATCGTGATGCGACAGACGCGATAGCGCGTCCTCGAGAGTGACCTTGTCACCGTCTAGCTCGACGTCGATCGCAGAGGTTTGGTCAGAGAACAACCGGATCCATGCCGCTCGACCCGTGACCGACTTCTCGGCAAGCACCTTCTCTTCGGGCTCAGTGAGGACGTGGTCGCGGTAGCGACGCTGAACCGTCAGGTAATGACGCGCGAACGCCAAGCGGTCGTCGGCAAGGAGCTCGGCCGCTTTGTCGTCCGGCACCGCGACCCACTCGAGCTCCCAGAACACGAGGAAGGTCGAGACCTCGGTAGCGCGTTCCTCGAAGCGCTGGAGTAACGCTCCCCGTTCGGGGTCTTGGGTATCGGTCGAAAACGCGAGTTGTGCATACGTCCCGGCCTTCTCGAGGAGCTCGCGGATGGCTCCAAGCTCGGTTACGAAGCTTGCAAGCTCGCCCGCGTCGAACGTTGCGATCTTGCCCTTCTGTTTGACCAGACCCTCGGCCTTGGTGCGGGCCTCATCGAGGAGTTCATCGACGCCTGCAGCGCCGCGGCCCCCTACGAGTGTGTCGATATCCCAGCTGAGCTCGTCTACTTCCGTCGTCATCGCCATGGCGTAGACGATAGACGGCTTAGGGGCTGAACGGGTTCGGGCCGGAATCGCCTCGGCGCTGGTTGCGCAAGAAGCGTTCGACCTCTTCTCCGATGTTCTCGGCGGCAGGGATCGTCTGCTCGCCCACCATGGACTCGAGGCGCTCGAGGTAGGCCGACGCATCGGGGTTCAGCTCGAACACCCGGCCCAGCTGCTCCTGCTCGGACCTGTCCTGCTCCTCCAAGGAGCCTGCGCCGATCGTCACCGAAAGGTGCGATTCGACACGGCGGACCAAGGCGATCGCACCGCCCGAGTATGGCGTCGCGTAATGCGGGACCTGAGCCCAGAAGCCAACCGCGGGGATGCCACTCTCGGCCAGGGTCCATTCCACGAGGCTCACGGCCGCGGCAGGAACCCGCAGCAAGCCCTCGGTCGAGATCGCGTCGGCCTTTAGGTCGTCCGAGGACGCGGTCATCATCACCGGGGTAGGTGAGGTGTGTGGGATCGCCGAAGGGATCGCGCCCAAGCTGACGTGCTCGATGATCCCGATGCGCAGTGCGAGCTCGTTGATGTCGCCGGCGAACTCCTTCCACTTCGAGTCGGGCTCGGGCCCTGTCAACACGAACAGATCGCGTTCGGGGAACGTGCGCCGCGTCAATGTCAGTTCAGGGAATTCAAGTCGTTTGGGTCGGCCGTCGACGATGTCGAGCACCGGTCGGTGACTCCTGTAGTCGTACAAGGCATCGGTATCGAATGTCGCCACGACCGTCCCACCTTCGGCGATGTGGCGAGCCGCCATCGAACCTGCACTGCCGGCATCCACCCAGTCTTCGAACGACACGATCAGGGCAGGTGCGACTACATCGGTTGGCTCGTGGTCTAGCTCGTATAGCGACATACCTAGGCTGACGCTACCCCTACCTCGTAGGCTTCGTGGCCCTCACCGTGAGCGACCCGGTGCGGCAGGTAGCGCCACACCACTGCAGCTGCAACCAACGAAACGATCGAGGCGATGACGAATGTCGAATCCATTGCTTCCGTGAACGCTAGTTTCGCCTGGTTCGAAAGATCCGCGCCAGCCGAACCGAGCTGCCCGCTGATCTGAACCGCGGCGCCAACGGACTTCGACGCTGCTTCGAGGACCTGGGGCGGCGCGTTGTGCACCGATGCATGCAGGGCCGAGCTGTAATGCGAGATCGCGATACTTCCGAGCACCGCGACGCCAAGAGCTCCGCCCAGTTCGCGCGTGGTGTCGTTGACCGCGGAACCGACGCCTGCCTTGCGTAGTGGCATCGAGGACATGATCGCCGCGGTCGACGGCGCAGCCGTGAAGCCCATCCCGATCGCCATGACCACCAGCGCGAACACGAGATAGCCGTAGCTCGTATCGACGTGAAGTCTCGAGGCGAGCAGCAGACCGATGGAGACGATCACCAGACCCGAGCCCACAACGGCCTTCGAGCCGACGCGCTCGACGAGGCGTGCGCCCGAGGGGGCCGCTATGACAAGGCCGAACGCCATCGGCAACGTCCTAAGGCCGGCTTCGAAGGGTGAGTAGCCGAGCACGATCTGCAGGTACTGAGTCAAAAGGAAGAACACGCCGAACATCGCGAAGAAGGCCAGCATGATCGCGATGCTTGCTGCCGAGAAGCGCGGGTCGCGCGTCATCCGCAGATCGAGCATCGGGTTGGCGTTGCGCAACTCCCACCTGATGAAGGCGGCCCCCGAGATAGCCGCGACGACGAAACCGCCGGCGACGAGGGTGTCGCTCCATCCGAAGTTCGGTCCCTCGATGATGGCGTAGACCAAACTCGTCAGCGACACGATCGAAAGCAACGCGCCGACTGGATCGAGGGCTGCTTGCTCGGGGTCGCGCGAGGTCGGCACGAGAAGCCTGCCGGCGATAAGGGCGACGACGACGATCGGGACGTTAAGCAAGAACACCGAGCCCCACCAGAAATGCTCGAGCAGGTATCCACCGGCGATAGGTCCGATCGCGGCCCCCGCTCCGGCGAACCCGGCCCAGATCCCGATCGCTTTCCCGCGTTCTGCTGGCGGGAAGACCCAGGTCAAGATCGAAAGGGTCGCAGGCATGACGAGAGCAGCACCGATGCCCATGACCGCGCGCGTGATGATGATCTGCGACGGTGATGTGGCGAAGGCCGAGACCAGCGAGGCCGCTCCGAAGATGACGAGGCCGATCTGCAGGGCACCTTTGCGGCCATATCGATCCCCTAGGGCACCTGCGGTGAGGAGGAGCCCGGCGAAGACCAAGGCATATGCGTCGACCATCCACTGCAGCGAGCTAGACGACGCATGGAGCTCCCGTACCAAGGTCGGGAGTGCGACGTTCAGAACCGTGTTCCCGACCACAACGATCACGAGGCTCAGAACCAGGACCCACAGGGTCCACCAACGCTTATCGAATCCGGGGTGAGTGTCCATTAGTCCTATCTAACATCCGGGGTCGCTTCGCTATTTCGTCGACTTATCCCGGCGGTGGAAAAGGTTGCCAAGCCTCTTCCTAGGGGTGTCGCCATCGAACGTCAGGCGCTGCGCGATGTAGACCGGGATCGTGCTGGCCAGGACGACCGCGAAGGCGACGACGTTGACCTGCGGCCTCTGGTTCGGGATGCGGAGGTTGTTGAAGATCCACTTCGGGAGGGTTATCTCGGTGCCGGCGGTGAAGTTCGTGACGATGATCTCGTCGAAGGAAAGGGCGAAAGCCAGCAGACCCCCGGCCAGCAACGCGGTCTTGAGGTTCGGCAGCGTGACGTAACGGAACGTCTGCCACCCATCCGCTCCCAGATCGGCGGAGGCTTCGAACAGCGAGTTCGAGGTACGGCGAAGGCGCGCCAGAACGTTGTTGTAGACGACGACGATGCAGAACGTTGCGTGGCCGGCGATGATCGTCAGCAGGCTGAACGAGAACCCGAACGCCTGACCGCCGATGTCGATCGCCGAGGCCATCGCCATGCCCGTCACGATCCCCGGCAAGGCGAGAGGGATGACCAACATGAACGAGACCGCCTCCCGGCCGAAGAACTTGAAGCGGTCGACAGCGAACGCAGCGAGAGATCCAAGGACCAGGGCGATCGAGGTCGCGGCGAGCCCCGCCTTCACGGAGTTCGTCAACGCCTCTCGGACCTGCTCGTTACGCCACGCGACCCCGAACCACTTCGTCGTGAGGCTCTTCGGGGGCCACGACTGCCCGATCGTCTTGTTGAACGCGTACAGGATGATCACGGCCAACGGCACGTACAAGAAGGCAAGGACCAGTCCGGTAAACACGCGCGTCCATATGCGGACGAAACGAGGCTCGATGATCCTTCGCTCGCTCATAACGCGTCCAGCGCTTTCATCCGCCGTGCGAACAGCAGATAGGTCGCGACGATCACCATCGGCACCAACGCGTACGCAGCAGCAAGAGGCAGGTTGTTAGCCACGCCGACGTTCTGGTACACGACATTTCCGATAAACAAGGTGTTTCCCACCAACTGGGGCGCGATGTAGTCACCCAAGGTCAGTGAGAACGAGAAGATCGTGCCGGCGATGATCCCGGGCAGGGCCATTGGGAAGATCACGCTCCGGAACGTCTTGGCCCATGACGCGCCGAGGTCCGTCGAGGCCTCGATCAACGAGCCGGGGATCCGTTCGAACGCGCTGTAGATGGGCAACACGACGAACGGGAGCCACAGGTAGGTGAAGACGATCCAGATCGCCCAGTTCGAATAGCCGATGCTGAGACTCCCGAGGCCAAGGTGCTGCAGGCTCCAGTTCAAGACCCCCGTGCCCGACAGGATCACGCGCCACGCATAGACACGGACGAGATAGCTGGACCACAGCGGCAACACGATCGAGATGAGTAGCAACGTACGCCAGCGAGGCTTCGCGATCCGTGCCGCGAAGTACGCGATCGGTATCGCCAGTACGACGTCCGCGATCGTTACAGCAAGGGCGATGCCAAGGGTCCGCAGGGCGATCGAGCGATAGACCTCGCCTTCGGCCAAGGTCTTGAAGTTCTGGAACCCCCAGTCACGCTGGATCTCCGAGGTCAATACGTCCTGGCGCCAGAACGCGGTCAGCAGCAACAGCACCAACGCGCCGAGGTAGATCACCACCATCCACCCCAACGGGGGGATCAGTAGCGAAGCGAGACGGAGCCGCGGCCTGCGGTTGAAGAACCCAGATATCCGCCGGACCAGCGATGTCCGCGGAGGAGTCGAAGCCGCCATGAGAGGGGTGCGGCACCGGGACCCGCCCTAGAGCGGGCCCCGGTGCTCGGATCTAGCCCCTAACCTCCTGCCACTTCTGGGTCCACACGGAGTAGTCCGTGCACGTTTCGCCACGGTCATCCCCGCAGTCGGGTATCGGCGTCTTCCACAGCTCGATACCCGAGAGGAATCCGTCATCACCACAGTGATACGTGTCGTCGGCGGACTTGCCGATCGCCTTGCGCAAGGGGTCGCACGCAGTCGTGCTGCTCGGCGTACCGCCGAACCATGCTGCCGCGGTCGCCTGCACGTCCGGCGTCATCGTCCACTTCATCCACTCGTACATGCAGTTCGGGTGCGGTGCGTTCGTCGACATCATCCACGTGTCCGCCCACCCGGTGGCGCCCTCCGACGGGATCGTCGCCTCGATGGGCTCCTTGTCGGACTGCAGCACGTTCACCTGGTACGGCCACGCGGTCCCGATCGCGAGGTCGCCGCTGGCGAAGCCGTCGATCTCGTCCGAGTACGCGGCCCAGTACTTGCCGACGATCTCGGATTGACCCTTCAAGAGCTCTACTGCAGCATCGAGCTGCTCTTGCGTGAGCTCGTAGGGGTCCGTGATCCCGAGGTCGGGCTGGTGCTCGCGTAGGTACATCGCCGCGTCGGCGATGAAGATCGGGCTGTCGTACGCCGTCACCTTGCCTGCATACGGCGAGTCGGGCTCGAACGTGACGTCCCAACTCGTCGGGGCTTCCTTCACGACGTCGGTGATGTACATCAACACGTTCGGCCCCCACAGGTACGGAACGCCGTAGTGCTTGCCGTCGACGGTGTTGTGACCGGGCTCCTGCAATGACGGCATGACGTCCGCGTAATCGGGGATCAGGTCGATGTTGATCTCCGCGACGTCACCACCTGCGATCAGACGGTTGCTCGCGTCACCCGACGCGGATACCCCGTCGTAGACCGAGCCTCCACCCTGGCGCATCAAGGTCACCATCTCGTCAGATGTGTCGCCGTACTTGGTCTTGACCTTGCAGCCGGTGTCTTTCTCGAACTGCGTGACCCAGTCATACCCAGGGTCATTCGATCCGTCTTCGACGTAACCCGACCACGCGATCAGGTTGAGTTCGCCTTCTCCGGCACCGATCTCGGTGGGGAGGGTCGACTCGTCCGGTCCCCCACCAGTGTCGGTCGTGCCGGTGTCATCGGAACCGCCGCACGCTGCTGCCAGCAGCATCATCGCTGCGAGCGCGGCCATGATCCTCATGCCTCTCATCCAGCCTCCCTCCGTTCCTCGGAGCCCTCGGCTCCATCCGATGTTTCTCCATCAACAAGTACGCGGTTGTGTTTCGGATCCCAGACGAGGAGCACGCGCGTGCCCTTTGCTTCGAGAACCTGCATCGATGACACCGCTAGGTTCTGTTGAAGCACCACAAGGCGTCCGCCGGATTCGAGGTCGACGAGGTAACGGGTGTGCGCGCCGATGTAGATGACTTCCGCCACGGTCCCCCGCGCGGAATACATCCCCGCAGGGACCTGGTCCGACTCGGCGGCGAGTTTGATCTTCTCGGGACGGATCGTCACCGGGGTTGGGTCGCCCGTCACCGCACGGGCGGCATCGCCCGAAAGCACGTTGGACACACCGACGAACCCGGCCACGAACGCGGTTACAGGTTGCTCGTAGACCTCGGCAGGTGTTCCGACCTGCTCGATACGGCCCTCGTTCATCACCGCGATGCGATCGCTCATCGTCAAGGCTTCTTCCTGGTCGTGCGTGACGTAGATGAACGTGAGCCCAACCGCCTGCTGGATCGATTTGAGCTCGACCTGCATCTGCTGGCGAAGTTTGAGGTCCAAGGCACCGAGAGGCTCGTCCAGCAGCAGCACTTGCGGTCGATTCACCAACGCTCGTGCGAGTGCAACGCGTTGGCGCTGACCTCCCGAGAGCTCACTCGGCTTGCGATCCCCCAGGCCCTCCAAGCGCACCATCTGAAGGGCGTCGTCGACCCGAGACCGGCGTTCGGCCGCGGGGACCTTCTTCACTTTCAAGCCATATCCGACGTTGTTGGCGACGTCCATGTGGGGGAACAGTGCGTAGTCCTGGAACACGGTGTTGACGTTGCGGTCGTAGGGCGCCACCCGCGTAACGTCTTGTCCTTGAAGTAGGACCCGGCCCGAGGTTGGCTCCTCGAACCCGGCGATCATCCTGAGACACGTGGTCTTGCCGGAACCCGAGGGGCCCAGCAGAGAGAAGAACTCGCCCTGTTCGACCTCGAGATCGACGTCATCGACCGCGACGAATCCACCGAAAGTCTTAAGAACGTGGTCAAGCGTGACGTCGATGCTCACTGTCAGGGAGGCTATAGGAGAGCAAGCCGCCTGACGATGGGGATGAAACAGGAAATTTCCGGTACCTACACCTCGATGTTGGACATCACGTGCTTAACGCGCGTGTAGTCCTCGAACCCGTACATCGAAAGGTCCTTGCCGTAACCGGAGTGTTTGAAGCCTCCGTGGGGCATCTCCGAGACCAAGGGGATGTGGGTGTTGATCCACACGCAGCCGAAGTCGAGGTTCCGCGCCATCCGCATCGCCTTGCCGTGATCCTTCGTCCACACGCTCGACGCCAAGCCGTACTCGACGCCGTTGGCCCACTCGAGTGCTTTCGCTTCGTCGTCGAATCGCTGCACGGTGATGACTGGGCCGAAGACCTCGTTCTGGATGATCTCGTCTGACTGCTCGAGACCGGCGACCACGGTTGCTTCATGGAAGAACCCGTCGCGCTCGACCTTGTGACCGCCCGCCACGATCTCCGCGTTCTTCGGCAGGCGTTCCATGAAGCCCTCGACGCGTGCCATCTGGTTCACGTTGTTGAGGGGGCCGAAGAACGTGTCGTCGTCGTCCGCGTCGCCGGTCTTGGTGCCCTGTGCCTGCTCGGCGATCGCGGCGACGAAGTCGTCGTAGATGCCCGGACCGGCAAGAACGCGGGTTGCTGCAGTGCAGTCCTGGCCTGCATTGAAGTAGCCGGCGACCGCGATGTTCTCTGCCGCGTTGGCAAGGTCTGCATCGTCGAAGACGATCACCGGTGCCTTGCCGCCGAGCTCGAGGTGGACACGCTTCAGGTCCTTGCTGGCGAGTTGCGCTACCTCCATGCCGGCACGCACGCTGCCGGTGATCGAGGCCATCGACGGGATGGGATGCGAAACGAGGGCCGCACCCGTGTCACGGTCTCCACAGATGACGTTGAACACACCGTTCGGAAGGAACTCCGCGAGGATCTCGGCCATCTTCAGTGTCGTCACCGGCGTGGTGTCCGAAGGCTTCAGGACAACGCAGTTGCCCGCAGCGATCGCAGGCGCCCACTTCCACACCGCCATCATCATCGGGTAGTTCCATGGCGTGACCTGCGCACAGACGCCGACCGGCTCGCGGCGCAAGAAAGAGGTGTGGCCGGCCATGTACTCCCCCGCCGACTTGCCTTCGAGCATCCGGGCCGCCGCCGCGTAGAAGCGGATGTTGTCGATCATGAAGGGAACCTCTTCGGTCATCGTCATCGTCAACGGTTTGCCGGTGTTCTCCGACTCCAACTTCACGATCTCGTCGGCCTGAGCCTCGATCGCATCGGCGATCTTGAGCATCATCAGCGACCGCTCCCCTGGCGTCGTGTCGCGCCACGATGAGAATGCTCGCTTGGCCGCTTCACACGCGTCATCGATGTCCTTTTGGCCGGAAACGGGCGCTTCCGCGAATGCTTTCCCGGTTGCCGGATCGATCAACTCGAGGGTCTTCCCGTCGGCCGCAGGCCGGTGCTCACCGTCGATGAAGTTCGTAAGGGTCCGGAGTGACATGCAAGCCTCCTCGGCGAGTGTGTGTGGAAAGGATGCTATATAGCAGCGATGGCGAAAGACGCCGGGCCGATCCCGGGCCCCCGGTCCCAAGAGCTTTTCGACCGTCGCGAGAAGGCCATCCCCCGCGCAGTGTTCAACACGGCGCCGATATTCGTCGAAGGTGGTTCGGGTGCCGAGATCGTCGACGTCGACGGCAATCACTTCATCGATCTCGCGGGTGGACTTGGTGTGCTCAACATCGGTCGAGGCAACGAGAAGGTCCTCGCCGCGGTACACGAGCAGGTCGACCGCTTCCTGCACGAGTGTTTCCACGTCTCGATGTACGAGGGCTACCTCGAGCTCGCCGAGGCCCTCAACCGGCTGACTCCCGGCGACCACGAGAAGAAGACGATGCTGGCCAACTCGGGGGCCGAGGCGGTCGAGAACGCCGTGAAGATCGCCCGCTACTCAACTGAGCGCGAGGCGATCGTTTCCTTCAGCAACGCGTTCCACGGTCGCACGTTGATGGGGATGACCTTGACCGCGAAGGAGATGCCTTACAAGCACGGGTTCGGTCCCTTCGCACCCGAGACCTACCGGGTTCCGTTCGCGTACTGCTACCGCTGTCCGTGGGGACTGGAACACCCGAGTTGTGGCATGGCATGCGCCGAACACACCGCTGAGGTCATCGACAGTGAGATCGGCGCGAACCAGGTTGCCGCGATGGTCATCGAGCCGGTTCAGGGCGAAGGCGGATTCGTCGTTGCGCCCGATGACTATCTCCCCGCCTTGAAGTCGATCTGTGACGACCGCGACATCTTGTTCGTCGACGACGAGATCCAGACCGGGATGGGGCGCACCGGCAAGATCTTCGCGATCGACCATTACGGGGTCGTGCCGGACATCGTCACTACCGCGAAGTCACTTGGGGCCGGATTCCCGATCTCGGGGATCACCGGGAACGCGGATGTGATGGAGGCTCCACACGTAGGTGGTCTCGGTGGCACCTACGGAGGGAACCCTGTCGCATGCGCGGCTGCGCTCGCGGTTCTGAGCGAGCTCGAGAACACCGACATCCTCGAACGCGCCGAGCATCAGGGCCGCATCATCCGCGAACGCCTAGACCCCCTCGTCGACAAGCTCCGCACCGTCGGTGAGGTGCGCGGCATCGGTCCCATGGTCGGGATCGAACTGGTCACCGACAAGAAAACCAAAGAGCCGGCGAAGCTCGAGACCGCAGCGATCATCAAGCGCTGCTTGCAGAACAATGTGTTGATCCTCAAGGCGGGCACCCACGACAACGTCGTTCGTCTCCTCGCACCGTTGATCATCGAGGACGCCGACCTCCATCGAGGTTTGGACGTCCTGGTCGACGCGCTCGAGTGGGCCGACGGCGGCATGAAGGACTAGAGGTGGCAGACGTTCGTCTCGAGTCGGTGACGAAGCGGTTCAACGACACCGTTGCGGTCGACGACCTCTCGGTCCTCATCGAAGAAGGCGAGTTCTTCTCTCTGCTGGGCCCGTCTGGATGCGGAAAGACAACGACCCTCCGGATGATCGGTGGCTTCGAGGAACCGAGTGCGGGCCGGGTCTTCCTCGGCGGCAACGACATCACCAACACGCCCCCATACAAGCGGGACGTCAACACCGTGTTCCAGTCCTACGCCTTGTTCCCCCACCTCGACGTCTACGAGAACGTCGCGTTCGGCCTGAGGAGGAAGAAGCTCGACGCCTCGGCCGTGTCCACGAAGGTCGCCGAGTCCTTGCGCCTCGTAGATCTCGAGGGCTACGACAAGCGGAAGCCGAATCAGCTCTCGGGCGGGCAGCAACAGCGTGTGGCGCTGGCCCGCGCTCTGGTCAACGAACCAGGGGTGTTGCTGCTGGACGAGCCCCTCGGCGCGCTGGATCTGAAGCTCCGCAAGCACATGCAGCTCGAGCTCAAAGCGATCCAGGGCCGGGTCGGCATCACGTTCATCTACGTCACTCACGACCAGGAAGAGGCCTTGACGATGTCCGACCGCATCGCGGTGATGCGTGCCGGGGTGATCGAGCAGCTCGGAACCCCACAAGACATCTACGAGAACCCCGCAACGGAATTCGTCGCCGGCTTCCTAGGCGCGTCCAACCTCCTCGATGCAACCGTTGGCCACAGCTCGGGCGACACGACCACCGTCGTGGTCGAAGGCACCGAGCTCAAAGTCCCGACGGCGCGTGTCGGTGAGGGCAAGGCTGTGAAGATCGGGGTCCGGCCCGAGAAGATCACGATCGCCACGGGCCCGGCCCACGTCGACCCAGACTGGAATGCATTGCCGGGGCGCGTGTCTCTGGCAACGTTCGTCGGAGTCAGCCATCAGTTCGAGATCGTTGTAGCGGGCGGCAACAAAGTGGTCGTTTACGCGCAGAACCTCGGTAACGGTGACATCCCCAAAGCCGGAGATGAAGTAACCATGCGGTGGCGGGTCGAGCACACGTTCGCGCTCGGCAAGAGCTTGGAACCGGCGGCAACCAAGGAGGAAACATGAGCGAGTTCGACTTGAACAAGGCCCTCGAGAAGGACCTGATCACCCGCCGCGAGCTGCTGCGCACCGCCGGACGCGGAGCGGGCGCGTTCTCGCTTGCTGCCTTCCTGACCGCATGCGGGGTCGGCGGCACGAAGGGCAAGGAAGTCACCGACGAGCAGGCCGCGTCGATCTGGGACAACGCCACGAAGAATGGCGTCCTGAGCTTCGCCAACTGGCCCCTCTACATCGACCAGAAGAAGGTCAACGGCAAGGTCATCCACCCCTCTCTCGATCGTTTCGAGAAGGACACCGGGATCGAGGTCACCTACAAGGAACCCGTCAACGAGAACGAGACGTTCTTCTCGACGATCCAACCGAGCCTTGCCGCCGGCAAGCCCACGGGTTACGACATCGTCGTACTCACGAACGGGGCGACCCTCTCCAAGATGATCCGCCTCAACTACCTGACGCCCCTCGAGCACAGCTATCTCAAGAACTTCGAGCAGTACGCGGCCCCCAAGTACAAGGACCCTAGTTACGACCCAGGTAACGAGTACACGGTGCCGTGGCAATCGGGCATCACCGGGATCGGCTACAACCCGAAGCTCACGGGCCGCGAGATCACGAGCTTCAACGATCTCCTCGATCCGGAGTTCAAGGGGAAGGTCGGCATGTTCGGCGACACCTTGGACCTGCCCAACTTCGCCATGGCCGGGATGGGTGTGAACCCCGAAACCTCGACCCCCGACGACTGGACCGCGGCCGCCGACATGCTCACGAAGCAACGCGACGACGGGATCGTGCGCCAGTACTACCAACAGAACTACATCAAGGCCCTTAGTTCAGGTGACGTGTGGTTGACGATGGCGTGGTCGGGCGACGTGTTCCAGGCTCAGAACTCCGGCTCGCCCGACCTGAAGTTCGTCGTACCGGACGAAGGCGGGATCCTGTGGACCGACAACATGTGCATCCCTGCGCATGCAGAGAACCCGGTCGACGCGATCACGATGATGGATTACGTGTACCAACCGGAGATCGCCGCGATCATCGCCGACTGGGTCTGGTACATCACGCCCGTCCCCGCGGCGCAAGAGATCATCGCGAACGATCTCAAGGACAAAGCGGTTGCGGAGAGTCCCTTGGTCTTCCCCACCGAGGAGATGTACAACAGCACCTACCGCTACCGGGTCCTCACGACCGAAGAAGAGCAGGAGTGGAACGCGACGTTCGAGCCGATCTACCAGTCGTAGGTGCGTAAGCGTTTAGCCCCGTATCTGCTGATCGTCCCGGGCGGCGTTTGGCTTGCTCTGTTCTTCCTCGTGCCGCTCCTCGTGATGCTGTCGGTATCCACGCAGACCGGCAACATCGAGGACGGCTTCTCACAGACGTTCCATTTCCAGAACTACGTCGACGGCATCAAGCAGTACGCGCCGCAACTGCTGCGCTCGCTCGAGTACGGCACGATCGCGACCCTGGCAGCCCTGTTGATCGCGTACCCGATGGCGTACTGGATCGCGTTCTACGGCGGTCGTAACAAGTCCACCTTCCTGCTGTTGCTGTTACTCCCCTTCTTCGTCTCGTTCGTGGTCCGTACGTTGTCGTGGGAGTTCCTGTTGGCCGACCAGGGCATCATCCTCGGCCCCCTCAAGGACCTAGGGGTGCTACCCAACGACTTCCACGTCCTCGCGACCCCATTCGCGGTCATCTGCGGACTGACCTACAACTTCCTGCCGTTCATGGCGCTGCCCTTGTATGTCGGGCTCGAACGTTTGGACCGACGGGTCGTCGAGGCAGCCCAAGACCTTTACGCGAGCAAGACCGAGGTGTTCCGGAAGGTGATCCTGCCGTTATCGATGCCCGGTGTGCTTGCCGGGGTCATGTTGACGTTCATCCCCGCGTCGGCCGACTTCATCAACGCCTCGATCCTTGGGGGGCCGAGCACCACCATGATCGGCAACATCATCCAGACCCTGTTCCTCAACAACTTCGACTATCCACTGGCGTCGGCACTCGGGTTCGTCGTGATGGCCGTGCTCTTACTGGCGATGTTCCTCTATGCACGACGGGTCGGCACCGACGAGCTCAAGGAGTTCACCACATGAGCGTCGCGCAACGGGGGCCGCGCCGCCGGTGGACGAGTCGAATACTGCCCACCTACACCGCCATCGTGATCCTGTATCTGATGCTGCCGATCTTCGTGATGATCTTGTTCGGGTTCAACGACACCACGGGCCGCTTCAACTTCACGTGGCAAGGATTCACGCTGCGCCACTACCGCGAGCTCTTCGCGATCCAAGACCTCACGACCGCCCTGCGCAACTCGTTGTCGATAGCGGCCCTCTCGACAGTGTTCGCGACGATCCTGGGGACGATGATCGCTCTGGCGATGGGCCGTTACCGCTTCAGGGGCAAGTCGAGCGTGAACATGATGATGTTCATGAACATCGCATCACCCGAGGTCGTGTTGGGGGCGTCTCTACTGGCCCTGTTCGTAACGGTGAACGTCTCGCGCGGCTTCCTCACGATCCTGATCGCGCACGTGATGTTCAACATCGCCTACGTAGCCATCACCGTTGAGGCTCGGCTCGCCGGATTCGACAACTCTCTGGAGGAAGCTGCGCAAGACCTCGGCGCCCGGCCGTGGACCGCGTTCTGGAAAGTGATCTTCCCGTTGATCTTCCCCGGTGTCCTCGCCGGAGCGTTGCTCGCGTTCGCTCTATCCATCGACGACTACGTGATCACTAGTTTCGTCGCGGGTCAGACGACGACGTTCCCCTTGTGGGTGTTCGGGGCCTCCCGGCTCGGCATCCCGCCACAGGTCAACGTTATGGGCACCTTGATCTTCGTTGGGGGGGCCGCGCTCGCGGTCGGGAACCTCTTGTGGCAGCGCAGGATGGCGAGGGCCGAGGTCACGGCCCGCACTGCTGTCTAGCTAGCTACTTCGGCGCAGTAGCTCGCAAGGGCCTCTAGGGTCTGATCGATGTCGTCTTCGGAGTGCTGGACCGAGATCGTCCACTGCTCTTCCTTCCCGGGTGTCATGTAGATGCCGCGGTTGATGACCCAGAACCAGTAGGCCTCGAACAGCGAGTCGTCGACATCGAGGAAGTCCCGATAGTTCTCGACGGGTTTGTCTCGGAACGTGACCGAGCCCTTGCATCCCAGGTCCGTCGTGGTGGCCGGGATGCCGTGACGTTCGAAGATCTCCTGCGAGCCGGTGGCAAGACGCGTGCCCAGTTTCGCCAGGTGCTCGTAAGCGTCGGGCGTCAACACCTTCGTGAGGGTCGCCAGCCCTGCGGCCATCGAATAGGGGTTCCCGTTGAACGTTCCTAGGGCCGCAACCCCGTTCTCGATCTCGTCCATGATCGCTGAGGTGCCGGCGAACGCACCGATCGGTGCACCCCCGCCCAGTGCCTTCGCGAGACAGACCAGGTCGGGCTGGACGCCGAAGTACTCGGTGGCTCCACCCGGTGCGATCGTCACTCCTGTCTTGACCTCGTCGAAGATCAGAACAACGCCGCGGTCGGTGCAGAGCTTGCGCACCGCCTCGAGGTACCCGGGCTGTGGCAACACGATGCCGATGTTCATCATCACCGGTTCCATGATCAAGGCACCAACCTGCCCATCGAATTCGTCGAGGGCCGAACGCAGCGCGTCGATGTCATTGAACGGAACGATCTTGGTGTGTTCGGCGGTCGACTCCGGGATGCCACGCGAGAACGGAACCGACCACGGTCGCTCTCCCCCGCCGGCGGAGTCCATGCTCGCAACCACCGAATACATCACCGCGTCATGGTGTCCGTGATACGAGCCTTCGATCTTGAGAAGGATGTCCTTGCCTGCCGCCGCGCGCGCGAGGCGCACCGCATCCATAGTGGCTTCGGTTCCGGAGTTCGTAAATCGCACCTTATCGACGCCGAACCTGCGCTTGACCTCTTCGGCCAAGGCAACGGCGGCCTCGGTGGTCGCAGCGAAATGCGTACCGGTGCGGATCGCCTTCTCCATCGCTTCGACGACAAGTGGGTGAGCGTGTCCAACGACCATCGTGCCGAAACCGTTGTGATAGTCGACATAGGAGTTGCCGTCGACATCGGTCACGTGGCTCCCCTTGCCCGATGCGATGTAGAGGGGATACGGGTCACCTGCTTGGAAGGACGAGGCAACGCCGAACGGCATCGACTTGCCGGCGCGCTCGTACAGCGCCTTGGACTTCGTCGTCCGCTTCTCGTAGGTCGCTACTTCTGGATCGAGAAGAGCTCCAGCCTTGCTGGTTAGTGCCTCACTGATGGCCATGCAGTGAGTGTACGGGGGGCCGAGACCTAGTTCAGATGAAGATCTGTTCGGAGGTGGATGGCACCAGTGCGCCATCACTTGCGCGGCGGTTAACGAACAACATGTAGGGCCCTGCCGGTGCAACGGCACCGTTCGGGGGGCCGAGGACCGTGAGCATGTGGCCTTCCTTCTTGACGATCTGAAGCTCGACGTTGCGCTGGTCACCATCGATCAGGTGCGTGATCGACGGGTTGCGCACGAGCACAACGCTCTCGATGTCCGACGTATCGCCATCGATAACCACATTGAAAGCGGTGCCGTAGTCGACCCGCTCTGAGATGTTGACGACCTCGGGGCGATCGCTGCGGTTGAAGTACCAAGGCTTGTAGATCTCGAATGTCGGGTCACGGCCCTCGTTCGGCGAGAACAACCCGCCCGGCAATGTCTGGTTGAAGCCGTAGAGGGTCGAGATCGGCGCGTGTCCGCCAACCAGGACGCTTCCGTCCGGGAGCAGCATCGCGGTGTTGTGATACGTCCGCGCGTGATGCTGGCTGGCTACGGTCCGCCACTCTTCTGTCTCGGGATCGAACATCTCAGCCTCGGTGACGGGGAAGCCCGTTCCCGGACCGATGACCTCGTCCGAGGACGCTCCACTGACCGCGAACACCTCGCCGTCGGGAAGCAGCACACCGGTCGAGTACCAACGGTTGTTGTTGAGGTCGCCAACCTCGCGCGTGGTCATCTCGTCGGCGTTCGTCACGGTCGTGATCGTGGAGAACGGATGCGCGATGTAACTGCCTGGGGTGACACCGTAGACACCTCCGGCTGTAAGGAAGCTGGCCTCTGCGTAGTTGCCTTCTGCATCGGGCTTCAAGGGCAACATGATCGAGAACGTCGAGCCGCGGAACCCGGGCGCCTTCGTACCGATCCCCGGGATGCCGAGGTCGCTCCACGCCTTCGTAGATGGGTCGTAGACCGCGGCGATGTTCCACGTCGCTTCGTCGTAAGCCTGACCGGCCGGGTTGAAGACCTGTCCCGCCGCGTTGTAGAAGACCTTGCCGCTCGGAAGCAGATGCAGGCGGGGATACAGCGGTAGCGAGCGATCGGCCGTCGCACCGTTGTAGGTCCACTCTCCCGTCGAGTAGTCGTAGGTCTCGGTCTGAGTGACGTTGCGGCCGGAATCGGCGGCATGGCTGGGATACACGGGCTTCAAGAGCTTCTTCACGCCACTTGCAACGAAGATGTCGCCATCCGCCAAGGTGACCGTGCTCGGGTACCAGCGGCCGTAGTTCATCGACCCGGTTTGGGTCCACGTGTTCGTCTCGGGATCGAAGATGCGTGCGTTCGGAAGGCCTTCGAGCTCGACCGCGCCACCTTCCGTGTAGTACTGCGTCCCACCGATCGCGAGGATGCGACCGTCGGGAAGCTGCACGACATCGGCGCAGAACAACGCGCCGTCGTTGTACGTCTCGGTCGAGGCGCTGCCCGGGAAGAGCTCTTCGGGGGGCGTGCCGTTCGGGTTCGCACCCGCGTCGTTCGGCTGAGGCATGAGCCACGTGGGACCGCTCAGGTCCAAGACGCGCGTTTGGTCGTTGACCGAAACGGTTCCGAACTCGAGGGCGATCCCGTTCTTGACGTTCTCGGTCCCCTCGAGCGCGTTCCAGTAGAGGATCCGTCCATCCGCCAGCACCGACATGGTTCCGGCCGCGGGTTTGCACTCCTTGTGGGACTCGGTTCCCTCGGTGTGAGTGATGCACTTCTCGTCGGTCGATTGCCCGTCGACGGTGGGTTCGGAGAAAGGTTCGGAGAAGGTGCCGGGATCGGACGATGCGGCGGTGGCCGACGAGAGGGAGGCGAGCGCCCACGTGACGGCGAGCGCCATCGCGATCAGAGTTCTGGTGACCCCCCGAGTACCCATCCTCAGGTGGGTTTCGCCGCGCCCGCGGCTTGTCCTGCTTTGTCCCGTTCTCTAGGGGGTTACCCCTCCGCGGGGAGCGGTTCCACCAGGGGCGGGGCTTCTTCCAGGGAGACCTTCGGGAGGATCCGGTCGAGCCACCCCGGCAGCCACCAGTTCCAGTCCCCCATCAAGCGCATCGTCGCCGGGACCATGACGGCTCGGATCAGGGTGGCGTCGAGGAACACGGCGACCGCAAGGCCGAAGCCCATCGCCTTGATCGGGATCAACGTTGCCGCGGCGAAACCACCGAACACCGTGACCATGATCGCGGCCGCGCTCGTGATGATCCCTGCGGTGTGCTCGAGGCCCCACCCGACCGCTTCGGTGTTGTCGTGGCTCCGCTGGTACTCCTCGCGGATGCGGGACAGCATGAAGACCTCGTAGTCCATCGATAGCCCGAACAGGATGCAGAACATGAACACCGGCAGGAACGGATCGATATGTCCTTGCGCTTCGAACCCGAGTAGGCCTTCGCCGAAGCCCTTCTGGAAGACGAGCACGAGCATCCCGTAAGCCGCCAGCACCGAGCCTAGGTTCAACAGCACCGCTTTCAAAGGCAACAGCAGGCTGCGCAAGAACACGAGCAGGATCAAGAACGACAGCAGCAACACGAGACCGATGATGTACGGGAGCTTGCCCGAGAGCTCGTTGTTGATGTCCAACTCGAGACCCGGGTCGCCACCCACGAGAACTGTGGACCCGCCTTGAGTCGTGTTCGGAAAGTCGGCACGGAGGTCGCGCACAAGACCATCCGCTTCTTCGGACTGGGCCCCATGACGGGTGACGACCGAAAGCAAGGTGGTGTTCCCACCGTCTGTGACGATCGAGGACACGAACGGCTGAGCATCTGGGGACCCGGCGACGGCGAACGCGGTCGCCTCGTCCGCATCCGGCGCCAAGGTCGCGACCGAATCCACACGCACGACCTCGTCGTTCGTTGCTATCGCCTGTGCGATCGCGTAGACATCCGAGAATCCGTCGGCCAGCACCCCATCGGGATTCTTGACCACGACCTGTATGGGGGCGATCTGGCCTTCGCCGAACGCGTCGGCGGTCAGTTCCGCGGCGCGTCGAACACCGGAGTCCTTCGGAAGGATCGCAACGCCCGACGAACCGACCTTGAGGTCGAGGGCCGGGTACGCGATGAACCCCAGGATCAGCACCGCGGCCCCCAGCGCGACCCACGGCCTGCGCATGACGATCATCGACCAGCGGTGCCACATCGCGCTGTCCTTGTCGCGGCGACGGCCGATGCGAAGTGAGTTCACCTTTGGCCCAACAGCGCTAAGGAGCGCGGGCAGCAACGTGAGGGCCGCGGCTCCCGCAACGGCAACCGCGATCATGGCGCCGAGGCCCATGGACCGGAACGCCTGGAGGTTGACGAGCAAGGTCCCCGACAGAGAGACCGCAACGGTTAGGGCGGAGACGAAGACTGCCTTCCCGCTCGTGGCCATTGCCTCGCTGATCGCTTTCTCGACCGTGCTACCGGCGCGCAGTCGCTCGCGGAAGCGCGTGACCATGAACAACGAGTAGTCGATGCCGACCCCAAGCCCGATCATCGAGGCGATGTTCTGCGTAAACAAGCTGACGGTCCAGTTCGCCGCGATGATCGAGATGAATCCGAACGACACCGCAAGAGCGAGGATCGCCATGATCAACGGCATCCCCGCCGCGATCAACGAGCCGAACGCGATCAACAAGATGATCAAAGTGATCGGGAACGCGATCTTCTCGGCCCTCTCGAGGTCGTGCGTGGTCGTTTGTGAGAAGTCCCGGTAGAACGGGGCGGCCCCGGTCAGCAGGGCCGTGATGTCGGAATCCCCGGCACCCTTGGCAACCGCTTCGTCCAACACGTCCGCATGAGCAAGGGCTTGGTCCTGGTCATCGGTCAGCCCGACGCGCGCCGTCAGTGTGGTGCCGTCGGGCGAGATCGACTGCTCGGGAGACTGGTAGGGGTCGGAGATCGCCGCGACGCCCGGAGCGGTCGAGAGCTCCTGCTTGATCCCTTCGAACGTTGAACGGAAGTCGGCGTCGCTCGCTTGCATCGAGTCCGAGTGCATGACCAGCAGGTCCGACAGGTTGTATTGGCCCGAGAAGTCGTTCTCGATGATGTTCTTCACGCGGTCCGACTGGGAACCTTTGACCTCGAAGCCGCCGTTCGACATCCGGTCCTGCATCACGCCCAGCTGGGGACCGAGAACACCCATGGTCACTATCCACGCAGCGATGACCCACCACTTCCTGCGGTAGGCGAAGGAACCCAGCCGGTAGAAGCGGGTGCGCGCGGAGATATCCCCAGAACTCATGGAGACAGCTAAGCAACCCACCCGAGGCAGTACAAGTGGGAACCCCCTTGGTTCTGGGAAACCACCTAGGTAGGTTGTGGGGCCCGGGAGAGCCACCTCTCCCCCTAAGAAAGGGCCAAGATGAGGTTCTCTCGAACTCTCGTGCTCGTTGTGCTCGCGTTCGGCATGCTCGCCGGCGCCTGCTCGGACAAGGCGGATGACCCTCTAGCTGCATTCTGCGAAACGCACACCGACCCAGCTTTGGAAGGTTTGGATCCCTCGAACGAGGACGATGCCGCGAAGCTCTCCGAGGCGATGGCAACGATGGAAGAGAGCGCTCCGGACGAGATCAAGGCCGACGTCACGATCACCCGTGAGGGATTCGAGGCCGCACAGTCTGGTGACATCGCGAGCATCGACGTCGAGGAGTTCCAGGCTTCCGCGCAGAAGGTCGAGGAATACGCGACGGAGCACTGCACGTAGAACACGTCCAGATACGCAAACTCGAGCATCTGACAGGGTCTTCGAGCGCGCCACGATTGACGTACGCGCTCGAGACCCGCTCGACCCGGGGGCCCGCCCATAAGACAGGCGCGTTCCCAGACGATGTCGTGTGGATCAAGTTGCACGGTGGACTCGTGGTCGGACGGGCGAGCATCCAGATCGCATGGGTCGGCGAGTACTCGACCCTCAACGAGATCCGACAGCGCACTGCAGGTTCCGCGATCCATGATCTCGATGACTTCTGGGCCGGTCGGCCGAAAGTGGGTTACGCGGTCATCGCCGAGCTGCGCGACGAGCGATGGGTCGACCCGCAGTGGGCCGGGCCCCGCACATACGGCTACGAGTGGGTCGTGCTCGACGAGAAGAAGCGAGATGCATGGCTCGAAGAGAAACCACCACCGAAAGGCGGCGACGAACTGTTGAAGAACTTCACGCGCTGGCGGGATAGCTGATGGAGGAAGCACAGCGCGACGAGGTCCGTAGGGCGGCTGCCCATCTTTCGTCCGGAGTTTGGGGCGGGATCCTCAGCGGTTTCGTGATCGGCGGCATCGGCGGGCGCCTGGCCATGTTCGTCCTCCGACTCACCTCAGACCCCTCTATCCGCGGCCTCGATACCGACGACGGGTTCAAGATCGGATCGTTGACGGGGTCCACGCTCTTCCTTGTCGGCATCACCATGGCCGCCGGCATGCTTGGAGGTCTGGTCTACCTACTCGTTCGGGGCTGGCTCCCGCAGCAACATCGGGCCCTCTACATGGCCAGCTTCTTTGGACTCTTCGGCGGGGCCACGATCGTCAAACCGGATGGGATCGATTTCACCCGCGTCGAGCCTCATGTCCTGTCGATCTGCTTCTTCATCCTCTTGCCCGCCCTTTACGGCGCCGCGGTGTCGATCGTGACCGAACGCTTCCTCGATCGGGAAGAGGGTCGTCAGTCGACTTCACTGGTGTTCGCGTTCCTACCTCTGCTCGGAATTGGGCTCGTCGGTCCCGGCGCCCTCGTCATCCTGGCTCTCGGGTTCGGCGGTTGGATGCTCAACCGCAGCTACCCGCTCGCGGCCTTATGGAACTCTCCGTGGGTCACGCGCCTGGGGCGCACTGGACTCGCGGTTCTTACGGCCTTGGCCGTTGTCACTCTTATCGAGGACATCACGGAGATCCTCTAGACCAGATCCTTTAGCGGAACTGGAAGGTCGAATTCCCGAGGTGCCACCCGTGGCATTCGTGGCATCCGTAAGGGCGGCCGTGGGACTCGCCGGTCTGATGCCGGATCGTGTTGGCCGCCGCCCGGGCATCCCAGTACGAGCGATACCGGCGCTTCCCGGTCGCGGTACAGGTCGTCTTGGCCATCCGCTCGTTCCTCATGCCGTCCACTCTAGGGCGGCCGGAATAGCTATAGGTGACATCCACACCTATGTCCCCCGCGTTATGACATGTCCTCAGCGTTATGGATCCATGCCGCTGGGGACATGTCATGCCACCCAGGACATGTGCAACAAACGACCACCCATATGCATCGGGATTTGTCGCGCGCCATCTCTATGGTGGTTGCATGGAAGAAGACGAACAGGAGCGGAAGAAGGAATGGGCCCGATTCCTGAACCGCATCGAGAAAGAGCGCAAACAGAAGATGTGGCGCCTGTCACAGGAACAGCACAGGGCGGACCTCGGCCTCGGCTACCTGGTCTATTGCGCCCGGCGCTTCTCTCGGCTCTCTCAGGGACGACTTGCGACCAAGATCAACGCCACCCAGCCATCCGTTTCGAACTGGGAGCTAGGGAAGCGGCTGCCGTCACTGACCGCGCTCGAACTCGTCGCCGATGCGGCCGGGTTGGAACTCGTGATCGGGCTACGGGACCCAGGCGCGCCGGACCTGGATAAGGAATTCGTGGTGCTCGGGGTCTGTCGAGATGAGGGCCGGGTGACCGAGCTGGAGCTCTTCTACGACCGCTACAGCAATGACTACATCCCGGCCCGGCCGTGGAGGGCCGAGGTGGAGAAGATGGCCGGATACAGGGTCCTTTAGGGCGTTTGCGTGGCAGGCTACGGTAGAGTAAGTTACGGTTCCGTAACCGTAGGCAATCGAACTGGGAGATGCCTCTATGAGCACAGTGCTCGACCGCCCCACTCAAACACCCGATTCACCCACTACCAGCGCACCTGGAGAGACCGCGATCCCCGGTGTCTATCCCCTGCCCGAAAAGATCGCGCGCCTGCAGAAACGGCTCGTGTTGATCGTGACCATCATCCCGTTCCTCGGTTTCGTGCTCGCCGCGTGGAGCCTCTGGGGGACCGGGCTCACCATGACCGACGCGGGGATCATGGTCGGCTTCTACTTCTTCACCGGTCTCGGCGTAACCGTCGGCTTCCACCGACTGTTCACGCACCAGGGCTTCGAGACCAAGCCGTGGGTGCGCAACATCCTTGCGATCGCAGGTTCGATGGCGATCCAGGGTCCCGTGATCCGCTGGGTTGCGGACCACCGTCGCCACCACGCGTTCTCCGATCAGCCGGGCGACCCGCACTCCCCTCACCTCGATGAAGGTCCCGGTGTCAAAGGGGTTCTCAAGGGTCTCTGGCACGCGCACATCGGGTGGTTCTTCGACGAGGAGCAGACGTCGGCTAAGCGCTGGTGCCCCGACATGGTTCGGAACCCCGCGATGCGTAAGATCGACAAGCTCTTCCCGCTGTGGGCATTCCTGAGCTTCGCTTTGCCCGCCGTGTTCGGCCTTGTCATCACCGGCACTCTCCACGGCGCGTTCACCGCGTTCCTGTGGGGCAGCCTCGTACGCATATTCATGCTTCACCACGTCACCTGGAGCATCAACTCGATCTGTCACTTCTACGGTGACCGTCCGTACCAGACCACCGACTACTCGACGAACAACTGGGTCTTGTCGATCATCTCGATGGGTGAGTCGTGGCACAACAACCACCACGCGTTCCCGTCGTCGGCGATCCATGGACTTCGCCCCTATCAGATCGACATGACGGCCGGTGTGATCAAGATGCTCAAGCTGTTCGGTCTTGCAAGCGAGATCAAGACCGTCTCGGAGAAGCAGCGAGCAGCGAAAGCAATCACTGCCTAAGCCTGTGAACAGCACGGCCAAAGTACGGATGACGGGCCAGGAACGGCGCGCCCAACTCCTGGAAGTGGGCCGTTCCATCTTCGCCGAGCGCGGCTACGAAGCCACGACGGTCGAAGAGATCGCGGCACGCGCCAAGATCACTAAGCCGGTCGTCTACGAGCACTTCAACGGTAAAGAGGGCCTCTACGCGGTCATCGTCGATCGCGAGGTCCAGGCTCTCCTCGAGCGGATCACTCAATCCCTCGAGGGAGACCACCCGCGCGCGTTGCTCGAACAAGCGGCCTATTCGTTCCTGAGCTACATCGAAGACGAACCAGAGGGCTTCCGCATCCTCGTGCGTGACTCCCCCGTTGCATCGTCGACCGGCACCTTGGCCAGCGTTATCGGTGACATCGCGATCCAGGTCGAGTACATCCTGCGCGACGAGTTCAAGGAACGCGGCTTCGACACGAAGCTGTCGAGTCTCTACTCCCAAGCCCTGGTGGGCATGGTCGCGCTCGTCGGACAGTGGTGGCTAGATGTCGGTGAGCCAAAGAAGAAAGACGTTGCCGCGCACCTGGTGAACCTCGCGTGGAACGGCCTCGGAAACCTCGACAAGAAGCCGGAGATCCGGAGCTAGTCCTAGAGAGCGGGAGCAGCTACCCCGTTCGCGACGTCGCCGACGTAGGCCATCAACACGTCGAACAGAGAGGTGGATGCAAGTGCATCTGCTCCGTTGCTCGTTTCCTTACCCGGCGGCACCAGACTGTTCTCCATGATGTACAGACCCGTGTACGTCATCGCGTAGTCGCGCAGACCATAACGATGGTCGTACTTCTCCGTAGGCATCGGGAGGGCTCCGCCGACGATCCGGATGTCGCCCTGACCCAACGTGATCTCGCCAACGCTGACCAGACCGTCACCCGTGGTCCCGACCGTGTGTCCGCCTGCTTCTTCGAACGCGGTCTGCTCGACAACCGTCATCGGCGAGCACTGGTCCCCGATGCAATAGCCGAGCGGTGGGGCCTCCACGAGTTGACGTGCGTTCGGGCGCAGTCTCTGCACCAGAGCATGCTCGAAGTCGGTGATGTCGGTGTACGGCTGGTACACGTTGATGTTGCTGACCGCGGCCTTGGGAACGACGCCCATCTTCTGTACCGCCTTGATCGCGCCGTCGGTGAGCACGAGGTTCCCGCCCTTGCGGACCCACGCCAACAGATTGGCGAAGTAGCGCTTCACGGGGGCTTCCCGGCCGGTAGCGGTCTTGGGGCGGACCTTGTCAGCTATGACCAGGGTGTCGAGCCCATCGAGAGCCGTCTTGTCCAGAGCGATCGCACGCGGTTTGACCGGTACGAACGGCTTCGGCATCAACCGGCTCGTGTCCTTGAACCACTGTTGGTTCGTGGCCGAGTAGTGACGCTGAGGAACCTTCTTGCCGTCGGCACCGATGCCGTTCTTGCTGGCTCCCGGCCGCGTGCCGGGACCATTGCGATCTGAGTCCGTGACCGGCTTCTCGGTCACCACATATCCGGCACGACCGCGAGGGTCGATCGTCACGTTGTTCTTGTTGAACTCTTCCGTCGCGGTCAATGCATAGGCCATCGCCGTCTTGATGATGGCGCGGGTGGCGTTGATGTGGTTCTCCTGAAGGTAGACGTTCCAGGCCTTGTCGGGAACCGTGTGATTCAAGAAGATCTCGTAGTCCATGCCCGTGACACCGAGATCGGTTGCGAGGTAGTCGCCGATGAACCCGGTGTCGGTGTAGCCGAGGGTGTCCCACACCGTCCCCCAGTGAGCGGGTTTGGTCGGTACATCCGACTCGGGGTTTCCGGCGTCGCCACCCGAGTTGTTCTCGATCTGATCGATGATGCCCTCGTACAAGGTCGCGTCGATGACCGACTTCGTGCGCTCGGCGATCGCCATCAAGCGACGGTGGTCGACCGAATCGAACTCACCGGCGGGATACATGATGTCGACGTAGGCGTTCGAGGTGAGCTCGCCGTGCACGTCGGCGCCATATGCCATCAGGTCGTTCTGTCCCGCGTCCGCGACGTCGTGCATCAGTCGTGAGCCGTAACGCATCTCGTTCTCTTCCAAGGGGTTGCGGCTCGAGTTGATGAAGCCCGTCGTGGGCATCTGACGGTTGAGGTCGGTGCCCATCGCGTTCTGGCGCTCGTAGGGCAACGGGGGCTCGTGATAGTTGTCGCCCACCTGCCAGCCGTCGATGTTGAAGTCCATCAGGTAGACGACCTCTTTCTTGAGGACGTCCTTGACCTCGTATTCGTGGAACTTCGGGTTCTTCCCCGTGGTGGATTCGTATTCACCGGTGCCGTCGCTGATGGTGCCGCCGTCGGTTGCCGCGATCGCCAGGTCCTCGGCTGTTCTCAGGCCTCCCTCGAGACCGCCGCGCTCGTTGCCGTGAACCGACAACGAGAAGAACAACGTCTCCTTGCCTTTGTCGGGGACCTGGTGGTCGGTGATCTTGATCCCGAAGATGTCGTGACCGTCCTCGCTGTCGCCGTCCTCACCGGCGCGAACACCGTCTTCGCCCGCGCTCTTCGCCCGACCGTCGTGGAAATACTCATCCAACGTGAAGACTGAGATCCATCTCGGATAGGTCTGGGCGAGGAATTCGAGGCCGTGTTGGTACTCGATGAAGCCCGCGGGGTCGGGGTTGTACTGGACGTATGCCCGGGTGATCTCGGACTCGGGGAAGATCCGGCCCCCGCACGAAGCGAGAGGCGGCCCACCTTCGTATCCGTCGGTGCACACCGGAGTAGCTAGAGCAAGTCCGGCGAAGATATTGCCGAAGAGCCCCAGGCACGCGACGAGAACGATGATCCTTCGCAGGATGGTGTTCACAAGAGCCCCCTCATGAGTTGGTTTTCTAGAGGTTCCCGACCAGGGGTTCACATTCCTCCCTCGGAAGGGCGGTGTTAGCCCTCGGCGGCTTGCTTCTCTGCAACGATCGAGCCCGCCAAGGAATCGATGTTCGACGAGATGTCACGGATGCGTCGCGCGATCACTCGCAGTTGTTCAGCTTCGCCGAGCCCCGTGGTCCGGGCGGATGTGATCGCGTAGGAAAGGTCGTCGAGCAGCCCTTCGAGCTCTAGTTGACGCTGATCCCCCATCAACTACCGATCTCGGCCCAGAAGAACCGGTGGTCCGAATAGAACGTTGCGTCATTGCTCTTGTCGTAGCTGGTGTCGGAGCCCGCATCTATCGGGCGTCCCGTCGTGAAGATGAAGTCGACCCCACCGAGGCCAACGCCTTCCTTCCCATTACGGAACACCTGGTACAGCGAGTCGGTAAAGTTCCACGGCGCGCTGGTCAGGTTGTCCCAGAACGGTGCCTTGTCGCAGTTCCGGACATCGCTCCCGCCGGTGCATCGGTCTTTGTTGAAGTCGCCCCCGATCGCGTGGATCGCGTTCGGATAACGGTTCTGCAACGTCTGGGCAAGCTTGTCGGTCCAGGACACCTGGTACTGGCTGTCATAACTCTCGGTCAGGTGCCCGTACTGGGTGTGTGCCGTTACGCCCGCCAGGATCGTGTCGCCATCGCGTTCCTTGAGAGACACCGTGCCCTGTCTGGTCGTCTCTACGCGCTCGACCTTGTCGGCCGCGTGGGAACGCTTGTAGGTCAGGTCGATCCAGCCGCCGGAGTCAAGCTTGCGCATCGTTTCGGTGTTGAACAGGATCGCGTTGTCCATCTCCCAGCGGCGCTTGGGGGTCTGCGTCCACGGTTGCTTCGGCGCTTTATGCCCCCAGCCGTAGGTCTCGCCCGTCGCAGACGTAAGAAGGTCCTTCACGTAGCGCGCACTTTTCAGCTTGACCTCTTGCAGCAACA
>JAXDJJ010000005.1:0-51495 GCA_034665745.1 Actinomycetota bacterium | reverse complement strand
TCGCTCGGGCGACCATTGCAACTTCGTTCCGTCGAGCTCACCGGACGCGCACGCCATACACACCTCGGCATGGTTCGACTCGAGCCGCGGTAGTAGTGCTTGGGTTTCAGGATCGCCGAAGCGCGCGTTGAACTCGATGACACGCGGGCCCTTGGTCGTCAGTGCCAGGCCCGCGTACAAGGCACCGACGAAGGGCGCACCGGCAGCTGCGGTCGCCGCGACGAGAGGTTCGATCACTTCCCCAACGATCTGATCCAGCACCTCTGGCGGACAAGCGGGGACGGGACTGTACGAACCCATCCCGCCGGTGTTGGGTCCCGCGTCGTCATCCCCAACGCGCTTGTAGTCCTGCGCCGGTTCACACGCGATCACCTTCGAGCCATCGGTGAATGCGATGACAGATGTCTCTTGGCCGTCGAGGAACTCCTCGATGACCACGATGCTTCCGGCTTCGCCGTACTTGCCCTGAACCATCCGTTCGTCGATCGCCTCGAGCGCCTCGTCGCGGTCGCTCGTCACGACCACGCCTTTGCCGGCTGCGAGCCCATCGGCCTTGATGACGTAAGGGGGGCCGAGCTCGTCCATGAACCCAACCGCTTCATCCGGGCGAGTGAATGCCTTCCCGCGCCCGGTCGGGACCCCTGCGCGTTCCATCAGCTCCTTCGCGTACGCCTTCGACCCCTCGATACGCGCTGCCGCGGCGTCCGGACCGAACACCTTGAAGCCCTCTGCACGAAGTGCGTCGCCAACGCCATTGACCAGCGGCGCCTCCGGACCGACCACAACCAGGTCGGCCCCCACGTGGCGGGCCGCGCTGACGACCATCTGTGGATCGGTCGGGTCACCGGGGATCACATCGCCGATCCGCTCGATCCCCGGGTTACCCGGCAACGTTACGCACGTCGTTGGTTGCGATCTGGTGAGGCCCCATGCAAGCGCGCTCTCGCGCCCACCGGATCCGAGAAGTAAGACCTTCACTTCACCTGCACGATCTGATCTCTGCCGGGTCCGACCGAGGCCCATGACACCGGCACGTTGACCATGCCTTCCATCGCTTCGAGGTATGCCCTGGCTTCCTTAGGCAGATCTTCGAGCTTCTTCACCTGGGTGATGTCCTCGGACCAGCCGGGAAGGTCTTCGTAAACAGCCGAGCACTTGTTGAAGATCGTTTGGTTCGGCGGGAACTCGTCGAACCGCTCGCCTTCGTACTCGTATGCAACGCAGACCTTGATCCGCTCGAACGCAGAAAGAACATCGAGCTTCGTAACCACGAATTCGGTCAACGTGTTCAGACGAGCCGCATAACGTCCTGCAACCGCATCGAACCAACCACATCTCCGTTTCCGCCCCGTGGTTGTTCCGTACTCGTTGCCGGCTTCGACCAGGATCTCGCCGTCGACGGGATCCGCCTCCGACGGGAAGGGCCCGGAACCCACACGCGTGCAATACGCCTTGCTGATGCCGATGATCCGCTCGATATCCCGCGGCCCCACTCCTGCGCCGACCGTGGCGCCTCCCGCGATCGGATTCGACGACGTCACGTAGGGATAGGTACCGTGATCGAGGTCGAGCATCGTCGCTTGCGCGCCTTCGAATAGAACCGTTTTCCCGTCATCGAGCGCATGTTGAACGAGGTTTGAAGTGTCTGCGATGTGCGGCCTCAGCTTTTCGGCATGAGCTAGGTACTCCTCCTCGACCTCGCGGTGCTCGATGGGGAGGCGCCCGTACACGCGTGTCAGCACCACGTTCTTTTCCTTCAAAGCAACTTCGAGCTTCTGGGAGAAGATCTTCGGATCTAGCAGATCCTGCACTCGAAGACCGATGCGTGATGCCTTGTCCGCGTACGCGGGACCGATGCCGCGCTTCGTGGTGCCCAGCCTGTTCTTGCCGAGGCGTCGCTCGGTGACTTTGTCGAGTTCCAAGTGGTACGGCATGATCAGGTGAGCGTTGCCTGAGAGCTTCAAGCGCGAGACATCGATCCCTCTGGATGACAGAGATTCCATCTCCTCGAGGAGGACCTGGGGATTGACGACCACTCCGGGTCCGATGACTGGTGTGCAGTGTGGATAAAGGATCCCGGTCGGGATCAGATGCAAGGCGTAGCGCTCGCCCTCGACCACGATCGTGTGACCGGCGTTGTTCCCACCTTGATAACGAACGACTACATCGGTGTCGCGCGCGAGGAGATCGGTGACTTTGCCTTTGCCCTCATCGCCCCACTGGAGACCGACCAGGGCGATACCGGGCATCGATTACCTCTTTCCTAGACATCGGTTTTCTAGACATCGGCGCGCCGAGAGGTGCGCCGCTAAGGGGGATTGTACGGTTCGGACATGAGACGAGGCCGCCTCTGGGTCATCGTCATGACCTCTTCTTTCGCATCCTTGTTGATCTTCTTCCTCGAACCGTGGGCTCGCATCGAGATCTCGTTCCGTGGACCCGGGCCCGCCACGACGACCGAGGGATTGAACGCGATACAGGGATACGGGAACGCGGCATTCATCATGTGGATCGCCGCGGCAGCCAGCTTCGTGGTCGCGCTTCTCGACGGGACGGGGAGATGGAGGTCGTCGGCTCCGCGTTGGTATGCAGGCTTGGGGCTGGTCCAGTCCGTCGCCCTCACCATCGGAGCGATAACCGGGCCGCGGCTTCCCGACCTGGGAACCGAAGTGGCCGCGAGCAACGGTCCGCTGCTTTGGGTTGCACTGGTAATCGTTCTGATCCCTACGTGCGCCGCGCTGAGGGCGAGCATGTCCCCACTTCACGCGACGCCTGTGTTCGGGGATGATGGGGCCCGCACCCAAGACGACAACCGGGGGAACGATGCCTGATATCGACACCGACCTGTTCCAAGTGCTTGCGCTCGGCTTGCTCTTCTTCTGTCTGCTCGCATTGCTCGCAGCTCTGAACGCCCTGAACAAGATCGCCAAGCAGCTGAGCTCCGGAACACCGGCTGCGGGTGGCGGACAAGCGGCCCCGCAACCGGCCACGTCCTACGAGTACACCCCGCCGGCGACCTCCTACGAGCCCGCTCCGACCTACACCGCTCCACAAACGACCACACCCGCGCCGGAGGTGAGCACCGGATTCGTCTCGATGTCCGACGCGGCAACGGCCGCTCCGGCTTCGAGTGCCCCCGCGGCGTCATCCGGACTCCGGGGGGACGAGCCCGAGGAACAGCCTTTTGAACGTGACGGGCGGTGGTGGTTCAAGCGTGGTGGAGAGTTGCTCGTCTACGACGAAGGGACCGGACAGTGGGTCGCCTCTCCTTCGAGCGCAGCCGGTTCTGCCGCCGCAGCCCCAGCAACGACCGGGGTGGTCGAGCGAGCAGATGCAGGAGAAGGCTGGAAGTGTTCTTCGTGCGGTGCGGTGAACGGCTCGACCGCGACGTCGTGTCGCATGTGCTTCGCGCCGCGCTAGCTCTGCTCTAGTTCAACCAGGCGAGCGCAGAGACCTCCCACGATCGGGAGTTTGGGGTCTTTCCCAGCAGCCGTAGAGATGATGAACAGCAACCACACGACCGCGCCGACTAGGAAACCCACCTGGGTCAGGACCGCAGACAGGGCCGAGCAGGCATAGAGCACGACGGGCCACACCACCCCGAGCACGACGGCTTGCAGGCCGTGGAAACGCGTCCTGGCATCCGACCCGGCGAAGAACGCGACCATCCCTGACAGGGGAAGCAGAACGTACGCGAAGGCAGCCACGACGGAAGGTTAGCGGTCGCCCGCTCGGAGGGATGATTCAGCGATGAGCAACAGACTGGCACACGAGACCTCGCCCTACCTCCTCCAACACAAGGACAATCCAGTCGACTGGTATCCGTGGGGCGAAGAGGCACTGGAACGCGCCAAGCTCGAAGAGAAACCGATCCTCTTGTCGATCGGATACTCCGCGTGCCACTGGTGCCACGTTATGGAACGCGAATCGTTCGAGGACCCTGCGGTTGCCGCGGTCATGAACGAGAACTTCGTCTGCATCAAGGTTGACCGGGAAGAGCGACCGGATCTCGACGCGGTCTATATGGAAGCGGTGCAAACCATGACCGGCCAAGGTGGATGGCCGATGACGGTGTTCCTGACACCGTCAACCGTTCCGTTCTACGGCGGCACGTACTTCCCTCCAGAGGATCGCTACGGGATGCCCTCGTTCGGCCGTCTTCTCGGCGCCATCACCGAAACGTGGCAGAAGCGACGCGGCGAAGCAGAGGAGCAGGGTCGGAACCTCCTGGAGCACGTCGGAGCGCTGTCCAAGCTCCTTCCATCGTCGGATCCCATCACGGACGTGATCCTTCGTGAAGCCTTCCGCGTTCTCAGACAGACGTTCGACCCTGAGTGGGGTGGCTTCGGTGGTGCTCCCAAATTCCCGCAACCGATGATCGTCGATCTCTTGCTGCGTTTCGGGTCTCGGTCTCGGGACGAAGCAGATGCGATGGCGCGGAGAACCTTGGACGCGATGTCTTCGGGAGGGATGTTCGACCAACTCGGGGGAGGTTTCGCTCGCTACTCCGTCGACCGCGAATGGATCGTTCCTCATTTCGAAAAGATGCTGTACGACAACGCCCAGCTCATCCGCACCTACGCGCGCGCGTGGCAGCGTTACGGAGACGAGCGCTACTCGGACGTGGCTCGAGCGACCGCGGGCTGGATGCTGGACGAGATGCTCGATCCCGCTGGGGGTTTCTGGTCATCGTTGGACGCCGACTCGGAGGGTGAAGAAGGCAAGTTCTACGTATGGGACTACGAAGAGTTCCGTGATGTAGCGGGCACCGATGCGGATGCCGCCCTGGCGCACTGGGGCATCACGCCTCAGGGAAACTTCGAAGGCAACAACATCCCGGTGTACGCCGAACCACCCGGTTCCGAGGGGATCGAGGATGCACGAGCCCGCCTGCTCGCCCACCGCGCACTCCGTGAACGGCCGGCCACCGACTCGAAGGTGCTAACCGGGTGGAACGCTTTGGCTGCAGCGGGTCTCGCCGAAGCAGGATGGATCCTAGATGAACCTGGATGGATTCAGGCCGCGCAGCGCGCGATGCGATTCGTGATGGAGATGATGATCGTCGACGGACGGCTGATGCGTTCATATCGCAGCGTTAACGGGCACGACGACGTGAGGCACCTTGGCTACTGCGAGGACTACGCGTTCGTGCTCGAGGCCTGTTTGGTGCTCTTTGAGACAACATCGGAGCCGATGTGGCTCGAGCATGCTCGTTGGGCCGCGGATGAAGTGATCCGTCTCTTCGCCGATCCTGCCAACGAGGGGTTCTTCACGACGGGCTCCGACGCCGAAGCATTGATCACGAGGTCCAAAGACCTTTTCGACAACGCGATCCCCTCCGCAAACTCGGTACTTGCGATCGAACTACAGCGGCTGGCCTTGATCTCGGGCGAACACCGCTACGAAGAGAAGGCGCTTGGCATCATCCGGTTGATGAAGGAACCCATGCTGAGGTCGCCCGGAGGTTTCGGTCACCTTCTGGCCGCGGTCGACTTCTACACCGGCACACCTCTCGAGATCGTCATCGTTGGGGAACGCGGTGATCCCGGAACCGAAGCGATGCTGAAGGTCGTGCACGAACACTTCCTCCCAAACCGAGTGATCGTGGTTGGCACAGATGAGAAAGCGACCCCGCTGCTTGCGGCTCGGCCGATGCGCGACGGACGGGCAACGGCTTATGTGTGCAGGCGAGGGATCTGCAAGACACCGGTCTCTACACCTGCGGAACTTGCCGCCGAACTGGTGGCCTGACCGATGGCCGTAAAGGTCACGAGATCGGTCACGATCCCCGACTCCGAGCTCGAGTTCAGGTTCGTCCGCTCGGGGGGACCGGGCGGACAGCACGCGAACAAGACTTCGACGAAGGTCGAGTTGGTATGGAACGTCGCCGACTCAGACGCGCTCGGCCCCCGGCAACGGGCCCGTTTGCTGGACAACCTCGGTCACAGGATCGACTCCTCGGGCGTGCTCAGGCTGCGCTCCGACAAACACCGCTCCCAGTTCCGCAATAAGGAGGAGGTCATCGACCGACTTCGGGGTCTCGTCGAGGACGGTCTCCGGGTACGGACCGCTCGGATCGCGACCGCCCCGAGCCGCAAGGCAAAGGCGAACCGCGTCGAGCAGAAGCGAAGGCGTTCAGAGGTCAAGCGCTCGCGGCAGCGCCCTCGGATGGACGACTAGAGCGCGACGGGGATCTCTTCGAAAGCCTGCTTGCGACCGAACTCGAGATGGGCATTGCCGAGCGAACTCAAACTGCCATGGTGGCGCCAGCCTGCTTCACCTCGGCGGTAGAGCTCGATCGCTATATCGGCGACCTCCGAGTTCGCGCAGAACCGTTCGGCACCATCAGGATCCTCGTAGCGAACCTGCGTGAGTCGATCCGTCGAAGCGCGCGCCGCGCCCGCGATCTTCCAGTCCTCGTTCCGCGCGGTGAATGACCATGTCGGCATCTCGTAGCGACTGCGAGCGCGCAGAGCCCAGCGGAGTTCGTTGAACGCGATGTCCTCTCCCTTGTAGCGGAGGAACAAGAACGTCGTGGTCGGCGACGGGATCGGTCCCAAGGAGGCCTGCGCCGCCACGCCTTCGAACACCGAGTCGGGAGCGCCGTCGAAGTTGGAGCAATGAGCCCACGACCACGTAGAGGAGTGCTTCGCGCCCCACCGATGGGATTGAGAGCCCAGTTCGCCATCGAAGGTGAGCTCATCACCATCGATCGACACGGACCCGAAGAACGGCACTGAAAGGTTCGGTGAGCACAAGGTAGAGACACGCGATTCGATCCGCGATCGGATCTGCTCGGGCAGATGTTGGAAACAACGATCGGCCGGTTCGAGGTCCAAAGACCAACTCAAGGAGCGACCATCGCGCTCGAGAGAACCTTCGAGGTGGTTCTCGGACAACCATGCGTCACCGATGCGTACGAGGGCGCCATCGTCACGGCCGTTAGCGCCGCCGAGTCGGTCGATCGGGAAGCGATCCTTGGCGGCGAACGACCGCTTTCCGTCGGGGTCGAAGAAGAATCCCCAGAGCTCGCAGTACGCGGGACCGGTGGTTGGAGAAGTCAGGGTGTAGCGCAACCACACGCCGCCGCCGCTCGCCCGGTGATTGAGCGTTGCGTACCAGACCTCCATGAAGCCCTTCTTGGTCCGGTCCCACCGCATGCGGTTCTCGGTGCCCCCCGAGGTGAAAACACTCATGGCCCGAGCCTAGACGGCGGCCGCGAGCAGGCCATCCCCCACCCGGTCCCATGACCACCGCTCGGTCGCGAGCTCGACAGCTTGGATGCCCATGTCGAGGCGCTCTGGTGGATCTATGGCGAGAAGACGGTCGATCCCCGTAGCGATCCCGGCGATCGGATCGAGGTGATCGAAACGCAGCAGACCGGGAAGTCCAAGCTTGTCCTCGATCGCTTCACCTGCTTCGGAGATCCCGGAATGAGTGGGAACCAGTGGCAAGACTCCGCACGCCGCGGCTTCAGCAGCGACCATCCCGAAGGCCTCCGGCACGACCGAAGGAACCACAAGGACATCGAAGGTTGGGAGAACCTTGGACAAGGGTCCGTGTTCCAAGCGGCCGGTGAACTCGAGAGGGATCGCGGCGAAACGAGCCATGGCTAGCGGAGTCGCCGATCCAAGCCACTTCATCAGGTGCTCGTTCGGAGTCAGATCCTCCGCCACCCTCGTAGCGCCTACGGCGTCGCCCGCGCGCAACGCCGACCACAGAGACCGCATCAGATCCTCGTCGCCTCCGTAGCCAACTATCACCGCGCGCAGGTGCTCGGTGTGTGTCGCTCCAAGCGCGGCAAGGAGATGGTGGACTCCTTTCTCCGTTATGAGTTTGCCCACGTACGCAACGGTCGTTGCCGGTGACTTGTTGGCGAGGGGTTTGAATAGATCGACATCGACACCCGGGTTGACCACGCATCCCTTGTGACTCCAGCCCGGGATCACAGCCGCGGCTGCTTCGAGCATGTAGCGGCTACCGCCGACAACTGCGGCCGCACTTCCCAGACCCTCGCGGGCATACTCGAGATAGCGATCTTGGATCTTCACTGCGTACTCGAGTGCGCTGCCGTGCAGCTTCGCGATGTAGGCATGGCCCGTGTTGCCACACGCAACTTTCGCGATGAACGGACCCATGACCTCGTGTCCGGTGATAACAACATCCGGCTCGAAGTTCCTAAGTGCCGTCTCCATCGCGGTCACGTTCCGGTCCACATAGTTCTGTAGTTCGACGCCGTCGAGGTCGACGAACCGCTTAACGACGAAGCCCTCGTAGTCGTCGTACACGTACACCGGGAGCAACCCTCCGAGCGCCGGACGCACCACGTCACATCTGCCGGGTGCTGCGGTCGCGCCTGTCGGGCGGAGGCCGAAGCTCGAGTTCGTGTCTGAGAAGTCGCCTTCGTTATCGACGAAGTCGAACCGGGCGGCGTCTCTCGCCTGACACATGACCAGTACTTCGTGGCCCTGCCGTCGCCACGACGCCGCGACGTTCGCGGTGTACACGTTGGAACCAGAGCCGGATAAGAGATAGCCGTGCCACAGAAGGATCTTCACGACGACTCAGGTTAAGTGGCCGGTCACTAGACTGCCGCGATGCTAGACAGCGCCCTGGGCAAGACGTTCGCCAGTCTCTCCACCCTCGTGTTGGTGGCATGCGTACTGACGCTGCCTATCCACGTGGCCCATGCCTTCGTCTTCCGTAACGTCCTGGCTGTGCAGGAGATCGGGCCCGAGATCCAGGCGTTCCCCGAGGGACGCCAGGTCCGTGGGGTCGCTAAGGGTGACTTCGATGCAGAACGGAACTGGTTGCTGATACTCCTGGGCGGTGAGCTTGCGTTGTTGCCCTTCGTCTACCGCGCTTCTCGAAGGGTCATCACCGTCGAGAACGAGGGTGGTGTCGCAACGGTCCGCGATGCCTGGACCCACCTCGGTTCCCAGCACGGGGGGTTCATCCTCGGGCCGGTGCTGATCGGAGCTGCCATCGGTGCCGTGTGCGGTTGGTTGGTGTGGACGATCGGCAAGGTCATCGCGGACATGGCCTCGGCAGACCTCACCTGGGCGGTCGTCGGATTGTCGCGCGCCGCCGCCGTTGCCCTCGTGTTCGCATTCGTGACGGGCGTCACCGCATCGCTGCCGGCTCGCGGTGCACCACAGCCGCAACCGGTCGAGGACCTGAACCTCTACTAGGAGGGCCCTAAGTCGATCCCCGCGAACAGATCGTCCTCGGGCGTTTCGGTTTCGACCGTGGACAGGATCAAGGTGTAGTCCTCCCACGGGTAAACCTTCTTGACCATCTCGTCGGGGATCGCGAACCAGAAGCTGTCGGGGTCGATCTGGGTCGCGTGCGCCAGGAGGGCCTTGCTCCTGACCTCGACATAATCGGCGCAATCGACCGACGCGGTGATCTCGGGTTCCTCGAAGCCGATCGAGTCCCAGTTCTCCAGCCACCCGATGAACGGTGACTCCATGCCCTCGGCGATAGCTGCATCACTGAGCATCTGGAAGCGCTTCTTCGTGAAGGTTGCGAAGTAATAGAGCTTCGAGGGCGTCCACGGAGCCCCGCGGTCCGGGAATCGGTCTGGGTCTCCTGCTGCCTCGAAGGCCTCTCTCCCCCATTCGTAGATCCGGATGTGATCGGGATGCTCGTAACCCTTGGACTCGTCGTAGGACAGAACCACTTCCGGCTTCTCGGACCGGATTATCTCGACCAACTTGCCGACCGCCTCATCGTGATCGGCGTTCCAGAAAGCGTCGGGGTGCTTGTTGGCCTCTGACTCCGGCATACCGGAGTCGCGGTAACCGAGGTGGTGGATAGCTGCAACACCAAGGATGTCGCACGCGGTCTCGAGCTCGGCTTTCCGCAGCTCGACCATCCGCTCTTTGATCCCAGGCTTGTCCATCCTCGGGTTGAGGATCTCGCCCTCGGCGCCATCCGTTGCACACACCAGGACAACGCGCACGCCCTCTTCCGCATAGCGCGCCATCGTGCCCGCACCTTTCGACGATTCGTCGTCGGGATGAGCATGGAGAGCGAGGAGCACGCGTTGTTTCTCAGCCACGCCAGTAGGCTACCCGCCGTGTCTGACGCGCCGCGCGACTATTTCGAGAAGGCCAGAGCGTGGGCATCCACGGGCCTGGTGATCGCCGCCGCCCTACTCGTACTCGGGTCACTGTTCGACTGGGTAACCGTCGAACAACTCCCCGCCACGATCCCGGCGAACCAGGCAGACAAAGCCGAGCCGTTCAACGGATTCGACGTAGGTGACGGCGTCATGACCACGGGGGCCGGGGTCGTGCTCGCGTTCTGCGCCGTGATGTTGATGCTCAAGGCCAGAAGTTCGTTCGGATGGCTCGCGTTCCTCGCGTCCATGGTGGCGGGAGGTATCGCGATCTCCGACTACAGGGGTATCGACGGTCTGTTCGAAGATTTCGGAGGGATCGGCAAAGGCATCACGCCGGGCATAGGCCTCACCCTGGTAGCGATCGGCGCCCTACTCGGGTTGATCTCATCCGTCGCTGGAGTTGCAGCCTCACCGAACAAGGGCTAGCCGACCGCGATCATCCGCTCGATAGGAACCCGGGCCTTGTCGATGATGTCCGGCGGAACCGTTACCTCGTGCTCACCCGTTTGCAGTGTGCGCAGGAGCTTCGCCGGCGTGATCATGCCCATGTAGCCGCATCGTGCTTCGGCATTCGCCGGGATGAAGTCGACGTCGGGAGCTTCCTTGTGTAGGCGATGGAGCATCCCCACCTCGGTGGCCACGATCACTTCCTTGGCTTCTGTTGCGTGAGCTCGCCGGACCATGCCCCCAGTGCCAAGGACGAACGTGCGATCAGCAGGCAGGTCGCCGGTTGACATCAGATACATGCACTGCGATGAGCACCCACATTCGGGGTGCACGTGAAGTTCTGCGTCAGGATGTTCGGCCATCATCGACTGGATGTGATCGGGCTGGATGCCAGCGTGCACATGGCATTCACCCATCCATATGTGCATCTTCCTGCCGGTGACTCTCTCGACATGAGCGCCCAGGAACATGTCAGGACCGAAAAGGATCTCCTTGTCCGCAGGGATCGAATTGACGACGTTGGCCGCGTTCGCGGACGTGACGCAATAGTCGGTCAAAGCCTTGATCGCCGCGGTCGTATTCACATACATCGTGGTTACCGACCCCGGATGTTCCGCCTGCCATGCAATCAACTGTTCTGGCGTGATGGATGCGGCCAGCGAACAACCAGCTTGCGGATCCGGGATAAGAACTTTCTTCTCAGGGGCAAGGATCTTGGCGGTTTCGGCCATGAAGTGCACGCCACAGAAAACGATCGTCGACTCGTCGATCTCGGCGGCGATGCGCGATAGCTCGAGGGAGTCGCCGACGAAGTCCGCGACGTCTTGGATCGCGGGCACCTGATAGTTGTGCGCCAGGATGGTGGCGTCTTGTTCTTTGGCCAGCCGCCGAACCTCATCCGCCCACGTTTGGTCTACGCCGGTAGCCAAGGCTTCCGGTGTGAGGGTCCCGGTGGTCATTCGACCTCCAACGAGATGTCGACGGAGCCGGCGGAATGCGTCAAGGCCCCGATAGATATGAGGTCGACACCAGTTTCCGCATAGGCGCGGACGTTGTCCAGGTCCATGCCCCCGGAAGCTTCGAGCACGGCGCTGCCTCCCACACGCTCGACGGCTTCTTTGACCATCGAAGGTTCCATGTTGTCCAGAAGGATCGCCTGCGCGCCGGCATTCAGTGCTTCATCAAGCTCGTCGAGTGTCGTCACTTCAACCTCTACAACGAGCCCGTGAGGAGCGGCATTCCGCGCTCGCTTTACCGCTTCCGAAACGCCCCCAGCGGCGCGCACGTGATTGTCCTTGATCAAGATCCCATCATCGAGGCCGTAGCGATGGTTGCCTCCACCCCCGACCCTGACCGCGGCCTTCTCGAGCAACCTCATGCCGGGTGTCGTCTTCCGCGTGTCGATGACCTGAGCGCGCGTACCGCTGGTGGCGGCAACGAAGCGCGCGGTCAGCGTCGCGACGGCAGAAAGACGCTGCAAGAGGTTCAGTGCGGTTCGCTCGGCGGTCAGGATCGCGGCAAGGGAGCCTTCGACCCGGGCCAGGACGTCCTTGTCAGCAACCCGGGAGCCGTCGGCCGCAAGGGTCTCCCATGTGCAGTCGGGATCGAGAAGTTCGAAGCAGGTGCGGGCGACATCAAGTCCGGCGACAACGAATCCCTCGCGTGCCTCGATCCGTGCCGTGCCACGAAGGGTCGGGTCGACGACGGCATCGGTGGTGACGTCGCCGTGACCGATGTCCTCATCGAGGAACGGTTCGACGATCTCTCTCAGGGTCCGAGCGTCTAGGTCCACGGAACCATTGTCCCGCGGATAGATCACAACCGAGCGGTGACGTACCCCGCCTCGGACAGCATCTGAACGATGCTCTCGATGTGGTCTGGGCCCCTCGTCTCTAGCTGCAGGGCGACATCGACCTCACCGAGCTCGACGTACACACCCTCGCGGCGATGCTCGATACCAACGATGTTTGCGCCGAGGCCGGCAACGAGTCCGATGATCTTGTGAAGTTCGCCGGGTCGGTCCGGCAAGCGCGTGTGGAATGAGAAGTAACGGCCCGAGGCACTCAAACCGAAGCGGATCAGGCGCTGGAGCAACAACGGATCGATGTTGCCGCCGGACAGCACCACAACGACCGGCGACTTGAGGGTGCCCACACCTTGCAGCACCGCCGCCAGTCCAGCCGCGCCTGCGGGCTCGAGGACCAACTTCATCCGCTCGGCCGCGAAGACGAGGCCTTCGGCGATCGCTTCGTCTTCGACGGTGACAACTTCGTCGACCAAAGAAGCAACATGCGCAAGGGTGTTCTCGCCTGGTGTGTTTGCCGCGATCCCATCGGCGATCGTCGACATCGTCTCCAGCGGAACCGGTACGCCCTTCGCCAAAGATGGCGGGAACGACGCGGCCCCGGCGGCTTGCACTCCGACGATATGGATATCGGGTTGTTTCGCCTTCAGTGCAGCGGCGATGCCGGAGATCAATCCGCCGCCACCGACCGGAACAACGACCGTGCTTACCTTGTCGACCTGTTCGAGTATCTCGATCCCGATGGTCCCTTGCCCCGCGATCACGTGCTCATGATCGAAGGGATGGACGAACACTGCACCTTGTTCGCGCGCGTATTCGGTCGCCGCGTCATAGGCAGCACCGAAGTCCACCCCGGTGAGCACGACTTCGGCGCCGTAGCGCTTCGTCGCTTCGACCTTTGGCAACGACGCTGCCTCGGGCATGAATAGGGTGGAATGGGTTCCGCTCAGGGTTGCTGCTAGGGCAACTCCCTGCGCGTGATTCCCCGCAGAGGCCGCGACGACTCCGGCTTTCTTCTCCTCATCCGAGAGGCGAGCTATCCGGTTGTACGCACCCCGGATCTTGAACGAGCCGGTTCGCTGCAGGTTCTCGCACTTGATGAGGACCTCGCCGCCGACGACATCCGACAGAGATCGAGACCGGTCCAAGGGGGTCTTGACGGCAACGCCCTCGAGCAAACGCCGGGCATCCTCGATCTCTTCGAGGCCGACAAGGGCGGTCTTCATCGGGCAATCGTCGCACGCGGCCCGGACGGGGTGCGGACTAGCGCAGTGCAGCCAGGAGGTTGAGGATGCCCTCGCCGAACATGTCGTCGCGACCCTTCTTGCCGGCGTCTACGGCAGACTCGAGCAGGCGCTGTTCGATCTGCTCGGGGGTCCAATCTGGGTGCAGACCTTTCAAGCTGGCAGCAGCAGCCGCAACGAACGGGGAAGCCATAGATGTGCCCGACTCGGCGCCATACCCGATGTGTTCGGTCAGCAGGCTGACGAGCGGAGGCAAGGTCGACCAGACCTCTACCCCGGGGGCCGCGATGTCGACGAAATCGCCGAAGCTCGAGAACGGTGCTTTGCGGCTGTGCTTGTCCACTGCACCAACCGCAAGGGTGAAGTTGCAGCTCGCCGGAGTGATCACGGGATTCTTGTCCTGTCCGGAGTTACCCGCTGCAACGACCACGAGCACTCCCAGCTGGCGTACGTAGTCGTAGACGGTTTGATCGATCGACGAGCACTCGCCGGCTCCTCCAAGGGACATGTTGATGACCTCCGCGCCGAGGCGGACCCCATCCACCAGTGCTCCATAGATCTCGAACAACCCACAGGCGCCATCGGCTGTGCAAGCCTTCAAGGGAAGGATCTGGGCACCGCGAGACAAACCTGCGATCCCAACCCGGTTCGAGACGTTCGCCGCGATGATCCCCGAGACGTGCGTGCCGTGACCATTGTCGTCATAGGGATCGGTGTCGTGCGCCACGAAGTCGAAGCCGTCGACGAGTCTCTTCTGGAGGTCGGGGTGGGACTGGTCCACCCCGGTATCGATGACCCCAACGACGACCTTGTTCTTCGACTCCTCGTACTTCCACGCCTTGAACGCGTCCACCTTGCGCAGGGGCCACTGCAGATCCAGGAGGGGATCGTTCGGCCGGCCGCCACCCATGACGTGCAAGGTGCGCTCGCGCTCGACCGCGGCGAGCAGTGGGGATGCGGTCAACGTCGCTGCAGCACCCACGGGGACGCTCCACCTCTGCAACGACAGTTCCGGGATGGTCCCCGTTACTTGGGCGCCGAGCCTCGACGCCAACGCGGCCGCTTCCTGTGACCCGACACCCGGAACCACTCGGACCAGGTACGCGACTCGTTCGGGCACGGTGGGGGCCGCGCTTACGACGGCAGGTGCCATCAACCCTGCAGTTGCAAGCGCGGCGATCCACCTCTTCATATCTAGATGCTCTCTGTGGCCTCGTCGCCGAGGAGGCTCGCACCTTCGCCGCTCGGGAAACGAACGGGGGTTGGAGCCACACCGCTCAACGCTTGAGCTAGTGCCGCGCCCTCGAGATTCTCGTGCTGGAGGAGTTTCTCGACGAGCGCGTCCAGATCGGCGCGGTGTTGCTCGAGGATCGTCGACGCATCCGCGAGGGCTCTCTCGACGAAACGACGGGTCTCGGCATCCATCTTCTTGTGGGTCGACTCGGACAGCTCGCCGACGACCGAGGAGTTCCCCAGGAACACGTCGATGTCACTGGCGAGCACCCGGATGGACCCGATCGATTCGCTGAGCCCGAAGCGCCCGACCATGTCTCGTGCCGTCGAGGTTGCGATCTCGAGATCGTCCTCAACACCGGTCGAAGGTTGTCCCAGTACCAGTTTCTCGGAGGCCATGCCGGCCATGGTGATGACGAGCTTCTCGTAGAGCTGATCCGCAGTGAGGATCGTCTCCTCTTGCCGATGGATAGCGGTGCTACCGAGACCCTTACCGCGGTCCAAGATCGAGATGCGGTGCACGTCGTCCCGGTTGCCTATAGCGGACGCAACGATCGCGTGACCGCACTCGTGATACGCAACGCGACCACGTTCTTCGGCCGTCAGCATCCGACCCTTGCGCTTGGGACCGTGAAGCACGCGCAGGACGGCTTCCTCGAGCTCGGCCACACCGATCTCAGCATGGCCACCGCGCACGGTGAGCAGAGCTCCTTCATTGATGACGTTCGCAAGGTCTGCACCAGAGAAGCCCGGTGTGCGACGCGCGATGTAGGCGAAGTCAACGTCTGGAGCGATCGGCTTCTCGCGTGCGTGCAGGCGAAGAACCTCTTCGCGACCATCGATGTCCGGCTGCTCGACCGTGATGTGACGGTCGAATCGTCCGGGCCTCAACAGGGCGGGGTCGAGGATGTCGGGACGGTTAGTCGCACCCATAACAACGATCCCTGCAGAGATGCCGAACCCATCCATCTCGACGAGCAACTGGTTCAGGGTCTGCTCGCGCTCGTCCGAACCTCCACCGGTGCTTCCGCTACCGCGCTTGCGCCCGGCGGCATCCAACTCGTCGATGAACACGATGGCGGGAGCCACCTGACGGACCTGCGAGAACAGGTCACGGACGCGCGCTGCACCGATACCGACGAGGGACTCGACGAACTCGGCCCCCGCGACGGAGAAGAACGGCACGCCGGCCTCGCCGGCAACCGCCTTGGCCATCAGGGTCTTGCCGCACCCGGGAGGGCCGAACAGCAGAACGCCCTTGGGAGGAGCTGCCTTCAGCTCCTCATACCGTCCGGGATCGCGTAGGTAGTCCACGACTTCGCGGAGCTCCGCCACAGCCTCGTCGGCACCACCTACGTCCTCGAACGTCACGGGCGCGGTGAAGCCCTTCTTCTGACGACGGTTTCCCATGACACCGAAGGCGATGACGTCGCCGATCCCCGACGACGAACCGCGGCCCGCGGTGAACAACAGACCGAAGAAGTTGGCGAGGATCAGAAGGGGCAGCAGGTAGGTCGAAACGACACGAACCACGGCCTTGTCGCTCTGTTGGTCGATCGTCACGCGTGCATCGGTGTCGGCGAGGATGTCGGAGATGGTCCCGAACTGAACGTCCGACGCAGGCAGGCCCATCCAGAAAGGTCCGGCCCACGACGGCGCAACGGAGACCTCCTCGGGCGCGGGCTCTTTCTTCTTGGGGGTGCCCTTGTCCTTCTTGGCGTCTGGCTTCTGACCACCCTTGGCATCCGGGTCCTTCTTGCCCCCCTTCGCCGGGCCCTCCTCGGCTACCGCCGCAACGGGTGCCGTGTACCGGCCGACCAGACGGTTGTCTTCATCCAGGAATGTCGCGAACGGGATGCGATTCTCTTTCGCGAGAGCCCTGAACTGGTTCTGGGTGAGCTCCATCCCCTCCGACGGCTTCGTCAGATAGCTCTGGGCCCAGCCGAACGCGCCGAACAACATCGCGAGCACAAGGGCAAGCAGGATCGTCGCCTTACGTGTGCCCGCACGCTTCTTGCGCGCAACGCGCGCTCGCTTGCGCCGTAGCCGGAATTTCGTGACCTCGCGCTTGGCCCGTTTCACCGGCCCACTGTTCAACAATCCTGATGCTGCGCCCATGACTCCTCCTTCGTGCTTCAACGCCGGCGATCCCGCCGGTTGCGCGCGTGCGCGGTTCGGGTTCTTTGATTCGTCACTAATAGATAGCCACCGAGACTCGTGATCGCCGCCGCCGTGAAGATGAAGCCGACGGGTGGGACACGCGACTCGGAGTTGTCGCTCATGAAGAATTCGTCCGGCGCACTCTCGGCCGCGACGTCGGGCTCGACCCCGGCGCCTTCCTGGCCGGCCAGAGCAACCTGCGGCTGCTGCTGTTCCTGTGCCGCGAACCCCGTCTGAGGGTTCCCTTGCGGGTTGGGTTGCGGGTTCGGGTTCGGTTCCGGAACGGGGTCTGGGGGCCGCGGCGGGGGCGGTGGCACGGCAGCAACGGGGATGATCGCTGCGAGCAACGGAAGAACCTCGGCCTTCTTCACGATCGGGACGCAATTCACATTCAGATCCGCGCTCGCGATCGCCGACCCCGGACGGGACACGCGCACGTCCACCGGGAACAACGTCGGGCGTACGACGTGGGGGCACCGAACGGTCACTTCGAAGTTGCCGTAGGTCGGCTCCTTCAAGTCACGAGCGGGCAGGATCGTCGGGGTGATCGATTCGACGATCGGAGACATCGCGTACGGATCGGCGCCGGGACCAGCCGTGATCGAGAGGTCCTGGATGTCCTCGATCGCCTTCACTACGTTCACAATCGCGTCGGTCATCAACGACGCGTCGTCAGCGCGGTCGGGATGGATGATGCACACGAGGGGATCGTTCGGATCGAGCTCGATATCACCGTCGCCATCGCAATCGACGCCACCCTCGGGGGCTACCGCTTTGCTACCTTCCGCGACGACCTGCAGACCCTGAGCCGGCCCACCGGGATTCTTGTAATCGTCGTCGCCAAGGAGCGGTGGTTCCATGATCGCAAGGCCCACCTGTCTGACGCCGTGGGCGAGGAGGGCATCGGTCACCGTCGCGTACGACGGGTGTGGACCACCTTGTGAGATGGGTTCGTCGGTGACCTCGATGGCAACCCTGAGGCTCCCGGGGCGGAAATGCATGTTCAAGTCAGGAGGGATGACGGCGTCGCCCTCGCCGGTGACCGACTGGAGCAGCGCGGCCATCTGGGTCTCTTCACCACCGCCCGTCGCACGAAGTCCGTTCAACGCTTGGGCGAGCTCGGCTCCGACCGGCCCGATGTCACGGTTCTGTTCGTACGCGGGTGGCGTGTCGTACGAGCTGAACGAACCAACCCCGAACTGTGTCGGGATCCCACTTTGGCTCAACTTGTTGGCGATCTGCTGCATCGCCCCTTTGATCCCGTTGATCGTGTTCTGCATCGAGCTCGAGACGTCGATCATGAAATAGACATCGAGAGGCGTCGAGGCGGCGGGCAGGCTCAATGTGTAAGGGATCGTGGCGGAATCACCGGGCCGCATCCTCAGGTCCTTGCGCGCGGGTGCAAGGCCGTTCTTCCCTGTGAGTGGCGGCGGGGCAACGAGTGGAATCTTCATCTGCGACCTGTCGATCGGCTTGCCCGTGGGTTGGTACAAGACCTCGATCGTGTTCAGGGAACGGCCGTAGATGGAGGGTCGCGTTCCACTCTCGGGGAACCCGACCTGTAGGTCCGAGACCGGCCGTCCGTCGAGAGGCGAAAGGTTCTGGAGCAGCGGGGCGGTCTGGCCGGGATAGAGATACTGGCCTAGCACCCGTCCGTAGCTCCCGGTCGCGATCTGCAAAGGGATCGAACTGATGATGTCCATGGAATCGACCGGGAACCCGGTTCGCAACAAGCTCCACGATCCGCCGCCGTCGAGTGACACGCGGCCGGTCTCACCTCCGGCGTAAGCGACTATCGCCCGCCCGTCCAATGCGATGTCGAGAACGGACACCGGTCCGATGCCCGCGTCCTCGAGCCCTTGCGGGGTGAACCGAGCCGCACCGTTCTCGCCGTACAGCCAGATCTCGCTCGGCCGAACCGGATTCATCGCCAGCATGCTCATCGACCTGCCCCCGCTGCTGCTGGCCCCGACGGTCGCGACCGAGGCGCTGAGGTCGCCCTCGGTCAAGGGAGAGATGTCCCAGGTGGTTCCGGCCGTTGCCGTTGTCAGTACCGCTTGTTGGCCTTGGAGCGATGCCACCCCAGGTTCGGACAGCTCGACGTCGACGAGCATCGCGGCCGCGGCCCCATTACCGAGAGATGCGTCGAGATCGCGAAGCCGGCCGACGACACCAGCCAGGGCCGGGCCATCTGCTTGACTCCAGGTGTCCCCTGCGTCGGATGTCACCACCACATGGGGTCGTGGAACGGGTCCGGTCTCTTGGATGGCTAGATAGATGTGGCCCGAGCCGCCCGGCTCGATCTCAAGGATGCGCGATCCAGCACCCGTTTCGGAGCCGGTGTCGGATATCGCATAGACCTCGCCCCAGTGGCAACCGGAGTCTTCCGAGCGGAGCACGACCGTTCCGTTCGTTACCCAGAGGCGGTTTGCGGCCAGGGGCTCGACGGCGTAGTCAACGATCGTGGTCGCTCCCGAGGAGAACGGTGGGATCTTGATCGAGTACCAGGTAGGGAGCCCGTCGGGCACCTCGAACGGGGGGTTCGCAGTGATCTGCCCGGGCACGTTGCACGGCGGGACCCCATTGGCGTGAGCCACGCCAGAGGTTGCGAAGGGACTGGCGATGACCGCGCAAGACAACAGCGCGACAACGATCTTCCGTCCCTTGGACTCACGACGCGGTTGCAGGATCGCCCCCCAGTTCCCGATTGCCTTCTCACACGCCTGTACGAGAAAGCTTTGTGCGGGTAACTAGTTACGCCGTCGAAGGCCCGTGACCTGCCCCCCTTGACCTGCTTTCACCCTCTAGATGCGACGATTGCGGGATGGATCAGTGGTCACCGTCCTCATGGACCGCCAAGATCGCCACCCAGCAGCCGGAGTGGCCCGACCCCGGTGCCCTCAAAACGGCCTTGGAAGAGCTGGGCGGATTGCCGCCCCTGGTCTTCGCCGGCGAGGCGAGGCACCTCAAGACCGCCCTCGCCCAGGCGGGCTCCGGAGAGGCATTCGTTCTCCAAGCGGGAGACTGCGCCGAGGCTTTCGGGGACTTCTCGGCCGATGCCATCCGCGACAAGCTGAAGATCATCTTGCAGATGGCGGTCGTCCTGACCTACGGGGCCGGCCTCCCCGTCGTGAAGATCGGCAGGATCGCGGGTCAGTTCGCGAAACCTCGTTCTTCTCCCAACGAACAGATAGATGGACAAGAGCTGCCTTCATTCCGAGGGCATGCCGTGAACGACGCTGCCTTCGATCCCGCGTCCCGGCGCGCCGACCCTTCTCGGTTGGTGCGCGCCTACAACCAGTCGACCGCCACCCTCAACCTGATCCGCGCGTTCACGAAAGGTGGCTTCGCCGACCTCAACCAGATACACACCTGGAACCAAGAGTTCGTGGCCGGGTCCAAGCAGGGCCGTCGGTACGAGGTCATCGCACGCGAGATCGACCGGGCATTGCGGTTCATGCGTGCATGCGGCATCGATCTGTCCGCAGACTCGAAGTTGCATGAGGTCGACTTCTACATCTCGCACGAAGCCCTCTTGCTCGGCTACGAGGAAGCGTTGACGCGCAAGGACAGTCTCACTGGAGACTGGTACGACTGCTCGGCGCACCTTCTGTGGGTTGGCGACCGGACCCGCGAACCAGACGGCGCGCATGTGGAGTTTCTCTCGGGGATCCACAATCCGATCGCGTGCAAGGTCGGGCCAACCGCAACCGCAGCGGACCTGGATGAGTTGTGCGAACGATTGAACCCGGCCAACGAAGCCGGGCGCATGACTTTCATCACGCGCATGGGGGCCGGCGAGGTCGAGGGCGCGTTGCCGCCACTGCTCGCCGCCATGCGCGATGCGGATCGACGCGTGACATGGGTATGCGATCCCATGCACGGGAACACGTTCATGAGCGCGTCTGGCTACAAGACGCGCAATTTCGACGACATCCTCACGGAGATCAAGTCATTCTTCGTCGCTCACCAACAGGAGCGGACGATCCCCGGTGGGGTGCATCTCGAACTGACCTCCGACGCGGTCACCGAATGCATCGACGCCGAAGTCACCAACGAAACCCTCGAGCTCGACTACCAAGCTCTGTGCGACCCGAGGCTGAATGCCCGTCAATCTTTGGAGCTCGCTTTCCAGGTAGGCGAGCTTCTCCAGACCTAACTGATCTCGAGCACGCCTCTCATGCCGTAGTCGTAGTGGCTCGGCAGGTGGCATCCGTAGATCAACGTGCCCGGGCCCGTGAATGTGTAGGTCGTCGTACGCGTCGACAAGGCCGGGACCGAGATCTCACCGGGACGCGCACCGTGGTGAGCCTCGGTCCCTTTCTCGTGAATGTCTTGCATCGCCTGGTCGCCGATGATGAATTCGTGATCGATCGGGTCCGAGTTGTGGACGACAAACGTGACCGTCGTACCCGCATCGACGTCGATCGTCCCCGGATCGAAGCGAGAATGCTCGATGTTCACGATGACTTCCGACGGAGCTGCTCCCGCCGGTGTGCACGACACACCTAAGGCGAGGAGCCCGACAGCGAGTACGCGAGTTAGACGGGCCATCTCATCGTCGCCCCTTTGACGAGGAACGTCATGACGCCAAGGCCGAACGCTGCGATCGCGATCCACAACGCGAGTGGGACCGTTTCCGGCACCGGCCACGACTCGGCCGGAGCGGCAAGACCTGCAGCGATACGCGATGGGATACCTAGACCCGAAGCATCGATCGCGAGATCGTGCGTGAGGTCCGCCGCCCGAGAGTCGATCTTCATGTACGTGAAGTGCATCGCAGTCGTCGGGAGCCAGCGCATCCCTTTGTCCGAACGCAGATCTGACATCAAGAGATCGGATGCCTGCTCCGAGCGGTCGATCGTGATCCCATCAGCCGCGCCGACGCCGGGGCCGGGCAGGAGATTCGGGCGCTCGTCGGTCAGCAGGAAGACATCCGCCTCGATGACTTCGTTCGGCTGCCGTCCGAGACCGAGGATCCGGAGGGGAACCCACGGGTTCGGGGTCGGGATGATGACGTGGATGGGCGTGCCATCCCCCACCGACTGATCGAGCGCCGCAGCACGCTTGATGTCGAACCGGGCCGCCATGAAGATCGGGCTGCGCGATGCATAGAAGTCGAGGACCTCGGGTGCGTCGGGGGGCAGCCGGAAGCCGTTCTCTTTAGCCCATATCCCGACCTCGTCCGCGCCACCCTTCAAGACCGTGATGTCCAACGCGTCGATGGTCCGCTCGAGGAGCACCTCGGCCCCCTTCTGGGCGACCGCCGCCCCCGCAACTGCAGTGTCCAACGAGAATCGTTGCGGCGGCGCTACCTCTTGTTGAAGCCTCTGTAGGGTCCACTCTCCGCCGCGCTTCACGTCGGAAGGGATCCCGGGCAAGGGAACGATCGAGCCGAACTCCGCGCCGCCACCGGCGAACTCGAACGACGTCACGTAATGCTCGATACCGTCGTGATAGGCCGCAAGGGTTGCGGTGCGCAAGAGATTGATCGAACCGTTGGCGGCTACGAGTCCGCCGCATGCCGATGCAGGTCCGGCGACGGTTCCTACGATCAGTATCGCTAGAACGACGGCTCCGAGATAACGCCTCATCTCTTACCTCCTCAGTGGAGAACAGATGTCTCCTTAGAGGCGCGAGGTGAGGGAATGGTTCCTTAGGGGCGAGAGCGGATCGTTTTGAGGATCTCTTCGGGCTCGGCGTGCCTGCCGGTGGCCTTCTTCGAGTAAACGAGGTCACCATCGACGGTCACCTCGTAGACGCCACCTTTCGACGGGATGATCTTCACGGCGGTTATCTGGTGCTCGAACTCGGCAAGTAGCTGGTCCGTCAGACCGACGGCTCTAGGCGCGTAGCCTCATTGAGCGCAGTACTCGATCGAGATCTCCATGGGTCGAGTCTAGGGGTCGTTTGCGGTTAATTCCCGCGTGCCGCACTCTTGTATCTGGACGTAAACAACAGGAGGTTCTCGATGGGAGTTTGGATAGCGATCGGCGTGGCGGTCCTCGTCGTGCTGTTCCTCGTGGTCACGTACAACCGCTTGGTTCGGTTGCGCAACCGGATCGAAGCCGCGTGGGCTCAGATCGACGTGCAACTGAAACGACGGCACGACCTCATCCCGAACCTGGTCGAAACGGTGAAGGGCTACGCCGCGCACGAGCGCGAGACGTTGGAAGCCGTCACCAAGGCGCGGCAGCAAGCCGTCGCCGCCAAGGGCGTAGAAGAGCAGGCACAGGCCGAGAACATGCTGACTGCGACACTGCGGCAGCTGTTCGCGGTTTCAGAGGCCTACCCGGAGTTGAAGGCGAACGAGAACTTCCTCGCGTTGCAGGAGGAGTTGACCGGAACCGAGTCGCGCATCGCATTCTCTCGACAGTTCTATAACGAGCAGGTTCTGGCATATGACAACGCGCTCGAAACGTTCCCGTCGAACCTTGTGGCCGGTGCATTCAACTTCGAACCCAAGGAGTACTTCGAAGCTGAGGAAGGATCGCGTGAGGCCGTCCGCGTCGATTTCGGGCAAGGCGGCGGCACGGGAGCACCTCCTACCAACTAACTCGCTGAAGGAAGTAGCCGACTAGATGTACGAACGGATCGCGTCCAACGTCCGAAAGACGTGGGGCCTCATCTTCGTGTTCATCGTGCTCACGGTGCTCGTGGGCTGGGTGTTCGGCGAATTCCTACACATCGGACTGTGGGGCCTCGTAGGCGCGAGTGTTTTCGCGATCGCGATGACCTGGGGGTCCTACTTCGCGTCCGACAAGATCGCCCTCTCGATGAGCCGGGCCCAGCCGGCGGACGAAACTCAGTTCGCGCAACTGCACAACATCGTCGAAGGGTTGAGCCTGGCTGCGGGGATCCCGAAGCCCAAGGTCTACGTGGTGAACGACGACGCGCCGAACGCGTTCGCTACCGGACGGAATCCCGAGCATGCCGCGATCGCAGTGACGACCGGGCTCATGCAGAAGCTGAGCCGTGACGAGCTAGAGGGCGTCATCGCACACGAGCTCTCGCACGTGAAGAATCGCGACACCCTCGTGATGACGATCGCAGTGACATTGGTTGGGGTGATCGTGCTTCTGGCCGACTGGATGATCCGAGCGATGTGGTGGGGCGGCGGGAGCCGCGATCGAGACAGCGGCAACGGTTTGGGCCTGCCCTTCGCGATCCTTGGCATGCTCCTTCTAGTCCTCGCACCCTTGATCGCGCAGCTGCTGCAGTTCGCTGTGTCGAGGCAGCGAGAGTTCCTCGCCGATGCGGACGGGGTCTTCCTCACGCGTTATCCGGACGGGTTGATCCACGCTTTGGAGAAGCTCAAGGATGACCAAACGGTTGTGCGCAGCGCAAGCCGCGCGACCGCGCATCTATGGATCGAATCGCCCATAGCCCGGCACGCGAATGAATCCCGACGCACGAACAAGCAAGGAGCGTGGTTGAACCGGATGTTCGACACGCACCCGCCGTTGGAAACTCGGATCCAAGCCTTGCAACAGTCCGCGCTAGCGGGTTCGCAGCCTCCGCCGCCTCCCGCGCCCTAAGCGAGCCACGACGCGATCGAGGCGATCGCTTCATTCCATGCGTCCTTGGTGGTGCGACCACTCGACTTGGGCACCTTCAATGAATGATCGCCGTCTTCGACGATCACGAGCTCGGTGGGAGCCGTGATCTTCTTCAAGACCTTCCGCAGGGTCGGCACTGGGCAGAACGGGTCGCGCGTGCCTTCGACGAACAACATGCGTGCGCGTATGTCGTAGAGATGAGCGTCTCTGATGTTCTCGGGCCGCCCGGGAGCATGCAGTGGATAGCCGAGGAATACGAGCCCGTCCACGTCGATCCCCTGTGCTGCGACATGAGAGGCCATCCGACCTCCGTATGACTTCCCTCCGATGAAGAGTTGCTTGGGGCTGAGCTCGCCTCTGAGGTGTTCGATCACCTCGATGAACGTCTGCTCGGACGCCTTCGGAGGCCCGGGCGACTTTCGTCCTTGTTCCATATAGACGAAATTGAAGCGGACGACCGCACGCTTGTCGGTCACCAAGCCCGCGGCGAAGAACTCCATGAAGTCGGAGTCGAGTGGCGCGCCGGCACCGTGCGCGAGAACGAGCACCTGTGTTGGTTTGCGTGGTCCGTCAACGACGAGGGAGACGTCGCCGACCGACGTTGCCAGGGTGGACCGTGTCAAGACGAAGCGGGCGGTGCCTGGAACGTCCTGCGCTTGGTGGCTTCGTCGATGCGATCCGACTTCAACGCCCGGCGCGCCCGCCTGACGTCCCGTAGGGGGACCAGGGCCATGTGCTCGCGGCCCTCGATAATGGTTCGCAACTCCTCGATCTCACGTTCGAGCTCGATGATGCGGAGAACCCCGGCGAGGTTTATCCCCTCGTTCGTGAGCTCCTGGATCCTTCGAAGCCGCTCGATGTCGCGTTGTGAGTAACGACGGGTGTTGCCGGAGGTGCGGCTGGGCAGCACGAGCCCTTTGCGCTCGTACACACGCAGGGTCTGCGGATGAACCCCGGCCAACTCAGCCGCAACAGAGATGATGAAGATCGCTCTCTCGTTCTCGTCCCGTGCTGGGCTCAACGCATGCTCCTCACGAAGCTTTGACTGATGACCGTGACTCGATCTCTTCATCGATCTGAGGTCGAGGTGACGCCTTGTGGACCTCCGCGAACCTCTCGAGTGACTCCTTCTCCTGCTTGGTCAATTTCGTCGGCACCTGTACCTCGACGGTGACGAGGAGATCGCCCGTGCCTCCGCGACCCCGCGGAGCCCCCTTGCCCCGCACCCGGAACGTCTTGCCGCTTTGCGTTCCGGCCGGGATCTTGACGGTGACCTGACCATCAAGGGTCGGAACGGTGACCTTGGTACCGAGCGCGGCCTCAGTGAACGAGACCGGAAGCTTCAGATGCAGGTCGGCGTTCGTACCTTGAGTGAAGATCGGATGCGACTCGACGGACACAACTACGTACAGGTCTCCGGGTGCTCCACCGTTCGATCGGCCGCCCTTCCCAGCCACTTTGATCCGCTGGCCGCCTCTCACGCCGGGCGGGATGCGCACGTTGGCACCGTTGATAGACCGCGTGGTTCCAGAGATCGCTTCATCGAACGTGAGCTGCACGCTCGTCTCGAGGTCCTGTCCACGCGCCGGCCTTCGGGGACCGAAACCGAAAAGGTCTTCGAACGGACTCCCGGCACCCGCACCGCCGGCATCGCCGAAGAGGTCTCCGATGTTGACCCTGACACTTCCTTGGCCACCACCGGGTTGGAACCCGTAGAAGCGCTCGCCTCCACCCTCCATGAACTGACGGATCTGGTCGTACTCCGCGCGTTTCTCGTCGTTCGACAAGATCGCGTGGGCTTCGGAGATCTCCTTGAAGCGCGTTTCGGCCGACGCATCACCCTTGTTCGCGTCAGGGTGGAACTTCTGAGCGAGCTTGCGGTACGCCTTCTTGATGTCGGCCTTGGTTGCCTCTTTCGAGACACCAAGCACCTTGTAGTAGTCCTTGTCGGCCCAATCGCGCTGTGACATGACTTACCCCTGATCCTTATCGACCGGCCGACCGACGACCACCATCGCAGGACGCAACAACTGCCCCTTATGGAGGTACCCCCGACGATAGACCTCGATGATCCGAGGTTCCTTCAAGCCGTCGACCTCCCGTGACTCAACCGCCTCATGCACGTTGGGATCGAACGCACCCTCAACCGAAACCTCTTCGAGCCCAAGCCCTTCGAGCGCTGCCTTCAAGTCCTTGAACACGAGTTGCACCCCTTCGCCGCCCTCACCATGAGCGATGGCAAGCTCGAAGTTATCGAGCACAGGTAAAAGCCCCTCGATAACCCGAGCAGTAGCGCGATCGCCTGCAGCGGCCTGATCCGAACGACTCCGTTTCCGGAAGTTGTCGAATTCAGCCTGCAGTCTCTTGAGGTCGTCTAGGTAGTCGCGGTTCTCAGCTAGAGGTTCGCTGTCGGCCGTAAGACCCGTTGGCGAAATGTTTGACACGCCTTTTGTGTCAGACGTTTCGCCAGGGTCCGAGGCCGATGGCGAACCGGCGGGCGACGCCGAAGCGACACCGCGCCGATCAGTCACTTTGATGACCTTTGGTTCCTGTTCCATGAAGATCACGCACCCTGCTGATCGTCGTCGACAACTTCCGCGTCGACGACGTCATCAGGATTGCCGGTTGCTCCACCATCGGGCCCGGGTTGGGCCTTGTTGTAGAGCACCTCGGCAAACTTCTGAGAGGCGGTCACCAGAGACTCACTCGAGATACGGATCCGCTCGACATCCTCGGTAGCCAGTGCCTCTTTGGCTTCCTTCAGAGCGTCTTCGACGAGCTCCTTGTCGGAAGCATCGAGCTTGTCGCCGTGCTCCTTCAAGGTCTTCTCGGTCTGGTACACGACGCTGTCGGCTTGGTTGCGAGCTTCTGCAACCTCGCGACGCTGGCGGTCTTCCTCAGCGTGGGCCTCGGCCTCTTTCATCATGCGATCGATCTCGTCGTTGGCGAGTTTCGTGCCGCCGGTGATGGTCATCGACTGCTCTTTACCTGTGCCCAGGTCCTTCGCGTGCACGTTGACGATTCCGTTCGCATCGATGTCGAACGTGACCTCGATCTGAGGCGTCCCGCGCTGTGCGGGGGGAAGGTCCGTGAGCTGGAAGCGACCGAGCGACTTGTTGCGATACGCCATGTCGGCTTCACCCTGAAGCACGTGGATCTCGACCGACGGCTGGTTGTCTTCTGCCGTCGTGAAGATCTCGCTGCGCTTCGTTGGGATGGTCGTGTTGCGCTCGATCAGTTTCGTGAAGATCGATCCCTTGGTCTCGACACCTAGGGAAAGGGGGGTCACGTCGAGAAGAAGAACGTCTTTCACTTCACCCTTGAGTACGCCCGCCTGGACCGATGCACCAACTGCGACAACCTCGTCCGGGTTCACACCCTGGTGCGGGTCCTTGCCACCGGTGAGGTTCTTCACGAGGTTGCGCACCATCGGCATACGCGTCGAACCACCGACGAGGATCACGTGGTCGATCTTGTCGACCGTGATGCCCGCGTCCTTGATCGCCTGGTTGAAGGGGCCCTTCGTCTGGTCGAGAAGGTCCTCGGTCATGCGCTCGAACTCGGTGCGCGTCAGGTTGATGTCGAGGTGCAGTGGTCCTTGCTCGTTCGCGGTGATGAACGGAAGGTTGATATTCGTGGACTGCGTGGAAGACAGCTCGATCTTCGCCTTCTCGGCAGCTTCCTTGAGACGCTGCATCGCCATCTTGTCCTTGGACAGGTCGATGCGGTTCTCGTTCTGGAAGATCGTCACGAGATGGTCGATAACGCGCTGGTCCCAGTCGTCACCACCGAGGTTCGTGTTACCCGAGGTCGACTTGACCTCGAAGACACCGTCGCCGAGCTCGAGCAGGGAAACGTCGAACGTTCCGCCCCCGAGGTCGAAGACAAGGATCGTCTGCTCACCCTCGTTGCCCTTGTCCAAACCGTATGCAAGTGCTGCTGCGGTCGGCTCGTTGATGATGCGGAGAACCTCGAGACCCGCGATCTTGCCGGCCTCGTTCGTGGCTTGACGCTGTGCATCGTCGAAGTACGCGGGAACGGTGATGACCGCTTCTGTGACCTTGTCACCGAGATATGCCTCGGCGTCGGCCTTCAGTTTCATCAGGATGCGAGCCGAGATCTCTTGCGGACCCCATGCCTTCCCATCGATGTCGACCTTGTGGTCGGTGCCCATCTCGCGCTTGATCGAACGGATCGTGCGGTCCGGGTTCGTTATGGCCTGGCGCTTCGCGACCTCACCGACGAGGATCTCGCCGTTCTTCGAGAACGCGACCACGGAAGGGGTGGTCCTAGCCCCTTCGGCGTTGGGGATGACGGCAGGCTCGCCGCCCTCCAGTACTGCGACGACCGAGTTGGTCGTTCCGAGATCGATGCCTACTGCTTTTGCCATGATTTCCTCCTAGAAACTGACTTGAGTGTCTCCAAGTATGCCAACTTGAGTACATCATAGTCAACTTTGGAATGGGCCTCTATATTCCCAGGCGGTGTCCAGGCGGGGCGAGCCCAGACCTATACTCCCGCCGTGCTCGAAAAGCTGCTTATGGCAGTCCTTCTTCTCGCCACGCTTGGCGCCTTCTCACGCCGAGCTTTGCAACTCGTGGGCTTGGTCAAGTTGGGTGCCCCCGACGACCGGAAACCACAGAGCTGGTACCGAAAGATCAAGGACCAGATCGTCGTCGTCATCTTCCAGCGCAAGCTTCTGCAGTGGACGATCCCCGGGTTGATGCACCTCTTCATCTTCTGGGGCTTCTTGGTCCTCTTCACAACGATCGTCGAAGCGTTCGGCGCGGTGTTCAAGGAAGGCTTCGCGATCCCATTGATCGGTCGTTGGGGACCGTTGGGAGCGGTGCAAGACTTCTTCGTCGTCGCCGTGCTTCTGAGCATCGCGGTCGCGTTCGCGATCAGGAAGATCCAGAGGCCGGGACGCTTCAGAGGTTCACACCTCAAGGAAGCCGACTACATCCTTTATGCGATCTCGGCGATCATGATCACGATCCTGTTCACGCGCGGTGCCGAGATCTCGCTGGGGCACTTCCCGTACAACACCGACTGGACGCCGGTCTCCTTTGCGACGTCGAAGATCTTCCAGGGCATGTCACACAGTGCGCGCGAAGCGTGGGACACGACGTTCTTGTGGTGGCACTCGCTGATCATCCTTGGCTTCCTCGTCTACATCACGTACTCGAAGCACCTCCACATCGTCACTGCAGGTATCAACGTGCTGTTCACGTCGGAGCGCCCCAAGGGCGCGCTGAAACCGATGGACATCAACATCGAAGAGATGTCCGAAGACGACATCTTCGGCGCCGGCAAGTTGACGGACCTCACGTGGAAGACCTTGCTCGACGGGATGACCTGCACCGAATGTGGGCGCTGCCAGAGCCAGTGCCCGGCGTGGAACACGGGGAAGCCTCTCTCTCCGAAGCTTCTGATCATGGACATCCGCGACCACATGTTCGAGCACGGCCCGGCTCTCCTCGAGGCTAAGAAGCAGGGTCCCGAGGCATATCAGTCGGTGCTCGATGCGCTGCCATCGCTGAACCCGACCGTCATCGAGGACGAAGCGATCTGGGACTGCACCACCTGCGGCGCATGCGTCCAGGCCTGCCCAGTCAACATCGAACACATCGACTTCATCGTCGACATGCGCAGGAACCTCGTGATGAGCGAGTCACGTTTCCCGAAAGAGATGCAGAGCGCTCTCAACAATATGGAGAACACCGGGAACCCGTGGGGCGCACCGCCGAACACCCGCACCGACTGGATGCAAGGAACCTCGAAGCAGGAACCGCTCGAGATCCCTCACATCTCCGAGGCCCCCGATGCCGACGTTCTGTTCTGGGTCGGGTGCGCCGGCGCGTTCGACGACCGCAACAAGAAGGTCGTCTACGACTTCGCTCGGCTGATGCAGATCGCAGGGATCAAGTTCGCGGTGCTTGGATCAGACGAGTCGTGTACCGGTGACCCCGCTCGAAGGATGGGGGCCGAGTACATCTTCCAGATGCTCGCCGAGGCCAACGTCGAAGCGATGAACGCGAACAAGGTGAAGAAGATCGTCACGATCTGCCCTCATTGCTTCAACACGATCTTCAACGAGTACCCGCAGTACGGCGGCAACTTCGAGGTGGTGCACCACACCGAGTTCCTCGCCGACCTCGTAGATCGCGGGGTACTCAAGCCGAAGAATGCGATCGAAAAGACGATCACGTACCACGACCCTTGTTACCTCGCCCGTCACAACGACATCGAGGATGGCGCGCGTCTCGTGCTCGAGTCGATCCCGGGCACCGAGTATCAAGAGCTACATCGTCATGGGCACAAGACATTCTGTTGTGGCGCCGGTGGTGGTCGCATGTGGATGGAAGAGCACATGGGCAAGAAGTGCAACGTCGAACGCACCGACGAGGCTCTCGCTTCCGCGTCCGACACCCTTGCGGTCGGGTGTCCGTTCTGCAACGTGATGCTTAACGACGGGATCACCGAACGCAAAGCAGATCAGGACATGGTCGTGCGGGACGTCGCCCAGATCCTTCTGGACTCGATCGAGTTCCACCCCGAGTCATCCGCTGGGAAAGCCAACGGGAACGGGAACGACCAAGAAGAGGTCGACGCTCCCGTCGAATAACTAGGTCGAGAGCACGCCCTCGATCAGCACATCCAACATGTGTTCGACCAGTTGATCGCGCTCGCCCCACTCGAAGTTCGGGAACGAGATCATCAGAGACGTGATGCCGTGGATCCCGCTCCACAGCACTAGCGACGCTTGGTAAGGATCGGCACCGCCCAACGCTCCGGTCTTGACGCAGCGGTCGACCGACTCGACCATGTGCAGGAACGAGTCGCGGCCCGCTTCCATGCCGGGGTCATCGATGCGACCTTCCCTTCGGCCCATCATCAGTAAGCGGTAGGCCTCGGGGTGCTCGAGGCCGAAGCTCACGTACGCGGCCCCCCTGATACGGAGCTCGTCGAGAGGATCGGTTGCCTTGCGAGACGCCGCCTCGATCCATGAATCCAACTCGCGGAACCGCCTGCTGCAGACCTCGAGGAAAAGGGCTTCCTTGTCGGCGAAATGCAGGTAGATAGCCGGAGCTGTGACCTCACACCGGTCTGCGATCGCGCGGATGGACACCGCCTCCTGAGATCCCGTCTCCAACAAGAGGTGCTCCGCGGCATCAAGGATCACCTCGCGCAGCTTGTCACCGTCACCTCGCTTGGCGCGGGTGCGAGTGGCAGTGGTGCCGGTCGGTGGGATCAACCGGCACCGCCGCTCTCTGCAGCGCGGATGGTGGGGGGGGCCACCGCGCCACTCTCGGAGATCCCGAAGCGATCGTGGATCTTGCGCATCCATCTCGGCGCCCACCAGTTCGCTTCACCGGCGAGTCGCATGAAGGCTGGCACGAGAACGGCTCTGATCAAGGTCGCATCCATCACGACGGCGAGAGTAAGCCCGATCCCGAACAGCTTGATGAAGGTGACGTCCGACGTTGCAAGGGCCAGGAACACGATGCTTAGCAGGGCTGCCGCCGCCGTGACGATGCGGCCGGTGCGCTCCAGACCCAGGGCCACCGACGCGGTGTTGTCGTGGGTGAGGTCATGCTCCTCTTTGATCCTCGACAAGAGGAACACCTCGTAGTCCATCGACAAGCCGAACGCGATGCAGAACATCAGAACGGGAGTTGTGATGTCGATCGTGCCCGTCGTGATGAAGTCGAGGCGACCGGCGAGGTTGCCGTCTTGGAAGATCCACACCAAGGCACCGAAGGTAGCCGTGAGGCTGAGCAGGTTCAGGATGATCGCCTTGATCGGCACGAGGATCCCACCGAACATCAGGAACAGCAGGATGAATGTGGTGATCCCGATCAGGATCGCCGCCAAGGGCATGCGCCCGAACACGCCGGTCTTGGTATCGACGAGGTCGGCCGACGCGCCTCCCACCTGGATCGCGAAGGGAGCATCCATGGTCCGGATCGTGTTGACGAGCTTCTCGCCCGCGGGCGACACGGCCTCGACCGATGGCACGACGGTCAGCCAGGTGCCGTTATCGCTCCCGTAGGTAGCCGAAGCCGGGGTCGGCGGGGCGACCTGCTCACCGTCGACGAACGCACCGGTAAGGCTCTGTACGGCATAGACCCCGTCGAGCCTCGAAAGCTCGATCGAGTACCCGGTGATCTCCGCTTGCAGCTGGCGCGGGTCTCCCGCATCCGCCGCCACGATGTTGAGGTTCGTGGTCGCGTTGACGGGGAATTCGTCGCGCAACACCTGCGACACCTGGTGGCTCGTCGCCTCGTGCGGAAGCACCCGGTCATCGGGGCGTCCGAATTCGGCCCGGAGGAACGGAGCGCCAAGGAATAAGAGGAATGCGATAACGATCGTCGCCAGCGGGAGTGGGCGCCGCATCACAAACAGGGCAAGTCTGTGCCAGAAACCATTCTCCGCACCGGACTCGGCGCGCTTGCGACGCCACGAGAACTTGTCCACGCGCGTGCCGAGTACGGCAAGCAGCGCGGGCAGGAACACGGTAGAGGTCAACGCGGCAAGGATCACCACGGCGACGCCCGCGTATGCGAACGACTTGAGGAACGCGAGAGGGAATACGAGGAGAGCCGCCAAGGACAACGCGACCGTCAGCCCACTGAATGCGACGGTGCGTCCGGCCGTCCGAACGGTCTCTTTGACCGCGTCATCCACCTCGAGACCGTTACGCAGCTCTTCCCTGAAGCGCGACACGACGAACAGGCTGTAGTCGATGGCAAGCCCCAGACCAAGAGCGGTAACAAGGTTCAAGGCGAAGATCGAGACAAGGGTCATCTCCGAGATGACGGTCAAGATCAAGAACGACCCCATGATCGAGATGATCCCGATCAGCAGGGGAAGTCCTGCCGCGATGAGACTTCCGAATACGAGGACCAGCAGGATCAGTGTGATCGGGAACGCGATCTTCTCGGCTGTGATGAGGTCGTGTTCGATGGTCGACCCGACCTGACGGAAGACCTCGGCGAACCCACCGACGGTGACTGTTACTCCGGCTTCAGCGCGCGAGTACTTGGCAGACAAGGCTTCAACGCGATCGTTCACACGGTCTTCATCACCCTCGATCACTCCCGCGATCAGGGCCCTGTTCCCCTGTTCGCTCTTGAACGCGGGGATCCCGGTGGTCCAGTAGGAGAGCACCTGACCAACGCCGGCTTCCCCCGAGAGCTCTTTGGTGAGGGCGAGGCCTGCTTGCTTGGCAGCCGGGTCGTCGACGGAGCCGTTCTCGACCGTGACGAGGAGGACGAGGTTCGGATTGCTGACCCCGAACTCGTCTTGGAGGGCAGCGGAGGCCTGAACCGCCTCGGCGTTCGGGTCGTCGAACCCGCCGTTCGAGAGGCGATCCGCAACCCCACCGCCGATCGCACCTGCGCCGAGGGCGAACAGGATCGTGGCCGCGATGACCCACTTGCGCTGTGCTACTACGAAGTTGCCGAGACGGTCGAACACCGTTGCCCTCCTCTTCCCTACCGACGTTAACCTAACGTGGTTAAGGTGAGGAGGTTAGCACCGTTAGGTTAACGGTGTAAACCCTCTATTTCGTTACTGCAGCAACGGTCTGCTCGAGTTGTTTCAGGTGAGCGATGTCATGGCCTGCAACGACCTGGAGGCTCAGCCCGAACGACTCCGGCCCTCTCTCGGCGTGGGTCGCAGGCGTGTCCCACTGGTCGGACGGCGTCTCCTCCATCAGCCACACGTTGGCCCGCCGCATGCTGGCGTAGGCGGCGAGCATCTCGGGGAACGAGGGCCTCGGGAGCTTGATCCACTCGTCCTGGTTGTAGCCCGGATAGACCGGATCCTTCTCGGCAAGGGTGAAGCGCCACCGGAACGAGTAGACGACCTCGGCATCGAACAGGTGGCCCAAGATCTCCTCGGCCGACCACTCGCCGGGCTCGGGTCTCTTCTGAAGCGTTTCGAGATCGAGTTCTTCGGTGAGTTCCGCAACCCGTTCCGGGGTCGCGGCCAGGATCGCCTCGGCATCCTGATCCCCGAGGAGGTCGAGCAACGCCTTCTGGTACGCCTCCGGCTCCTTGACTGGATCCGGGGCAACGATCCGTTCCTCTGGCATGACCTACTCCTCGAAGTTGACGTAGTAGCGGGACGGGGTGGGGCCCCGCTGGCCCTGGTACTTCGAGCCGACCGCCGACGAGCCATACGGGTTCTCGGCCGGCGACGTGAGTTGGAAGAAGCTGATCTGGCCGATCTTCATGTTCGGGTAGATCGTGATCGGAAGGTTCGCGACGTTCGAGAGTTCGAGGGTCAGATGGCCCTCGAAGCCGGGGTCGACGTACCCGGCGGTCGAGTGGATGAGCAGCCCGAGGCGCCCGAGGGAGCTCTTTCCTTCGAGGCGAGCCACGAGGTGGTGGGGGAGCTTCACGTATTCCATCGTCGAGCCGAGGACGAACTCGCCCGGGTGAAGGATGAACGCCTCTTCTTCCTTGACCTCGAAGACCTCGGTGAGGTCGTCCATCGCAACCTTGACGTCGATGTACGGGTGCCGAGCGTTATGGAACGTCCGGAAGAAGCGGTCCACGTGGAGATCGATCGAGGACGGTTGGACGTCGCGCTGGTCGAACGGTTCGATACCGATGTCGCCGGAGGCGATCGCTGAGCGGATATCCCGGTCGGAAAGGATCATTCGGCGCCACTATATAGAGGCACCCGCCGGCGTTCGCTCACTTCGGGCAAGACTCGAGAAAGAGTTCTCGCGCTCTCGTTAGAATCCGCCACGTCATTGACACCGCGCGCGGGTGTAGCTCAGTGGTAGAGCGCTAGCTTCCCAAGCTAGATATGAGGGTTCGATTCCCTTCACCCGCTCTCTCTTCGTTGCTGGTGCTTGGTTCGCTGGCTCCATCCTCGTCTGCCGCGGGCAGGACATGTCCGAAAAGGCACGAATCCTTCAAGGGCTAGGGCACTGGACAAGGGGACACCATGCATCCGACCAACGATCTCGAACACGACCTCCGCGAGGGGGCCGCGCTCGCGCTCGGGTGGCTCGAGACCGTGTTCCGCCACTGGGACGGCCTCGAGGATGTTCAGCGTCGCGAGATGGTCGCTGCCGCTTTACTCGGCGCCAACGAGGTCGCCGTCGCGCTCGAGCGGATGGCCGGACGCGAGCCGAAAGAGATAAGACTCCCGCAGGATCGGATGGCCGACGAGTTCCTGAAGATCGCGGAGCTCGCGGAGGAAGCAGCTTCCTAGTTCCTTAGAGCGGGGCTTTCGCGATCGAAGCGAACTTCGTGTACTGGTTCATGAACGCAAGCCGGATCGTTCCTGTGGGCCCATTGCGATGCTTGGCGATGATCAACTCGGCCTCTCCGCGCGCTTCTGTGTCCCGGTCGTACACCTCGTCTCGGTAGATGAACATCACGAGGTCGGCGTCCTGTTCGATCGCGCCGGACTCGCGCAGGTCTCCGAGCATCGGTCGCTTGTCCGAGCGCATCTCGACACCACGGTTCAGCTGTGACGCGCATACGACAGGTACCTCGAGCTCGCGCGCAAGTATCTTGAGGTTCCTCGAGATCTCCGACACCTCTTGCTGGCGGTTCTCGGACTTCCGCGGCGATTGCATCAGCTGCAGGTAATCGATGATCACCATGCCCAGACCGTGCTTGGCTTTGAGCCTGCGGCATTTCGCTCGCATCTCCATCAGAGAGATGTTGGCCGAGTCATCGACGTAGATCGGCGCTTCTGCAAGGCGGCCCAGAGCAGCAGACAAGCGAGGCCAGTCCTGCTCCTGCAAGGCACCCTTGTTCATCCGCTGTGCGTCGACCTTCGCCTCGGACGAGAGGAAACGTTTCACGACCTCGTCCTTTGACATCTCGAGGCTGAAGATGATGACGGGGATCTTCTGCCGTGCCGCCACATTCAGCGCGAAGTCGTTCATCAGCGAACTTTTTCCCATACTCGGTCTGGCGGCCACGATGATCAGGTTCGAAGGTTGGAAGCCGGCGGTCATCTCGTCGAGGTCGGGGAACCCGCTCGAGTGTCCGGTGAGGTTCGCACCCGATTCGTATCGCTTCTCGATATCGATCATCGACTGCATCAAGAGCCCGCGGATCTCGTGGTAGTCGTCGCGCAGCCGCTTGTCGCCGACGTTGAAGACGAGTTCCTCGGCGTCATTCACCGCGTCGGAAACGTCCTCGGGCATCGAGAACCCGATCTCCTGAACCTTGTTGCCTGCGTCGATAAGGTCCCTCAACAGAGAGAGCTCCTCGACGATGTGCGCGTAGTGGGCCGCCGACGACGCGGTTGGATAGGCCTCGAGCAGACCGTGGATGTAGGGCTTGCCCCCGATCGCCTCCAGCTTGCCTCGGCGGGCGAGCTCGTCTGCACAGGTGATCGCGTCGACCGCCTCACCCCGGGCGTGGAGGCCCATGATCGTTTCGTAGATCTCGGTGTGAGCAGGCTTGTAGAAATGCTCGGCCCGAAGGATCTCGACGACGTTCGCGATCGCGTCTTTGGATTCGAGCATCGCGCCCAGCACCGACTGCTCGGCATCCAGGTTGTGTGGGGGTATCCGGTTCGGACGTACTGCTTCGAGCCTCTGCGCCACCTCGGTCAAGCCTCCTTAGAACGTCTGTTCGCATCGTAAGGAGGACGTGCGACGGAAACGGGGATTCCCGTGCGGCCCCCTCAGGGGAAGGTGGCCACCCAGCCCGCCAGGACCTGGATGACCCTGGGCACGCTACGGGGGTAAGGCTGTTGGTAGTAAGCCCCTAAAAGGTGTGGGTTGGCGCCGAAACCGTGTGGACTTCGCGGCTTTACCGGCCGTGGATAACCCTGTGGATTACTCCCACCGAACTGTGGAGAACCCGGATACGCAGGATCGCCTAGGCCTCTGCAGGTTCCTCTTCGTGAGCGATGACCTCGACCGTCACCAGAGCGTTGACGTCCTCGTGGAGGTGGACCTCGATCTGATGGCTTCCAAGGGTCCTGATCGAGTCCTCCATCCGGATGTCCCGGCGGTCGATCGCCTCGCCGAGTTGCTCCTCGATCGCCCGGGCTACGTCGGAGTTCGTCACCGAGCCGAACAACTTGCCCTCCTCGCCGGCACGTGCCGAGATGTAGACCGGCGACGCTGCGAGGGTGGCGACCTTGCCGGCTGCCGCTTCCTTGGCCTTCTGGTCGAGCTCTTCGCGCGCCCGGCGCATCTGCTCAGCTTGCTTGAGAGCACCCTTCGAGGCGGTCATGGCGAGACCCTTGGGAACGAGGTAGTTGCGCCCGTAGCCATCGGCCACGACCACGACGTCGCCCTTGCGCCCCAGTTTCTCTACGTCTGCTGCCAAGATCACTTTCATCGGGCTACCTCGAGGTGTACGGGAGGAGTGCCATCTCCCGCGCGTTCTTGACTGCACTCGCCACCAAACGCTGGTGCTGTGAGCAATTACCCGTCACACGACGTGCCCGGATCTTGCCGCGATCGCTCATGAACTTGCGGAGCAGCGCGACATCCTTGTAGTCGACATGGTCGGTCTTGTCGGCACAGAACTGACAGAACTTCTTCTTGCCGGGGCGCTTGTTATCGCGCTTCGGCCCTCGCCGCTCGTCGCGGTCTCTACCTCTACCCATCTAGAACGAGCCCTCCTCTGCGGGAGAAGGGCCGCCGACCGGAGCAGGCGCGCTGCCCCAGTCGCCCCCTCCGCCACTCGGCGCGGATCCCTGTGGAGCCCCGCCCTGCTGCTGCGAGGACGAACGCTGCGACTTCTGTACCTGTGCGGTGGCCCAGCGGAGGCTCGGGCCGACCTCGTCGACCTGGATCTCGAATGCCGAGCGCTTGTTGCCCTCCTGGTCGTCCCAGCTGCGCTGCTGGAGGCGCCCGACGACCATCACGCGGGACCCCTTCTGCAGGGACTCGGCGACGTTTTCGGCCATCTCACGCCAGCAGTTGCACTTGAAGAAGCCGTCGAGCTTGTCCTCCCACTGGCCACTCTGGTTCTTGAAGCGGCGATTGACCGCGATGGTGAAGTTCGCGACCGCAGAGCCCGAGGGTGTGAAACGCAATTCGGGGTCATCGGTGATGTTTCCGACGAGGGTGATGCAGTTGTCACTAGCCATTGACCTGCTCCTTGTTCGTGATCACCTGCGGCGGCGCCGCGTGAGTGATCTTTCCTCGGATGAACTCGTCGGAGATCTGCAGGGTTCGCCGTAGCTTGTCGACCACATCTTCGGGGGCGCGGAAGTTAGCCACGAAGTAGTAGCCCTCGGTCTGGTGAGCGATCTCGTAGGCGAATCGCCTATTCCCCCAGCGGTCGACTGCTCCGAGCTCGCCGCCGGCTTCGGTGATCACTGTCGTGAACCGATCTACGGCCTTCTGGATCTCGCCTTCTTCGAGGCGAGCGTCCACGATGACCATGGCCTCGTAATCTCTCATCTATCTCCTCCTCCGGACTCGAACCCAACCGGGTTCCGAGGCCCTCGCGCACCCAAAAGCACGCTTCGGGCAGGGGATCGTGCGACCAGAACCGCGTCGCTTGTCGCTGTGATGCTAGCACCTCCCTTCCGCGCTCTTCGAGGCCTGGTAACGCCTATGCCGGATCTCCGGCAGTTCGAAGGCTAGGAGAGGGGTGCGACAACAACGCGGGCTCGGACTCGCCGGGAGGGTCGAGGGCGCGATCACGGGCGGGCCGCGACAACAAGAACACGACGAAGAGAACGAGCAGGAGCACCGCTCGCGCCCAGACGGCCCCAACCATGGCGTTCTTGGCAGGCGTGGCGAAGAACTGAGCCTCGTAAGAGATGTCGTAGAACCACTTGAAGATGCCGACGTACGCCAGGGTGTCAACCGCGGCGTAAGCCAACCACCACAGGACGTTGACGCGCAGCACCACGAAGAACGGAAGCAACCACAAGGTGTACTGAGGCGAATGGACCTTGTTCCACAACAAGAACGTGACGAGCAAGGCACCCATGACCTGCAAGGTTGGATACACACCGTCCCGTTTGGCTCGCCACCATCCGGCGAGCAGCGCGAACGCGAACCACGTGAGGGTCAGAGCGGCGACGGTCAGGTTGATCTTCGGCATGAACAGCCATTGCGAGGTAGAGCCGTCCCCCAACAAGCCCCAGATGCTGTCGAAGTTCGGTCCCCGCGCTTTGTGGAACGCATAGGTCGCCCACCAGCCATCGAAGTTGATCAGCATGAACGGAAGGTTGAGAGCAAGAGCGGTACCAGCTCCCGCCGCGAATACCTTGCCGGCATCGCTCCTCTTCCCTGCATGCCATCGCTCTAGAGCCACAGGCACGACGAACAGGATCGGATACATCTTCAAAGCACAGCCGACGCCGAACCAGACCGCGGCGGCAACGTTCTTGCCGCGATGCCACGACCACAAGCCGGCAGCTACCGACGCGACGACGAGGAGGTCCCAGTTATGGAACGAGTACCAGATCAGTGCCGGCGACGCTGCCCACATCAACGCGCGGGCGCCGCTCATGCGGCCGAGTAGGTACGCCGTCATCAATCCGAAGGGCATCAGGAACAAGGCGTTGACCTTGAGGTAGCTGTTGGAATCGTTGGCGAACAATCCCGTGAACCACAGGAAGAGCCCGGTCAAGACCGGGTACTCGACCGCTCCTCCGACCAACTGCGAGTCTGCGGTGAACTCACCATGGATGTACGGGAACGTGTTGCTCTGCACGTCCCGGAACGAATAGAGGGGTTGGATGTCGTTGTAACAGAGCCGCGAGTACTGGCGGCCGTCGAATCCCTCGGGGCCGGTGCACTGTGCCTTCAGGAAGTACCCGGCGAGCAGCATCACGCTACACACGACGATCACAACGAGCAGCAGCCGATCGTCGGTGGTGGAGGTCCCGTTAACCGACGTTTCGTCAGTCACCGTTTCCGCCGTTGGAGTTGCTAGGTAACGGGTTCGGGGAGCCCGACGGTTGGGGCGACTGGTCGGTGGGCTCCGGTTGCGGTTGGCTCGGTTGCGGGGTGGGCCGGCGTGACTTGTCTGGGGTCGGCTTGGGGCTCGCGGTGGGACGGGCATTGATCACTTCATCCGGCAGATCGGACGGGATCGGGAATGACAGCACGTCCATGTCGGCCACTGCGATGCTCATGAACGCGGCCCATATCTGCGCGGGGAATGAACCTCCCGTCACCTCGATGCCGTGGACCGGGCGGCACAACTCGGTATCCGAGCAGTACTCCATCAACGGGATGTAGCCCTCTGGGTCTGCCTTCGTTTGAACGATCGGGTAGCCCATCCATACGACCGTCGCTAGTTGAGGGACATAGCCCGCGAACCACGCGTTCGCGTGATTCTGAGTCGTTCCCGTCTTGCCCGCAACCGGACGGCCGATATTCGCGGCGGTCGCGGTGCCCCCTTGCACGACGTGCGTCAAGGTTTGGTTGAGGACATCGACCGCGTTCTGATCGACGACCTGTTCGGTCTTCGCGCGTTCTTCGTCCGCGCAGTCTTCGGCTCCCTTATCCGTGCGATAGACCTTCACGCAATTGCCTTGACTGTCTTCGATGTACCGGATCGGCATCACTTCCGGCAACGCACCGCGCCCGGCGAATCCTGCGTACGCACGCGCCATCTCTAATGGAGTTACGTCAAGTGTGCCGAGTGCAAGAGAGCACACCGGCGGGATCTCTCGCTCGGCGTCCGTGTTCTCGCGATCGAAATCGAACTTGTCCAGAGTGTCGGCGATCGTTGAGGGCCCAAGTTCCGCCGCGAGTTGTGCGTACACGGTGTTTACGGAGTTCGTTGTCGCCTGGTCCAACGTCATCGTTCCGTACGAAGCTCCACCGAAGTTGCTGACGTCCCACAAGGTGCCGTCGGGGTCTGCGCACTCCGGGTCGGGAACGATCAACGGACTGGCTCCGGAGAACGTCGATGACGTCGAGATGTTCTCGGTGATCGAAGTCAACAAGGTGAACGGTTTGAACGAAGAGCCTGCCTGACGGCCCGGGTAGTCCGACGCGAAGTCGAACCCGCGCGCCTTCTTCACGTTGGTGAAGTCGCGGCCCCCCACGAACGCGCGCACTTCACCCTTCGGAGTCATCGAGACCACGGCCGCTTGTGGATCCGTGTCCTCGGTAAGGATCGAGTCGACCGCAGCTTCGGCCGCATCCTGCGTATCGAGATCGAGGGTCGTGTAGATCTTGAGGCCGCGCGTGAAAAGGCCTTCCTTGTATTCGGGATAGAGATAGTTCCGGCGCAGCCATTCCATGAAGTACGCGGCGCGGGTCCGTTTGACGACACTTCCAACGGCGTTCTTCGGGATCTTCAACTTCTCTTGTTTGGCTGCCGATGCCTCGGACTCGGTGATGTATCCCTCTGTCACCATGAGGTCGAGCACCCGGTCCCTGCGACCGATCGCGCCCTCGGGGTTCTCGTCGGGTTGGTAGGACTCGGGGGCCGGGATGATGCCGGCGAGGAACGCCGCCTGGCCAAGGGTCAGCTTCTCCGCCGCCGGATGCTCTGGCGTCCCGGTGTAACCGAAATAGGTCTGCGCGGCGGCCTCCATCCCGTAGGCACCGCGGCCTAGGTAGATCGTGTTCAGGTAGAAGGCGAGGATCTGTTCTTTCGAGTACCGGCGCTCGAGCTTGATGGCGAGCACGGCTTCTTTGATCTTCCTCGTGATCGTGCGCTCGGGATCCTGAAGCACCGCGTTCTTGACGTACTGCTGGGTGATCGTCGAGCCACCCTGCGACACGGCCCCGCCCGTGACATTCGCCCACGCGGCGCGGATGATCCCTCGCACCGAGACACCGGAGTGGTTGTAGAAGTCACGGTCCTCCGCTGAGATGACCGCATCGCCGACATAATCCGGGAGCTTGTTCGTGTCGATCAGGAAACGCCTGACCTCGCCCGAATAGGTTCCGATCAGGTGGCCATGGACGTCATAGACCTGGGCCGAGGACGCCAGCTCGATGTCTTTCGGCAAGGGGATCCGAGCGAACGCGTAGGTAAGCCCAAGGACGGCGGCGCCCACGATGACCGCCGCCACCGGCAGGATCCAGCCGTAGCGCAACAGCCATCTCTGGGTGCGCGAACCGGTTGCCGTGCGCGCATTCTTCTTCTTGGTACGACGGGGGCTAGACACCGAGGCAGTCTAGGGCTGCTGAGCGGATCTACAGCGATTTCTGGCTACAGGAATCCGACCTCGAGGCCCTTGATCGTCAGCCACGCGACGCTGGCTACTGCAGCCAGCCCCACCACCAGGGGCGCGGCCCCAACCCACCTTCCGATCAGGGCCGGAGGCGTCGACAAGACCTCGGCCGAGACCCACTCGGGGTCCGTCCGAACGGCGTCCGTGCGGGCCGCAGCCACGGCTCCGAACGCGATCGCGACGGCGAAGAGGATCGCTGCCGGAACCCCGCCGAGAACTCCATAAACGGCATCGGCGCCCAGCAGAAGCCCTGCCGCTACGGATCCGGCGGCAAGGACCCAGGTCATGAACACGGCCTCCGGGTGATAGCCACCGGAACGTTCTGCCCGGGCCGCAAACACCCCCAGAGCCACCCCTGCAGCAGAGGCCACAGGAAGAAGCGCTGCTAGGACGATCCATGCCGCCACTTCGGAGCCGAGCCCTCCAGCGGTCGCGTGCGCGAAGGCGTCGCGCGCTGCGGTTGCTATCGCACCGAACGCGATCGTCGGCGCCACGCCGGACAGAACGAACCCACGCGACAGGCGCCCCCGTTCCAGCGCGGCGGGCCACAAGATGATCGCGGTGCACCCGATGATCGCGGCTGCCGCGGCGGGAAGCCCGGCGGCCTCGGATGCGAGCACGAGCGCACCGCCGAAGGCCACGGGCCACGCCCCGACGACCGCGGGGTCGAGCTTCCTCCGCAGCACCGAACAGGCAACGACCGCGAGCGCGATCACGACCGCGACCGCCGCTGCGGCCGGCTGCGGCCGACTGACCCAGCGCAACACGACGACGATGCTCAGGCCAACGCTCAACGGCCCGAGGGCTGCGGCCACCCGGCCCACGGTGCCCAACGTCCCAACACGAGGGAGGGCACCGGCCCGCAGCGCGCTCGAGACCATCAGAGGGATCACCAACCACCCGGTCATCGGACCGGGAGCCGACCACTCACCTCGGCTAACCGAGTCCGAAACGAGCACCGCGATGAGACCGGCATCTGCAAGAGCGAACGCGAGCCATGCGGTCCTGGCTGTTCGTGCGGCCGCAAGTTGGGTGGCGGCGAACAAAGGGATCCCGAACAACAACGCGGGCACGACCCAAACGCTCGCTGCGCAGGCGACGAGACTCGACGAGGTCACGGCTACCAGCCCGCCGATCCACCATCTGGAATCACCGAGCTCGAGCGCGATAACCAGGCCCCACGAGCACGCGACCGCCAGCCCCGCAACCGCAGCCACCTCGACCCCGGGGTCGAACCCGCGCCATGCCCCGAGCGACGACCGGAAGATGACGAGACCTAACCCCGATGCGATCCCTGCACCAGCGATCCACCGACACGCCTTGTCGCGCGCACCTCCACCCGCCCCAGCCAGCGCGAGGCACAGGAGGCCAAGAAGTGCGTTGCCCAGGATCACGACTGGGATCACGCGCTGCTCCCGATTACCGCCGCGGCGGCCGACACGACCGCGGCGCAGAGACCCACGACCGCGAGCCGGACGCTGACACTCCTGGATCCCAGCGCCTTACGGATCCCGATCGCCGAAAGGCCGATGACCGCTGCCGAACCGAGCCATGTCAGCACCGTGAGGAGGTCGGTGGCCTGGGGGCCAACGAACAGCGACGCGAGAAGGAGCGCTCCGGTCGACGTCTCGAGCCACCACCACCACCGGACCGGGCCCCCATGGGGGGCCGGTCCCAGCCAGAGCCCCAGAGCGATCGTTGCCGCGCCTAAGGCTGCCGCCGCCATGACCGCCGCCGCCTGAGGTTCAACCGCCACGGTCGGGCCGAGGACTCCTTGTATCCCGCGGATATCGCCGAGGTCCAGGGTCCCCCACCTGAGGGCGACGGCACCGGCCGCGCCCGCCATCACCCCGAACGCACCCGGACCGATCAACTCTGCCCCCGTGGGGCTCACAAGAGCTCGTCCGAAAGTGACGAGGGCGAGGCCTGCGAGGACCCCAAGCACCGGGCCGTCGACCATCCCGGTCAGGTAGCCGAGGGCGCCGATGACCCCTGCGACCCGAGCCGCTACCGAGGCCCTAGAGCTCAACTACCTTGGCTGCGAGATGGGCTGGTCGAACGCTCACGCCTGAAACGGCGGCCCGCCTCATAAGAGCGGACCAGATGGTTCCACGCGCAATCCGTGCACACCTCGACGACGTAACAGGTGAACTGATCGTGCTCGGCGGCCAGCTCGGCCAGCCATTCAGCCGGGTAGACGACCCTCCCGTTGTTGCGCTTGAGCTCCTCGCCGTACACGTAGCTGACGTGGCGGAGGGCCTCGTGAGAGCAGATCGGGCACTTGTGATCGTCCACGCTGCCGATATTGCGAGCGGCGCGCAGGAGCTCCGGGTGGGCGTCACAGACGTCGGAGGTCCCGAGGGTCCCACGCCGGACGGCCAGGAGGGCCGAGCGCCGGGCGAGGGTGTAATCGACCGTAGGACCCCCTGGAGCAGGGGGCCGGGTGGGGTCGAAGCTGCGTCCCGACTGCGACATCAGGGGATGCTACTCCCGGCCCCCAGGCGGCGATTTGCATCACGGGTAGTATCGTGGTGATATATCGCTTCGATATATCCAACCGATAGGAAGTGCGGGCCACTTGAAGCAACCAGGCATGCTGGAGCTACCCGTTCTGGGGCTCCTCAAGGATAAGGAGATGCACGGCTACGAGTTGCGTAAGCAGCTCGGCGGCATGCTCGGTCCTTTCTGGCAGGTCTCCTGGGGTTCGCTCTACCCGACCTTGCGCCGCCTCGCCAAATCGGGGGCGGTCGAAAAGGTCGAGACCGAGCTGCCCACGCGGCGCAGCCGGTCGACCCGCATGACCTCGACCAAGACCCGCAGTCGCGCCCGGACCACCTCGAACGCGTCGCTGTCCAGCGGCCGCAAGAAGAACGTCTACCGGATCACGACCCTCGGCGAGGAGATGTTCGCCGCGATGCTCGAAGAGACCGCGGCGGCGGTCGACGCCGAGCACTTCACTTTGAAGTTGGCTTTCTTCCGCTACTTGCAACCCGAAACGCGCTTGGCCCTGTTGGAGCGTCGCAGGGCATACCTGATCGACAAGTTGGCTGAGTTCAAGAACAACCTGCGGGACTACCGCGAACGGATCGACAGTTACACGTTGTCTATGCACAACCACGGGATGGCCTCGACAGAGAGCGACATCGCGTGGATCGAAGAGCTGATCACTAAGGAGCGCGCTCCTATGAGCGCCGCGCCGGAAACGACGAACGCATGACCCAGGGAGGGGAAATGACCAAGAAGGTCAGAGTAGGGATCATCGGAGCAGGTAACTGCGCATCATCGCTGGTGCAGGGGATCGAGTACTACGCGAAAGCACAATCGGGCGAAGTCGTACCCGGTTTGATGCACGTGGACCTCGGCCCGTACCACGTGTCCGACATCGAGTTCTCGTGCGCGTTCGATGTCGACTCCAACAAGGTCGGACTCGATCTCTCCGAGGCGATCTGGGTCGAGCCCAACAACACGATCAAGTTCTCGGACGTCCCGGACCTCGATGTTCCTGTCCAGCGTGGACACACGTACGACGGCCTCGGCCACTTCTATCGCGAGATGGTCACCGAATCCGAACTACCGCCCGTGGACGTTGCCAAGGTCTTGCGCGAAACGCAGACCGACGTCCTCGTTAACTACCTTCCGGTCGGGTCCGAGCAGGCCGCGCGCTTCTACGCCGAGCAGGCACTCGAGGCAGGCGTCGCACTGATCAACTGCATGCCCGTCTTCATCGCAACGAACGAGGACTGGGCGCAGCGGTTCACGAAGCACGGGATCCCGATCATCGGTGACGACATCAAGAGCCAGGTCGGCGCGACGATCTCGCACCGTCTTCTCTCGAAGCTGTTCGAAGACCGCGGTGTGGTCATCGATCACACCTACCAGCTGAACTTCGGCGGGAACATGGACTTCAAGAACATGCTCGAGCGCGATCGCCTCAAGTCCAAGAAGATCTCGAAGACCCAGTCGGTGACCTCGCAGATCCAGAACGGCATCGACTCCGAGGACATCCACATCGGCCCGTCGGATCACGTTCCATGGCTGAAGGACCGTAAGTGGGCATACATCCGCATCGAGGGCCGTGAGTTCGGTGACATCCCCGTCAACATGGAGCTCAAGCTCGAGGTCTGGGACTCGCCCAACTCCGCTGGTGTCGTCATCGACGCGGTTCGCTGTGCCAAGGTCGCACTTGACCGCGGCATCGGTGGGCCTTTGCTCGGGCCGAGCGCGTACTTCATGAAGTCGCCTCCGGTGCAGTACTCGGACGAAGAGGCGCATGACCTCGTCGAGGCGTTCATCAAAGAGGACCAGATCACGATCGACGCGATCGATGCGGCGACGAACGGCCACAACAACAACGGCTTCTCGCTCGAGACCGGCGCCGCGATCCGCACCAAGCCCTAGCTTTCATGGACGCGGACCGAATCCGCGTCCTGCTGGGGCAGCGGGACTTCCGCGTCCTCCTGGGGGCGCAAGGACTGTCACAAGCCGCTGACGGCTTAGCTCAGGCGGCCTTCACGTACGAGCTCGTCATCGAGCCGTTCCGACAAGGCACTCCCGGGAAGATCCTGGCGCTGTTCGTGCTCACCCTTCTTCCGTATTCGGTGCTGTCTCCTTTCATGGGCGTGTTCGTCGATCGCTGGCCTCGCCGGGGCCTTCTGATCTGGACGAACGCTCTCCGCGCCGTTCTCCTGGTGACATTGCCTCTCTGGTCGCGCCTGGTGCCCGGCAACGGTGAGTTGCTCGCGTGCCTCCTTGCGATCCTCGCTCTAGGACGATTGTTCTTGACGACGAAGGGGGCCTTGCTGCCTGCGGTTCTGCACGACAAACACCTCTTGCGCGGGAACGCGCTGTCGGCAGGCGGCGGGATGCTGGCGGCGCTGGCCGGCGGCGTCATCGGCGTGATGATCGCGGGGAGCGCACCGACGTCGACGCCCTACATCGTGGCCGGTCTCATCTATGCGGCCGCGGGGTGGCTATCGGGCAGGCTTTCCGATCCCTTCGCTCACACACACGAGCGCGCGGTTCGAGTCGTCGACGCTGCGGGTGTCGTGGTGCGAGAGATGCTCGAAGGACTTCGGGCTATATGGAGCCGTTCTGCTGCGCGCCTCCCGCTGATCGGCATCTTCATCGTTCGAACCATCGGGATGTTCGTCGCGATCGCCGCGATCCTCGTCATCAAGGACATCTACCCGCAAGCCTCCGATGATGCAGGCAAACTGTCGTCGAGCGCCCTCGCGTTGGGCGCAGCCGGTGCGGGAGCATTCAGCGCGGCAGTGACTGCCTCATTCTTCGGCGGGCGCTTCAACCGGCCTCAGTTGATCCTGGCGGGCTTCGTTGTCTCCGGTGTCGGCATCGTTGCCCTCGGCGGGATCATCGACATCTATGCGGTCCTCGGACTCACGTTCATCGGTGGTTTCGGTACCTTCCTCACGAAGGTCGCGGTGGACGCTCAGGTCCAAGACGCTCTACCCGACGACATGCGTGGTCGCGCGTTCGCGCTGTACGACATCCTCTACAACCTCGCCAGCGTCGCAGCGGGGTTACTGATGGTGACGTTCCAACACATCTCGTTCCGTCCCTTGTTGATAGGGGCCGGGGTCGGGACGTTGCTCGTTACGGCCGTCATGTACGCGGCGATGCAACGAGCGGAGCTGCTCTAAGCGGGCTTGCGCGCCACGAGCAAGAACTCGTAATGCTCCACGTCGGGCTTGCGTCGCGCATAAGCCCCCGGCGAAACCGACCAGACGTGTTCCGGGACCAGTCCGACGCCCAAAGCCAGCAAACGCAGCTCTCGTGGTGTGTACACGGATGTCCACGCGTCGAAGGAGTGCTCCGCCCCGGCCGGGTTCTTCACCGTCATGACCTCATGAACAACCCCCGCGTCGGCATCGAGGTGCGCGTCGCGCTGTTCGCGGGCCGCGAAGTAGGCGCTGAACGCGCTCACAACGACGAGGCCTTCGGGACGTACCGACTCTGCCATCCGCTTCAGGATGAAGTCATCGTCTTTACCCATCAGGCCGAAGCCGCCCTGACAGATCGAGATGACTGCATCGAACTCGGCGTCGAAGGGCATCTGGCGAGCATCGACCTGGAAGAGCGACATGGCGACGCCGGCCGAGCGAGCTTCCTCGGCCGCTATATCCAAGAACCCTTGGGAGATATCGATCCCCGTGACCGACCACCCAGCTTTCGCTAGGGGAACCGCGAGCCGGCCCGGCCCGCACCCGACGTCGAGGAGACGACGACCGTTGCCCGGACCGATGACGTCGAGAAGGAACGCCACCTCTTGCTCGGAGCCTTTCGTGAAGTTGTAGCGAAGATAGGCACGACCCAGGGTGTCGCCGATCGGTCCGAAGTAAGGCTCACCCGGGTGTGGTTTCGGGTCAGCCATCCGCTCGTCCGCGCTCCGCCCACCACGCGTCGAGGCGTTTCAGGGCCTCTTCGTCCCCTAGGGGACCTTCCTCGAGACGGAGTTCCAGCAAGAAATTGAGAGCTTCACCGATGAGGGGGCCGGGCGGGATGGCGAGGTGCTCCATGACCTGCTGACCGTCGAGGTCGGGCCGGATCTTGTCGAGCTCCTCTTTCGCCGCCAGCTCCTTGATCCGCTCCTCGAGCTCGTCCATGCGCCGGGCAAGTTCTTTCGCCTTGGCTGCATTCCTCGTGGTGCAGTCGGCACGCACCATTGCGTTCAACGTCGGTAGCAACGGACCTGCGTCTCGTACGTAACGGCGCACCGCAGAGTCGGACCATCCCAGGCGATAGGTGTGGAAGCGGTGGTGGAGCCGGATGACCTCCGAGACGGTCGCGACGACATCGTTGCTGAAGCGCAAGGCTCGCAATCTCTCGGCCGCCATGTCGGCCCCAACCACTTCGTGATGGTGGAACGACACGCCTTCCTTCGGATCGATCCTGCGCGTCTTCGGTTTGCCGATGTCATGCAACAACGCGGCAAGACGCAGCTCCAGGATCGGGTCGGTTCGCTCCATCACGGCAAGCGTGTGATGGAAGACGTCCTTGTGCTTCTGCACCGGATCCTGCTCGAGCTTCAGGTTGGAGAGCTCAGGGAGAAAGTGCTGCGTCAATCCCGTTGCCTCGGCAAGTTCCAGAGCGCGCGCGGGGGCAGCTCCCGTAACGAGCTTGGACAGCTCGTCTCGGATCCGCTCTGATGAAACCGTCTTGATCTCGTCGCGAAGATCGTGGACCGCGGTAAGAACCGCTTCGTCGATCTTGAAGTCCAGTTGCGACGCGAACCGGAACGCGCGCAGCATCCGCAAGGGATCGTCTGTGAATGAGATGACGGGGTCGAGTGGTGTCCGGATGAGTTTCGCAGCCAGATCCTTCACGCCCTCGAATGGATCGACGGCCGTTTTCTCCGGAAGGCGCACCGCCATCGCGTTGATCGTGAAGTCCCTACGAGAGAGGTCCGTATCTATGTCCGACGCGAACTGCACCTCTGGGTGGCGCGACGCCGGCTGGTACTGCTCGGTCCGGAAGGTCGTGATCTCCATCCGGAGGTCTGCGATCTCGGCGCCGATCGTTCCGAACTCTTCGCCCTGTAGCCACACGGCTTTCGCCAGAGGCTTGACGATCTTCTTCGTTTCTCCCGGAGTGGCGTCGGTCGCGAAGTCGAGATCGTCGTGCGGCCTCCGAAGCCACGCGTCACGGACGGAACCCCCTACGAGGTACAGCTCGTGGCCGGACGCGCGGAATGCCTCTGCAACGTCTAGCAGAGGAGAGCCTTCGTCCAGGAGCTGCGCGAGGTCCAGGGGCCGCGACATGACCCCCAACCCTACGAGACCGGCTGGAGGCCCTCTTGTCTCAAGGCGATCTGGAAATCGTGCGCGTTAGTCGCGGCCGACATCGCATCTTCGAGGCCCACGAGTCCCGCCCGGTAGAGAGCCAGCAACGCTTGATCGAATGTCTGCATCCCGTAGAAAGACGATTCCGCGACGATGTCGTGGATCATGTGGGTCTGATCCGAGTTCAAGATCAGGTCGTGGATGCGACCGTTCATGACCAGGACCTCAACCGCGGGGATACGGCCCTTGTTGTCTTTCCGCGGCAGGAGTCGCTGAGACACGATGCCTTTGAGTGATGCAGCGAGAGACACTCGGATCTGCTTCTGCTGGTGAGGCGGGAAGAAGTCGATGATGCGGTTGACGGTTTCGGAGACGTCGGTCGTGTGAAGGGTTGAAACGACGAAGTGTCCAGTCTCTGCTGCTTGAAGCGCCGCCTTGACGGTTTCGGCATCTCTGATCTCGCCGACGAAGATCACGTCTGGGTCTTGCCGCATCGCGGCACGGAGCGCCACGGCGAAATCCGCCGTGTCGTGACCGATCTCGCGCTGGTTCACGATCGCCTCGCGGTCCGGGTGGAGGATCTCGATCGGATCCTCGATCGTAAGGATGTGACACGACCGCGTCGCGTTGATGTGGTTGATGATCGCCCCGGTCGTCGTCGTCTTTCCGGACGACGTCGGGCCCGTCACGAGCAGAAGGCCGCGCTGCTCTTCGGCGAGGGTCTTGATCACCGGTGGAAGGCCCAAGGTGTCGAACGCGGGACTTCCAGGAAGGACGCGCCGACATGCCATGCCAACGCTTCCGCGCTGCCGGAACACGTTTACCCGGAAGCGGCCGAGGCCCTGCTCGGAGTACGCGAAGTCGACCTCACCCGTTTCCTTGAACTTCCTCGCCTGATCGTCGTCCATCAGATCCATCGCCGCGCGCTCGCAGTCGGCAGCCGACAGAGGAGGGAACTCCGTCTTCAACA
>JAXDJJ010000004.1:0-22729 GCA_034665745.1 Actinomycetota bacterium | reverse complement strand
CGGTGCTCGGCGGCCGAGGTCCACGGCGTAACGGTCGCGAACGCAGCCGGATGGATCGGGACGCTCTCGAGGATCGGACCGTAGCCGTCGTCCCAGCCTCGGAACTCGTCCGAGTAGCGAGACATCTGCACGCCTTCGTACGGTCGGGCCTCATCTTCGAACACACCCCACACGCCGGTCCCGGGGTGGAGGTGAAGGTGGTGACCCACCTGTCCACCAAGGCCGGAGCGCAGAAGGAGAGCCGGGGTCTCGATCGAGCCGGCCGAGACGACGACCGCTTTGCGGGCATCGATCCGAAGTGCATGGCCGTTCGCGATCCCTTCGATACCGGTCGCCTTGCCGTCACGGATCACGACCTTGCGTGCCTCGGCGTGGGTGAGGATCTTGGCGCCGCTCGCAACCGCATCTTCGAGGAACACGCGTGCGCCTTGCTTCGCTCCATGCCGACACCCGAAGCCGCAGAAACCACATCCCTCATCTTGAGGACAGCCCTTGACGTTGCGCGGCATCTGATCGATGTGCCATCCGAGTTGCTTCAGACCTTCTTCGACGAACCGCTCGCGTGGATTCAGTGCGCTGGAATCCCGATTGACGTTGAGCTTCGCCGCGACCTCGTCCAAGGAGGCCTCGAACTCGCCAGAGGAGAAAGCATCGATCCCAGAGATCTGCGTCCATTGCTCGCGCACGCGCGGCGGCGTGTGGAACGACACCGTGTAGTTGACGACCGCGCCGCCACCGAGGGTGGAACCGCTGATGATCCGAACGCCCCCGTCCTTAGACGTAAGGGTCGCGCCATAGAGGTAGAGCTCTCGTTGCGATGGCGACTCGTAATGGTGGAACTCAGACTCCGAGCGGTAGGCCCCTTTCTCGAGGATCAGCACATCGAGACCGGCCTTGGCCAGGTGTGCCGCCATCGTCTGGCCGCCGGGGCCGGAGCCGACGACAACCACGTCACACGACAGATGGGTATCCGAGTCGAGCTCGATCGGAGCGAACCTGCGGGGACCCGCCGGGGCGGGTCCGAGGGGGCCGGGATAGCCGATGCGCTTCCACTCGGGGCTCGGATGCCCGTAGAGAGATGCGACGGACGCGGAGATCAAACCGCCCGCAAGTTGACGATGGAGCTCGAGACGAGACTTCTTCCACTTCTGCAGCACCGCTTCGGCTTCATGAGGTGCACGCCAAGACAATGGCGTCGCTTTGCCAGTGAGCAGCAGCGCGCCGCTCTTCGTATCGAGGGCGCGCAATGCACCGAAGAACTGCTTCCGGTCCTTGACCGAAGGGATCTGAGCCATCGTCGCGAGCATCTGATCGGGTACATCGGGCCGGTAGGCGTTACCAAGCACCCCGCGTGCGAACGCGGTGAGGACCCTCTTCTCGCGCGCGAGCTCGAGACTCATGGGACGCAGTATCCCCCGCCCACTGGTGTCGTGCCGTGGACTATCGGCGGCGGGGCGGGCGGCGCGAGCGACGGTGCTGGCGCTGCTTCGGGTTCTTGCGACGGCGTTGGCTCGAGGGATCGGCGGTGCGGGTGGGCCGTTCCGCCTGGGCCACCCGGATCGCAGCGATGACCTCGTCGGTGGCCGCTTCCTCGGTTATCCCGGCCCTCAAGAGCAGTTGGAAGAGGACCGCGCGCTCGAATTCCTCGACGGTGTCCGAGACCTTGTGACGCGGACCTTCCGGCGCATCCCATTCGGCGATGATCCGGCCGGCGTGGGGAACACCCACGCGCAGGGGGGTACCGCCGATCTTTCCTTCCCAGATGAGCTCGTCGGATTCCATGTGTCTCCTAGCTGGCTAGTTCTTTAAGGATAGGAGATGTCGAGAACACCTCTTCTATCGGGGTCTTCAGACCCAACCTCTTGATCATGTGCTCAACATGACCCTTCTCGCCCGACGTGCACAACGTGATCGCGAGTCCTGTCGCTCCGGCACGAGCGGTTCGACCTGTGCGATGCAGGTACACAGTGGGATCCTCGGGTGGGTCGTAGTTGATCACTTGCTCGATTCCAGTTACGTCGAGACCTCGTGCAGCAACGTCTGACGCGACCAAGACCTTCGAGCGACCATCGGTGAACCGTGCAAGGGCTTTCGTGCGTGAGGTCTGCGACATGTCGCCGTGCAGGGCGCTGACCGCGACGTTGCGCTTGCGGAGCTCGTCCTCGAGCCGTGCGGCGAAGCGCTTGGTGCTGGTGAAGATGATCGACATCTGGTCTTTGGAAAGCAACGTGAACAGGACCTCGAGCTTGTCCATCGGATGCACGAGGAAGAAGTGGTGTTCTGCCTCGTCCACCGTCTGCTGAGTGCCTTCGATCTCGACCTGCGCGGGATCGACGGTGTACCGGCGCGCTAGCTGACGCACCGTCGGCAACAGGGTGGCCGAGAACAACATCGTCTGGCGCTCCTGAGGAAGCCTGCGGATCAACCAGTCCATGTCGTACATGAAGCCGAGGTCGAGCATCCTGTCGGCCTCGTCGAGGACCAAGATCCGAACGTCGTCAAGGTGCAGGGCGCGGCGTTCATAGAGGTCGGCGAGACGGCCGGGAGTGGCCACGAGGACATCGATCCCCTTCTCCAAGCGGGCGATGTCTTTGACGACCGGGGTTCCGCCGAAGGCCGACATCACCTGGAGGCTGCCGCCGATGTCCTTGAGGACCTGGGTCACCTGTGCCGCTAGCTCGCGCGTCGGAACCATGACCAGGGCACCGGGCCCTTGGCCTCGCTCGCCCACGCGTTCGACGATGGGGATACCGAACGCCAGGGTCTTTCCCGAACCCGTTTGCGCCTGCCCGAATATGTCTCTGCCTTCGAGGGCCAGGGGGATCGCCCGGGTCTGGATCGGGAATGGATTGACCATCCCCAGCTTCCTCAGTCGCTCGGCCATCTCGGGTGAGACCCCGAGAGACGCGAAAGTCACTACTTGCTCTGTGTCATCCATCGATCGTGAAACTCCGATCTGCGCGCGGTGCGGCCGCTGCATCCATCCGTGGAAGCGCTGCCGAACGCGCTGTACGAGGTAATTGCACGCCTATCCTACCCGCGTGATCGCAGGGGCGACGGTTCTGGCCGGGAAGGGTCTCGAACCCCTTCACGATGCCCTCGTCGAGTTCGATGGCACGACAGTGTCTTCCGTCGGCCCGCGCCCCGAGCAAGTAGAGCGAACACACGCGGCATCGATGACCTTGATCCCTGGATTCATCGACGCTCACGTTCACATCGGTCTCTACGAGCCGGCCGATGTCCTCGCCGGCGGCGTTACGACCGTCCGCGACCTGGCATGGCCGGTCGACGTGATCGGTGCGCTCGTTCAGCTGTCGCGGTCGAACGATTTCGATGGCCCCACGGTCATCGCGGCGGGTCCGATGCTGACTGCCCCAGGTGGGTACCCCACGACCGCCACCTGGGCGCCACCCGGCACCGGGCTCGAGGTCGGAGGTCCGGACGATGCGGCCCGCGCGGTCGCCTCGGTCGTCGAAGGCGGGTTCTCGATAGTGAAGATCGCGTTGAACCCGCCCGCGGGTCCGGTGCTCGATGCCGCCACCCTTCAGGCCATCGTCGACGCTGCGCACGAACGCGGGTTGAAGGTCACCGGCCACATCTACGGACTGGAGCAACTGGAGAAGGCACTCGACGCACGCGTCGACGAACTCGCCCACATGCTGATGAGCGACGAGACGATCCCCGATCGCACCGTCCGTCGCATGGTCGATCAGAACGTCGCCGTCGTGCCGACCTTGTCGATCTTCTCGGGGCCCTCGCAGCGCACGGCGATCGCGAACCTCCACTCGTTCCGCAAGGCCGGGGGCCGCGTGATCTACGGAACAGACCTAGGCAACGAAGGTCCGAAGCCCGGGATCGATGCGCGCGAGATCAAAGCGATGAGCAACGCGGGCATGTCCGGCCTCGACATCGTTCGTGCCGCGACGGTGGATTCGGCGGACTGGCTCGGCTTGACCTCCGTCGGAGCGATCGCACCGGGGATGGATGCAGACCTGGTTCTCGTCGAAGGCGATCCGTTGGAGGACCCAACCGCGTTGACGGATGTCGTTGGGGTGTGGCGAAGAGGTATCGCTAGGGCGTCGTGACCTCGAGGATCTCGACCTTGAGCTCGCGATCGCGGGGGTTCGCGATAACGGTCTCCCCCGCACTCTTGCCCTGGATGGCCTGCCCGATCGGAGACTCGACAGTTAGGACGTCGTGGTCCCCGCCCTTCTCTTCACGCGTTCCGAAGAGGTAGGTCTCGGGGTCATCGCCCGCGATGCTGATCTTGATGAGCTTGCCCGGCTCCACTACATGGTCGTCGGTGGTGTGGATGATCTGGACGTTCTCGAGCATCTCGCGGATCTGACGGACTCTCGCTTCTTGCATCCCTTGTTGATCTTTAGCCGCGTGATACTCGGCGTTCTCGCTTAGGTCACCATGGGCACGAGCCGTCGCGATCTCTTCGATCACCTTCGTGCGAGCAGGCCCCTCGAGGTGTGCCAGCTCTTCTTGCAAACGCTCGAAAGCTTGCTGGGTGAGAGGAACCTTCTTGGCTTCATCTGACATGGATCGAATCCTACGCTCGTCTAGGATGCGGGCCTCATGGCAGGCAGACTCCAAGGAAAGTCGTGCATCGTCACCGGCGCGGGTGCCGGGATCGGGCGAGCCATCTCACTTTCGTTCGCCGCCGAAGGTGCCCGTGTGGTGGTCAACGACGTCGATGTCACGGCCGCAGAAACCGTCGTCAAAGAGATCATCGAGAACGGTGGCGAGGCTGTCACGAACGGAGAGGCGATCGGCTCCGTTGCTGCCGCCGAGTCGTTGCTGAAGACGGCCCTCGATGCCTTCGGTGAGGTCGACGTCCTCGTCAACAACGCCGGCATCCTGCGCGACCGGATGCTCCACAAGATGTCCGAAGAAGACTTCGATGCGGTGATCCAGGTTCACCTGAAAGGCACGTGGGCTTGTGGCCGTGCGGTGGTCCAGCACTGGCGACCGATCGCCAAGCAGGAAGCCGAAACGGAAACTCCGAAGGTCCGCAAGATCATCAACGTGACCTCGGCTTCGGGCCTACGGGGGTCCGTCGGTCAGTCGAACTATGCGGCGGCGAAGATGGGGATCGTCGGGCTGACGAAGACGTGGGCTAAGGAGCTCGGGTCGTTGTCGATCCTCGTGAATGCCATCGCCCCTGCGGCCCTGACTGCGATGACAGAGCCACTCGTCCAAGACAAGGAGCAAGCGAAGGTTCGCTACGCGCGCATGGCGCTGGGTCGCTATGGCGAACCTGAAGAGATCGCGCCTGCGTTCGTCTTCCTCGCGTCGGGCGAATCGGACTACATCACGGGTCAGGTCCTTGCCGTCGACGGAGGTTTGGTGATTTGAGCGATAGAGCGTGGCCGTTCGAAGACAGAGCTGAAGGTGGCGTACGGATCCGCACGCCGAAGCAGTACGTCGAGCATCACGGCGAAGGCACCGAAGCCGTGGTCGTGCGCATCGGTTTGAACGACGCTCAACTTGTGCTCGTGTCGCCGCAGGGCGCGTGGGACCGGTGGGTGTTCCACTCGGAAGAGGAAGCGAAGTCGGTGGCCGAGTCGCTGGGGACACCGGTCCACGAGGGTGGGTACCCCGAGGAGCTCCGCGTTCGGATCAACGGTTACCGCAGACCACCTGAAGATTTCGATCGCGCTGCATACCCCGAACAGGGCCGCGTCGGTCCGACTATCTCGTACCCGGAGAACCGTCCTCGCCAGGAGGGGGCAGCGGCGCGGAAGGAAGCGGCTCCGGAGTAGAACCCGCGCTATCTACTCGACGCGTGTTCGACACGCGTGCTTGGTACACCTTGCGTCCCGTGGATGCCGCGGTCGACGCTCCTGGGAACCTCTTGATGACAGCGAGGCCGAGCGCCTTCCGGAAGAAAGCCCGCGCGCCGGCGCGTGTCGGTGGGAACAGGAACAACAAGCCGAAGACATCGGTGACGAAACCCGGAGTCAGGAGTAGCGCGCCTCCCAGCAAGATCAAGAAGCCATCGATCACCTCGGTGGTCGGCATTTCGCCACGAGCCAGTGCTTCTTGCACGCGGCGCCAGGTGGCCATGCCTTCGCGTTTCAAAAGCATCGTCCCGGCGATGCTGACACCGATCAACAGCGCGATCGTGGGAAGCACACCGATCACCTGCCCAACCTGGATCAGGACATAGAGCTCGACGATCGGTACGAAAATCAGCAAGAGACCTAGGCCGGCGAACATCCATCCAGTATGCCCAGCCTCGAGGGCTATCTAGCCTTCTTCCATCCCCTTCGCGATCAGGAAGCCTCGGGCCCGTTCCGTCAGGGGGTAGCGGTTGACCAGGTCCCAGAACCGGTCGGAGTGGTCGGCAACGAGGAGATGTGCGAGCTCGTGAACGATGACGTAGTCGCGCACCCACGCGGGATATTCAGTTAGCTCGATCGACAGGCGGATCGAACGCTCTTGCGGAGAACAAGACCCCCAACGTGACTTCTGGTTCGTGACCCACTCGATGTCAGCCGCACGAACGCCGTCGAGGTAGCGGTTGCCGAGCTCGACGGCACGCCGTTCCAGGGCGCCGTCCGCATTCAAGCGATCGCGTCGTTTGCGTTCCGACATCCGGGCCGACATGCGCTCGACCCATTCCTGCTCCTCAGCGCGCGACATCCGTTCGGGGATGGACACGATCAACGCGTCACCCACGATCTCGGCTGAGATCGTCTTCTTGCGGCGGGTGGAGCGCTGGACCTCGACCCGAGTGAACTCGGCCTCGAGGCCGGGAGAGTCCACGGGGAGGCGATTCTGCATCGGGCTCATCCTAGGGGCGAGCGGGCTACAGCCCGTGGTTTGTCTCTGGGGGACAAGCGAGCGAGCCCAGAATCTGCCTCCCGGGGGCACCACTTAGTTTCTGGGACGGGGCAATATATGGACCAGACACAAGAACCACCAGCCCCCTCCTCGCCCGTCCCCCCACGCCGAGGAGGGGGCCGTTCCATCTCACGGGACGAGTGCGTTCTCGGCGATCCGGTAGAGCCACGGCACGGCATGTTCCGCGAAGCTCACCACCCGCCCAGCCCGCGGCCCCCACAGGTCCCACCCGGTCCGACAAGCAGCCGGTTCGTCGCGCAGGAAGTTCCGTGCGGTTGCGATCGCGTCGGCAGCGGTGACCACTCGGTCGTGACCATTCAGGCCCGACGGACCCACCACTGTCGCGTCGTATCCGTCCCACACCGCGTGATCGGCGGGAACCACGACATCGTTCGCGATCCCGAGGCTCAAGACCCGCGTGCCGAATGTGGCCGACTCGCGATCGAGGCGTTCGAGCAAGGGCGAGCCGGGTGCAAGTTGGCCTACCGATGTGGCGCGAGGGTCGGGCAGCGCTACACCGTGATCCGCCAACCACGAGCCGGCATCGAGCACTGCCCGGCCCCCGAGCGTTGCGTCCAGCTGATCCCGAGCACCGGCCAGAGGCGCCCCATCGTGAGGGGTCGAGAAGGTGACGAGGTGTTGCACCTGCGGAACCTGCGGGTCGAAAGCCTCGGCCGCGAGCTCTAGGTAGGTACGCGCGACGATCCCACCCTGGGAGTGAGCGATGAGATCGACGGCCCTCCCCGGGTAGCGCTGAGCGATGGCCGTCAACAGAGTCCGCAACCGCTGTGCTGCTACGCGGAGATCACCGAACGTGTCGGCAGGGGCGTACGGCTGATGGAGGTCCGGTGTCGCGCTTCCGCGATACGAGAAGCGGTATGTGTCGGCGTCCGCATACCCGAGCATCGCTCCGCCAGACTCGTATAGCGCGGCCGATACGCCTCCGAGGGTCTTGCTTCCGATACCAGCGACGAGGACCGCGACGTTGTCGTTCGGACGGCCGCTCCCCGACGCTGGTGGAGAAACGCACTCCGGGATAGTTCCCGCGCTGAGGAATGGCGTGCGAAAGAGCGCGGGCAGCGACCTGGGCGGTTCCCACACGAGAGGCGCGAGCCTGATGGCAGCTCCGAGATCGAGGGGGCCGAGGTAACCCTCGGGATCGACGTAGGCACCGTCGAGCTTGATGCCGAGATGAACGCCCTCTGCTCCCCCTTGGTGCGACGAACCGGAGCGCGCTATCCAAAAGCCTTGCTCGACGGTGTCGCCCGCGGCGACGAGCACCTGCGAGAGGTCCGAGTACGTGCTCTCGAGGCCCTCACCATGCGAGATCGTGACCGCGAGTGTGCCCGCGACATCGCCCGCGAACGTGACGGTTCCATCCGCCACCGCTCGAACCGCAGTCCCCGCGGGGGCCGCGTAGTCGATGCCACGATGCCCCGGCCCCCACTGGGTGCCCGGTGCCTCGAAGTGACGCTGGATAACTCCGTCGACGGGTGGCACGAGCAGAGACGCCGCGTTCGCCGCAGGGATCAACAAGAAGACACATGTGACCCCGATCAGTACGCGCATCCCGTGACGTTCGCGTCACCTCCGTGGGGCCGGGGTGGCGTGGCCCACTCAGCCGGGGACGACGCGCGTGCCTGCACTCCCTTGCAAGGCCTGTTCTGCTCGTTCGATCGATGTCACTACGGCGAGCTTTCCCGTGGTCGTGACGAAACGGGTCAGGGCTTCGACCTTGGGACCCATGCTGCCCACGGGGAATTCACCTGCATCGAGACGCGTGCGGGCCTCGGATACCGAGATCGACGCCAGCGCCCTCTCGTCATCCGTTCCGTATCCCGCGATCACTTCCTCGACGTCCGTGAGGATGAGGAATCCGTCGGCGCCAAGATCAGAGGCGAGCAATGAAGAGGCGAGGTCTTTGTCCACCACCGCGGCGATCCCCTCGAGCGACCCGTCGGCCGAGTGACGGACCGGGATCCCACCGCCGCCCGCTGCGACGACGACGACCCCCTTGTCCACGAGCGCGCTGATCGCGTCGGCTTCGATGATCTCCTTCGGATCGGGCGACGGCACGACTCGTCGCCATCCACCCTTGCGCTCGTCTTCGACGAGGATCCAGCCCCGGTCCTTCAGGGCCTGGACACGATCGTCCGCGATCACTTCTCCGATGGGCTTCGAAGGATGCTCGAACGCGGGGTCGTCGTCATCTACGAGGACCTGGGTCACTACGGTGGCGACGACCGCGGGCATGTCGGCGGCTAGGAACGCGTTCGCGAGGCACTGCTGAAGTACATAGCCCATGCCCCCCTGGGTGTCCGCGACGCAGACATCGAGCGGCAGCAGAGGCATCCCATCCTCGTGCGCCAGCTCGCTACGGAACAGGTGATTGCCAACCTGGGGGCCGTTCCCGTGGGTGATCACGAGGCGCCAGCCCGCCTTGGCGACCGCGAGCAGATGCTGCGCGGTCCGTGCCGTGCGTTCGAGATCTGACGCAACCGAGTCGTCGCCGCGCGGGTCTTGCATCGCGTTCCCGCCCAGCGCGACGACGAGCAGCGGTTGCTCCAAGGTTTACGTGAAGTAGAAGCGCACGTAGAAGATGCCGAAGTACACGATGAACGCGACCGTGGCGATCCACATCATCGGTCGAACCTCGTTCGATTTACCCCTCGCTACCTTGATGAACGTGTAGGCGACGAACCCGGCCCCGATCCCGTTAGTGATCGAGTACGTGAATGGCATCAAGACGATCGTGAGGAACGAAGGGATCGCGAGCTCCAAGTCATCCCATGGGATCTCTCGTACCACCGACAGCATCAAGAAACCGACCATGACCAACGCGGGGGCAGCAGCCTGGATGGGGATGATCTCTGCCAACGGTGACAGGAACAGGGACAACAGGAAGAGGACACCCACTACGACCGCGGTAAGACCCGTCCGTCCTCCGTCCGCGATACCGGACGCACTCTCGATGTAGGTCGTGTTGGACGATGCCGAGAAGGCGCCACCGATCGCGGCAGCCGCGGAGTCGACGATAAGGACCTTGTCGGTGTCGGGCAGACGTCCCTCTGAGTCGAGCAGACCCGCTTCCTTACCGAGCCCGATCGCGGTTCCCATGGTGTCGAAGAAGTCAGACAACATCAACGTGAAGACCGCCAGGGCCGCCGAGATGAATCCCATCTGTCCGAACGCTCCGAATAACGAGAAATCACCTATCAGAGAGAAGTTGTCCCCCTTCGGGAAGTCCACCGGGTTGGCGAGGTGCGCTGCCGCCCCGAAGCCGGTGCCGTCGAGGAACAATTCATTGACGACCACGGCGAGCACGGTGGCGGACAAGATGCCGATCAGTAGCGAACCCTTAACCCCACGCGTGTAGAGCCAGATGATCAACATCAGGCCCACGATGAAGACGAGGATCGGCCACCCCGCCAGTTGATTACCGGTCCCGAGTTGCAATGGCGCGCCGGGGACGCCGGTAGCAGTAACGAATCCGGAATCGACGAACCCGATGATCGTGATGAACAAACCGATGCCCGCTCCGATCGCGAGCTTCAACGGCAGCGGAACCGCATCCATGACCGCTTGACGGAACTTCGTCAGAACGAGGATCAGGATGATGAGTCCCTCGAGTACGACAACACCCATCGCCTCCGGCCAGGTGAGTTGGTAAGCACCGACCAACTGGAACGTGACGACCGCGTTCAGTCCAAGACCCGCAGCGATCGCGAACGGATAGTTCGCGTACAGCCCCATCGCTAACGTCGTTACTCCGGCAGCAAGTGCGGTGACCGTGAGCAGCTGCGGGATCGAGAGTTGCAACCCGTTGCGGTCGGGCAACGTGTTCAAGATGATCGGGTTCAAGAACAAGATGTAAGCCATCGTCATGAACGTGGTGAAGCCGGCGATGACCTCGGTTCGTACCGTGGATCCTCGTTCGGTGATCCGGAAATAGCCGTCCAGACCGGTCCCGCGCGTCGCGACGGACTGTGACACTTAGATCCCCCTTCTCGAGCTTCCCCTTGTCGGCTCGATTCCACCCCACTGGAGGCCCTGCGTAAAGAACCCCGGGCAACAACGTTGCCTCTTATGGTGGAGAGCCATGACGACAGTGACCTTGATCCCAGGCGATGGCATTGGCCCGGAGGTATCCGAGGCCACTCGCACCGTGGTCGATGCCCTTGGAACGGGGATCGAGTGGGAGGTCCACGATGCGGGGGCAGGAGTCATCGACGAGTACGGCACCCCGTTGCCGGACCACGTTCTCGAGTCGATAAAGACGAACAAGGTGGCCCTCAAAGGGCCGGTGACGACACCCGTAGGGACGGGGTTCCGCTCGATAAACGTTGCCCTGCGCCAAGAGCTCGATCTTTTCGCGAGCATCCGCCCCTGCAAGCTGTTCCCCGGGGTCCCCTCTCGTTTCGAGGACATCGACATCATCGTGGTGCGCGAAAACACCGAGGATCTGTACGAGGGCATCGAGTTCGAGGTTGGCTCTGACGAGGCCAAGAAGCTGCGCGGCTACCTCAAATACATGCGGAACTACCCGTTAGCCGCGGATACGGGCATCTCTCTGAAACCGATCTCGATCACCGCAACGGAAGCGATCGTGGATTTCGCGTTCCAGCTCGCGAAGAAACATCGCAGGCGCAAGGTGACTTTGGGTCACAAGGCCAACATCATGAAGTTCTCCGACGGGCTCTGGCTGAAGGTTGCCGAGACCGTCGAGGACAACTACCGCGACGTCGGCTTCGAAGCCATGCAGATCGACGAGATGGCGATGTGGCTCGTGTGGCATCCGCAGGACCTCGACGTCGTCGTGCTGCCCAACCTGTACGGCGACATCATCTCGGACCTCTGTGCCGGGCTGATCGGGGGCCTCGGGGTCGCGCCGGGGATGAACATCGGTAAGGAATTCGCGGTGTTCGAGCCGACCCACGGCTCGGCCCCCGACATCGCGGGCCAGGGCATCGCCAACCCGATCGCGATGATCCTGTCGGCGGGCTTGATGCTGCGCCACCTGGGCCGCGACGCAGACGCCGACCGCCTCCAGAAGGCAGTGGCAGCGGTCCTAGCCGAAGGCAAACTGCGCCCGGCAGACCTGAAGCCAACCGGCGACCCCGCCACCACGACCCAACTAGCCGAAGCCATAACCGCCGCCCTCTGACGGTTACTGACCTCAGCTTGCGCCAGGCGCAAGCTCAGCGCGATAACTGTCACACCGTGGGGGTTCCATGTGGTCATGGAACTGGCAACCGACGCATCGATAGACGCAGAGATCGCAAAGATCGCCGCCCGACAACACGGGGTGATCCTCGGATCTGAAGCCCTCGCGCTGGGTCTAACTCCAAGCGGGCTTACTCGGAGGTGCAACAGGGGTCTTCTTCGCCGTCTTCATGAAGGGGTCTACGCCGTCACATCGGTGCCCCCATCGTCGATCCAGACCCTCCTTGCTGCCTGCAGGTGGGGCGGGAGAGGAACCGCAGCGTCTCACCGGTCGGCCGCCGCGATGTGGAACCTCGATGGGTACGAACTCGATGTCATCGAGATATCCACGCCGAGGCGCTTGAAATCGCCCATCGTCATCGCTCATCTTTCGCCGCCGTTGCCGATCCAAGATCTGACCGATATCGACGGTGTCCCGGTCACGAAGATCGAGCGCACCCTCGTTGACCTCAGCGCGGTGACCGATCCGGACTCGCTGGAAGAAGCGGTCGACTGCGCCCTTAGGCGAAGGTTGACCACAGTGAACCGACTGCAACTCCGCATACGAACCGAATCAGGTCGCCATGGCATCAAGAAATTGAGAACGATCCTTGCCGAACGCGATGACAAAGGCCGACCCTCTGCCAGCGCGTTCGAGACGAGGCTCAACCGACTGCTTCTCAGGGCCGGGTTGCCGGCGATGCGCGAGTACACGGTCTGGGACGGCGGCAGATTCGTTGCTCGAGTGGACTTCTGTTTCCCCGACGCGAAGCTGATCATCGAGGCCGACGGATTCCGCTGGCATTCCGGACGCCGGGCATGGCAACGAGACCGTGAGCGACGGAACGAGCTCACCGCGCTTGGGTGGACGGTGATCCAGATGACGTGGCCGGATCTGATGCAGCGGCCGAACGAGACGATCGAACGGGTTCGGAATCTCCTGCAGCCTCGCTTGCCGATCTAGTTTCCGCGCTCAGCTTTCGCCAGACGCAAGTACAGCGCGATAACTATTTGAAGGTGCCTTCGTAGTGGGCTAGGACGTCCGGCTGGCCTAGCCAGTTGCAGGCCACCATCGTGATCGTCTCGCCTTTCGCCATCGGGTAGAGGATCTCTTCCTCGGCCGGGGCGATGTCGGTCGAGCCGACCGGGACCTGCGAGTTCTCGCTACGGAGCAGGGCCACGTCGTCCTTGAAGACGTAGAGGTCGTGGTCGCCGGTGAAGCCTTCCATCCAGACCCTCAGGGTGCCTTTGCCGGGAGCCGTGAATTCCTGGGCGACCCAGTTCACGCCTTCGGTGCCGGACGAACAACCCGGCTGGGTGAGACCGACCTCGTCGCCCCACGCGGCCAGCTTGGGCCACGGAGCGAGGGACGCACCGAACGTTTCGTGGATCTTCTTGGGCTTGGCAGCAAGAGCGGTCGAAGACAGCGATGCCACGATCGCGGCAGCGGCGAGAAGAGCGAGGACCTTACGCATCTGGATATCTCCTTGGTTGGCTACCTCGGAGATTCGGCGCGTGGGGCGGGCTTCCTGCCTACGAGGTCGTCAGGTGGAAGTCGTAGAAGGCGTCGCCATCGGCTCGGCCGTCGTCGAAGCGCAGGGCCCCCCACTTCGCGAACGCGTTCAGGTACAGGTCGCCCGCACCATCGGGCAGCTGGAAGCGGAGGTCGTAGGCGACGATCACGCCGTCTTTGCGGTGTGGCTTCAGCGTCGATACCAGGCGTTCCGGGTCGCCGACCGGCTGACCGTTCTCGTCAACCTCGGTCCACACATCGACGCTCGCCTCCTTGGGCAGGCGGTTGGCCCACAATCGGATCGTGGCGTCGGCCCCCGCGGTAGAGCTATCGGGCTCGGGGAAGGAGTGGAGGGAATCGGCACAGAATCCCACGCCTTCGTCCGAGCCCTTGTCGAAGTAGTTCCAGCAGTGCGTGCCGAGCACGCCCTTCTGCCACGCTTGAGGCGCTTTCAGGATCGCGCGGGGAGGCTGCCGGTGATGAGCGAACGCGGGCGTTAGTCCAACAACACACAGAGCGAGGACCAGCGCAGCTGTGAGGGTTCGCTTCATGGTGGTTAGACGCACGGAAAGGCCTAAGTGTTCCGCGGGTCCCACTTCGTTTTCGGGGCGATCGGATCGAGAAGGATCCGGTCCTTGTAGCGCTGGATCGTCTCGATCAGATGGGCCACGACGTCGTCGGTCAAGAGGTTGGGCTCGAGTCCGAGATCGAGAAGCTTCGTGTGGGTCGCGTTGTAATAGTGCTCTTCCATCTCGATGCGGGGGTCCTTGACCGGAGCGATCTCGACGTTGATCCCGAGGCCTTCGCCGACCCTCTGGACGCGTTCGGCAAGGTCGTTGACCGAGAACTGCTCGGTGAACTGGTTGAAGACGCGGAACTCTCCAGAGTCCGCAGGGTTCTCGACCGCAAGACGCACGCACTGCATCGTGTCGATGATGTTGAGGAAGCCGCGCGTTTGGCCGCCCTTGCCGTAGACAGACAACGGATAACCGACGACGGCTTGCACACAGAACCGGTTGAGAGCGGTCCCAAGCACTTCGTCGTAGTCGAAGCGGGTGCAGAGGCGTTCGTCGAGGTCAGTCTCATCGGTGCGTATCCCGTAAACGACGCCTTGGTTCAGGTCGGTTGCACGCAGGCCCCAGATACGACATCCGAAGTGGATGTTGTGCGAGTCGTGGACCTTGCTGAGGTGATACATCGAGCCCGGGAGTTTCGGGAACGGCAGCGTGTCCTTGCGGCCCTTGTGCTCGATCTCGATGTAGCCCTCTTCGATGTCGATGTTCGGGGTTCCGTACTCGCCCATCGTCCCGAGCTTCACGAGGTGTGAATCCGGTGCGATGTCGCGCATCGCGAACAAGACGTTGAGGTTGCCCTCGACGTTGTTGCGCTGAGTGTCGACGGCGTGCTTGCGGTCGATCATCGAGAACGGCGCACTCGGCTGCTCGCCGTAGTGGATGACCGAATCGGGCTTGAATTCCGTGAAGATGCGATCGACGAACTGCGGGTCGACGAGATCACCGATCTCGACCTGAACCTCCGCTCCGTTGACCTCGGCCCACGCCTTGGCTCGCTCCTGCAGACTGCGGATGGGCGTCAGCGAGCCGGCCCCCAGTTCGACCGACATCGCCCGGCGCAAGAAGTTGTCCACGACCATCACTTCGTGGCCGCGCGCGGATAGATGCATGGCCGTAGGCCAGCCGAGATAACCGTCTCCACCAAGGATCAGTACTCGCACGCCGGGCAGGATAAACCGTGCGACGATGACTCCCATGGACCAGACGCGCCAACCGCTGGTTGATGGCTTCGGCCGCGTCGCCACCGACCTGAGGGTTTCGGTCACAGATCGATGCAACTTCCGCTGCCGTTATTGCATGCCCCCCGAGGGTTTGCAGTGGATGCCCAAGGAAGGATTGCTCTCGTTCGAGGAGATCACCAGGTTGACCGGGATCCTGGTTGCCAGCGGGGTTCGTTCCGTGAAGGTCACCGGCGGCGAGCCGTTGGTCCGCCGGGAGCTCCCCACCTTGATCCGGATGCTCCGAGGGCTGTCCGACGAACTCGACATCTCGTTGACCACAAACGGCTACCTCCTGGCCGAGCACGCGACCGACCTTGCGGCCGCCGGGCTCGACCGGGTGACCGTGTCCTGCGATTCCTTGATCAAGCATCGTTTCGCCGAGCTCACGCTCCGAGATGCGTTCGACGAAGTCATGCGGGGGCTGGAAGCGGCGGTGGCCAACGATCTGGGCCCCATAAAGATCAACACGGTCGTGATGCGTGGTCACAACGATGACGAAGCCATCGCGTTCGCCTCCCTTGCCCGAAAGAGCGGCTACGCCGTTCGTTTCATCGAATACATGCCCCTCGACGCCCAGGATGAATGGAAGAGGGAAGAGGTCGTAGGGGCCGACGAGATCCTCGAACGGATCGGAGCGCGCTATCCCCTCGTCCCGGTGACGGCAACCGGCCCCCAACCAGCAACTACGTTCCGCTTCGCCGATGGGGCCCCGGGAACGGTTGGGGTCATCCCGTCGGTGACCGCGCCGTTCTGCGACACCTGCGACAGGTTGCGACTGACGGCTGACGGCCAGCTGCGTGCGTGTCTGTTCTCGTTGGAAGAGACCGACCTCAAGACGCCCCTGCGGGACGGAGCATCCGACGACGACATCGCCGTTCTTGCACGAGCCTGCGTTGCATCCAAATGGTCCGGCCACAGGATCGGTAAGGCCGACTTCGTTAAGCCGGCACGCTCTATGTCGATGATCGGCGGATGAGCGTCGAGCTGTCGGTGGCCATCAGCGCGGCCCCCCTTGATATCGCCGCGGTGATCGGAGCGGCCGGTACCCCCACCAGCGGTGGGATCGGAGTGTTCGTCGGCACCGTTCGATCGACCCCGAGCGACGACACGGACAAACAGGTGACCGGCTTGGAGTACGAGGCACACCCAACCTTGGCCGAGGAGACCCTGCGTTCTCTCGCGCTGGAAGCCGCCCACAAGTGGGGTCTCGAGCGCGTCGTCGCGCTGCACAGGACCGGAACATGTGAGCTCGGCGAACCGACCGTCGTCGTTGCGTGCAGTTCCCCACATCGCGCTGAAGCTCTCGACGCATGCCGGTGGCTGATCGACGAGCTCAAAGCCACGGTGCCTATCTGGAAGAAAGAGATCTACGCGGACGGCTCGTCGTGGGTAGGAGGACGCTAGGTGGATCTAGGTCTCGCTAACAAGGTGGCGTGGGTGCTTGGGGCCTCATCCGGTCTCGGACTTGCGTCCGCCCGGGTGCTCGCGCAAGAAGGGGCCACGGTTGCCCTGTCGGCTCGGGGCGAGGACAAACTCGCGGCCGCTGCGAAGGACATCGGGGGCCACGCGTTCCCACTGGACGTTACCGACGGTGATGCGATCGCGGCCACCGGCCGGGCCATCGAAGAACGACTCGGCGGGATCGACATCCTCGTGGCTAACGCCGGCGGTCCCCCACCCGGCACGTTCGACGATTTCGACGACGCCGCGATGCTCCACGCGTTCGATCTCACGGCGGCTTCGGCCTGGCGTGCGACGAAAGCGGTGCTTCCATCGATGCGCGCACGCGGAGGCGGGGCCGTTGTCTACATCACCTCGATCACGACGAAAGAGGTCGTGGACGGATTGCTGCTGTCAAACATGATGCGAGCGGCAGTCGTTGGGATGGCGAAGACCCTGGCGCGCGAGCTCGCGTCCGACAACATCCGGGTCCTTTGCGTTGCTCCCGGTCATCACGACACCCCGCGCGTGCGCCAGCTCGACGAGGCACGTGCCACCGCGGAAGGCAAACCGGTCGCCGAGATCAAGGCGCGCATGGCGGCCTCGATCCCGATGGGCCGTCTCGGCGACCCACTCGAGTTCGGCAACGCGGTCGCCTTCCTCGCATCCGAGGCCGCCTCGTACATCAGCGGTGTCACTCTCACGGTCGACGGTGGTCAGTTGCGCTCGATGAGCACGTGAGGCGCGCCCTCGTCATCACGATCAGCGATCGAAGCTCCGCCGGCGAGCAGAAAGACGAGTCGGGTCCCGCGGTCGCAGAGCAGCTCACGACTGCCGGCTTCGAGGTCGGCGAACCGATGGTCGTTGCCGATGACCGCACCGAGATCACTGCCGTCCTCCGCTCTGCGGTGAAGGACGGCTACAGCCTCATCGTGACCACGGGAGGTACCGGCCTTGCGGCGCGCGACGTGACCCCCGAGGCAACCCTCGAAGTGATTGACAAGGAGGTTCCGGGACTCGCCGAGCTGATGCGCGCCACGGGCCTCGAGAAGACACCGATGGCGGCCCTGTCCCGCGCCGTCGCCGGGACCATCGGCCAGAGCCTGATCTTGAACCTCCCGGGCAGCCCGAAGGGGGCCACCGAAAGCCTTGATGCGGTCCTCGGCATCCTGGGTCACGCCCTCGATGTGCTCCAGTCCTCGAGCGCCCACTAGGGTTGCCCGGTTCAGCCACACTGGGGAGGGTCATGGCCGACAACGAGGTCGAGCGAACGATCGATGCGTTGCTTCAGGAACGCAGGACGTTCGAGCCACCCGAGGACTTCATCGCTCAAGCCAACGCGAACGATGCATCCATCTACGCGCAAGCCGAGAGCGACCCGGACGGGTGGTGGGCATCTCAAGCCGAACGCCTCGATTGGTTCCAGAAGTGGGACACCGTCATGTCTTGGGACCCGCCACACCACGAATGGTTCATCGGCGGGAAACTGAATGCATCGCACAACTGTTTGGACCGGCATCTCACATCGAACCGAGACCGCGTCGCCTATCACTGGATCGGCGAGCCGGGCGAGAAGCGAACGATCACGTACGGCGACCTGCATGAAGAGGTCTGCCGTCTAGCGAACGCGTTGAAGGCCCTTGGTGTCGGTAAGGGCGATCGCGTCGCCATCTACTTGCCGATGATCCCCGAGCTTCCTGCGTCGATGCTCGCGTGTGCGCGCATCGGGGCCGCACATTCGGTCGTGTTCGGTGGGTTCTCTGCCGAATCACTCCGCGACAGGATCAACGATGCCGACTGCAAGGTTCTGATCACGGCGGATGGCGGCTACCGCCGCGGAGCGATCGTCGAGCTGAAGAAGAACGCGGACGAGGCCCTCGAGGACACACCCAGCATCTCCAACGTCATCGTGGTGAAGCGCACGAACGAGCCCGTCGACATGCAAGAGGGCCGCGACCTCGTTTACGCAGAGCTGATCGAAGCGGCTTCGCCTGAATGCGAACCCGAAGCGATGGATTCAGAGGACATGCTCTACGTCCTGTACACGTCGGGCACCACCGGCAAGCCCAAAGGCATCGTGCACACGACGGGCGGCTACATGACCGGCGTCTCGTCCACCCACAAGTTGATCTTCGACATCAAGGCGGAGACGGACGTGTACTGGTGTGCAGCCGACATCGGCTGGGTGACGGGTCACAGCTACATCGTCTACGGCCCCCTCGCGAACGGAACGACTTCGATCTTGTACGAAGGCGCACCCGACTTCCCAGACAAAGACCGCTGGTGGTCGATCGTCGAGGAGTACGGGGTCACGATCCTCTACACCGCGCCAACCGCGATCAGGACCTTCATGAAATGGGGCACCGACCTACCGGCCAAACACGACCTGTCATCGCTGCGATTGCTCGGAAGTGTCGGCGAACCCATCAACCCCGAAGCGTGGATCTGGTACCAGGAGTTCATCGGTGGCGGCAAGACACCCGTCGTCGACACGTGGTGGCAGACAGAGACCGGTGCGATCTGCATCACCCCTCTGCCGGGCATCACCACATTGAAGCCGGGCTCTGCGACGCGTGCCTATCCGGGGGTCGATGCAGCCGTCGTGGACAAGCAAGGGAACCCCGTTGGACCGGGTGGTGGCGGGTACCTCGTCCTCAATAGACCGATCCCATCGATGTTCCGAACGATCCTCGGCGACGACGAGCGCTATCGCGAGACCTACTTCGCCAAGTTCGGCGACGAGATCTACTTCCCAGGTGATGGCTGCAAGCTGGACGAGGACGGCTACTTCTGGCTCCTCGGCCGGGTTGACGATGTCATGAACGTCTCCGGGCACCGGATCTCCACCTACGAGGTCGAATCGGCCCTCGTCGATCACCACGGCGTGGCCGAGGCCGCCGTGGTCGGGCGCAAGCATCCCCAGGAGGGCGAGTCGATCGTGGCGTTCGTCACACCAAAGACGGGCGTGGAAGGCAATGACGCATTACTCTCCGAACTTCGTGACCACGTCACAAAAGTGATCGGCAAGATCGCAAGGCCGCATTCAATAGTCTTCACCGACGATCTGCCGAAGACGAGGTCGGGCAAGATCATGCGCAGGCTGCTACGCGACGTAGCAGAGGGCAGAGAGCTCGGGGACGTCACCACCCTGCAGAACGCGCCCGTGTTGGACGAGATACGCACCAAAGCAGAGTCACTGATCCAGGACGAGTAACCGAAAGGAAGGAGTTCGAATGGCAGATGCGTACGACAGCGCACGCATAGAGACAGCCATCGCGCGGGGCGAGCAGACCGACGACCTCGACGCGACGGGCGAAGCGCCTCTTCTTAGGCGCCTAGCAGCAGAGTTCTTCGGCACATTGATCTTCGTTGCGGTGGGAACGGGGGCCGCTACGGCATTGTTGCTCGGACCGCTGCAGCGGTTCGGCGCCCTGGCCGGTCTGCCCGGTATGGACGTTCCCGAACAGCAGAAGTTGTTCGGCGCTTTGGTCGGGACGGGCGCATCGACGATCAGCGAGATATTGCCGGTTGCGTTCGCATTCGCTGCAGTGCTGACCGTGCTCGTCTACGCGGTCGGCGGCGTTTCCGGCGCACACTTCAATCCGGCCGTCACGTTCTCACTCGCAGTCGTGCGTCGGTTCAGGTGGAAAGAAGTCCCCGGCTACTGGATCGCACAGTGTCTCGGCGCGATAGCGGGATCATTCGTGATCGCCGGGATCTACGGCCAGAACGGCGCGAACTTCTTCGCTTCGGGGAGTACCGCGGCTAAAGGCACCGACATCTTGTTCGGCGCGACAAGGGTTGCCTCAGGGATAAAGGAACCGCAGGCGATCCTCGCCGAAGCCCTGATCGCGTTCATCCTCGTCACCGCGATCATGGCGGTTGCCGTCGACCACCGGGCACCGAAGGGCTGGTCCGGGTGGGTGATCGGTCTGGGCCTCGCAGGCGGGATCTTGGTAACCGCGACGGCAACAGGCGGGTCGGCGAACTTCGCAAGGAGCCTCGGCCCCTTCGTCGCATCGCTCCTCTACGACACGAAGAACATCCCGTGGTCCGACCTGCTCGTGTACGCGGCCGGTCCATTGATCGGTGGTTCAGCTGCAGCCTTGGTCTACGAGAGCGTTACTGGCCTCGAGCGGGTCGCGCCCGAACCACAGCCCGGCGCCGCGACGGCGGATCCGTACGAGCCTCCGCGCGGAGGCACGGTCGTCTAGACGCACCGAACCGAGAGTTTCAGGGCCCCTCTTCGGAGGGGCCCTTCTCGTGGGGGGATGATGCAGCCGATGCGCGATCCCTATTACAAGCCCGACCTGGCGATGGTCCATCACCTCGGCTTCGGCTTCCACGCCGACATGTGCGCGCCAGGGGTACTCGCTTTGCTCGAGCCATTCCGCGGGGGCCGGGTGCTCGAGATCGGGTGCGGCTCCGGACTGCTCACCAAATACCTCGTGGATGCAGGCCACTCGGTCATAGCGACCGACGCGTCTCCCGCGATGCTCGACATCGCGCGCGACTACGTCCCGGGGGCCGCGAGCTTCGAACTGCTGACCTTGCCCGATGACCCGATCCCTCAGGTCGACGCGATCGTTTCCATCGGCCATCCGATCAGCTACCTCGATACCGAAGAAGCGATTTGGCGGGCCCTCGAGCACATCGCCAAGGCGTCCTCGGTCTTCGCTTTGGACATCTGCGACCTCGAGTGGGGCACGCACCGCATCGATCAGAAGGACCTCGCCATAGTCAAAGACGACTGGGCCTTGATCACGCGCTTCTCGCAGCCCCCACCGAACAAGTACGTGCGGGAGATGACGACGTTCCTGAAGAACGACGATGGTTCGTGGAAGCGCAGCGACGAACGGCACGACAACGTGCTCGTCGAGACATCGAAGATCCCCGACCTGCTAGCGGGTCACGGTGTGACCGCGACCATCGAGGCTTCGTTCGGCTCCGAGGAGCTTCCCGCAGGTCTCAAGGTCGTGGTCGGACGGAGGAGCTAGGTCGTCTGCTCAATCTGTGACAGCAACGCCTTCGTGAACGCTTCGAGATCGTCTGGCTTGCGGGAGGTGATGAGGTTGCCGTCCTCGACAACCTCTTGGTCGACCCACTCGGCCCCCGCATTGATCAGGTCGGTCTTGATCGAGGGCCACGACGTCACGGTCTTGTTCTTGACGATGTCTGCCTCAGCCAACATCCACCCGGCATGACAGATCGCAGCAACCGGCTTGCCCGCATCGAAGATGTTCTTCGTTAGCTGCACCATCTTGGCGTCGGTCCGGATCTTGTCCGGCGAGTAGCCACCCGGTATGACGAGGGCCGCGAACTCATCGGCGGACACGTCGCTGATGGCTTTCTCGGTGGTGACGGTGTCACCGTCGCTCTTTCCTTCGAGCTTCTTGCCGGATTCGAGTCCGATCACAACCGGCTCGTGGCCCGCTTCCTTCACGCGGTCGTAAGGGACACGGAACTCCGAGTCCTCGTACATCTGGTCCAGGATGAAGGCGACTTTCGCCACTGAGACTCACCTCCGTGAGAGTTGTCGGCGTACCCCGATATCTTCCCCGTATGAGCCCCGTGACAACCATCGACTTCCCACTCGAGTTACCTGCAACCAAGCAAGGGGACCACTGGCATGCACGCGCCGGTGACAAGCAACTCAAGTTGTCCAACCTCGACAAGGTCTACTGGCCGGAGGAGGGCTTCACGAAGGGCGACCTACTCACCTACTACTTCAACGTGTCCCCGACGATGCTCCCCCACCTCGTCGATCGGCCTCTGACGCTGAAGCGGATGCCGAACGGGATCAACAGCGACTTCTTCTACGAGAAGAATGCGCCGAAGCACACGCCAGACTGGATGCCCACTATCCCGGTCACCGCCGAGAACGAGACGAAGGTCATCAACTTCCTCACCGTGTGCGACCCAGC
>JAXDJJ010000003.1:0-33729 GCA_034665745.1 Actinomycetota bacterium | reverse complement strand
GCGAGCGCGACCGGGTCTCCCGCTCTGACCACTCGCCCACTGATGCCCTCCTGGACCAGGTCTCGTGCAGCGCCGACCACATCGGTAGTCACGATCGGCTTGGCGGCGTTCATCGCTTCGTTTATGACAAGACCCCAGGGCTCCCATCGCGAGGGAAGAACGAAGACGTCGCAGAGGTCATAGTACTTAGGCAACTCGGACTGATTCTTGAATCCGACGAACGTTACGTCGGGATCTCCTCGTGCTTCGAGCGCCGCGCGCAGGTCACCATCTCCAACAAGCAATAGGTGTGCGTCCGTGTCTCGGCGGAGTTGACGGAAACCCTCGATCAGGACATCGGCGCCCTTGACGTGGGTGATCTTCGATGCGAACAAGATCACCGGCGTGTTGTCACCGATCCCGAGCTCGGCCCTAAGGGCCGCGCGACCTGCCCCCGCCTCCCGAGCTGCCCGACTGAAGAACTCGTTGTCTACCGCGTAAGGCATCAGATGGATCTTGTCGTCGTTGACGCCGTAGCGGCGGTAGAAGTCTCTGTTCGCGCCTCCGATCGCAAGGAAGCCATCAGCGCGCGCGAACACGGCCGGAAGGACCACGCGGCGATACCAGCGGGCAAGCAGGCCGTGCACGAGCCCTAGGTGCGACTCCCCCCTGAGCAGCACCGCGATGCCGTTGCTCCGCGCAGCTGCTATGGCGACCCTCGCGGCAGGTTCTTTGTAGCCGTGGATCCAGACCGCGTCGAAGTGCCCAGCGCGCAGCTCCGACCTCAGAGGACCGCCTCGAGAGACCTCCTTCGTGGTCGAGAGGAAGGTGTGCTCGTAGCCCTCGGTGAGGGGGACATCCCACTCGATCCATGTTCCGAACCCAGGGTCCCGATAGCCGCCCGAAGACAGATCGCTAAGGAAATAGACATGGAGGTCGATATCCGGCTCCCGGGCGATCCGTCGCAAGAGTGGAGCCTGGTACTGGATCGGATGAGAGACCACGTAGGCCAACCGGTAACTCGCGATGGCCTAGCCCTCACCATCTCGACGGGTGCGGCGCCGCGCCCGCAACCATGCGCGGGCTCCGGAGGGAAGGTGAACGGCAAGCCACGCAAGCCGGCGGGCGCGCGCCCGGGCGACCCCGAACCGCCTTCCCGAAGTAAGCGGGTACCGCTCGACGATCCACTCCGCCGGAGGCCAGACTTTCTCCGCCATGTACGCGAGCTTCGCTCGCCATCCAGGTCTCGTCACCAGCCAGTCGATCCCCAACGCGACGCCCCGAACCGCCTCTGCGGGCGACTCGACCGTCACCGCGGTGCGGACCGAGGGGGCCGTTTCGGCTCCAAGGGCCGCGACCAGCGCGGCTCCATCCGGGCACAACCCGAGGCCCGCCGCAAACGCGGCCAACGCGTTGACGTCACGAGCCAGGGTCGCGGCCGCGGCCCAGTGATGCTCCGCGATGGTGGCCAACGCAAGTTCGAGGTCCGCCATCGGCTGGCGGGCCGCAGCGCCATGGTTGGCGGCATGGAGCCCGATCAGCAGCACTCGTCCGGCGATCGACGGAACCATGACCTCCCGGCCGCCCACCTCCAGTCGATCGTGGTTCGGCCACAAACCTGCCCAGAGGTCTCCTTCCACTCCCGGAAACGTCTCGTGCAAGTCGATCTCGACCCCATCCCGTGCCCGGCGCCATTCGACCGCTGCTCGAGGGCGGCTCCGCGAGAGATCGGGGGCGGTTCGGGAGAATCCAAGGCCGTCTAGGACTCCCCCTGCGGCCGGGGCATCGCCCGGACCCACCAAGAGGTCCACATCCCCGTACGGACGGTCGTCCGGGTCGGGGTACAGCCAGCGTGCGACCGATGGACCCTTGAGAAGGAGCGTTTCGACCTCGGCCGCCGCGAGACGACCGACGACCTCGGCCGTGGCCGCATCGAGGCGCAGCCGGCGACCGACATCGGCCACGCGCCGCCCGGGCCGGTCGTCGCCGAGAGCCGATCCAGGGTTAGTCACCTCTCGATGGTGAAGGCAAGCGCCTAGAGGGTCAACCGACCTTAGAACTAGGAGGAAGGCCCCCGAGGGGGCCCCCATGTATGCTCGACCTGCTTCTCGGGACCGAAATGCCCCGATTAGTACCCTCAAACAACCTCTAAGTTGAATTATCTAGTAGGCGATTAGCAGTTGTTCGGCCATAATTAGCAGGTCAATTGGGACCCGGGGGGGCTTTCCACAGATGATGCAGTTCCAGAACGAGAACGCGAGCGAACTTCGCGAATACATCGCGGTCATCAAGGCGCGCAAATGGACCATCGCGCTGACGACCGTACTTGGTGTCGCCCTCGCACTGACGATGTCTTCTCGCCAGACGCCCCTCTTCGTCGCACAAGCCAAGCTTCAGCTCAACCCGAATGTGGACGCCACCTATTTCACCGATGCCGAGAACGAATCCAACACGATCGCATCGGTAGCGGTCGCTTCGCTCGTGGTCGAGGACCTTGGGCTCTCCGTCGAACCCCTTGACCTGCTGGGCGGACTTTCGGCCGAGCCCGAGAGCCCGACATCGGAATCGATCCTCATCACCTATACCTCGGCAGACCCCCTCCTTGCCCGCGATGTCGCCAACTACTTCGCCGATGACTACATCGGTTTCCGCGAACAGCAGAACCGGGCTACTCAAGACGCCAAGCGACGCGTATTCGAGGACAGGATCGCCCAGGAACGAGAGACGTTTACGAGGTTGACGGAGAAGATCGCCCTAGCGCAACGGCAAGGGCAAGCGGGGCTCAGCAAGATCCCAGCGCTCGAGAGCCGGCGTGCGTTCGTGACCTCCAATATCCAGATCCTGAGGCAAGACCTCAACGACCTCGCAACCACCTTCGAGGCGAAGGTTGGCGAGATCACCCGGCCAGCAACCACACCCGGGTCCCCTTCGTCTCCGAACCACACCTCCAACGCGATCCTCGGTCTCCTCGCAGGATTGATCCTGGGCACGGGGATCGCATTCCTCCAGGAACGACTGGACGACCGCTTCCGCGGCCGTCCGGACGTCGAGCGGTCCCTCGAGGCGCCGGTGCTCGCCACCGTTCCAAAGTTCCAGCACAAGCGTGGGACCGAGTTGTCGATCTCGGTGGACCCGAGTGGGATCGTCAGCGAGGCCTACAGGAACCTCCGTACGGGGGTGCAGTTCCTGGCGTCGCAGAGGGACATCCAGAGCTTCCTCGTGACCAGCCCGTCGGCCCATGAGGGCAAGACCTCGACCGTGGCAAACCTCGGGATCGCTATCTCGCAGGTAGGGCTGAGGGTCGTGCTGATCTCCGGCGACCTCCGGCGGCCCCAGCTCGAGAAGTACTTCCACGCCGAGAGCGACGTTGGCCTGAGCACCTGGCTCCTTGGAGAAGAGGACCAGATCGAGCACATCGTCCTCGAACATCCGGATATCCCCAATCTGAGCCTCATCACCTCCGGCCGGATCCCTTCCAACCCGGCCGAGCTTTTGACGTCGCCACGCCTGCCGGAGCTGGTCAAGACCCTCGAGGAGAGTTTCGACATCGTGCTGTTCGACTCGCCTCCGGTCCTCCCTGTTGCCGACGCAGTGATCATCGCCTCGCACCTTCGGAACGCGATCCTGATCGTGGATGCAGCATCAACCGGTCGGTCCGCGGCGATCCACGCCAAAGAGCAGATCGAGCGCGTCGGTGCACAGGTGCTTGGCTGCGTGCTCAACGCGTTCGACCCGACCTCGACGCCCTACTACTACGAGCCTTACCGCTACTCGAACTATTACGCCAGTGCCACCGACGATTCGAACCACGGGCATGTCGAACCAGATCCCCGGCCCCTCGCCGACAGCGAGCAACGACCGAGCGTTCGATAGAGCGCATGCAGCACGCCCGCGAGAACCCGACTCCGGAGCGCGAAGACCAGCGCGATGAGGACAGCGAAGAAGTCCAGGCTTACCTCCGCAACATCTACAAAAGGAAGCGCCGCTTCAGTTCTCGGACGGTGGTCATCGTCTCCGTTCTCGCCATCATGGTTGCCCTCTTTGCCGCGGATGCGCTCTACACGATCAGAGGACTTCGCAGCTCGTTGCAAAAGATGTCGACATCGATGCGGGAGGGGCAAGCCGCCATCGTTGACGGTGACCTGGTCCGAGCCGAGCAAGCGTTCATCGATGCCGGGACGCAAGCCGATGAGGCTCATAGGTTCGCTGCCAGGCCCAGCCTGTTGCTAGGAACGTGGCTACCGATCGTTGGCAACGATGCCCAGATCCTGTCCCAGCTACCGGATGTCGGCCAGGCGATCGTCGAAGGGGGCACAACCGCTATCGATGCTGCCCGAGCTCTGGGAGCCACCAGCAAGGCGCGGCTCGCCAAGAACATCTACCGCAACGGACGTGTCGATTTCCGGAGCATCGACGACAGCCTCGACTATCTGAACAAGGCCGGCACATCCTTCAAGGAGGCCGACAAGATCCTGGCCGCCCTGCCTCCCGCCAACATCGCACCGGTGGGCGAGGCCCTGAAAACCGCGAACCTCCAGGTCGACGCCGTCCTGGATGTGATCGACAGAGCCGACACGCTCCTGAAGGTCCTCCCCGACATGATGGGACGCCAGGGGCCTCGCCGGTACCTCGTGGCGTTCCAGTCCCCCAGCGAAGCACGCGCCACCGGCGGATTCATCGGGCTATACGGGATCCTCGAGACCAGCGGCGGGCGCGCCAAGTTGGTCCATGTCGGACTGTGGGACCTGATCGAGCAACGAGCCGAACAAGGAGGGGGCGGACTGCCGAACCGGTTGCAGGCATTGCTCGATGCCCTCGGTTCCGACGAGGTTCACCAGATCAACCTCTCCCCGTCGTTCGAGAGTGTCAGCGAGCGTTTCCTGCGCGTCTACGAACGCGCTACGGGCGACTCGCTTAGTGGAGTACTCGCGGTCGACCCGACCGCTCTGGGATACCTGACCGAAGCTACGGGGCCCCTAAAGGGCGCCGGGATCGAGGAAGAGGTCACGCCGGCGAATGCCGTGCCTCTCATCCTCCGAGATTCCTACATCCGCTTCGGCAACGATCCCCAGACCCACACCCGCTTCCTCGAAACCCTGATCAAAGACTTCTACGGCAAGCTGGGCTCGGGCGCTGTCGACGCGCCGAAGCTGGCCGACGCGTTCGGCAGGGGCGGACGCAGCAAGCATCTGAAGATCTACTCGACAATTCCGGATGAGCAGACCGCTCTGCGCGAGTTCGGGATGGACGGAAGCGTGATAAGCGCGGGGCCGGATGTTCAATTCATCTTCCACAACAACCTGGCCCGCAACAAGATCGACTACTTCCTGCATCGCGAATTCGACACGACCATCGACATCACGCGCGACAACTATGCGGAAGTCTCGACGAAGATACTCCTGGAGAATCGGGCGCCCAAGCAGATGGCAGAGGGGCTCGGCTGGCAAGGTGACAACCGGGGCATCAACGAAATGGCTCTCGGAGTGCTGCTGCCCGAAGGCGCAGTGTTCGAGCAGATGACGATCCGCGGCAAGAACGTGCGGCCCGTATTCAGCAGCATCGAGTCGACGCCCGATCGCTTCACATCGGCCGCGACACCCTCTTTCCCCGTCGTTAGCCACCGGCTAGTGATCGGCCCCAAGCAGGAGGCCACGGTTCGAGTGACCTACCGGGTACCCGACGCGACCAACCTCTTGAGAGGGGGGGACTTCGGTCTGAACCTTTTCCCGCAAGCAACCGTGCGCCCCGACCACTACGTGGTGACGATCAGGCCGCCGGTCGGGTTCCACGTACTGCCCAAGGTGCCGGGAAGCACGCCAACCAGCGGAGGAGCGATCCGTTTCGAGGGTGACCTCGATCAGCAGGTATGGCTGTGGACCGAGGTCTTGCCGCTATGACCCCGCTGCTGATCCTCGGACTGGTCATCGTCATCGGCCTGTCTCTGGCAGCCTTTGGGACCGCTCGCATCAGAGAGAGCAAACGGCGCGCCCTGCTGGTCGACCCGCAGGTACAACGGTCTGCGCGAGCAGACGCCCTCGATGAGCTCCATTCCCAAGCCCGCGAGGCAGCCCACAAGACCGGATGGGCTCCGGTAGGGCGGTGGACATCTTCGGGACGGGATCGGAGCACGGACACCGAACGCGAGGCGCCGGTCCCCCGAGAGAGATGGATCCACGTCGGCGAAGTGTTCAGTCCAGCCGCCCCCATCCATCGCCAAGACCTCTTCGCAGGGCGCCAGCAGCAGATGGAAGACCTCATCAACGTGGGGTTCGAACGAGGGCAGCACGCGGCTGTGTTCGGTGAACGGGGCGTCGGCAAGACGTCTCTCGCCACGATCATGACATCCGTCTTCGCCGCGCTGGAGAACAAGATCGTTGTACGGGTCAACTGCGACGCCACCGACACGTTCGACAGCGTCTGGCGCAAAGTGATCGACGAGATCCATGTCCTGGCGGCGCTGCGAGCAGACGATCGCGCGGATCCGCTGCGTTCGGCTGTCGAAGCGGCTGAGAACGAGATGTCAGATGTCACCCAGATGCGGGCCAACGATGTTCGCAAGCTGCTTCGCATGGTCTCCAACGCGCTCGACTGCATCGTCTTCATCGACGAGTTCGAACGCTTGAAGGACCCTCAGTCGACAGCGTCGTTCGCGGAGACCATCAAGATCCTGTCGGACGAATCTGTCTCTGCAACGATCGTTCTTGTCGGGGTAGGCGACAATCTCGAGGAGCTCCTCAGCGAACACGGATCGATCGAGCGCGCTCTCGCACAGATCCACATGCCTCGGATGTCGCCAGAAGAGCTCGCAGACATCGTCGAGCGTGGCCTAGAGATACTCGACATGAAGATCGAGCACGATGCACTTGCCACCATCGTCAATATCTCCAAGGGACTTCCGCACTTCACTCACCTGATCACGCAATCGGCGGCCCGAGCTGCGATCGATGAGGCCGAACGCGAGATCACGGCCCAGCATGTCTCCAGCGCGATAACGAAACTCAGCTACCGGACCCAGGAAACCGTGCTGAACGCCTACGGTGTCGCGACGACGAGTAAGCGAGACACGATCTATCCGCAGGTGCTCCTTGCCTGTGCGCTCGCACCCAGCGACCAGCAAGGTTTCTTCTCAGCCGCGGATGTAGTGGAGCCCTTGAGCGAGGTCATGGCTCGGCCGTACCCGATCCCGTCGTTCTCGAGGCACCTCCACGCCCTCTCCGAAACCAGCAGGGGGCCGGCACTTCAGAGGCGAGGCAGCGAGCACCGCTACCGCTTCCGCTTCATGAACCCGTTGCTCCAGCCTTACGTGCTGATGAAAGGCATCGCCGAGGGGTCGATCCTGGACAGCCAGCTCGAGCGGTTCCTTACCGGAACCAACACCGAGGACGCCGGCTAGCGGGTCTCTTTGTGGTCGGTGTGCGAAGAGCACCACCGGCAGTACTTCTTCATCTCCATGCGGTCCCGGCTGTTATGCCGGTTCTTCTCGGTGATGTAGTTGCGTCGCTTGCACGTGCTGCATTCGAGCGTGACGTGGACGCGGCGGTCGCTAGCCATGGTTCACCTTCCAGGGAGGGTTCCGAAAAAGAGGCGCCAGTATAACTAGTGAAGGCGTTTCAGCAGTCCCTGGCGCTCTGGACCCCAGTCCATGCGGGGGGCAGGGGCGAAATCCACGATCGGATCTGAGTCGGAACTCTCGCCCACCTCAACCCGAGCTGCGCTCACGGCAGGTGGGGGCGGAGGGGGGGGCGCTCCTACCAGGCCGTGGGCGACCTTGACACGGGCCTCCTCGAACGCCTGGTTCACCTCGTCCCTTAGGGCCTGAAGAGAGTCCACGGGGGCCACTTCCCGCAGGGAGTGACCCAGCAAGCAGAAGCCACCTACGTCTTCGACGTCGGTCTGGCATGCAGAGCAGAATCGGATAGCCACGTTGTACCTCCCCCATATATGTCGGCCGGAGAAGGGCGCGGGTTTAGCCCGTTGATCTTGTAGCGGCGGGTGGACTCGAACCACCGACTCAGCGATTATGAGCCGCTTGCTCTGCCCCTGAGCTACGCCGCCAGGGCAGACCGGGAACTCCGGCCTGGAGCCCCCTCACGGAATCGAACCGTGGACCTTCTCCTTACCATGGAGACGCTCTGCCGACTGAGCTAAGGGGGCGGTGCCGAGGAAGGATAACCGCGCGCCTCACCCCGGCATGGCATAGCTATGGCGGTAAGAGATCGAAAAGGCAAACAGCAGTTCGGAGTGCCTACTTGCCCTTGGGTTTTGAATCCTTGGGCTTGTTGGACTTCTCTTTAGGTGGCTTGGGCGGCTGCGGCTTAGGTGGCTTGTTCGAACCACCGGTGTTCGACTTGCCCGTGTTCGAGTTGCCATCGTGATTGCCGTCGTCATCGTCGTCCACCACGGTCGGCGTCGGGCTCGGAAGGATGGTCGGGCTCGGTGATGGCGCAGGGGAACTCTGGGTAGGTGTGGGTGTAGGTGTAGGTGTAGGTGTTGAGGTCGGGTTGGTGCCGATGAACAAGTCCTTGATCGTGCCGGCTCCCTGCCTCATCCCGAATTCAGAGCTGGTGACATTCAGGCCGAAGACCTCGTCAGGGTCATTCTCATTGTCGAAGACGGTGGGGATCGAGACGGTCGCCGATCTCTGACCTGCAAGGATCACGCCAGCACCAGACCCCCCGACATAGTCGGCAGGAGACGATGCGCTGTCATCCAAGGTCACCCACGTGAACGGCACATCGTGGTTCGCCGCCGGACTGATCGAAACTGTGAACACCGCTGGGTTACCTTCAAGCGCTTCAGCGTTGGTCACCGAGAAGGTCTCGCCGGCTGCCTGAGCGGTGATAGGAGCCCCGATCACGAACATGAGCAGCGAGCCACACACGAGTAATACGAATGCTCTCCAGGAACGCGGAATCATGCAACCTCCTACAAAAACGTGTACCCCAGTTGCTTGATTGTCCTGCTGAGGTAGCTAGGGGCGCAATAGTCCTTACGGCTAGTTCCGAGACCGACTCGCGCAGTAGGTACCGATTTGCGAAGAAAAAGATCTGACTCGTCGGTCGAGGAGCTAGGCCTCGCAGTTGAGCTTCTGTTCGCCCACGCAGGTATCGGATCCGCCTTCCCCGTCAACGTAGTCATCGTCTGCCCCTCCGCTGAGGAAGTCATCGCCCAAACCGCCGAAGATGGTGTCTTGGCCGGCGCCACCGTTGATCGGTACGGAAACCGTGCCATCCGCGCCTCGACCGGCATTGATCAGATCGTCGCCTCCACCGCCATCGATTGCATCGGCACCGGCACCACCTGCAATGAAGTTGCCGGTACCGTCCCCGGTCAGTGTGTCTGCGAATGCCGATCCACGGACCTGCTCCATCCCGGTGATGACGTCCAGACCGCACCCTGTGTTCTGGGCGACCGCGATCGAAAGATCTACAGTCACGCCGGAGCCACAGCGTGCGTAGGAGACCTCGTCGCTGGCGCCGCTGTCCCCACCCCCATCGCCACCCCGGATCGTGTCCGCGGCGGAGTCATTCCCCGCGGAGATCACATCGCTGCCTAGCCCACCATTCAAGATGTCGGCCCCTGGTCCACCGACCAGATTGTCGTCCGCATCTCCCCCGTTCATGGTGTCGGCTCCGTTACCTCCGATCAACGTGTTCGAAAGAGTGTTACCGGTAAGGGTGTCGCCTGCTCCCGCCGTGAAGGACCCAACGATGTTATGGAACAGCGACGTCCCCGTAATTACGTCGGACGCAGCATCGCCGCCACTGGCGGTGTTGGCGGAGATGTTAACGGTGACCGCCGACGGGGAGTTCGAGTAATTGAGCGTGTCTACGTCGCTGTCATTGTCTGTCAAGGTGTCGCCGCCTGCGTCGCCTGCAAGCGCGTCGTAACCCGTTCCGCCATCGAGGCTGTCGACAGCGGCGCCACCACTGAGATCGTCGTCGCCCGCACCCGCGGCGATCGTGTCGGTGCCACCAGCCGCGAGGATCTCGTCGTCGCCGGCCCCCGATGTAATGGTGTTGTTGCTGCTATCACCAGTGAGTTGATCGTCGAATCCGGTGCCGATGATGTTCTCGATCCCGTGTGTCCCAAGCCCGTACACGTCGGCAGACGCATGGCTCCCCAGCGGACCCGCTGAACCCGCGTTGAGGTCCAGGTTGATGCCGGAAGGAGATGCAGAATAGTCGGCGGTATCGCCTGTTGTTCCATTGCCCCCACCGAGGAACGTGTCGCCGCCAGCGAGACCCGTCAGGGTGTCATCACCCTCACCACCGTTGAGGACGTTCGAACCAGAGCTGCCCATCAGGGTGTCGTCGCCGGGTGTGCCGGTGAAGTTTTCCATGGCCGAATAGGTGTCGCCTGCGGCGTCGTTGGTGTTGCTGCCCGGCGTCGGCACATCCAAGGGGTCAAGATCGGCGATCACGGCCTGCAGGCCCGTCCAGTAGCTCGCGGTGTCGACGCTAGTTCCGCCGGCCAACGTGTCGCCGCCCTGACCGCCGGTCAGGATGTTCGTGTCCGGATCCCCGGTCAGGGTGTCCGCAGAGATGCCACCGATGACGTTCTCGAACGAGCTGTTGCCCGCCGACTCTGCAACCATCGAATCCGTGCCATCACATGTCGCCGAGGTGGTGGTTAGGTTCGCGGTAACCACCGTCGAATACGCGGTCGAACAATCGAGCGTGTCACCCGGGGTGCCGTCCGTGCTGGCGTCGAGCGTGTCGGCGCCGCCGCCACCTGTAAGGGTGTTGTCGTCAACGTCACCGGTCAGAGTGTCGGCACCGGTCCCACCGATGACGTTCTCGAACTGGCTATTCGTAGCGGCTTCCACGGCAGCGATCGTGTCTACTCCGTGACAGGCAGTGACTAGGTTCGTGGCCAGGTTGACGCTTACGGCCGTTGCCCCGACCGACGAGCAGTCCAGGGTGTCTCCGACCACTCCGCCATCAGCTCCCGGGGCGAGCAGAAGGTCGTTCGCTGCCCCAGGGGTGAACTTATTGTCGTCCGAGTCACCGGTGAGTGAGTCTGCCGCAGAGGTACCGATGATGTTCTCGAACGAACTCCCGACGTCTGTGCCGGTCCCGTTGACGAGCGTGTCGGTGCCATCACACGTGACAGACGTGGTGGTCAGGTTGACCGTGGCGCCCGTAGTAGTCGTCGAGCAATCCAAGGTGTCTCCGGACACCCAGTCACCGCCACCGCTGAGAGTGTCGTTCCCTGTGCCACCGGCGATCCTGTTGTCGTCGCTCCCACCGGTGAGCGTGTCTGCACCCGTGCCACCGATGATGTTCTCGAACGAGTTGCCGAGGTCATTGCCCGAGCCCAGGGCCAGGGTGTCCGTTCCATGGCACGTTACCGAAGTCGTCGAGAGGTCGACCACAACGGCTACGTTGCCCGCGGTCGTGCAATCGAGGGTGTCGCCAATCAGCCAGTCACCGCCACCATCGAGCGAGTCATTACCTGCGCCACCAGCGAACCGGTTGTCATCGACTCCGCCCGTAAGGGTGTCGGCGCCGCGACCCCCGATGATGTTCTCGAACGAGCTCCCGAGATCAGTCCCGGTTCCGTTCGTCAAGGTGTCAGTACCATCACACGTGACGGAAGTGGTCGTTAGGTCGACTGTGACGACCGTTGCCTCAGCGGTGGAACAGTCCAGCGTGTCACCCACGACGCCGTCACCTGCACCGGCCAAGGTGTCGTTGCCGGCCCCACCGGTGAACGTGTTGTCGTCGACTCCACCGGTCAGCGTGTCCGCACCGCGGCCCCCGATGACGTTCTCGAACGAGTTCCCGGTGTCCGTACCGGCTCCAACGACCGTCGTATCCGCGCCATCACAGGTCGCCGAGGTAGTAGTCAGGTTGACGACCACTGCAGTTGCACCGGCAGTCGAGCAATCGAGGGTGTCTCCATAAGTGCCACCATCGTTGCCCCCATCAAGCAACAGGTCGGCGGCAGCGCCAGGCTGGATCCTGTTGTCGTCGACGTCGCCCACGATGGTGTCGGCAGCGTTGGTCCCGATGACGTTCTCGAAAGAGTTGCCCGTATCTGTCCCGGAACCCGCCGCGATCGTGTCGGTCCCGTCGCACGTTTCTCCCGCTGTCGCCGCAAGGGTCACGTTCGCCGCGGTATTACCCGCGGTCGAACAATCGATCGTGTCGCCATAGGTCAGGTCGTTGCCTCCTACCAGCGTCGCATCGGTTCCCAGCCAGGGCGTGACCCGGTTGTCGTCTCCGTCACCAGTGATCGAGTCGGCGGCTTGGGTCCCTATGACGTTCTCGAAGCTGCTGCCGACATCGGTGCCGGAACCGTTGGTCGTGGTGTCGGCCCCGTCACAGGTCTGCGCCGTACCGGTGAGGTTGACGGTCGCAGCTGTTAGGACCGCGGTCGAGCAGTCGAGCGTGTCGCCGTAGGTCAGATCGTTGCCGCCGGTAAGGCTCAAGTCGGCTCCGCCACCAGGCTGGAAGCGGTTGTCGTCTGCATCGCCCGTAAGGGTGTCTGCCGCGGTTCCACCGACCACATTCTCGAAGGCGCTCCCGAGATCGTTACCCGTGCCGTTGATCCATGTATCCGCTCCTTCGCAGGTACCGCTCGTAGTCGTCAGGTCTACGCTGACAGCCACGTTTCCTGACGTCGAACAATCGAGGGTGTCACCCAATACCTGATCACCACCCGGCGAGTAGGTGTCTGCCCCGGCACCACCGGTGAAGATGTTGTCGTCATTTCCACCCGTGAGGGTGTCGGCCAGAGGACCACCGATCACATTCTCTATCGAGCTTCCGACGTCATTTCCGGTTCCAGTCGCGATCGTGTCCGTGCCCTCGCAGGTTCCAGTGGTGTTGTTCAGGTCTACAACCACTGCCACCGTCGAAGACGAGCAGTCGAGCGTGTCTCCGAAGGCTTGGTCCGCCCCGCCCGTGATCGAGTCGTTGCCCAGACCGCCGCTGAATTCGTTGTCGTCGGCATCGCCGGTCAAGGTGTCGGCCCCCGTGCCTCCGACAACCCCCTCGATCGAGCTCCCGATATCGCTACCGGTAGCCGCTGCATTTGCAACCGAGTCCGTGCCGTCACATGCCTGCCCGGTGTTAACAGCAAGGCTCCAGGTGACAGTGGTGGCGCCGACCGTTGAGCAATCGAGGATGTCGCCGAAGATGTCCAGCCCGCCTGCGATGTTGATGTCGGCGCCGGCTCCGGGAGTGAACCTATTGTCATCGGCATCCCCGACTAGGAGGTCGACGGCCGACCCCGAAATCACATTCTCGAAACTGCTGCCGAGGTCGTTACCAGTTCCAAGGACCCAGCGATCGTTTCCGTCGCAGACTTGGTTGGTGTTCGCAGCACGCGTCAGGTTGACGTCAACGACAACTGTTGTAGAACACACGGCAGTGTCCCCATAGAGCTCATCGGCACCAGGGCTAACCGCGAGATCGGCACCACCGGATGCCGTGATGCGGTTGTCGTCAGCGTCCCCCGTAAGGGAGTCGGCGGCGCTGGTACCGATGATGTTCTCGAACGAACTCCCAACATCGGTGCCGGTTCCGTTGGTGGTCGTGTCAGTGCCATCACAGGTATGAGACGTGGTTGTCAGGTTTACGGTCGCGGCTACTGCCCCAGCGGACGAACAATCAAGAGTATCGCCAATGACGCCGTCATCAGCGCCGCCATCCAGGTTCGTATCGTTGCCGCTACGAGCCTGAATCAGGTCATCGCCCGCTCCTCCGTTGATCGTGTCCACGGCGGGCGTGATACTGCCGTAAAGCGTGTCATCCCCGGCATTACCGTTGATCGTGTTCGTGGTCTTTATCACCGTCGTGCCAACCACAGAACTACCGATTCCGGTGATGCTTGTTCCTGCGAGGCTCAATGTGTCGTTCCCGTCACCGCCGTTCAAGACGAAGTTCGTAGTGGCCGTGTAGGGGTTCGTAGTGATGTTGTCGAGGTCGTCGTTCGTATCGGTTTCGCCGAGACCATTCAGGTTGAATCCTGAGATTCCCCAGACAAGGCCATCATTGCTCGAGAATCCACAGTTCGTTGTCCCACACTGGGCGTAGCTACCAGTATCACAGGTTGCGTCGCAACCGGTGATCGTGAAGGTGTTCGTTCCAGTGCCAAGGCTGATGTTGAACTCAGGCTCGTCGAAGTTGCCGGCTTCATCCGTTGCTCCTGGGGCGATCGGCCCGTTGCTCATGTCGATCGTGAAACTTTCGTTACCGGCCGCCGCCGTCGTCCACGCGATCGTGTCGGTGTTGGAGACAGTCGCCGCTCCGCATTGTGCGGACACGAGGCCGGTGCCCCCAACCATGATTGGGTCGGTAAGAGCCTGCCCAGTACCCCCTCGAACGACTGTCACGGCGTCGCCGGAGGCAGCGGTGATGGTGACTGTCGGGGAAGTGAAAGAACAACCAACTGTCGCCTGCGCGGGCGTAACCCCCAGGCCGAATACGAACAAGCTCGCGATGAAAGACACGGAGAGAAGTTGACGCGCTGATGCACGCGCTCTGATCTTGAGGTGGTTGGACCTACGAGCCGACAACATCCCTCCAGCTTCCAGCGCACCGAAAGGCGAGACCCGCAATTCGGTGGACTACTCCGTCAAATAGGTAAACGCTTTCCTACCTGGATAGTTTCTTCTACGCAGTGCGCCAGTGGAATAGTCCCAAGGGACTATTTAGACCGATTTGCCCAGTGTTGGGCCTACGGAAGACTCGCAAAGCAAGCGGATCAAGCTTCGCAACTCACCTTGGTCTCGGCAGTGCATGCATCGTTCGAGCCCGATTCACCATTCGCATAATCGGCGTCCGCTCCACCGAGGAGGGTGTCATCGCCGTCCCCACCGAACAACGTGTCATTGCCGGCCTGCCCATTCACTTCGTCGGCCCCACGGAAACCCTGCAGCAGATCCGCTCCGTCGCCGCCGTTCAAGATGTCGGCCCCGGCGCCGCCGACGATGTAGTTGTCGGTCGCGTCTCCGACGAGAGTGTCGTTGTAAGCGGAACCGCGGATCTGCTCGACGCCGGCGAAAGTGTCCGAACCACATCCACCGGTGTCTTGCGCAGTCGTAAGGGTCAGATCGATCGTCACCGCGGCCTCGCATCGGAGGTACGTGACGCGATCTTTCCCGCTGTCGCCGGCCGCGTCGCCACCTCGGACAATGTCATTCTCGACTAGCCGCCCTGGGTTCAATCCGTCGTCGCCGGCTCCCCCGTTCAGGGTGTCGGCACCCCGTTGCCCGTTGACTATGTCGTTCCCTCCACCACCGTTCAGGAGGTCATCACCCAATCCACCAAGGAGGAAGTTTGCAGTCGCACTTCCGGTAATGGTGTCGTTGAAATCGGACCCAAGGACATTCTGGAACGAACCCGCGGCGATCACATCGCCGCCCGCATCCCCGCCGGATGAGGTTGAAGCCTCGAGGTCCACGGTGATGCTCGCCGAGGACGTGATGTAGTTCAAGGTATTCGTGCTTCCAGTGCCCGTGTCATCGAGCATGTCTGCCCCTACGCCACCCGCCACCGCGTCGTAGTCGTCGCCCCCGTCCAGCGAATCGTCGCCTTCTCCACCCGTGAGGTCGTCATCGCCCGCACCCCCGGTGATCGTGTCGGCCTGAAGGCTGCCAGTGATCTCATCGTCGCCGCCCCCGCCACCGATCGAGTACGTCGCCGTCGCCAAGAATGCGTTCCCGGTCCCCTCGGCACCACCGAACGAGATGATGTCGTCCCCACCAGATCCAGCCACCACGAAGTTCTCGACGTTGCTGATCGCTGCGGTCGTGTCACAGTCATCGGTGGCTTCCTGCGCGTTCAGGTTGAAGCTCAGTCGACCCGTGCCGCCAGCGCAGGCGGCGACTGCGCTCCGGCCGAAAACGATGTGATCTGCGCCGGTGCTGCCCACTACGGTCAGTGTGTCTCCGACCCCCGTGCCCAGGTTGACCGTGAACTCGATCTCTCGATCGGCCCCGGTTTCGTTCGCTCCCGGTACGAACTCTCCATTAGAGAGATCGATCACGAGACCTTGATCGGCACGATTGTTGCCGTAAGAGGTAGCGATCGTGTTCGTGTTCGACACTGTTGCGGTCGAACAATTCACGAAGGTTCCGGTCGCGTTGGTCTGGATAGTGTCGTCGGTGGTTCCCAACGTTGCATCCGCACCAGGCCCTCTGAGGACGGTAACTGACTCGGATGCCGCCGCCGCGATGGTCACGGTAGAGCCGGAGAACGCGCACGACGCCGCTAGGGCGGTGGTGGCGCTCAACGCCAACGCGACGAGCGACATAACGAGCACGAGCAACATCGAACGCGGCGTCGCCCCAATCGGGACATAGGTGTTGTTGATCAGCACGCGCGCTTCCACATATGAAGTTCTAGCGTACCTTCCTATACTCGACGGGTGAAGGTATCTCCAGGGATGCACGTCGAGTGGGTCGATGACGAGGCCGTCGTGCTGAACGTTGCCACCGGACACCTTCATCACCTGAACCCACCTGCGGCACTCGCCTACGCACTGTTCCTCGAGCACGGCTACGACAAAGGTCTCGAAGAGCTTCGGAGGACCGTCGGGTCCCCCGCTATCGAAGACGACCTACCGGGACTGCTGGAAGAGATGCGGGGAGAGGGACTCTTGATCGATGACTGATCCCCAGACGCCGATCGATGGTGACGAGCTCGCGCCCGAAGCGGCGAAAGGGTGACCGGATCCCTTCGACGGCCTAGTTTGGGCCGAGAGAACCTGGATCGGGGCAGGCGACCACTGGCTGGAGGCCCGGTCGACCATCCCTGGCCTCCTCGCGCAGCTGGAGCCACTAACGCTGCCGACTCCCGAGGATGCTCCTCGGTATGAAGGGGTGGTCACGATCACCGGTCCTTCGGCCGCCCGCGGCATACGTCAGCTCCCCGGTGTCTATCTCAGCCGGGCCCAGATCTACGCCGACAGGGACCCCGCGGCACTTGGTGCGCGCCTCGTCACCTTGGTCGATGCAGTTGTGAATGCCCCGGCAGCGCCTACTTACCTCATAACCGCCTGCAGAGTCGGCGATCGTCACGGTCTCTACATGCGCGACGTTTTCACCCGATCGCTCTACAGGACGAAGCTCCGACGGCGCGGGCTCGCACTCGCATCCGACCCGATCGTTCGTCAGGTGGGCCCGATCGAGTTCGAGTCCAAAGAATGGGGCCGCTTCGAGCCTTCCTTCGCGATCACCAGTGACTTCGTCAACGATAAGCCGGAGGCACTCGCCGACACACCGCCGGGTTTGCTTGCCTTCACACTCGCGACCTATCACCTGGGACCGATGGAGCCCGATGACCTCTCGCTCCTGGCGCTGGCGGCCGGCAAGCTCACGGCGGTCGGTGCGATCGACGCCGGTGCGATCGCAACCGCGATCGGATTGTGAGCACCGAGACGGTCGTTCTGGACCTACTGGGCTCGGGCTTCGCCATCGAAACAGACGGCACTGAGTGGAGCGACTTCCTTCGCCAGATCTGGGCGCCGTTCCTCAGCGACCGCGATGACGGCTTGCCCCTGCGGCTCAGGCGTGCGCCCGATACCTGGGTCCTCGAGACGGCCGAAGGTGAGACCGCGCGAGATAGCAATCCCTGGTTCATCGCCGATCAGCTGCGTCACGTCATGGTCGACGAAGCCCTGTCGAACCCGGGTTCTTTCCTGGACCTCCACTCGGCCGTGCTCGCCCGCGACGAAGGTTGCGTCCTCGTGGTTGGCGGTTCCCGCTCGGGGAAAACCACTTTGAGCCTGGCGTTAGTGGAGAGCGGTTGGCGGCTGATGTCCGACGACGTGGCGTTGATACACATGAACACGGGTCGCGTGCATCCCTTCCCCAAACCTCTCGCGATCAGAGACGAAGTCTTGTGGGCCCGTTACTCGGATCGCTGGAGCCCACCGCAGTGGCCACGCGTGCCCCGGGGAGGATTGCTGTTACCGGCCGCCGCGGTCGGCGCAGTCGCCACCGCGCCCGAAGTGCCCGTTTCTATGGTGTTCGCTAGCTTCGACGATCAAGGAGAACCGAAACAACGTTCGGTCTCGGCGGCGGAGGCTGTGGCTCTCTGCGGCCAATACGTACGGAACGTCACCGGCGACAGGCTTAACGTATTGACTAGGACCTGTGCAGCAGTCGGCCGGCGAGAGGTCACCTACCGATCATCGGCCGAAGGAGTCGCGGCCATCGAGGATGCATTCCACGCTCATCATGAGAAGATGGGTTCCTCGGAAGCCCTAGGAGGCTGAAGTGTCGCTTCAAGAAGAACGGTTGGGATCGCCCGAGATAGATCGGCGACGATTCCTGAAGAGGGCCGGAACGATCGCGTGGTCGACCCCTGTGATCATCACCCTCCTAGCGCAAAGCGCGGCAGCCTCGCATCCGAGCGGTTGCATCCACGATGGCGCCGAATGTGGGGTCTACAACGGCGCTACTCGCGTCTGCGACGACTTCCCCAGCGACCCGGGCTCGACCGGGGATTGCTGCTTGGGTGCCGGGCGATGCAAGTTCAGTGTGCGCGTGAATGGGCAGCCCTGCATCTGCCGTTAGTCCAGAGGCGTTAAGCCGAGTCTCGATCCTCCACCGCAACAGGGTGTGCCAGTGGAACGGTCACATGGAACGTTGACCCTTCGCCACCCTCGCCATCGACCCAGATCCGGCCCCCCATCGCCTGGACCGAACGCGCCGCGATGAATAGCCCAACACCGGCCCCCTGGGTCTCGCGGGTCAGAACATCGCCGAGGCGAACGAAGCGTTCGAAGATGCGCTCTTGGTCGGCCGAAGAGATACCAGGTCCCTCGTCCGAGACCGACATGTGCGCGTACCCGTTCTCACGTTCGAGTGCGATCGTGATCGTTCCCTCTTTGCCGCCAAACTTGATCGCATTCTCGAGTAGGTGCTCGACGACCTGGCTCATCCGTTCTCGGTCGACGCGCACGATCAGGTCGTGCGACGATCCGTCGATCACGTAGTGCTCGTGGTCCTTCAACATCGAGTCTGCTCGCTCGCGCACGAGCTGCTCCAGTCCAACCTCGTCCGGGAACATCGGCATCGTGCCGGCCTCGATCTGTGACACCGCTAGGAGGTTCATCACTAGACGTTCCAAGCGCTCGGCCCCCCTGGTCGTGACACCGATCATCTGATCTGCAAGGTCCGTAGGGAGGTTGTCGCGCCCTCGGGAGAGGACCTGCAAGGAACCCTTGATGGTGGTCAGTGGTGTTCTGAGCTCGTGCGAGATCGTCGACAGGAAGTCGGACTTGGCAGCTTCGATCTCGTGTTCGGCCGAAACATCTCTGACCAGAACGACCCAACCGCCACCCTCAGATTCGCCAACAGGGCCCGACATCGTGGTGACCCAGCGCGACGGCCCGCTACGCGTGACCAACTCCAGCTCTTCATCTGGTTCGGCACCCACGAGTTCGTCCCCGTGTAGTCGCACCTCCGACCGATCTCTGATCACGACGACCTCCGACCACACACGCCCCATGAGGTCGTCGGAGCGGTAGCCGGTCATGTTTTCCAGCGCCGGGTTCCACGCACGGATAACGCCCTCGTCATCGAGTAGACAGATTCCCTCCTTCGAGCCCGAGAAGATGCGGCCGAAGCGCTCTCGCTCTTCCATCACTTCCGAGAACAGTCGATGCGACTCAAGGCGAACCAACAGTTCGTCTGCCAGGGCTTCCAAGAGGCGGGCGTTCGCCTGGTCGAATTCCCCTGCCCCGATCCGATCACCGGCCAACAACAAGCCAGTGGCGTCGCCGCTCGCACCGACAGGAACCGCAACGAAGCTGCGCAGGCCCAGGTCGGTCGCAAGCTCCTTGGCTTCGCCCGTTTCATCCTCGAGAACGATCCGCGTCTCCGAGCGAACCGCGACCTTCTTGACCAGCCGGTTCATGGGCTCGTCTTTCAACGGGCGCAGCGCCGACAACACCTCGCCCGCCGAGATGTGCGAGAACAGGTAGCTCCCTTGCACCTCAACGATCGCGCGGACATCATTCGCCGACATCATGTCGGCGACGGCTTTCAAGAAGCCGGTCACACCTTCGGCCAGGTCGGGGGTTGCCACCAACGCGCGTGTCGCCGCATGCAGATGTTCGACGCGTTGTCTCTCCTTCTCCTGACGGATCACTGCTCGGTAGCCAAGGAAGAGGGCCGCGAGGGGAAAGACGAAGAGCAACAAGGTCCACTCCGCGGAGTGGTACGAGGCTGCGAACAGGACGCCAAGGGTGAGGTCGCCGGCCAGGTTCAACAGGAATGCTCTGGCTATCGCAAGGCTCAGATCTCGGAAGCGTCCCTCGCCCGACAACGCGATCGCCCCTGCAACGAAGACGTGACTTAACAACGCCACGACGATGACGGAGAGCACCGCGATCGACGCGTTGTACACGGAGAACCCCGCATCGGGATGGTGCAACCACGCCCACACACCCAAACCTGCAGCCGTTGAACAGCCGTACTGCGCAAGGTTGAACGTCTCCTTGAATGGAGCGACCCTCCACCGAGGTAGCCGGCCGAGGGTGTTGGCCACGACCGCACCGAGAAGCGCCTGGGGAAAACTCAGAGCAACGAGCATCGGCAACAGAACGACCTCTGAAGCGCTCAGGCTGTATCGAGCATCCTCGCTGTGGAAGAAGAGGGACAGGGCTTCTGTCGTCCCGAGGAGGGCCGAGAAGATGAGCCATTGCCACAGGTGCTGATCGAGATCGTGTCCGGTCGCCAACGCAGTTCCGAGAACAACGATGAGGACCGCATACAGCGCCCCTATATAGACCTTCACCGACCTAGACATGCCTCGCCCCGTTCCTAACGATCCTTAGTCCGTTTATCGGTACCCACAGCGCCAGATTGAGATAGCAAAAAGTGAGGGCGCCCCTCCAGGCGCCCTCACTAACCGAATGTCGGTCGTTACATCAATCCCATGCGTAGGCGTACCAGGCTCCGGACCAGTTGCTTCCGGACCAGTTGCTCGCAGACCAGTTGCTACCGGACCAGTTCGAGCCGCTCCAGTTGCTGGCGTCCCAGTCGGCATCGCTCCAGTTCGATCCGCTCCAGTTCGAGCCAGACCAGTTGCTCGCCGACCAGTTCGAGCCGGACCAGTTCGAGCCGGACCAGTTGCTGGCAGACCAGTTCGATCCGTCCCAGGCAACGTTCGACCAGTTCGAGCCGCTCCAGTTGCTTCCGCTCCAGTTCGAGCCGCTCCAGTTCGAGCCAGACCAGTTGCTCGCCGACCAGTTCGAGCCGGACCAGTTCGATCCCGTCCATGGGATGAGACCGGCGGGGTTCGTCTCGTCGATCGCGTCCGGGCTGGTCATGGCGATGTATTCACCCTGCAGAGTGAGGGGACCAACGACCGTGGCGAGTCCGACGTGCACCGTCCCACGGTCGGCCTCGAGGGAGCCGAGGCCCGTCGACGGCGGGTACACCTGCGGTGTGCCATTAACCAGCGACTTCGTGGCTCCGTACGCATCGATGAGGCCCATCCCCGCCGCGTTACGACTGGTGGTCGCGATCGTTCGAGCTGTACCCATCAAGCGGGCCTTCACCTGGTCGGGGGTCAGCGACGGATTGGCCTGCAGCATCTGCGCCACGACGCCCGACACCGTTGCGGTTGACATGGACGTGCCGCTTCCACGGAAGTAGTTGCTGTCGACCCTCGAGTTCGGGAACTTCGAGTCGATCGCGCTTCCGGGGGCCCGCAGAGAGATGGTGTGCATCCCGGGAGAAACGACATCGGGCTTCGCTATCCCGTTGGCTCGGGTGGGACCTTGTGCCGAGAACGCAGCGACCACGTCGTCGTTGATGGTCGAGGTGCCCATGTCGCTCGATGCTCCAACCGTGATCACGTACGGGTCGTCACCGGGCTTCATGACGGTGCCGGCCTCGGGACCCGTGTTGCCACCGGAAACGACGACCACGATCCCGGCCTGCCAAGCACGCTCGACCGCCATGTTCAGAGGAGAGAGACGGTAGTCCTGGATCGAGTTCGTCATGCCAAGCGAAAGGTTGAGCACGCGGATGCCATAGGTGGCCTTGTTGATTACTGCCCACTGGATCCCGGCAAGGATGTTCGTCACGTCGGTCGAGCCGTCATAACCCGCTGCCTTGATCGCAACGAGGTTCGCTGCCGGGGCAACGCCCGAGTACTTGCGGTTCGAGGAGGCGCCGTTGCCGGCGATGAGTCCCGCCATGAACGTGCCGTGACCGAACGTGTCGGCACAGTCCGCTGCGGTGCCGCGCTCGGTAGAGAGGTCTTCACAGTGGACAACGCGACCTGCGAGGTCGGGGTGCGCGTAGATCCCGGTATCGAGGACCGCCACCGTGACTCCCGATCCTGTCGTGCCCTCGGCCCACAGCTTGTCGGATCCGACGACCTTTTGGATCCGCTTCGCATCGTGGTTGGAAGGTCCACCCTGGAACTTGATGGGCGTGTCGGGCGTGACGTTCAGGACGCCCGGCATCGAGCGGATCGAGTTAACGCTCGATGCCGGGACGTCGGCGGACACACCTTGGACGATCTGAAGTGATTGGGTGACGCGGCCCCCGACCGAGGTCACCGCGGAATCAACGGCCTCGGGGCTCGTGCCCTGAACGATCACGGAGACGAGGCGCTGAGCGACCTCGGTGGCGGCGGGAGCGGAAGAGACGCCCGTCAGTAGAAGCACGAACGCGCACATAGCCACGCCGAGACGCTTGACGCTCTCGACCGGCCAGACCGTCGCTGCTGACTGCATCAAAGCCCCTCCATGTTCCTCGTCTGCCCCTACGTATTGCTACCTAGGTATCGGCGGGCTGGAAATTACTTGAATGGCGCGTACGGGCCATTTAGCGCGTGACCCGTTCGGGCTAGTACGACGCTGACCCCAGAGGTGAAAAGGACTACTGGGCCAGCTCGTCGAGCGCCGCGACGAAGTCGGCGTAAAGGTCATCGGCCCCCTCGGGAGAGTGGGCGATACAGGTGGCCCCAAGTTTGCCGTGCTCCTGCAGGGCCCCAAGGAGGTGAAGAGCCACCCCGGAGCCCGATGAGGGATCGATGGCGAGGTCCCTGGTCCGCAGCTCGGCGACGAGGTGGCCGGGTGCGATCGACCGGTAGTCGTCTGACTTCAGGTTGTCCGTCGCCACGTAGGAAACCGGCCCGTGCCGACCGAGGAGCTCCCCGGTCGCTTGGTCATAGGTGCCACCGGTAGCGAAGCGCGCCATATAGAACGGGTGCGAGGTCCCTCCTAGCCTCAGGTTGATCTCCGACAGAAAGACATCGTTCGGCCCGTCGCTTGGAGTCACGAGGAAGTCCATGCCGAACGCTCCGATCACGCCCTTCGCAGCAAGGATCTTCCCGATCCGCATCGCGGCATCCGTGATCTCTCGACGGTATTCGGGTCGAGCGGGGAAACGGCAGCCTAGGTAGACCTGGTCATCGGGGCCGCCGAGGATCTGGTCATGGGTCGAAAGGACCTCGACCGATGCGTCCGGAGCCACACGAAGTTGCACGCTCGGCGACACCATGTCGGAAGCCCGAAGCATCTCCTCGACGATCGCGCCGTCGCGCTCGACCTTTGGCCCGAACGACGCCCACGATTCCTCGACCGCGCAGAATGAAGTGGACGCGGTGCTCACCGACCCACCGAAGGTTGCCAGGTCGACGATCGCGTTGCCCTGACCAGAGAAGCCATAGTTCAGCTTCACGACCGCCGAACGAGCGGTGGGCCGCGCATCCTTCAAAGTCTTCAAGGCGGCCTCGATCGCTTGTAAGGAATGGAGATCCTCGGCGCCTACCGGAACCCAGACGCCAGCATCCTTCGCGACATGACGGGAACCGCTCTTGCTCCCGTTGTACGCGAGTCCCGGACCGGGTCCATATATAGGAGCACCTATCTCCATCGCGATAGCTCGCTCCGCGGCCGTGACATTGAAGGGCAGCAGGTACGCATCCTTGCCTTCGATCGTCTCCCGTAGCTCGGCGAGCTTGTCGGGGCGATCGAGCAACTTCTCGCTCAGAGCACGCGGGTCGGTGTCGTCCAAGGCGATGGTCGTCAATCGGTTGCGCGCCGAGGCTGGATCGGGCAGGAAGTCGAGGTAATAGGAGATGACCTCGGGGTCTATCTCGAGGGATGTGACGAAGACCATCTCGAGCGCGGGTGTGGCAAGGAGGAGCAACAGACACAGCAGACGCTCCTCGTAACGACCGATCCCGATGATCTTGCGCAGTTCTTCGACCGGAAAGGTGATCGAGGGAAGAACGACGATGGTGCCCGAGTCGAGATCGGAGAGAGCTCGGGGCCCGAGGCGCTGCAATCGGGCCTGGAGATCGTCGAACGGGTCGTGACCGGTCGTGGACATGCCTCAACCTAACTGTCGGAGGTTCACCTCGACCACTGCGATGGTGGCGGGACCAGGATTCGAACCTGGGTAGGCATAAGCCGGCGAATTTACAGTCCGCTCCCTTTGGCCGCTCGGGCATCCCGCCAGTCGAGCCATCGGAGGATAACTGTCCCTAGTCCCCCGACTCGTCAGCCTGGTGCCGGCGCTTCAGGAGCTGAGCCAGCGTGGACTCCGGATCGAGGAGACCCTCGACGCCGGCGCCTTCTGCAGTGGGGACGAGCGCGGCTCCGGGCTCGTACACGCGCTCGGCAAGCGCAGCCTGTAGAGCGATCTCGGCAAGAGCGAACGCGCCTGTCGCCGGTGAGGACCCCGAGGCCCAGAGGGATTCTCCGGCTCCCCCGGCCAGCACCGAGCGATCGGGAGCGAACGCATCTCCGAAGCGACGAGCGGCGGTGAGCGTAGGCAGCTGCTTCTGGCGCTTGCCCTGGACACTGGCGAGCAAGGACGAGGCGTTGTCTTCGGCCTCCCTCAGCCAGTCGATGAGGTGACGCATCGGGTCCTTGGCCTCTCCGCTCGGTTGATACCAACCGAAGTGAACGTGAGGCGGCGTTGTCGCAGCATTGCCCGAGTTCCCGCAGTAGCCGAGGACGGTTCCCGGCGAGACCTGCTCGCCAGCCGAGAGCTCCTCGGTATTGAGGTCCGAAAGGTGCGTGAGATACCAGTAAGCGCCATCGGGTGTGTGTACCCGAGCAGTGATGCCACCGAGGCCACCGTCACTGAAGCTGACGTAGCCGGACTCGGGTGCGAGAACCGGATCGCCGTAGTCGCAGAAGACGTCTTGGCCCTCATGGGTACGAACGATCGGTCCGGGTCCGTAGCGCGGAGCTCCCCAGGTGTCTACCCAGGCTGCTTCGCCCGCGATGATGAACGGCGGATACACGCCTTCGATCACGTCTTGTGCGGACCATCCAAGTGCTCGGAGATGTGCGGCGACCGCCATGAGTTGATCGGTGTTGAACGAGCCGGGGATCGAAGGTGTTCCCGGAGGCGGAACGACACTGACGGGCCCCTTATGTCCACCGTTGCCATTACGGCCTCCGCCGGACAGGCTCCCGTCACCGTTGCCGCTGCCATCTTTGCCTCCGCCACCACCCTTACCCCCGCCGGAGCCGTCACCAGAGCCGGACCCATCACCGCCGGTGCCGCCACCCGAACCGCCGCCCGAGCCACCACCGCTGCCCGGATCTCCGGAGCCACCACCACCTGGGTCTTCACTGTGCTCGGGTTCAGGGTCACCGATGATCTCGGAAAGGAGAGGGGTGGGAACCGGTCCGGCGATGTCTGCCAGGGCCCGATGGACACCCACGCCGCGCGGGGCCACGATCAAGACCGCGGCCAGAACGACCGTCGCCAAAGTGACCCGTGCTGCGAACTTCATCTTTCTCGACTTCCCCCCAGGAGGTCCATAGAAAGGAACGGACCCGATCGGTTCAGTGTGCCCTCTATAAGTAACGGCAGAAGCCGCCCCTGGGTTGAACCCGATCTGTCACGTTTTGCTTCCCTTTACCTGCCGCCCTCCGACCTCGCCTTGCTTAGAGCGTAGAGCGCTCCACGAGGTTGGAGAGGATCGGCATGCCGGGGACGAACACGATCAGCAAAGCTGCGCAGAAACCGATGGACGTTTTCAGCATCAGCGGAACCTCCACGAGCGAGTCGTCCTCCGCAGGGTCGAAGAACATCCGCTTCACGACCGCGAGGTAGTACCACGCTGCGATGACCGCGTTGAGGCCCATCACCGCAGCGAGCCACCACACCTCGGCGTTCATCGTTGCCAGGAACACGAACAACTTGGCCCAGAACCCAGCCAACGGCGGAACGCCGGCAAGAGAAACGAGGAACGCGGTGAGCATGCAGGCGAGCAATGGGCTGCGGCTCCACAGACCCTTGTAGTCGTCGATGAAGTAGGAGCCCCCGCGACGTGCGAACGCAACCGCGGCTCCGAACGCACCGGCATCCATAACGCCGTAGATCGCCAGATAGATCAACGCCGACTGGAACGCTTGGCTGTTCGTTGCTGCATTCGACGGGTCGATCAACGCGAACGCGACCAAGATGTAGCCGGACTGCGCGATCCCCGAATACGCGAGCAAGCGGATGATGTGTGTCTGTCGCAGAGCGATCAGGTTCCCGACGGTCATCGTGAGGACCGCGAGCACCGCGAAGATCGGTCGCCAGTCATCGGCGACGTCCGGGAACGCAACGAACATCAGCACGAGCAGCCCGACGAACCCCCCGATCTTCGACGCGGTCGAGAGGAACGCCGCCACCGGCGAAGGGGCCCCCTCATACGTGTCGGGGGCCCAGAAGTGGAACGGCACGGCCGAGATCTTGAACGCGAACCCGACCACGATGAAGAACACACTCATCGTGATGACAGGTTGGCTTCCTGCTTCGGCCAAGGCATCCCGGATCGCATCGAGCTGGGTCGCGCCCGTGATCCCGTAGATCAACGACATCCCGTAGAGCATCACCGCCGAGGACAACACCGAGAACAGGAAGAACTTCAGGGCCGACTCATTCGACTTCGCATCGCCCTTACGCAGCGCCGTCATGATGATCCCGGGGATAGAGATGAGCTCGATCGCGATGAAGATCGAGATCAGGTCGCGCGAGCTCGCCATCACCATGCCCCCGAGGAGCCCGCACATCAGCAGGAAGTAGTACTCACCTTGGTAGTAGCGGCCCTCCCGGAAGAAATGGAACGACACACCGAGGATCACCAGCCCTATCAAGGCGAACAAGCCTTTGAACAACAGGGCGAACCCATCGACCTCGAAGGATCCGGCGAGCGTGGTCCGCTCGTCGCCGATCAGAGAGGCCACCGCTGCGATGGTGGCGAAGATCCCCGCTGCCGACAGGGGCATGGCGACCCATTTGATGGCACGCGGCACGAAAAGATCCACAACCAGGACGAGGCACGCAGCCGTGATCATCACGAGCTCGGGTGCGAGCGCGTGCCAATCGACGTCGGCTTGGATGAACGACTGCGCTAGTTGCATCTGATGTCCGCTAGTGGCCTGCGACGGTGCCGAACAGATGCATGATCTGCTGCACCGCCCCGTCGGTTAGACCCAGCATCATCTTCGGGTACACGCCTACGGCGAGGATCAGCACGAGCAACGGGGCCCACGCGATCCACTCCAGCGTCACGACGTCCTGGATCCCGTGACCGTCGGCGAACTTCTCGGGAACGCGTCCGAGGTTGATCCTCTGGATCGTCCACAGCAGATATCCAGCCGTCAGTACGGTCCCGACCCCACCCCCGACCATAAGCACGCGGAACAGCGTCGGATCGAGCGCGGGGGCCGGGTTGTAGGACCCGAGCAGAGCCAACATCTCGCCCCAGAAACCGGCTAGCCCAGGTAGACCCAGGGACGCGATCGCCGCGTAGGTGAACAGGGTGCCGAACCTAGGTATCTGTTTGAGGATCCCGCCCAGGTCCGCGATCTCGCGCGTGTGATAGCGCTCGTGTATCGAGCCGGCAAGGAAGAACAACATTCCGGTGATCAGACCGTGAGCCACCATCCCGAAGATCGCACCGTTGATGCCCGCATCGGTCAACGTCGCGATGCCGAGCATCACGAAGCCCATGTGCCCCACCGACGAGAACGCGATCAAGCGTTTCAGGTCGGTTTGAGCGAGACAGCACAAGGCTCCGTAGATGATCGCAATGACAGCGAGGATCCCGATGATCGGCGCGAATGTCACAGCCGCGTCCGGAAGGATCGGCAATGCGATCCGGATGAAGCCGTACGTGCCCATCTTCAGGAGGATCGCCGCCAGGAGCACCGAGCCCACGGTGGGGGCCTCGGTATGCGCATCCGGAAGCCACGTGTGGAACGGCCACATCGGCACCTTGATGGCGAATCCGAGGAAGAGGCCAAGGAACACGAGGTTCTGGAACAGCTCGGTCGCATGCACACCTTGTTCTCGCAAGGTGATCATGTCGAACGTTCCGCCGTCGAGACCGCCCGAGTTGATCCAGATGGCCAGGAAACCCAGCAGCATGAAGATCGACCCGAACAACGTGTAGAGGAAGAACTTCACCGCCGCGTATTCGCGTCGCGGCCCCCCCCAGACGCCGATCATGAAGTACATCGGGACGAGCACGACCTCCCAGAAGACGAAGAACAAGATGAGGTCGAGTGCGACGAACGACCCGTTCATCCCAGTCTCGAGCAGAAGAACAAGAGCGAACAATGCCTTCGGCTTGCCCGGATCGGGCACGTGGAACCAGAGATAGATGCAGCACAGGAACGTTACGAGGACCGACAGCACGAGCAACGGCAACGACATCCCATCGACTCCGACGTGATACCGCGCGTTGATCTGGGTGATCCACTCGAGATTCGTGCCGAGTTGGATGTCCCCCGCACGCGAATAGTCGAACCGCAGTAACAGTCCTATGCCTGCGATCAGTGCCAGACCGGCGAAGATCGTGCCGACGAGTTTGACGGCCTGCTCCTTGGCGGCAGGCACGAAGAGAAGGACGATCGCGCCCAACAGGGGCAGGAACGTCGCCAGGCTGAGCCCCCAGCCACCGTCGAACCACTCCATACCTAGTGCCCCTTTCTAGAGCAACACGAACGCTGCGACGAATAGCGCGATGGCTCCGAAGAGCACCGCGGCGTACCGCTGCACGTTCCCAGACTGGATGTACTTGAGAAGACCACCGGAATAACCCGTCAACCCCGCAGCACCGTTGACCGCGAAGTCGATGACCTGCTGATCGAGTATGTCGTACACGGGTCGCGATAGAGCAACGGCACCGCGACCCGCGCTATTCACTGCACCATCAAAGATCTTCTGACTCGTCCAGTACGTCGCGCGTGCGATCGGGTACTGGATCGGCTTCACGATCCCCTTCAGATAGAAGTCGTCGAGGTAGTACTTGTTCTCGACGAACCGATACATCCACCCGAACGGACCGGAAACGATGTCGATCTCCTTGCGCGGCTTATGGAACAGCCGGATGCCAAGTCCGATCGCGGCCAGTGCAACGACGGTCGCGCCGACGGGAAGGATGATGTTGTACAGGGTCTCGAACCCGTGATGGACCTCACCCGGAACGTTGATCCACTCTTTGAACGGTCCGATGACGGGGAAGCCCAGGAAGCCGACCGTGATGGTGGCTCCCGCGAGGATCCACAGCGGAGTGACCATCGAGCCCGGGCTCTCGTGCGGCGTGCCATGCCCCTTGTACTCGCCCCAGAACGTCTTCACGAGCATGCGCGTCACGTACAGGGCCGTGAGGAAGGCGGTGAGGATCGCCGAGATAAGGACGATCCACGAGGTGAGCTGGCGACCCTCGCTTGCGCTTCGCAGAGCCCCGCCGATGATCTCGTCTTTCGAGAAGAACCCGGCCAAGGGGAAGATGCCCGCAAGGCCCAGCGATCCGATCATGAACGTCCGGAACGTGTGAGGCATGTACTTCCGCATCCCACCCATCTCACTCATGTTGTTCGTATGAGCGGAGTGGATCAGCGATCCCGCGCCGAGGAAGAGCAGGGCTTTGAACATCGCGTGCGTGAAGAGGTGGAACACACCGGCCGTGTAGGCCCCGACCCCGAGCGCCGCGACCATGTACGCGAGCTGAGAGATCGTCGAGTACGCGAGCACGCGTTTGATGTCGTCTTGAACGAGAGCAAGGATCGCCGCCAAGAGCATCGTGATCGCAGCAACGACCGAGACCACTTGCAGAGCGGAGCCGGCACCCTCGAACAACAGGAACATCCTGGCGACCAGGTAAACGCCGGCTACGACCATCGTGGCTGCGTGGATGAGTGCCGAGACCGGGGTGGGGCCGGCCATCGCGTCAGGAAGCCACACGTACAAGGGGAACTGGGCCGACTTGCTGATCACGCCACCGAACAGCAGAAGAGCTCCGACCGTGAGGACCGTCCCGCCAAGGTGTCCTTCGTGAACCGCATGGTTCAACGCCTCGATGTTGAATCCATGGCCTGCGAAGAACAGCACGAAGATCCCGAACAGGAACGCCATGTCGCCGACCCTGTTGGTGATGAACGCCTTCATGGCGGCCGAGGAGTTCTCCTTCTCCTCCCAGTAGTGGCCGATCAGGAAGTACGAGCAGACACCGACCAGCTCCCAACCGACGAAGAGTTGCAGCAGGTTGTTCGCGATGACCATGAAAAGCATCGACCCGGTGAACAGTGACAAGAAGGCGAAGAAGATCGTGTAGCGCTCGTCATCGTGCATGTAGCCCGTCGAATAGATGTGAACGAGCAGCGCGATCAACGTGACCACGACGAACATGACCCCGGTCAGGAAGTCGTAGTGCATCCCGAACTCGAGGTTGATCGTGTCCCCGATCTTGAACCAGTTCCACGACTTCTCGACGGCTGCGTTACCGGCCGCAAGTTGGATGAACGCGAACAGGGACATAGCGAAACCGATCCCGAGAGCCCCTATGCCGAACCAGTGACCGCGGCTCTTCGTCTTTTTCCCGAAGAACAGGATCGCAAAGAAGGACAGCACGGGGAGCAGAGGAACCAGCCACATGTATTCCGTCATCTGCTCACCACTTCATCAACGACATCTCGTCGACATCGACGGTCTGCCGGTTCCGGTAGATGAGGATCACGATCGCAAGGCCAACTCCGACCTCCGCAGCCGCGACCGCGATAACGAATAGAGCGAATATCTGTCCGGGCAAGCCCCGGCCCTCGAACCAGGCCGAGAACGCAATCAGGTTGATGTTCACGGCATTGAGCATCAACTCGATCGACAGCAGCACCAGAACCGCGTTCTGCCGCGCCAGCACTCCGTAGATCCCGATGGAGAACAAGAAGGCCGAGAGCACGAGGAAATAGTGGACCGGCATCACTCGTCTCCCGTGTCACGTCGAGCGATAACGACCGCCCCGACCAGTGCCGCCAAGAGGAGGACGGACACGACCTCGAACGGCAGCACGTAAGCCGAGAAGATCGCGTCACCGATGCTCGCTGTGGTCGTACCGGTGGTTCGGGCCAGCGAGATCTCTTGGCCCTCGAATGCGTCGACGAGTACCCAACTGGTCACACCGAAGACGGCAGCAGAGCACACGGCTGCAAGCAACCTCTGATCGTTGTCGAAGTTGGACTTGCCGATGTCTGCGCGGGTGAGCATCAGCCCGAAAAGCATCAGAACGACGATGGCGCCAACGTAGACGAGCACCTGTACCCACGCGACGAATTCCGCGAACAGAAGGACGTACATAGCAGCTGCTCCGAGCAAGGTCCCCACCAGGTACAAGGCGGCATGCACGACATTGCGAGTGGTGACGACCCTGATGGCAGCGAACGCCATCACAACTGCCAAAGCCCAGAACACGATCTGTTGCCAGAGGGCCGCGCTCACGACTCTTCCTCGGTCGGAGCCACGGGACCTGGGTCCGGCTTGATGTCCTTCGCCTCGGGTGCACCACCGGGCTCGGGCTCGGTCGGACGCCCTTTGGTCGGTGCGCTCGGTACCGGCTTCTCGACCTCGACGGGGGTCGGACCGCGCTTGATTCCGCGCTCTGCCTTGACCCGCGCGACCTTGGCGCGTGCCTCAGCAACCTGAGGTGACGACCCCTTGTCGAGTTGCTCCTGAAGCACTTGCTGGTAAACGGCTTCCGGATCTTCGGTGCGCTCCAAGGCAACCGGATGGGGAGCCTCGTGGGGCACTTCGACATTCGGCCCGGGCGACTCCTGGAACTGCGCCACCTGTTCTTCACTCAACTTGGGCGCCTCCGGCTCCGGCTCGGGCTCCTTCTCGACCACAGGCTCGGGAGCCTTCGACTCCGACGGCGACGGTGCTCCCGGTAGGGACGCTGTCTCTAGAGACTGATCGGCACCCGAATCATCAGGGGCAGGAGGAGGCGTCGCCTGTTCGGTGTGCGTCCCGGAGGGAGCGCCGGCGTCGGCGGACGCCACAGGCGCGGGAGCGGGGATCGCGGGCTCGGGGAGAGCGGGCTCAGCCTGACCCGGCAGTAGCGCACCTTCCTCTAGAGGCGGGGGCGGAAGGACCGTCGCCATCCAGTCGGAGAGGCGCTCCTTCTCGTGGGTCAGGTTCCGGATGTCGGACTCGGCGTATTCGAATTCACGCGACCAGAACAGCGCGTCGTAAGGACAGACCTCGACGCATATACCGCAATACATGCACAGGGCGTAGTCGATCGCGAAACGGTCCAACACGTTGCGCTTGCGCTGACGTCCACCCTCGCGCTTCGGGGGCAGGGTCTCTTTGTGCGAGTCGATGTAGATGCACCAGTCCGGACACTCACGGGCGCACAGCATGCAGACCGTGCAGTTCTCTTCCTTCAACGCGATGACACCGCGCGTACGCGGCGAGAGGTCCTGTCGCTCGTCCGGATACTGGATGACGGAGTTGTGCTTGAAGAGGTGCTTCAGAGTGACGGCCATGCCCTTGATCAGGCCGATGCCGTAGCCAAGCTTGCGCGCCTTCTTGAGACGCATCTCCTCGTAGTTGCTCTGACGCTCGTCTATGGCCACAGTGCCTCCGGTGCGTAGAGGACCCAGGCGCCTGTGGCGAGCACTAGCACCAGCGAGATCGGGATGAGGTACTTCCACGCCAACTTCTGAAGTTGATCCTCACGAAGTCTTGGGAACGTGAACCTGATCCAGATGATGAAGAAGAACATGAAGAACAACTTGCCCATGAACCAGACGATGCCCGGGATGTGCTCCAAGGGCCCCCACGGAACGATCGGCCGATACCCACCTAGGAAAAGGGTGGAGGCGATACCGCTGAACGCAACGATGTGTCCCATCTCGGCGAAGAAGAAGGCAAAGATGAAGCGCATCCCCGAGTACTCCGTGAACGCGCCGGTGATGATCTCCGACTCCGCAACAGGCATGTCGAACGGTGGAAGGTTCATCTCGGCGATCGCACCGATGAGGAACACCGCGAACAATGCGAGACCGATGCCCGGGGGCCACAAGATGAACGGCCAGTCCTGCGCCTCGACTATGCCAACTATCGAAAGGGTTCCCGCAAGCATCGCAACCGCCGCGGCGGTAAGCACGATGGGAAGTTCGTAGGCGATCAGCTGAGCGGCTGCGCGGATCGCACCGATCAGCGCGTACTTGTTGGCGGACGACCAGCCGGCCATCAGGGTCCCGATGACACCGACGGAGCCGATCGCGAGCAGATAGAAGATGCCGACGTCGAGGTCCTCGACGATCAAGCTCCGATCGACGGGAAGCACAAGGAACAGCATCAACACCGGCACGAAGATCGCTGCCGGTGCGAGCTTGAACACCCGTCTGTCTGCCGCCGCCGGGATGATGTCTTCCTTGTAGATGAACTTGATGCCGTCGGCCAAGGTCTGGGCCCACCCGTGGAAGCCACCCGCATACATCGGGCCGAGGCGATGCTGGAGATGACCCAGC
>JAXDJJ010000002.1:0-4490 GCA_034665745.1 Actinomycetota bacterium | reverse complement strand
TGGAGCTCTTCAAGCCGTTCGTGATGAAGCGTCTGGTCGACCTAGGCCACGCGCAGAACATCAAGTCGGCGAAGCGCATGGTCGAGCGTTCGCGTCCGCACGTGTGGGACGTGCTCGAGGAGATCATCCACGAGCACCCGGTCCTGCTGAACCGTGCACCGACGCTTCACCGCCTTGGTATCCAGGCGTTCGAGCCGGTTCTCGTCGAGGGCAAGGCGATCCAGGTCCACCCGTTGGTCTGTGTTGCGATCAACGCGGACTTCGACGGTGACCAGATGGCCGTCCACGTTCCACTGTCGTCCGAAGCGCAGGCCGAGGCCCGTCTGCTGATGCTCTCCGCACACAACGTGTTGAGCCCGGCACACGGTGACCCGATCGTCGCTCCGACGCAGGACATCGTGATCGGCGTCTTCTACCTGACGGTTGCCCACGACGGCGAGCCCGGTGAAGGCAAGATCTTCTCGTCGCCCAGCGAACTGCTGAGCGCGTACGACGCGAAGGTCGTCGGGATCCACGCCAAGGTCAAGGTGCGTGGGCTCAAGCGCTTCGAGGGCGAGACCCAGGAAGAGTTCGATGCGAACCCCAAGCGTCTCCAAGAGACGTCGGCCGGTCGCGTCATCTTCAACGAGGCGTTCCCGGAGGACTTCCCCTACCAGAACACCCCCGTGAAGAAGAAGGAGCTCGCTGCTCTCATCGACCGCTGTGCCCGGACCTACGACAAGAAGACCCTGTCGGAGACCCTGGATGCGGTGAAAGACAGCGGCTTCAAGTTCGCCACGAAGTCCGGTGTGACGGTCGGTCTTCAGGACGTCACGACGCCGGCGAGCAAGCCGAAGATCCTCGAGGAGCACCAGAAGCGCGCGGACAAGGTCGAATCCCAGTATTCGAAGGGGATCATGACCGCCGACGAGCGCAGCCAGGAGCTCATCGAGATCTGGACCGAGGCCACCGACCAGGTGAAGAACGCCATGGTCGAGAACTTCGACGACCTGAACCCGATCTGGATGATGGCGAACTCCGGAGCACGTGGAAACGTCCAGCAGATCCGTCAGCTGGCCGGTATGCGTGGTCTCGTTGCGAACCCTCGTGGTGACATCATCCCGAGGCCTATCCGTGCGAACTTCCGTGAAGGTCTGTCCGTGCTCGAGTACTTCATCTCGACGCACGGTGCCCGTAAGGGTTTGGCCGACACGGCACTCCGTACGGCCGACTCCGGTTACCTGACCCGTCGTCTCGTCGACGTCGCACAGGAAGTCATCGTGCGAGCGGAGGACTGCGGCACCGATCGCGGTATCCGTCTTGACGTCGTTGCAGAGCGTGCGCACCTCAAGCAGAAGCTGCACGCACGCATCCTGCTCGAGGACGCGGTCACCGAGGATGGGACGGTCATCGTTCCGGCCGGTACCGAGGTCACGGCAGAGCTCTCCAACGAGATCGCAAACGCGGGCGTCAAGCAGCTCGTGATCCGCAGCACTCTCATGTGTGACGCTCGCTACGGCGTCTGTCAGCAGTGCTACGGCGTGTCGCCGGCGACCGGCAACCTCGTCGAGATGGGTGAAGCGGTCGGTATCGTCGCTGCCCAGTCGATCGGTGAGCCGGGAACGCAGCTAACGATGCGTACGTTCCACACCGGTGGTGTTGCAGGTGAGGACATCACGCACGGTCTGCCTCGTGTGGTCGAGCTGTTCGAGGCCCGTACACCTAAGGGCAAGGCCGAGATCGCAAAGGTCTCCGGTCGTGTCGAGGTGCACGAGGACGAGAAGGCTCGTTCCCTTGAGCTCATCCCGGACGACGGGTCCGAGCCCATCACCTACAAGGTGCCGCGCCGTGCACGTATCCGTATCCGTAACGGTGATGCGGTCGTCGCAGGTGAGGCATTGACCGAAGGTTCCAAAGACCCGGACGAGATCCTCGAGGTGCTGGGTGCACGTGACGTGCAGATCTACCTGGTGAACGAGGTCCAGTCGGTCTATCGCAGCCAGGGTGTGCCGATCCACGACAAGCACATCGAGCTCATCGTTCGTCAGATGCTCCGCAAGGTGCAGATCCAGGAGTCCGGGGACTCGACGTTCCTTCCGGGTGACCTGGTCGACGCCAAGTCGTTCGCAACCGCGAACGAGGAGACCGTCGGTGGCGGCGGCGAGCCTGCGACCGCTCGTCCGATGCTCATGGGTATCACCAAGGCCTCCTTGGCAACCGAGTCGTGGTTGTCGGCGGCGTCCTTCCAGGAGACGACTCGAGTCCTGACCGAAGCCGCTATCCGCGGCAAGTCGGACCCGCTGCTCGGCCTCAAGGAGAACGTCATCATCGGAAAGCTGATCCCGGCCGGTACGGGCATGACTCGCTACCGTTCGATCCGCCCCGTCACGAAGGGCGAGGGAGCTATCTCCGACGACGAGGCGAGAGCCATGTTCGGTCTTCCGCCACGGGAGGGCACGGATGGCGAGGAAGCTGCACGCGAGCTCCTCGGCATGCCGGGTCTCTCGGCGGTGCCCGACGAGGGCGACGAGGCGATCGACACCTCGATCCTCGCAGGCTCGAATGGCTCGGGAGATGACGAGGACGAAGCAGAGGCCGAGTCGGTCGACGTGACCGACGAAGGAGTCACCTCAGCAGCCGAATAGCGCCGAACACAGAACCAAAAGAGGCCCCCGGGGAACCGGGGGCCTCTTTCTATGTCTGAAGGAACGTATTTAGGATCTCGCCCGCCTGGGGCAAGAGGTCACGACGCAGTGACCAGGTCTTATCGCCGTTGTCCTCGCGGATCAGCACGAGACCTGCATGGCGCAACAGGCTCAAGTGGTGATGGGCGGTCGACTTGGCGACGCCCATGACCTCGGCTGCCTCCATCAACGACAACGGACCGGTAGCGAGACGTTTCAACACCTCGAGACGACCTTCGTCACCAAGCGCCTTGTAGAAGCGCGCGAGTTGAGCCTGGCTCATGACCCCGGGCTCGGCGGGGGAGTCTCCCGCGGGATAGCAGATGGCCTTCTGATCTTTGTGGTCGAGGTAGACCATCCACGGACTGAGGATCAGCGACGGGAACAACAGGATGCGCCGGTCGTGCGGGTCCGGTCTGTACTCGAACCCGTTGGTGGCGGTTTCGATCAGCTTCTCTAGCGACAGTTTCTTGGCTTGAGCACGTCGGCGCTCTGCCTCCGCCTCGAGGATCGCCATGTCGATCCCGAACTTCGGCCACACGTCCCGGCACCACGCCGGGAGGATCGACAGCAGAAGTTCCTTGACGCGGTCGGGTCCTAGCTCGAGGAGCTTGCTCAGCTCGGGCAACCAGTCCTGATGATCCTTGAACGCCACCAACAACTTGGCAGCCGCATCGGCGTCGCCTTCGGCGGCCGCCTTGATGACTTCCGGGGGGGCATCGGCGTGACCGTGCTGGTAATACCCGAGCAGTTGAAGCTGGATCTCGAGCGCGGGGAGCCCGGCGATGTGGTCGACCAGGGCCGGGAGGTCAAGGGGGCCGTCGAGGTCGGCTACGAACCCGGCGAGCCCCGCCACGAGCTCCGATCCCGCGATGAGCTCGTCGATCTCTGCCTGCAACGGTGCCGGGATGCCCGACTCCTTGATCGAATCGAGGCGCTCGGTGGGGAGGTCGTAGGTGTCGAAATCACAGTCGGCGGTCATCAGGAACAGGCTCATGACCACCTCGGAGGCCTCCGAGGCATGGATCTCCAGGGCAGGACCCGTGCGGGTCGCCCGAGACATCCCCAGGACCTGTGGGACCTTCCGTTCGACATTCATCGAATCGTGACTTGACTCCTGCCTAGGTATTCGATATATTTCGAATCAGTCGTTCGAGATACCTCGAACAGGATAGAGCAGGAGGCACCGCATGTCGATAGTCGATCCCCTGGGAAGTGCAGCAGACCAGCTGGCTCGTACCCGGCTCGACGATGCGGAACGTGCCCGCTTGGTCCGCTCGATCCGTCACCACCGGGCGCCCACCGACCCTCGGCGCAACGCCGCAGCCATGCTGCGGGACCTCGCCGACAAGATCGAGCCCGAGCAGCCCTGCATGGATTGCTAGATCGTTCTTTCCCGAACCGAAGAAGCCCCCTCCCCCGGGGGCTTCTTTCGTTGAGTTGGAGGCCTGTTTGACCGTCTAGCGCAGGGGGCTTATCCTTCCCCGTCGCGCCTGGAGTACGGGGCGCGGTTCTCGCGTAGGCCTCAGGGCCAACGCCGCGATGTGAAGCTAGAACCCGAGTTCGGTGAGCTTCGGAAGGCCCGGTTGCCCCGGGAACCTCCGGAGTCGGGGTAGATCGCCGAACGACTGCACCGAGAGGACATCCGCATAGCTACGCGCGGCCCCTATCTCTCGGACACGCAGAGATAAAGCCCACACGGGCTGCATAGAGGTGAGGTGCGCCCGGCAGAACGATGCCGGGCCGAGCTGCGGGTTGAACCCGCGAAGGAGAGTCAGTGCCGACCATCCAGCAGTTGGTCCGACAGGGCCGGCAGTCAAAGAAAGA
>JAXDJJ010000001.1:0-76493 GCA_034665745.1 Actinomycetota bacterium | reverse complement strand
GCCAGGACGGGTCCTACCTCGCCGAGCTCCTGCTGGGGAAGGGCTACGAGGTCCACGGCCTGGTCAGGCGCTCATCCAGCTTCAACACGGCCCGTCTTGACAATATCTACCAGGACCCGCACGAGGCTGAGGTCAGCTTGAGGCTCCATCACGGGGACCTGTCGGACTCCGGGGGCCTCGTGAACCTCATCCGGGACCTCCAGCCCGACGAGATCTATCACCTTGGGGCCCAGAGCCACGTGATGGTCTCCTTCGAGATCCCCGAGTACACGGGCGAGACCACAGGCATGGGCACGGTTCGCATCCTCGAAGCGATCAGGGCCTCCCAGGTCAAGACCCGCTTCTACCAAGCGTCGTCGTCCGAGATGTTCGGCGCGACCCCCCCACCTCAGAACGAGGACACGAAGTTCCATCCACGGTCGCCCTACGGGGTCGCGAAATTGTTCGCCTACTGGACAGCAGTCAACTACCGCGAGGCGCACGGCACCTACGCCGCCAACGGGATCCTGTTCAACCACGAATCCCCTCGCCGGGGCGAAACGTTCGTCACTCGCAAGATCACCCGTGCGGTCGCTCGCATCAAAGCGGGGCTTCAAGAGAAGCTCTATCTCGGGAATCTCGATGCCAAGCGGGACTGGGGTTACGCCCCCGAATACGTCGAGGCGATGTGGATGATGCTCCAGCAGGACGAGCCACAGGATTTCGTCATCGGCACCGGCGAGGCACATAGCCCGCGAGAGTTCGCCCAACTTGCGTTCGATCACGTCGGGCTCGACTGGGAGGCATACGTCGAGGTCGACCCCAAGTACTACCGCCCATCCGAGGTGGACTACCTCCTCGCCGATGCAAGCAAGGCGAAGGAAGTGCTGGGCTGGGAACCGAAAACGACGTTCGAGGAGTTGGTCCGGATCATGGTTGATGCCGATGTCCAAGTCCTCAAGGAAGAGATGTCGGGAAAGCTTGTTACACAAGATCAAGACCACTAGTTTGATTCGAAGCAAAGTAGAGGAGGGTCGCGGGTGGAGATAGAGATCGGTATCGGTAAGTCGGGCCGCAGGGCCTATGGATTCGATGACATCGCGATCGTCCCTTCCCGGCGCACCCGGGACCCCGACGATGTCGACATCTCGTGGGAGATCGATGCCTTCAAGTTCGAGCTTCCCCTTATGGCGTCGGCGATGGACGGGGTCGTGTCGACCCGTTCGGCGATCGAGATCGGTCGACTCGGTGGGGTAGCCGTCCTCAACCTCGAAGGTCTGCAGACCCGCTACGAGGATGCCGAATCGATCCTCGCCGAGATCGCAGAGCTAGAAGATGACAAGGCCACCGCTCGCATGCAGCAGCTCTACCAAGAAGACGTCAAGGAAGAGCTGATCTACAAGCGCATCCGCGAGATCAAAGAAGCAGGCGCGGTTGCGGCCGCGTCGTTGACCCCTCAGAAGGTCGAGCGGTATCACAAGCTGGCGCTCGAGGCCGAACTCGACATCCTTGTGATCCAGGGAACGGTTGTGTCGGCCGAGCACGTCTCGACACAGCACGAGCCCCTCAACCTGAAACGATTCATCTCGACGTACGAGATCCCGGTCATCGTCGGTGGGTGCGCGTCGTATTCGACCGCTCTTCACTTGATGCGCACGGGTGCGATGGGCGTGCTCGTCGGTGTCGGTCCGGGGGCCGCGTGCACGACTCGCGGTGTGCTCGGCGTCGGCGTTCCGCAGGCAACCGCGATAGCGGACGCAGCCGGCGCACGGATCCGTCATCTCGACGAGACCGGTCGCTACTGCCACGTGATCGCAGACGGCGGCATGCGCACGGGGGGTGACATCGCCAAGGCGATCGCGTGTGGCGCTGACGCGGTGATGATCGGTTCACCTCTGGCAACGGCCGAAGAGGCTCCGGGCCACGGCTACCACTGGGGGATGGCGACGTTCCACCCGACCTTGCCCCGGGGAGCCCGTGTCAAGACTTCGACCCTCGGAACCCTCGAGGAGATCCTCGTCGGCCCGGCTCACGAGAACGACGGACGCTTGAACCTGTTCGGTGCCCTTCGGACGAGCCTCGCAACCTGCGGTTACGCCAACATCAAGGAGTTCCAGAAAGCCGAGGTCATGGTGGCTCCCGCCCTGAAGACGGAAGGGAAAGCCCTCCAGACCGCCCAACGCCTAGGGATGGGACGCTAGCCGAAGTATCCAAGGCGAAATGATGCTGCACCTTTAAATCATTCAGTGAATCGCAAGAAGGGCCGGGGAATCCCCGGCCCTTCGGCATTTCTACCTTGGATATGTTTGACAGAACGGCCCGGAGGCCCTAAGATTACTTCTGTCATATCGGTTGTTCGCTTTAGGAAGTAGGTGTAAATATGTTGTTCGACCTAGCAATCTTCATGGGCGTGCCTCTAGGACTTTCCGTTCTGGCGCTGACCTTCGGGGTCGACACCAGCGACGGTGATGACTGGGTCAGCCACAACGACTTCAGCAGCTAAGGAGTAACCGGATGCGTCTCGATGTCGTGGACCGCAAGATCCTTACGTTGCTCCGCCAAGACGGACGCATGTCTCACGCTGCCATCGCCAAAGAGGTCGGCCTCTCGGGCCCGGCCGTCCACGAACGGGTCCGGAAGCTCGAGCAGAAGGGCGTGATCGCCGGCTACACCGCGATCCTCGACCCCGAGATCCTTGACCGCAATCACGTCTGTTTCGTGATGGTCACCTTGTCGGAAGGCAATGAGTTCGCGGCCGACGATCCGATAGTCGCCCGGATCTGTGACGAGCCCGATGTTCTCGAGTTCCACCGCATCGCGGGCGAGGACTGCTACATGATCAAGATCCGTACCGCGACCAACAAGGATCTCGAGCGTCTGCTGAGGCGCATCCGATTGATCCCGGGGGTTGCTCGCACCCGAACCACGATCGTCCTTTCTTCCGAACTCGAGCGCCCCACGATCGAGGTCCCCAGCGACGAGCAAAGGCTGGACGAAACCGTCTAGCCGAAATCCCGGAGATGTCCGATTCGGTGATGCACCATCTAGGAAATGACCGGACACGGACACCGCGATCTCTTCCGCCACTAACGTCCTTGCGGGCAGGAAGGCGGAAGTAACATTCCGCCACTATGAGCGAGCCCAAGTCCGTCAAAGAGCTACTGGAGCTTGGCGAACGGGTCTTGGCCGACAGCTCAGCGCGTTTCGAAGATCACGACGACTTGTACGAAGCTCGGCAGCTGCTCGCGTCTGCGCTACGCATCACCGACGACGAGGCTGAAGATCTTCCCGACGACCTAGAGCCCCCACTTCGACTTCGAGAGCGGTACCTCTCTTACATCGCGCGCCGCGCCGACGGCGAGCCGCAACCGTTCATCCGCGGAAAGATCGAATTCTTCGGCCTCGAACTAAAGGTTCGGCCGGGGGCATTCGTGCCGAGGCCATCGTCAGAGCTCACCGTCGAGCGCGCGGTGAAGAAGCTCAAAGGCCGGAAGCACCCGATCGTTGTCGACGTTGCCACCGGTGCGGGGCCCATCGCGCTTGCCATCGCCGACGAGGTTCCCAGCGCCGATGTATGGGGCACCGACATCCAAGAAGAAGGCCTCAAGATGGGACGCGAGAACGCACGCGGTCTCGGTATCAAGAACGTGACCTTGAAGCGCGGCGACATGTACGGCGCGTTACCCGATCGCCTCAAGGGCAAGGTCGACGTCATCACGGGCCACGTGCCATATGTCCCGCTGGGAGAACTCGACGATCTCCCCTCCGAGGTGAAAGACCACGAGCCGGTCTTCACGTTGACCGACCACTCGGACGACGGGCTGAGTCTCATCAAGCACGCCATCGACGGTTCGGTTGACCTCTTGAAGCCCGGAGGGTGGTTGCTCCTCGAGATGTCGGATGACACCGCACCTCTTATCAAGAAGTCTGTGAAGCGGGCGGGCTTGGAGGACTACCACGTGGCCACCGACGATGACGGCCTCAGCGTCGTGGTGGAGGCACGCATGCCGGGCTCCCGGAGGGGCTCGCGGTAATCTGACCTATGCCGCAACCGGAGCATCCCCCCGTACTCGTAGTCGATTTCGGAGCCCAGTACGCCCAGCTGATCGCACGCAGGGTGAGGGAAGCCCACGTCTACTCGGAGATCGTTCCTCACGACATGCCCGTGGCGGAGATCAAGGCCAAGAACCCCGCAGGGATCGTGTTGTCGGGGGGGCCGAAGTCGGTCCACCAGCCGGGGGCGCCGACCGCAGACCCCAAGCTCTTCGAACTCGGGGTGCCCGTGCTAGGCATCTGCTACGGGCAGCAACTGATGGCCCAGACCTTGGGTGGCGAGGTAGCGAACACCGGCATCGCCGAGTTCGGGAAAACCACGCTGGAGGTCGGTGCCTCTTCGTCGGTGCTCTTCGCCGAGCTGCCCACGGACCAGACGGTCTGGATGAGCCACAACGATTCTGTAGTGACGCCACCGGAGGGCTTCCGCCCGACGGCGTCCACACCTTCTTCGCCCGTTGCTGCCTTCGAGGACACCGACCGTGGCTTCTACGGGGTGCAGTTCCACCCCGAGGTTGCACACACACCGTGGGGCCAGGACCTACTGAAGAACTTCCTTTACGACGCGTGCGACCTCCTTCCGAGTTGGACGATGACATCGATCATCGACTCGGCGGTCGAGCAGATCCAGGCGATGGTGGGAACCGAGCGAGTCGTCTGCGGGCTGTCAGGCGGTGTCGACTCATCGGTCGCTGCCGCGCTGGTGCACCGTGCGATCGGAGACCAGCTGACGTGCGTGTTCGTCGACCACGGACTTCTTCGTGCAGGCGAGGCCGAGCAGGTCGAAGAATCTTTCCGTCGCCACTTGAAGATCGACCTGATCCACGTCAAAGCCGCGGATCGTTTCCTCGAGAAGCTTTCGGGGGTCACCGATCCCGAGACGAAGCGAAAGATCATCGGCGAAACCTTCATCCGGGTGTTCGAAGAGGTTGCTCGCGACGAGGTGGGTGACGCGCGTTTCCTCGTCCAAGGAACCTTGTATCCGGATGTGATCGAGTCGGGCACGAAGGACGCCGCGAAGATCAAGAGTCACCACAACGTGGGTGGTCTTCCCGATGACATGAAGTTCGAACTCGTCGAGCCACTGCGGAATCTGTTCAAGGACGAAGTCAGGCGCGTCGGCGAAGAGCTCGGTCTCCCGGAAGAGATCGTGTGGCGTCAACCGTTCCCCGGCCCTGGTCTCGCGGTGCGGATCATCGGCGAAGTCACCTCGGAACGTCTCGAGATCCTCCGTGGCGCCGACACGATCGTGCTCGACGAGATCAAGAAGGCCGGTCTTCTACGTGACATCTGGCAGAGCTTTGCAGTGCTCCCTGCGGTTCGTTCCGTCGGCGTCATGGGTGACGAGCGCACCTACGGCTACCCGATCGTGTTGCGCGCGGTTACGAGCGAGGACGCGATGACAGCGGACTGGGCACGCTTGCCTTACGACCTCCTGGAGCGGATCTCTAACCGCGTCGTCAACGAGGTGCCCGGTGTAAATCGCCTTGTCTATGACGTCACGTCGAAACCACCGGGCACGATCGAGTGGGAGTAGGGCAGTAGCAACACCGAGAACCGCTACCGGGGGCGGTGACTACCTCAGCATCCTTTCCGGAACCTCACAGAACGTCGCCGGCATCGTCGTTGCCGCGCTGGCGACCCTTGCGGCTCAACTGGTGATGACGCACACCCTTGGCCGGGAGGGCTTCGGGGTCGTGACGGTCATCACTCAGGCGTTGTTCGTTGCCTCCTTCGCAACGAGAGCGGGCATGGACATGGCGGTGGTTCGAGAGGTCGCCGTCGAGGCGGGGATGGGCCGGTGGGATCGCATGCGGGCGACGGTCGGACGTGCGGTGTTGATCGCAGGCGTCGTCAGCACCTTGGTTGCGGTTGCGGTCTATGCAGCTGCGGACACGGTGCGGTCCCTTTTCTCAGTTCCCCCCGAGCTTGGCGATCGGGTGGTCGAAGTAGCTGCGTTCGGTTTGCCCTTCCTTGCCGTCACGAATGTTTGGCTGTCGGCAACCCGCGGCCTGAAGATCATGCGGTACACGCTCTACGTCTTCTGGGCGGGCCAACCGGTGATGTGGGTCCTGTTGATGGTTGCCGGTTTCTCGTGGTCCAAGACGACCTGGGTGGCCGTTCTTGCCTATTCCTTGTCGTGGGTCATAGCCACGTTCGCGAGCGTCTCTTTCTGGAGGCGGGAGAGCCGCGGTTGGGACACCACGCCGATGGAACCCGGCGCGATGTCCAAGCTGATGCGCTACGCGGGGCCGCGCGCACCTGCCGCGCTGTTCTCGCAGCTGTTGTTCTGGACGGACCTTTTCGTTCTAACGCGCTATGCGAGCGATGCAGAGGTCGGTGTTTACTCTGCGGCCCTCCGGGCCGGACAGGTGCTGGTTCTCTTCCTTACCTCCGTGAGTTTGATGTTCAGCCCCTACGTTGCGGACCTCCACAACCGCGGTGAGCGCGAACGCCTGGACAAGCTGTTCAAGACCTTGACCCGCTGGACGATGGCCGCGACCTTGCCGATCTTCCTCGTCCTAGCGGTCGCCCCCGAGAGCGCACTGCGCATCTTCGGCGGAGAGTTCGTCGGAGGTCAGACGGCGCTGCTGATCCTGCTTGCGGGCCAGTTCGTGAATATCGCAACGGGCAGTGTGGGCTTCATCCTCATCATGGTGGGCCGTACCGGTTGGGACCTGGTCGTCTACGCGTGCTCGCTCGTGGTGAGCCTGACCCTCGCACTGATCCTCTGCCCTAGGTACGGGATCGAAGGGGCAGCCATCGCGAACGCCGTGACCTTCGGGGTGTCGAACATCGCAAGGCTCGTGCTCGTTCGGCGTTTCGTGAAGATCTCGCCGTACGAGCGGGACTACGCACGGCTCATCCCGCCGGCCGCGCTCGCGTTCGGAGTGATGTGGCTCGTCCACCGGGGGATCGGCGGCACCTGGTGGATCGACCTCCTCGTGACGACGGTGACCGGGCTCGTGACCTACGTACTCGCCTTCTTGGCCCTCGGTCTCACGGCCAAGGAACGAACCGGGCTGGCGAGGTTGGTCGCGAAGGTCCGTAAACGTCCCGCCTGAGGCGTACCTTGGCAACGATGGACCAAGACCCTCTTTCGACCCTCAATCCGGTGCAGCTCGAGGCCGTCACCCACGCCGGTGGGCCGGTCTTGGTCGTCGCGGGGGCCGGTTCGGGCAAGACCCGGGTCCTGACGCATCGGATCGCCCACCTCATCAGGGAGGGGACCTCGCCGTTCGCCATCATCGCGATCACGTTCACGAACAAGGCGGCAGCCGAGATGAAGAAGCGGGTGGGCGAACTAGTGGGCTCCTCGGTAGCCGACAAGATGTGGGTCTCGACCTTCCACTCGGCGTGCGTGCGGATGCTCAGACGCGAGTCCCACAACCTCGGCATCCGCTCGTCGTTCTCGATCTACGACGCGTCCGACTCGGATCGCTTGATCAAGGCGTGCATGAAGGAACTCAACGTCGATCCCAAGCGGTTCCCTCCTCGAGCGATCGCAGCAGCTATCTCCGACGCGAAGAGCCGGCTGATCGATGCAGGCGTGTATTCGGATTTCGCCGACAACCCGTGGGAGAAGACGATCGGTGAGATCTACGTCGAATATCAGCGACGGCTGCGAGACAACGGCGCGTTCGACTTCGATGACCTCATCACCCGCATGGTCGAGATATTCGATCGCTTTCCCGAGGTGCTCGGCCACTATCAGTCACGCTTCGAACATGTACTTGTCGACGAGTTCCAAGACACGAACCACGCACAGTCACGACTAGCGACGATGCTCGCGGGCAAATACAGAAACATCTTCGTCGTCGGCGATGCGGACCAGGGCATCTATGCCTTCCGCGGTGCCACGATTAAGAATCTGCTCGACTTCGAACGAGACTGGGAAGAAGCACACGTCATCACCCTCGAGCAGAACTACAGGTCCACCCAAACGATCCTCAATGCTGCGAATGCGGTCATCGAGAACAACGCGATGCGCAAACCGAAATCGCTGTGGACCGAGTCCACCGCTGGCGAACTCATTACCCGCTATCACGCACAGAACGAGCATGACGAGGCGTCATGGGTCGCCGGCGAGATCAAGCGTCTGCAGGAACACGGCCATGCGCTGGCCGACGTAGCCGTCTTCTACCGAACGAACGCGCAGTCCCGCGTACTCGAGGAGATCTTCTCCAAGGAGGAGGTTGCCTACAAGGTCGTTGGTGGAGTGCGGTTCTACGAGCGCAAAGAGGTCAAAGACCTGATCGCGTGGTTGCGAAGCGCGGTGAACCCCCAGGATTCGGTCAGCGTCGCCCGAGCTGCGCAAGCACCTCGCCGCGGGATAGGCGATACGACCCTTGCGAGGATCTCCGAGTTCGCCCGACAGCAAGACATCGGGCTGGGCGAAGCGTTCGAGCTTGCGGAAGAGGTCCCCGGTCTGACTAAGAAGGCGTTGGGTGGTGTTCTCGAAGCGGCGAGATTGTTCAACCGCATCAAGCTCGCCGACGAAGGCATGAGTGTGGCCGAGATCGTCGAGATGACATGGGAGATCACCGGCTACATGGACGAGCTTGCCTCCGAGCGGTCGTTCGAAGCTTTGTCCCGGCAAGAGAACCTCCGGGAGTTCGCCGGTGTGGCACGTGAGTACGACGAATCCGCAGAAGACCCCAGTCTCACGAACTTCCTCGAAGGCATCTCTCTCATCACCGACACCGACAGACAAGAGGGAGAGGAAGAGGGCGTCACGTTTATGACGATGCACAACGCCAAGGGCCTCGAGTATCCGGTGGTCTTCATCGTCGGCATGGAGGACGGCGTGTTCCCCCACATCCGGTCCCTCGGGGACCCGGATCAGCTCGAAGAGGAGCGTCGTCTCTGTTACGTCGGCATCACCCGAGCGCGCGAGCGCCTCTATCTCCTGAACGCATGGTCACGCAGCCTCTGGGGCGGTTTGAACTACAACCCTGCCTCGCGGTTCCTCGCCGAGATCCCGAACGAGCTGATCCACCAGGCCGGCCAGCAGGCAAAGACGGGCAAGGCTCGAGCCACCGGCGCCACTCACGACCCAACCGTGTTCAAGGTGGGTCAAGAGGTCGAACACACGAGATGGGGCCGCGGCACGATCGTCGAGATCGCCCGCTCGAACTTCGGACTCGAAGCAACGGTCAACTTCCCCGACGCAGGGGAGAAACGTCTGGACCTGAGCCTCGCCCCCCTGAAACCGGTCTCCTAAGAGAACGGCCCCCGGGAAACCCGGGGGCCGTTTACCTAGTGCCGCAAACGGCCCGAGGTTCTTGAACGTGTGATTTCCCCTATCTGCCTTTTGCTTGAGGGACTTGGTAGGCGATGATCCAGCCGCCACCGGCGCTTCCGGTGTCGCAGATCGCATAGATGGTGTTGCGGGCGATCGCGGCGCCACCCGCGAGGTTGGCGCACCCTTCGCCTGTGTCTGCACTCATCGGACGAGCAAGCAACGGGGTTCCTGCGACCGCGTCGTATGCATCGAGGAAACCCTTTGTGTCGGTTGTGTAAGCGACACCGTTCGCGGTTGCGATCGGGTTGTACTGGACGCCGTCCGCTACGGGGGCAACCCAGTCATAACCACCTGTTGTCTTGTTCAGCCCGAACATCTGCCCGGGGAAGGAACCAACGCCGATGATGTGCTTGCCGTCGTAAGCGGTGCTCGCTGCATTGGCCAGGTACGCGGGCCCGAGCAGCGGGGACAGAACCGCGGTCCACGCCTGCTGCATCGTGTCTGCATAGACAGCGTGATAGACGCCCGCCTTCTGGTATTCGCCGACCATCAGGTTGCCGCGCTCGTCGCGGAACAGGTTCGGCGATGCACCGAAGTCGATGTCTTGGTTCAGGCACGCGCCTGCTGCAGGAGTGTCGTGACCGAACTGCTGACAAACCGGTTGGTTCTGAAGTCCGGGAACGTAGGTCTCGGGGATGCCCTTGTAGGCATCGACGATCGCACCGAAGGTCTTGCGAGAGCGATCGACATCGATCTTGACGATGGCGTTCGTGTGCTGATGCTCTTTCGTAGGACTCGAGGGCTGCCCCGTGCCGACATAGAGGTAGTTCATCTCCTGGTCGACAACGGCCGTGGCCCAGATGGATCCGCCGGCGTAGCCCTTCTTGTAGTCGGCGTCGGGAACCGAGTGGACCCTCGTCAGCAGCTTGCCGTTGTCGGCGTCGAAGATCGCGTAGCCACCCGGGCGGGAATCTCCACCCTCGGCCCCCGATATCCCCATGAAGACCAGGCCGTCGAACACGACCGCGCTGGCGTTGGTGAAGGAGGTCTTCTCTTTGGTGGCAGGGTCGCTCTTCCACAGAACATCACCCGTCTGTGCATCGAAGGCCGCGACGTAGGGCTTCTCCGGGACATCCATGTTGACGTAGAGGACACCGTCGACAACGGAAGGAGCAAACAAACCGCCGAGGCTTCCTTGAGCTCCCCCGAAACTCTGCTTCCACACGAGCCCACCCGAATCGGCGTTGAGGGCGAAGATCCAGCCCGTGTTCGTCGTCAGGTAGACACAACCTTCGGCGACCACCGGAGTGCTTTGGAAGCCACCACCCGCACCAACGTTGACGATCGAGTTGGTCCACACCGGTGCGAGGTCGAGCACATTGTCAGTGCCGATGACCTTCTCTTGAGACTGCGTGCGGGTGTTGGACAGGTCGTGCCCGTAAGAGGGCCAGTCGCCTCCCGCATGCTTCGCAGAAGCGCACTTGGCTTTCGCCGCCGCGCCGGCCATCGTCGGCTGGACCGACACGGGTACGACGATCAGCGCGATCGCTGCGACACTCGCAAGTGCCTTGACTGTCCTTCTCATGATCAACCCCCTATAGGTGAAACGTGAACTAGAACTGGTAAGCGATGACCCATCCGGTGGCGACGTCGCTCGGACCGAAGGTGACGTCGCGCTCACCACAGACCGCGTAGACGGTGTTGCGAGCGATCGCTACACCGCCACCCGTGTTCAAGCATTGCGCTCCGACATCGCTCTGCATCGAGTGATGCAGCAGTGGAACTCCGGTTGCCGAGTCGTATGCGTCGAGGAAGCCCTTTCCGTCCGCCGTCAGCACAACGCCATTGGCGTAGGTGACCGGGTTTGCCCCAACGGTCGTGACGACCGGAGCGACCCACTGGTAACTGCCGAAGTCACGACCGATCGAGAACATCTGACCCGGGTAGGTGCCGACCCCGAACACGGAGGTGCCGTCGGTTGCCGTGCTGGCGTAGTTGCCGGCAGGCGCTCCAATGCCCGACAGGGTTGCCTCCCACGCACGTTGCATCGTGTCCCTGTGAGCGGCATGGAGGACGCCCGACTTCTGGTACTCGACCACGAGAGGATTGCCTCGTGAATCCTTCAGCAAAGTGGGCGACGCAGAGAAGTCGACGTCGGTGTAGACACAGGAAGCCGTCGATGCCTCAGGGGGACCGCTCTGACACGCGGGCGAGCTTTGGAGTTTCGAATCCGGCGTCGCTTTGTAGGCATCCACGATCTCACCGAAGGTGCCATGTCCACGGTTCAGGTCGATCTTAAGGATCGCGTTGATGCGCTCGTGCTCACGGTTCGGGTTTGTCGGCTGGCCGGTGCCCGCGTAGGCGTAACCGGTCTTGGTGTCGACCGCGGCGGTAGACCAGATCGAGCCACCGCCGTAGCCATCCTCGACCTGCGATTGAGGAACGGTGTGCACGCGCATGAGGATCTTGCCGGTTTTCGCGTCGAGGATCGCGTAGCCACCGGCGTTCTGGTTGCCACCTTCGGCCCCCGAGATGCCGAAGAAGATCAGGCCGTCGTAGAGGACGGTGCTGGCGTTCGTGTAGGCACCGGGCTCGGTCGCGACGGACTCGGACTTCCAGATCTCTTTCCCGGTCTGGGAGTTGAGAGCGATCGCGTAGGGTCCTTTGCCCCGGCCAGCGGTGTCGCTGTTTCGGGAGACGAGCTGGTACAGCACGCCGTCCTTGACCGTAGGTGCAAAGAGGGTCGATCCACAGCACACGCCACTGACGGTCTCGGCGAAACGGCCCTTCCACACGACCTCGCCCGTGTCCGCGTTCAGCGCGTAGATCTGACCGCTTCCCGTCGTCATGTAGACGCACCCCTCGGCAACGATCGGAGTGGTCTGGAACGATCCGGTGCCGCCCTCGTCGGCGGCAGTGAACATCCACTTCGGTGTGAGATTTGCGACGTTCGTGGTGTCGAGTTTCTTTTCCTTGTCCTGAGCACGCGTGTTGGATAGGTTCTGTCCGAGTGATGGCCAGTCACCGCCCGGATGAGCAGCTGTGGCGCACGAGGACTTCTTGGCGGCTACCGCTGATGGGGTAGCGGAAAGGGAAGCGGCGGCTGCAGCACAGATCGCTAACAGGGCTAGTGGCTTCCGGAGACGTGGGGAGCGCATGTTTTTCCTCTCTTCATCGAGACCGAAACGTGTGCGACGCCCGCGAAGGTCGCCGATGTGTCTCTGTTTCTCCTCATTTACACCTTTTTCCTGCTTGCGCCCTCTGAGGAAGGAATCGGCCCTCTATCGGAGAACTCAAGATTCAGGCTTCGCGCTCGCTTCCCAACCACGGAAGCCACGACAACACATCTGTCATCGCGATCTACCGGAAGGAGCACCACCCATGAAGAAGCTGCTCGGCGTAGCGACAGCACTCGTTCTCGCCGGCTCCCTACTCGCCGTTCCCCCCGCAAGCGCCAAGGGCGGTTGCGCCGCCGGCGACAAAGGTGGCGAGTGGACCAACTTTGGAGCAGACCTCCAGAACTCGCGTTCCCAGCCGCTCGAGAAGAAGATCGGTCCTGCCGAAGCACCTCACCTCGAAGCAGGGTGGATGTTCTCGATCACTGCCAACGGCGGCGACGGTAACTTCCAGTCGACCCCCGCTATCGTCGACGGTTGTGTCTACGCCGGCACGAGCACCGGGTGGGTGTTCGCCATCAATGCCGACACCGGCAAGATGGTGTGGAAGATCAAGGCCGGCGATGGGTCGATCTCTAACGGGATCTTCGGACTCGCCGTGACGCGCGGCAAGGTCCTTGCGAACGTCTCCAGCCCCAAGGGTCCGTTCGCCGTCGGCATCGATCAGGAGACCGGCAAGCAGGTCTGGAAGAGCCCCGTCCTCGACAAGCAAGAAGGTGCGTGGACGAACGCCAGTGCAAAGGTCTACGAAGACAAGTTGTTCTTCGGGATGTCGGGACCTGAGGGCGAAGTCGGCTACCAGGGCAAGTTCGCGATCCTCGATGTGGACAGCGGCAAGGTCCTGAGGATCACCGACGTGATCTCGGACAAGGAAATCAAGGATGGATACGGTGGTGGCGGCATCTGGTCGACACCGGCGATCGACGGCGCAAGCGGTTTCGCGTACGTGGGCACCAGCAACCCTTACGGCCCGAAAGAGCATCACTTCACGAACTCGATCGTGAAGATCGACCTCAACTTCAACAGCAAGCGCTTTGGAGAGATCGTCGACAGCTACCACGGTGACGTCGATCAGTACTACCCCGGGGCAGCGATCCTCGCGGACAGCCCCGCTTGCACCGCAGGTCCACCGACCACTGTCGACTACCCAACCTGCGGACAGATCGACCTCGACTTCGGTTCCTCACCCACGCTCTACCCCAACTCCGAGGGCCGCCTCATCGTTGCCGCTCTGCAGAAATCGGGCGTCGTGCACGCGGCCTACGCGGACAACATGGAGAAGGCCTGGTCGACCGTAGTTGGGGCACCGTGCGCCCTCTGCAACGTTTCGTCGGTCGCATTCGACGGCAAAGACACAGTCTTCGCTGCAGGCTCGCCCGGATCCAACGTGTTCGGCCTGAACGCCGACACCGGGACCTACAAGTGGGCGGCACCCGTCGCCGACGGCACTCACTACGAGCCCCTTTCGTATGCGAACGGCGTTCTCTACACGGTCGACACCAAGGGCTTCCTCGACACCTACGACACGTCGCTCGGTGCACCGGCGTTCAGCCGTCCGATGTCCGCAGATGTTGGCGACGCCTGCACCTCGTTGAGTGGTGGCGTTGCCATCGCTCGTAACCAGGTCTATGCAACCTGCGACCTCGGCGCCAACGGTGGGGGATGGCTCATCGGCTACGGCGTCGACCCCGGCTAGATCAACCCACAACAAACACAAGACAGAAGGAGAACGAGAGATGAAGAAGGTCAAGATCCTCGCCCTTGCGGGCGCCGTCGTGTCGCTGATGATCGTCGGAACGTCTAATCAGGCCAACGCTGCCGTGATCGCCGCCGGCCCGGGTTCGTTCGCAGCCGGTTTCCTTACGCCGGTGTCGGTTGGTACCGCAGCAGCACCGCTCACGTTCGTCAATGGGGACATCCAGCCTCACAACGTGATCGCGTCGGCGGACTTCCTCCCGAAGGCCACTGCCAAGAAGACCGCATGGTGCAAGGGCTACGCGAAGACCAAGTGCCCGGTGTTCTGGAGTGCAACCGTCGCTACCGGCGGCTCTACCGCGGTCCTCGGTCTCGAGAACCTCGAGTCGGGCAAGCAGTACGCGTTCTTCTGCTCGATCCACCCGGGCATGAAGGGCACCCTCGTAGGCATCTAGGCCAACAAGCAGAAGGAAAACTGGCATGAAACGGTCTCGACTTGTCGCATTCGCTGCCTTGGGCGCGCTGATCTTGGGCCTGCCCGCTACCGGAGCAGCTGCGAAAGCGTCGTGCGCACCCGCGAAACACGCTGGTGGTGAATGGCGTTCGTTGCCCGGCAGCTACGACGGTCAGCGCAACCAGAAGGCCGAGAAGACGATCGGCCTAACGGAGGCGATAACGCTCGCACCCGAGTGGACGTTCAGTGCCAACGCAGAGACCGGCATCACCTCGAACGAGATCACCGGCTACCCGATCATTGCCGATGGCTGCATCTACGTCGGAACGAGCACCGGACAACAGACCGCCGGCTATGCATTCGCGCTGAACGCGGATACTGGTGAGGTCGCGTGGAGCACCAAGTTCCCCTTTGGGATCTACGGATCGATGGCCGTCGACAACGGTCGCGTCTACACGTTCGTTTCCCGCCACGGCGACAAGAAGAAGAAGGTAGGGCCCTATGTGGCCGCGATGGATCAGGCCACCGGCAAAGTCTTGTGGGAGACGATCGTCGACACCCAGGACGGGGCCGACGCGGTGTCGAGTCCGGTCATCTACGACGGCATCGTGTTTGTAGGCATCTCAGGAACGGCCGCCGAGACCGAGAACGAAGCCGATCGCCTCGCCTTCCAAGGCAACTACGTGCTCCTCGATGCGGTTACCGGCAAGCTCATCAAGAAGACCTACACGATCCCGGAGAAGAAGTGGAAGAAGGGCTTCGCAGGGGGCGCTGTCTGGGCGACCCTGGCGATCGATGAGGCCACGAAGTACGGATATGTCGGCACCGGCAACCCCTTCAACTACGACTCCGAGTACAAGACGACCAACGCCATCCTGAAGATCGACCTGGACCGGTCTCGGCCCACGTTCGGCGAGATCGTCGGTTCCTACAAGGGCGACGTCGAGGAGTATTTCCCGCAGGTAGGCGAGAACTTCTCATGTGACCCCAACGATCCGATCGGGTTCTTCCTGGTTGGGGCCGAGTGTGGACGTCTCGACGTCGACTTCGGCGCCACCGCGAACATCTTCGAGCTCGACGGCCGCACGGTCGTCGGTGTGGGCCAGAAGTCCGGCGTCTATCACGTCATCGATGCAGAGACGATGAAGCCGGTATGGAAGGCCGTCGTCGGGGTTCCCTCCGCGGTCGGCGGCATCGTCGGTTCAACCGCCTATGCAGACGGGAACATCTACGGTCCGCACACGGTCGGCGGTTACATGTGGTCGCTCGACAGTGCAGGACTTCAACGTTGGGTGTCCCCGTTCGCAGATGGGATCCACTGGGGCCCTCCCGCGACGTATGCCAACGGCGTCGTCTATTCGGTTGACCTCAAAGGGAACCTCGTCGGTATGGACGCAACCACGGGACTCCAGGTCTTGAATTACCCGATGCTGCCGGAAACCGCACCAGATCTCCCCAACACATGGGGCGGCGTGTCGGTCGCGCGCAACACGGTTTACGCGACGGTTGGAGTCGGTATAACGTCTGCCGGCCTCGAATCGGTTCCGGGCGGTTACGTGATCGCGTTCCGACCGGGCCCGTAACCCAGATCCCGCACGCCTAACTCGTTTCGGAGGTTTGATGCGCTCGAGATACACCAGATGGACCGCGTGGTTCATCAGTTGTGCGATGCCGTTGCTAGCGGCCCTGGTTATGCCTTCGGCAAGTGCCCTTGAGGATCACCACAAGGCATCACTGAACAGGCCCAAGCCAGTCGTGATGGACGCGGAAGACGTCACGATCGAGATGAGCCTGCCGCAAGGGTTCACACCCCCCAGCATCGAGATCAAGACCGGGACGACAGTGACGTGGCACAACGCCGAGACGATCGACTACCCGGTGGTCTCTGGCTACCACCAAGTAGTGGCTGATGGGGGAGAGTTCGAATCGCCCAAGGTGGCACCGGGCGCGCGCTGGAGCTACACGTTCCTGGAGCCCGGCACCTTCAACTACCACTGCGGCGTGCACGCAACGATGACCGGTCAGATCGTCGTGACCGGTCAGCCGGTGAAGGACGAACCAAAGGATGTGCGGGTCGAGATCGTCGAGCCCGACCCCAACGACCAGCAGTCATGGGGATACAAGCCCAAGGATGTGACGGTCGAGGTTGGTGCGACTGTGACCTGGGTCAACAACGGGGCCCAGACCCACACGGTCACGGACGGCGACGGAGCCTTCGACTCGGGCGACCTGGCTCCCGGTGACAAGTTCACGTTCACGTTCAAGAAGGCCGGCGTTTTCCACTACCACTGCGAGCCTCATCCATGGATGGAAGGCACGGTGAGCGTGCATGAACCAGGCAAAGCGCCGCCGAAGGACACACATGAGGACAGTGGCGACGGATCGTCGTCTGCACCTCCTCCCTCTTCTCCCTCGAACCCATCCAGCAGCGGGAGCGGACCTACTACTTACGACGTCAACATCGTTGAAGGCGGCTCGACCGACGACTGGGGCTACGACCCGGCGTCGCTGAGCATCGCAACCGGTGACACTGTCGTGTGGACCAACACCGGATCCACCGATCACACCGTCACTGCTGAGGATGGGTCGTTCGATTCGGGGTCTATCCCTCCAGGTGGGACGTGGGAATACACGTTCAGTGAAACGGGTGATTTCCAGTACCACTGCACCCCCCACCCATTCATGATGGGGACGATCTCGGTCTCCGACAGTCCGGCCGGGGGAGGCGGAGCCGTAGGTACGAGCGGATCGGCCTCGGGCCCGACGGTCCCGGGATCACCGACGACCTCTGATCAGGCAGACGAGCCGGTAGCTGCCGGTGAGGAAGCCGCGGCGGGCATCGACGGCGCGCCAACTGCAAGCCTCTCGGGCAAGGAAGCTTCGCTCGGGGCGATTGCTAGTCTTCTCGTCGCTTCGCTTGCTTTCCTCGTCGGACAGTGGTGGGGCTTCAACGTACGCAGGGTCCGGACGTCGGGAGGTGCAGCATGAGCGCTCTCCGCACACAAGAAGAGGTGAAGGTCATTTCATCGAACGGCACCGAGCGCGATAGCAAGGGCACGAGGCCCGACCTCGTCAAAGAGGTTCACCTTCGGATCCCGTTGCACATAGCGATCCCGGTCGCGGCCCTCATCTTCGTAGCCATCGTCACGTTGCTGTTCGGGCTGTTCCTGCTGAAGCTTCCGAAGGAGCACGCACCTGCAGTAGCTCTTGCCCTGGGGCTCAACATCTTGGCTGCGACCACGTTCGCGGCATCCCGGAAGAAGCTGTCGTTCGCAACCGCGGTCGAGCTGTGCGCGCTGGTCGTCTACCCGGTTGCGCTGGCCGTGATCCTGGTGAACCTTGGAGCCGTTGAGCCCACTGCCGAGACTGCTGCTCCCGCTGCGGCCGCCGCCGCGGCTCCTGCATCAGTGAGTCTCAGTGCCTCGAACCTCTCGTTCTCGGAGACCGAGCTAACACTGCCTGCCGGAGAAGAGGTCACCCTCGATTTCGACAATCAGGACGCCGCCCCCCACAACGTCGCTATCTACGCCGACGACACTTTGGACGAGGAATTCTTCGTGGGCCAGGACGTGGCGCCCGGGTCGACCGCTGAATACGCCATCCCCGCACTGGATGCAGGCGCGTACTACTTCCGCTGCGACATCCATCCGACGATGGAAGGCCGCCTCGTCGTCGAATAGTTGTCGGGTAGTTAGCGCTCGATGATCTCTATCGAGTTGATGTAGACGGGCGTCACCGGTGTTTCGCCTGAGGGACCCCCGACCTCTAGCTGCGAGATCGTCTTGGCCACCTCGAACGACGGTTCCGTGAGCTGCCCGAACAACGAGTAGAGGGGATCGAGTCCAGCGGGCTCGTCGGTCTCGCCGTTCGGCCCTTCGTGAACGACGACGAAGAACTGTGAACCCGTCGAGTTTGGGCCGGCGTTAGCCATGGCGACCGTACCGAAGACGTATTCGTTGCCTTTAGCGGGGAACTCGTCCGGGACCACGTACCCCGGACCGCCACCCCCGGTGCCTTCCGGGTCGCCACCTTGGATCACGAAGTTCCCGACGACGCGATGGAACGTCAAGCCGTCGTAGAAACCTTCTTGGGCGAGGAAGATGAAGCTGTTCACCGTTTGGGGCGTCTTGTCCTCGAAGAGGTCGAACTCGAGGTCCCCGCACGAGGTATGGATGATCGCGGCGTAGTCGACGCCTTCCTGCATGACCTGCTCCGGCTTCTTGTATTGCTGCGGGTTCGCCTTGGGCGGCTCTTCGCCATCGCACGCAACGCCTGTTGGAGCCTCGGTCGGTTCGGCGCTGAACTGATCGCCGGCGGTGGGCTGCGCCGAGTCCTTCGCGGCGGTGTCGTTCGTGTCCTTGCCGGAGAAAAGTGCCCAACCGAGCACGCCTGCGACGACGGCACCGAGGACGACGAACCTGATGATGCGCCTGCGACGGAGCTCCGCATCCCGAGCCGCGGCTGCCTCATCTCTGAACTGCCTCTTCCGTGCTCTCTTATCAGTAGGCAAGATTCCTCCAACGTGTCCGCCGGGCGGCCACGAGACCTTCCGATCCGTGGTCGATGCGGTCGAGATGATAGGCGACCGCGTCGGCGAGCCCGTCTGCATCGAGCGGCTCTCGGAGTATGTGGTCGGCGATACCCAGGCGCTTCAACTCGGGCGCAGTCAATCGGAGGGCACGAGCCGCATCCGGCGCTCGCTCTGCATCCCTCCACAGGATCGTGGCGGCGGCCTCGGGACCGATGACGGAAAAGATCGAGTGCTCGTAGGCCAACAAGACGTCACCGGTGGCGAAGGCCAAGGCACCACCACTGCCCCCTTCGCCCGTAACGACGGCAACGATCGGCACCGCGGTTGACAGCATCGAGTCGAACAATCCGGCGATCTCCCACGCGATTCCACCAGCCTCCGAACGCTCCGATGGGTCGGCGCCGCGAGTATCGACCAGCGTGACAACCGGGACTTGGAGGCGCCCGGCAAGCGCGAGACAACGGCGAGCTTTCCGATAGGCAGCGGGACCCGGGGCAACAGCTCTGTCTAGGGCCAGCAACAGGGTGCGACGCCCACGGACGCGTGCGATCCCTGCAAGCAGGGCGGGATCGTCCTTGCCAGCCCGATCTCCGCGCAGTTTCACGAACGGGTCTCCGATCTGCTTCGCCAGGTCGGGACCAGAGGGTCGCGAGTCAGCGCGCGCATCCTCGACAGCGGCCCATGGTTCCGTGGCCATGTCAGATGCTTCGACCGGAGCGGCAACGTCGATCGGCTCGTTGGGTGCGAGAGCATCGAGGATGCGGCCGATCGCAGCATTGACTTCTTTGACATCGACGACCATGTCGAGCATCCCGTTGCCAAGGGCAGAGGTCGCGGTGTGAGAGTCGGAGGAGGGACGTGCCCCGGTCACGGTCTCGACCACGCGGGGGCCGGCGAACCCGACCGTTGCTCCCATCTCACCGATAGTCACATCGGCGAGCGCTCCGACACTGGCGAGGACCCCGCCGGTCGATGGATCACCCAGTACCGCTAGGAAGGGGACGTGCGCCTCTGCAAGTTGAGCGCGCGCCGCCACCAACTTCGCCATCTGGATGAGGGAACGCATGCCTTCCTGCATCCGGGCCCCACCGGTGGCCGATCGGAGGATGAAGGGAACCCCGCGGTCGGCAGCTCTCTCGATCGCCCGCGCGACACGTTCGCCCGCGACCTCACCCATGCTGCCTCCGAGGAAAGAGAAGTCGAACGCGGCGACCTCGACGTCATGCCCACCGATCTTCGCCGCGCCTGCGTGCACCGATTCGTCTGCTCCCGAGGACTCGCGGGATGCCTCGAGCGCTGCGGGATAGTCGGGAAAAGCGATGGGATCGGCCGTCTTGAGGTCGTCGTCGACGCGCCGAAACGTCCCCTCATCGATGAGATGTTCGAACGGTAACGGGCGGGTGCGTGCCAGAGCCGGGCCTCCTCGCGTCCCTGCTAGGGTTTCGGACACCTATATAGCTCAACGACTTTCGCACACGAGGAGCCCCCCAAGTGTCTTCCAGCCGGCCACGCATCCTGGTCGCCAAGCCCGGCCTCGATGGCCACGATCGCGGCATCAAAGTGGTCGCTCGTGCCCTGAGGGATGCTGGGATGGAGGTCATCTATACGGGTCTCCACCAAACCCCCGAGCAGATCGCGGCAGCGGCTATCCAGGAGGATGTCGATGCCGTCGGTCTTTCTTGTCTGTCGGGGGCCCACATGACCTTGTTCCCGAGGGTCGTGGAACTGCTCAAGGAGCAGGGGGGCGAGAGCATCCTCGTCTTCGGCGGCGGGATCATCCCGGACTCCGACATCCCGGCGCTCACCAAGGCTGGGATCGCCCAGATCTTCACCCCGGGGGCTCCCACCAAAGACATCATCGAGTGGGTCAACACCCACGTGAAGGAGACGATCTGATCAGTGGATCTGTTCGAGTACCAAGGTAAGGAGCTGCTCCGGAAGTTCGAAGTGCCGGTTCCCGAAGGACGGGTCGCATCGACCCCCGAGGAAGCTGCAGAGGCCGCCCGGTTCCTCGGCGAGAAGGTCGTCGTCAAGGCGCAGGTTCAGGTGGGGGGCCGCGGGCACCAAGGTGGAGTCAAGCTGGTGTCGACCGCCGATGAGGCACGCGCAGCAGCTGAAGCCATCTTCGAGATCGATTTCTACGATCAAGAGGGCTACTCGCTGAAACAGAAGGCGGATGCCGGCTCGCTGACGGAGGACGAAGCCGCTACGTGGGAGCTCAAGAAGGGACAAGCCCAGAAGGCGAAACGTGTTCTCGTCGAAAGAGCGGGCGACCTCAAGCAGGAGTACTACTGCTCGTTCCTTCTCGACCGAACCACCCGCAGCTATCTCGCGATCTTGTCCTCCGAAGGGGGCATGGATATCGAAGCGGTCAACGAGAAGACCCCCGAGTTGATAGCGAAGGTGCAGATCGACCCGTTACTAGGTATGTCTGACTTCCATGCTCGTGAGCTCGTCTTCGGCGGCAACATCGATGCCGAAGCGCGCAAGGAAACGATCGCGATCCTGCCCAAGCTCTATCGAGCATTCGTCGAACTCGACGCGTCGCAGATCGAGATCAACCCCTTGGTCGTCACCGGCGATGGGAAAGTGATGGCCTTGGATGCAAAGGTCATCCTCGATGACTCGGCCTCCTATCGCCATCCCTTCTTCGACGAGCTCAAGTCGGCGCATGACATCCCGGAGCAAGAGAAGCGGGCCAAGAGCCTCGGACTGAACCTCATCAAGCTGGACGGAGACGTCGGCATCATCGGCAATGGTGCAGGTCTCGTCATGTCTACCCTGGATGTCGTGACGGACGCCGGTGGTTCGCCCGCGAACTTCCTTGACGTTGGTGGCGGCGCGAATGCCGAGGTCCTCTCGAACTCCCTTCAGATCATCATGGAGAACCCCGAGGTCAAGAGCGTGTTCATCAACATCTTCGGCGGGATCACGAGATGCGACCTCGTTGCGGAGGGCATCATCGATGCCCTCGGACGCCTGGACGTGAAGGTTCCAATCGTCGTGCGACTCGACGGCACGAATGCCGAACAGGGCCGCAAGATGCTGGCCGACGCTCCTCACCCGATGCTCAAGACAGCGGAGACGATGCTCGAGGCGGCCAAGGTTGCGGTCGACCTCGCACACGGGGGGTCGAAGTAATGGCGATCATCATCGACAAAGACACCCGTCTCGTCGTTCAGGGTTTGACCGGTTCCGAGGGCTCGTTCCACGCCGGTCGAAACAAGGACTACGGGACCCAGTTGGTCGCAGGAGTCACGCCGGGGAAGGGCGGTACCGACCACAACGGCACACCGATCTTCAACACGGTCGCGGAAGCCGTGGACAAGACCGGCGCGAATGTCTCTATGGTATTCGTGCCCGCACGGTTCGCCGCCGACGCGATCCTCGAGTCGTACGACGCCGGACTAGACACCATCATCGCGATCACCGAGCACGTGCCCGCGATGGATATGGCCAAGGTCGTGTCATACCTGCGCGGTGGCGATCGGAAGGTCACTCTGATTGGGCCGAACTGCCCGGGGGTCATCTCACCCGGTAAGGCGAACGTCGGAATCATCCCCGGCGAGATCTGTTCACCCGGCCCGATCGGTCTCGTTTCCCGTTCGGGGACGCTCGTGTACCAGATCGTTCATGAGTTGACCCAGCTCGGTCTCGGCCAGACGACATGCGTGGGCATCGGGGGAGACCCGGTTCCCGGTTCGGACTTCATCGACGTTCTCGAGAAGTTCAATGCCGACGACGAGACCGAATTGATCGTGCTGGTCGGCGAGATCGGCGGAGATGCAGAAGAGCGCGCGGCCGCCTGGGCTCAAGCCAACAAGAGCAAGCCGATCGTTGCCTACTTCGCCGGAAGGGTTGCTCCGCCGGGCAAGCGGATGGGTCACGCGGGCGCCATCGTTTCCGGATCCAAGGGCACATGGCAGGCGAAGGCCGACGCGTTCAAGAACGCGGGATATGAGGTTGCGAAGAATCCGACCGAAGTGGCCGACATCGTTAAGAGGCTCCGCTCCTAACGCGTGAGTCTCACAGAGGTGTCTGGAGCGCCCGGCTCGCCGTGGGGCGGAGCCTTGAAGGGTCGCTTCCACCAACTGACGGTCAAGTCGGAGGTTCTTGCAAACAACCCCTTGGGTGACCCCGCGACGCGGCCCCTTTACGTCTACGAGCCGCCGGGTGAGCACAAGGACCTGCCGTCCATCTACCTGATCCAAGGGATGACGGGCCAGCTGGATATGTGGATGAACCGCAATGCGTTCGAACCGACGATCGTGGAACGGATCGACGAGCTGTTCCAGGGGGATTGCCCCCCCGCCGTAGTGGTGTTCGTCGACGCGTGGACCTCTTATGGCGGTTCGCAGTTCATCAACTCTGCTGCGACGGGTCGCTATATGGATTACCTATGCGACGAGGTCGTCACATTCATCGACGAGCGCTATCCAACGTCACCCGATAGCGCACGCCGGGGTTTGACCGGCAAGTCGAGCGGTGGCTACGGCGCGATGGTTGTGCCGATGTTGCGCCCGGATGTGTTCGGCGCGTTGGCCTCGCACGCGGGTGATGCCTTGTTCGAGGTGTGCTACATGAAGGACTTCCCCGAAACCGCCAGAGTGATGCGCGATCACTTCGATGGCTCGTACGACGTGTTCTTCGACAAGCTGCGACAAGCCCCGGCGTTCGATTACGCACAACATGGCGCCGCCTTGAACACCTATGCGATGGCAGCTTGTTATTCGCCGGACGCATCGAACCCCGGTAAGGCGCGGCTCCCCTTTGATGTCGAAACCGGCAAGCTGATCGATGAGGTGTGGGCCGAGTGGCTCGCATGGGACCCGGTGCGGATGGCTCCGAAGTTTGCGGACGCCCTGCGAGGGATGAAGCGCATCTACCTAGACGCGGGGAAGTCGGACGAGTACTTCCTCGACCTCGGCGCGCAAGCATTCGCCAAGGAGCTCGATGCCTTGGATATCTCGTACACGTTGGAGCTGTTCGACGGCAAACACGGTGGCATCTCTTACCGGTACCCGGGTGCCATCAAGACCCTCGCTGAGGCTCTGTCGTGAGGGGCCGTTTAGTCGTCCTGATCTCCGGCACCGGGACAAACATGGAGGCGCTCGTTGACGCCTGTCACAAGGACGAAGTTCCAGGAGATGTGGTCGCCGTGCTGGCCGACAGGGATTGCTTGGGGCTCACGTTGGCAAAGCATCGGGGGATAGCCAACGACATGCTTGCTCCGGGCAAGTTCAAGACGCGTGAGGAGTGGAGCGAGGCGTTGCGGGACAAGGTGCTGAGCTTCCGGCCGGACCTCGTCGTGTCGGCGGGGTTCATGCGTATCCTGAGCCCGGTCTTCGTCGATGCCTTCGAAGACAAGCTGCTGAACATCCATCCCTCGCTGCTTCCCGACTTCCCCGGTGCCCACGCCGTGAAGGACGCGTTGGATGCAGGGGCCGCCGAGACGGGGACCACGATCCACTTCATCGATCACCTCGTGGATCACGGGCCGATCGTGTTGCAGGCAAGGGTTCCGATCGAAGCCGATGATGACGAGGCTTCACTCCACGAGCGCATCAAAGAACAAGAGCATCGCCTGCTTCCCGAGGCGTGCCGGATGTTCCTCACGGGCGAGATAAAGGCCACCTCTTAGGATGCGGTCGTGACGGCGAAGAGGGCATTGCTCAGCGTTTCGGACAAGTCCGGGATCGTCGACCTCGCGCGTGGCCTGGTCGACCTGGGCTTCGAGATCGTTTCTTCCGGCGGCACCTCGAGCGCTCTCGCCGAGGCCGGTGTTCCGGTGATGAAAGTCTCTGACGTGACGGGGGCACCCGAGATCCTCGGGGGCCGCGTGAAGACCCTGCACCCCAAGATCCACGGCGGGATCCTCGCCGATAGGCGGAAGGAAGAACACGTTCGGGAGCTGGCTGAGCAACAGATCACGGCGATCGATCTGGTCGTGTGCAACCTGTATCCGTTCGAGCGCACCGTGGCCCACCCGTCGGTAGACGAGGACGACGCGGTCGAGCAGATCGATATCGGTGGGCCCGCGATGGTGAGGGCCGCTGCGAAGAACTTCCATTCGGTCGCGGTGGTGGTCAATCCGCACAGCTACGACATGGTCCTGGACGAACTACAGCAGAACGGTGAGATCTCTGTCGAATTGCGCAGACAGCTCGCTCTAGAGGCGTTCCGGCACACAGCTAGCTACGACTCTGCCATCGCCAACTACATCGCCGGCCAGGACGTTTCGCCGGACAATCTCGTACTCAGCTCCGACAAGGTCATGGATCTCCGGTACGGAGAGAACCCCCACCAAGACGCTGCCTTCTACCGAGCCGCCGGCGTCGCGTCGGGCATCGCCGCGGCCAAGCAGTTGCACGGCAAGGAGTTGAGCTACAACAACATCCTCGACACGGATGCCGCATGGGGCCTGGTTCAGGAGCTGGACGGCATCGCTGCGGTAATCATCAAGCACTCCAACCCATGTGGCGCAGCTCTCGGCACCTCACTGCATGACGCGTATACGAAAGCGCTGGACTGCGACCGCACGTCCGCGTTCGGGGGCATCGTCGCGTTGAACCAGCCTTGTGACACGGATACCGCGAAGGCGATCTCCGAGATCTTTACCGAAGTGATCATCGCCCCGGCGTTCGACGAGGCCGCGCTCGAGATACTCACCGGCAAGAAGAACGTTCGGATCCTCCAAGGCTCGGACCGCAAGAGCCGAAGTATCAACATCCGCTCGGTTGCGGGTGGCCTCCTGGTCCAGTCGAGTGACCCGCCCGACGAGCTCGAGAACCTGAAGGTAGTGACGAAAGCCGAGCCGACCGAGGAACAGATGCGCGATATGCGATTCGCGTGGGTCGTTGCTAAACACGTCAAGTCGAACGCGATCGTCTTGGTCAAAGACGAGATCGCAGTGGGGGTCGGCGCAGGCCAGATGAACCGCAAGGAATCGACCGAGTTGGCCGCGCGGCGGGCGGGCGATCGTGCTGTCGGCACCGTGTGCGCATCCGACGCGTTCTTCCCGTTCCGAGATGGCCTCGATGCAGCCGTTGCTGCGGGGGCGGTTGCCGTCATCCAGCCAGGCGGCTCGGTTCGCGATGACGAGGTCATCGCCGCCGCGGACGAACACGGCATCCCGATGCTGTTCACGGGGCGTCGCCACTTCCGTCACTAGAGGAGGATCCGATGACTGCAGAGATCATCGACGGCAAGCAGATCGCTCTCGATATCCGCGAGGAAGTGAAGAAAGACGTCACAGAGCTCGTGGACAAAGGTGTCACGCCCGGTCTGGCGACCGTTCTCGTCGGCGATGACCCTGCCTCCGCCGTCTACGTTCGATCCAAGCGGAAGGCCTGTGCGGATGCAGGCATCAAGGCGTGGGACCACGATCTATCCGCCAGCACGCCGCAGAACGAGCTACTCGACCTCATCGCTGATCTGAATGCCGACGATGCCGTCCATGGGATCCTCGTCCAGTTGCCCTTGCCGGAGCACATCGACGAGCAAGCCGTCCTCGAGGCAGTGTTGCCGGAGAACGACGCAGACGGGTTCCACCCCACGAACCTTGGACGTCTTCTTGCCGGCCAGCGCCTCGTGGCTCCGGCTACCCCGGCAGGTATCCAGGAACTCTTGATCCGATCCAACGTCGAGACCTCGGGGGCCGAGGTCGTCATCGTGGGTCGCTCGAACATCGTCGGTAAGCCGCTCGCTGCATTGATGATGCAGAAAGGAGCAGGCGCCAACGCAACCGTCACTATCTGCCACACCGGAACGAGGGATCTCAGCGAGCACACACGCAAGGCCGACATCCTCGTTGCTGCGATCGGGCGGGCACACGCGATAACGGGTCAGATGATCAAGCCCGGAGCAACGGTTATCGATGTAGGTATCAATCGAACGGACGACGGGCTCGTGGGTGATGTCGATTTCGAAGCAGCGAAAGAGGTTGCTTCCAAGATCACACCGGTCCCGGGGGGTGTAGGCCCGATGACGATCGCGATGTTGCTGAGGAACACGGTAGCGCTCGCGCGCCGCACCGTTACCTAATCGTCGGAACCAGAACCAGGCCCGCTGCTATCTGAGCCCGACACACGGTCGTCGGAACCAGAACCCGAGCCACTGCTGTCGGATCCAGAGCCACTGTCGTCCGAGCCCGACCCACTGTCATCGGAACCAGACCCACTGTTGTCCGAACCAGAGCCAGAGTCGTCGGATCCCGACCCACTGTCGTCGGATCCCGAACCGGAATTGTCATCGCTACCGGAGTTGCCTGATCCCGAGCCCGAGTTGTCATCTCCCGACCCTGAACTTCCGCTGGAGCGGCCCTGGTCGACGCCAGCATCGATCGTTACCCCAAGGCGGATGAGGACGACGGCCCGTTCCTGCAAGGTAGTTATCTGGGCTTCATAGAACGGTCGCTCCGAGAACTCGACATCTTTTAGACAGTTCTCCGCCCGACCGAGGCTCATGAGGGCGGCGACCGCGAAGCGCTCACTGTCATCGGAACCGCGATCGAATGCTGCCTGCGCCCTGTTGACGAGAAGTTCCGCATCCTGGAGCTGGTCTTTCATGTCATCAGACGAGGCCGTTGCCAGACCGGCTGAGCCGAGCACCTTACGAACGGGGTAGAGGGACTCGCCTGGCAGGGCGCTCCGCCCAATGACGGCTATCACCATCAGCAATGCCGTGGCGGCCATCGCAGGTGCCACCAAGCTCGACATGAATGACCGTTTGCGTGCAGCCACTCCCTCGATGAACAGTGCACGGCCCTGTGGGTGCGCTGGTGTACCGACGGCGAGGCGACGGGTGAGTTGATCGGCGGTGTCGACCAACGAATCGAGCTCCTCGTCGCCGGTCTGCTCGAAACCGGCCAAGGCGCGCTCGAGCTCCTTCTCGCGGTTCGTCATTGCGAGACCGCCGGGATGGGGTTCCGGCTTCGGATGTTCTCGAGCGCACGGAACTGGAGCTGTCGGATCGCGTTGACGTTCTTCTTCATGATGGCTGCCGTTTCGTGTGTGTCGAGGCCCGCTGCGAAACGCAGGAGCAGAACCTCGCGTTGTTCGTCTGGCAGGTCGTGGAGCATCTGGTCCAGCTCGCGACTCGACTCGAGGTGAAGGGTTCGATCCTCGGGCAAGTGCTCCATAGCGGTTTCCTGCTCCTCAACCTGGTCGTCCGTCGGTCGCTCTCGCGCGGCCGACCGGTATCTGTCGGTGATGAGGTTCGATGCGATCTTGAATAGCCACGCCTCGAACCCCCCGCCCGTCCATCTGAATCCATCAAGCTTGCTAAGCACACGTGCGAAAGTCTCGGAGGCCACGTCATCTGCGTCGGCTGGAGATCCAAGCTTGGCGAGGGCGTAGCGATACAAGCGCGGGTGATAGGTGTCGAACAGCAAAGCGGCGGCCTGACGGTCGCCACGAGCTGCGCTCCTGACCTCTCGCTTGAGTCCCTTGTCTTCCACACTCTTCCTTCTAACGGCTGCCCGAGCTACGCGTTACGCCAGTATCCGGGTTAAAGGTCCGTAACGCGTCGCCCGTCGCCTCGTTGAACCTTCGATGGCCCCGTCAGGGGACGCCGATGAGAGGAGTACTTATGCGCTTGAGCCGGATCCCAGTACTGGTTGTTCTGCTGTTGCTGGCAACGGGTGTGGTTGCCGCCGTAGCGAACACCAGTGCCAAGTCGAACGACGTCACTATCCCATCCAGTGTTTCCGATGACGGTACCGCCGACCAGGGCCACGGAGATGCTCCGGGCACTGCGGGGGCGAACAAGGTGGGAGCCAACAAGGTGATCGTCAAGTCCGATGATGACGGCACCGCCGATCAGGGCCACGGAGATGCTCCGGGCACCCCCGGCAGCGATGATGATGGAATCGCCGGAGACGACGACGGCACCGCCGATCAGGGCAGTGGCGACGTCGGAGACGATGACGATCAGGCGGATGACGACGACCAGGGCGACGACAACGACGACCAGGGCGACGATGCCGACAGCGACGATGGCGATGACCACGATGTTGCTGGCGACAACAGCGGTCCCGGTGGCGGCGATGACGACAACAGCGGCCACGGTGGCGGCGAAGACGACGGTGACGACAACTAACCGTTAGCTAGAACGAAACCGAGAGAGGCGCCTGAAAGGGCGCCTCTTTTTCGTTATCGGTCGGAAAGACCGACCCAGCTGCGAGGGTCGGGGCCGACGTACTCGTGATCCGGGCGGATCAGACGGTTGTCTGCGTACTGCTCTCTCACGTGTGCGGTCCAGCCCGAAACCCTGCTGCACGCGAACACGGGCGTGAATAGGTCGGTGGGGATCTCTAGGTAGCCGTAGACGGATGCGGCATAGAAGTCGACGTTCGGGTAGATGCCCTTGACGTCCATAACCGTCTTCTCGATCTCTTCCGAGATCTCGTAGTTCGAGCCGTCACCGCTCTTCTCGGCCAGTTCTTTCGCCATCTTGCGGAGGTGAGTAGCCCTGGGGTCCTCCGTCTTGTAGACCCGGTGGCCGAAGCCCATCACCTTCTCTTTGTTCTCCAAACGCTTGGTGATGTAGTCGCGTGCTTTCGACACGCCCCCAAGGTCCTTGATCTCTTTGATCATGCGCATGACCTGCTCGTTGGCGCCGCCATGCAGCGGGCCCTTCAAGGCAGCGATCGCTGCGGTCATGGCCGAATGGATGTCGGACAACGTGGCAGCGCAGACGCGGGCTGCGAACGTCGACGCATTCATCGTGTGGTCGGCATGCAAAGTCAGACAAACGTCAAAGATGTGGGTCTCGTCCTCGTCCGCCTTCTCGCCCTTGAGCATCCAGAGGAAGTTGCCGGCCTGGCTCAGGCTTGGATCTGGTGGGATGAGCTCTTTGTCGGTCCGCATGCGGTCGTAGTAGGCGACCATCGTCGGGAACACCGCACACAAACGGATCGCTTTGCGATAGTTGGCCTCTTCCGAGGTATCCCAGCCGTCGGGGTCCTTGGCCGAAGAGGCCGATACGGCGGTGCGAAGCATCGACATAGGGGCGCAGTTCTCGGCCAGATGAGGCATGAGACGCATGACGAAGTCGTTCGGCTCTCGTTCCCGAGCCAGCTGATCGCGGATGTCTCCGAGCTGCTGACGGTTTGGGAGCTCGAGGTGGTGGAGGAGGTAGATGACCTCCTCGAAGGTCGCGTTCGGCGCGAGATCGTGGATGTCGTAGCCGACGTAGGAGAGTCGACCTTCTTTCCCATCGATGTCGGAGATGGCGGTCTCGGCCGCTACGACACCTTCGAGGCCCTTTCCTGGTTCGCTGGGCATGCTCCGATGAGGCCTTTCTGATCGGGCGTTATGCCGTGTTTTCCTCTTCTCGCTAAGAGGCTATCAGGTAGGTTAGGCGCCTCTTTCAGCACGTCAAACCCCTCTACGAGAGCAGGAGCCACATGTCACAGAAAGTTCATCGCGTGACCTTGATCCCGGGCGACGGGACGGGTCCCGAGATCGCCGAGGCGACCCGCCGAGTGCTCGAAGGAACTGGTGTGAAGTTCGACTGGGACGTCCAGCACGCCGGTGTCGACGTCATGGAAGAGCACGGCACACCGTTGCCCGAGCACGTCCTCGAGTCGATCCGGACCAACAAGGTCGCCATCAAGGGCCCCATCACGACCCCTGTGGGCACCGGGTTCCGCAGCGTGAACGTGGCTCTGCGCAAGGAGCTCGACCTCTACATGTGCCTGAGGCCCTGCAAGTCCTACCCGGGGGTTCGGTCCCGCTACGAGAACATCGACCTCGTCGTCGTCCGTGAGAACCACGAGGACCTCTACGCCGGGATCGAGTTCGAACAAGGTACCCCCGAGGCCGAGCAGTTGATCGAATTCATCGAGAAGCTCGGCGCCCGCAAGATCCGTCACGACTCGGGTATCTCGATCAAACCGATCTCGATCCATGGCACCCAGCGCATCGTGAGGGCCGCGTTCGACTACGCGATCAAGCACGGTCGCAAGAAGGTCACCGCGGTCCACAAGGCCAACATCATGAAGTTCTCCGACGGGCTGTTCCTGAAGACCGCGCGCGAGGTCGCCGAGAACGAGTACTCCGACTCCGGTGTCGAGTTCGAGGATCGCATCGTCGACAACATGTGTATGCAGCTCGTGCAGAAGCCCGAGCTCTACGACGTCCTTTGCCTCCCGAACCTCTACGGAGACATCGTCTCCGACCTCGGGGCCGGACTCATCGGGGGCCTCGGCGTTGCTCCCGGCGGGAACATCGGTGACACGGCTGCGGTATTCGAGCCCACGCACGGCTCGGCCCCCAAGTACGCCGGCCAGAACAAGGTCAACCCGATGGCGATGATGCTCTCGGGTGTCCTGATGCTCGCTCACCTCGACGAGCTGGAGGCATCCAAACGCCTCGAGGCCGCGATCGCGCAGACGATCGATGAGGGCAAGTTCGTTACCTATGACATGAAGCCCAACCGTGACGACCCGACCGCGGTGGGCACCAGTGAAGTTGCCGACGGAATCATCGAAAAGTTGGAGGGCTAGACAACGATGTCTGATGGAACCAGGAGAGTCACGGTTGTAGGTGCGGGCAACGTCGGTTCGAACACCGCGCGTCGCATCGCAGAGAAGAACCTTGCCGACGAAGTGGTTATGACCGACATCGTTGAGGGCCTCCCGCAGGGGCTTGCCCTCGACATCAATCAGTCGGCCCCCGTCGAGAAGTTCGAGACCCATGTGGTCGGCACGAACGACTACGCCGACACTGCGGGCTCCGACGTCGTGGTCATCACGGCCGGACTTCCTCGCAAGCCTGGGATGTCACGCATGGACCTCCTCGACGCCAACTCCGAGATCGTCGGCGGCGTGACCGAGGCGATCGCCAAGAGCTCTCCCGAGGCGATCATCATCGTGGTCTCGAACCCGTTGGACGAGATGACTTACCTGGCCTCGCTCGTTTCTGACTTCCCGAAGCAGCGGGTCATGGGTATGGCCGGCGTGCTCGACTCGTCCCGCCTGCGTTACTTCATCGCCGAGAAGCTGAACGTCGCACCCGCTTCTGTCGATGCGATCACCCTCGGTTCGCACGGGGACCAGATGGTTGCGCTTCCTCGTCACGCGACGGTCGAGGGCAAGCCATTGCCCGAGCTCGTCGATGAGAAGACCCTCGAGGAGCTCTTCGAGCGCACCAAGAAGGGCGGCCAAGAGATCGTCGACTACCTCAAGAAGGGCAGCGCGTTCTACGCGCCGTCGACCTCTGCTGCCGCGATGGTCAACGCGATCCTCGGCGACACCAACGAGGTTCTTCCGACATGTGCCTGGACCAGTGGGGAGTACGGGATCACCGACGTCTACCTTGGCGTCCCGGCGAAGCTAGGCCGCAATGGTGTCGAACAGATCGTCGAACTAGAGCTCAACGCAGACGAGCAAGCGAAGCTCACCGAAGCAGCCGAAGCCATCCGCGCCAAATGCGAGGACATAGCAACCCGCCGCAACGTTTAACGCGCTGTACTTGCGCCTAGCGCAAACTGAGGACAACAACCGCACCACATGACACCTAGCATCGCTCAGCGACGCCAGATGTCACCAACTCACCTGAGACCTGCGTCAGGGTCTTCGTTGCACCTTGCCGGTGGGGGTTCTCGGGAGATCGTCGACTATCTCTATGAGGCGCGGGCACTTGAAGCCGGCTAGTTGGGTGCGGGCCCAGGCCCTCAGGACCTCCGTATCCAATGGCTGGTTGAACGCCGGGACGACGAGGGCGCGGACCTCCTGGCCCCACTCCTCGTGGGCGACGCCGTAAACGAGAGCCTCGGCGACCGAAGGGTGGCTGACGAGGACGTTCTCGATCTCCATCGGGTAGACGTTGACGCCGCCCGTGATGATCGTGTCGTCCCCGCGGCCCGCGAGGAACAGGTAACCCTCTTCGTCCACCGACCCGAGGTCGCCAACACAGAAGGCCTCTCCGCTCCACGCGTTGCGGGTCTTCGCCGCGTCGCCCCAGTACTCCCATTCCTCACCCGAGGGATCGCGCACCCACACCCATCCGATCTCACCACGCGGTAGTTCGTTCCCGTCGTTGTCGGCGATGACAACTTCGCCCCCGGGCAGGGCATGGCCCACGCTCCCCGGCCGCGCCAACCACTCCTCGGTCGATATGCGCGTCGCCTGACCCTCAGTCGAGCCGTAGAACTCCCAGACCGAGCCCTCGGGAAATATCTCGAGGGCTTCTCTCTTCGTACGGTCACGTATCGGTGCACCGGCATGGGCCAACAACCGCATCGTCGAGAGGTCGTGACGTGCTAGAGCTTGGCGACCGAGTCCAAAGATGCGTTCGAGGTGAGTCGGGACCATGAATGTCGTCGTGATCCCGAACAGTTCGGTCGCCGCGAGGGTTTCCGCGGCATCGAACTTCCCTTGGAGGACTACGTGACCCCCGGCCTCCAAGGTTCGTAGGGAGAATCGGTGCGGAGCGGAATGAGCGAGAGGCGAGCACACAAGGTGCGCGTCGTCGCGCGTTATCCCCCAGAGCTCACGGAACCGTTGCGACAACGACAACGCCTCTGCCTCGTCGGTCGGTTCGACCCACACACCTTTCGGGGATCCAGTCGTTCCTGACGTGTAGTGCATCGGTCGCCCAAGAGCGACGTCCGAGATATCGGCGGGCGTGGCGTTGTGTATGAAGCGTTCGTACGCGTCTCCGAAGGTGATGACCTGTTCGACCGATGGTCCGAGCTCGACGGTCCGGTCCGTGAACATGACCCGCGCTCCCGAGTCTTCGAGCAGGAACTCGACCTCGGGCTCGGTGAGGAGGGAGTTGATCGGTACCGGGACCATCCCCGCGCGCAGAACGCCGATCGACACCTCGAGCGACTCGACGCGGTTCGTCGCGAAGACCGCGACCCGATCACGCCGGTTGAGGCCCTCTGCAAGCAACGCCCCTGCCAGGGCTCGCTGCCGCGCGTCCAGCTCTCCGAACGTGACCGATGTGCCCGGTGCGATGAGAGCGACCGATCCGGGGCTCGAACGAGCCCAAGCACCGATGCCGTCCATGCCTAGTCGACCGTTGTTGTCGCGCCCTCGAGCGGGGTGAGTCCACGGGTCAACGGTGGGCAGTAGTCCGCCTGTGTCGAGATCCACCGCCCATGATCGGAGTCGTTCTGTGTCTCGTCCGCTTGGAACGCCTTCCAGTCTGCGATCTGGCCGATCTCTCGGTAGTACCAAGCTGCTTGGGCTACGGCCAGAAGGGGGAAGAGCCAGAACCCACCACGCTGGCCGGTCAGCAACATCGATGCGATCCCATAGATGAGAGTGAACGACACGAGGGCGGCGGCGTTGCGTGCTAGCGAGGAGATGACCTTGGGCTTCGGGAGTTTCGCGAAGCGGTCGTCTTTCTCGCGCAGGGACTCGAGGCGCTCGATACGAAAGACAGACATACCCGTGTAGACGATCTGGATGATCGCGAAGAACGCGAGCAACCGATATGCCCACCCCGCTTGGGCGCTTGTCAGGGGCCGGTTGCGTTCGATCAGAGCCAAGACGGAGTCGGGGACAGAGATCACAACGATGCAGATGGCAACGAACAGCGCGGCGATAACGATGAACGGGCCTCTGCGGCGATTGGCGAGCGCTTCCATGCCACCGAGGTTATAGCGAGGGCGTAACCGGGCCGTGACCTCGGCGTAACAAGGCGCTTATAGGCTCGAAGTATGAACATGCGCGAAGCGGTTGTGGCCGCGCTGCGCAGGGATCCCGACCTACTTCCGAAGGTTGCCCACACTCTGCGCAATCGCATCGGTGAGAAGGACGGTCCGATGTCGACCGTCGTTCAGTCGGCCGGCGCACTCGAACCGATCATCCGCGAAGCGGTCAAGAAGCGACCTTCGAAGCTCGGCACGTTCGGCCTTCGAACGTCACATCTCCTGGCGCAACTCGCGGCCGAGGATCAGCGCTCCAGCAGCAAGCTTCAGAAGATCGCGGAAGGTGGCACGGTGGGGATCGTGTTCGTCGACGTCGCGAACTTCACGACCTTCACTGCAGAAGAGGGAGACAAGGTCGCCATCAAACTCCTAACGAGACTGAATGGCCTGATCCAGACAGCGATCAAGCCGGCCAAAGGCGAGTGCGTGAAGCAGCTCGGGGATGGATTCCTCCTGGCATTCCCCTCTGCCTCGCAGGCGGTACGAGGAGCAACCGCGATCCGGGCTGCGGTCAAGAGGACGAAGCTCGAGGTCGAACTGCGTATCGCCGTCCATGCTGGTGAACCACTCGTCGAACAAGACGACCTGCTCGGCCACGACGTGAACCTGACGGCTCGGCTGCTCGATCACTGCGAGCCCGGTGCGGTCATCGTGTCGGGGGCCGCGAAGGAACTTGCTGAAAAGAGACTGAAGAAGGTGAAGTTCCGAGACCAACGTGTGATCAAGATCCGGGGCCTCTCAACACCGGTGAGGGTCTTCGCCGTTTAGGGGCAGGTGGCTCCACTGCACTGGCGGTCTGCCATGAGCCGGGTGCGCCACGTCGAATCCGGCGGACTCTTCAGGTTCTTCAGTTGCCATGGGTCCGCGATCAGGTCGTAGTACTCGCGATCGATCAGGTCGCCTCCGGCGCTGTAGTACTCGATGTACTGACCCTCGGGGGTCCACGTCGACGCCCATCTAGGGATCGTGGGGGCATGGTCGTCTCCGAAGTACTCGAGAAGGATGCGATCCCTGTCCCACGAGTCGTCGAGCAGGTTGCGCCCGTCCGTCGTCACCGAGAAGCCGACTGCGGCTGCGATTGTCGGCAGGATGTCGACGTTAGAGACGATGCGCTCGTCGTGGGTCCCCGAAGCATGGTTCGCCCATCGGAGCCACATCACGTTCTCGATCGACTGCACGTACGGCACCTGCTTGTTCGCGAGCCCATGCTCACCCCACATGTATCCACTGTCCGAGGTGAACAGGATCAAGGTGTCTTCGTCGAGGGAATCGATCGTGGCCACGATCCGTCCAACCAGATCGTCTACGGACATCAAGGTGCGGAACTGACGAGCACGCAACGTCCGGCCCTCTTTGAACGTGAAGTCGGCGTTACGGACGTACGAGGGCTTGTCGCTCCGATCTTTCTCGAACACTGCCGCGTTGCCGCCCCATCTCGGCACGGCCGCACCCGCGTACTTGGGCTCGGCGACGAACGAGCGGTGAGCGGCGCCCGTCGCGAGGTACACGTACCACGGCGTGTCATCTGAGACTTCTTGAGCCTCGATGAAGTCGACCGTCGTGTCCGAGAGGTAGCGGGTCGAATATCTCGAGATTTTCTTCACGGTTCCGTCGACGTTCCACTTGGAGTCGTAATAGCCCAGCCGGCCGGTCACGTCCGGGAGCAGGGCCCACTCGTCGAAATTCGGAGGGTCCATCTCGACCGGCCAGTGATTCAGGAACTTCCCGAACAGCGCTGTTCGGTAGCCCTGATCGTGAAGGTAGGCCTGAACGGTCTCCGAGTGGTTCAGATCCTTCCAGTCCTGCTCACCGTTGGACATCACGCCGTGGTTGTGGACGTACTTACCCGTCATGATCGATGCCCGTGCCGGGCAGCAGAGAGGCGTTGTCACGAACGCGTTGTCGTAGAAGCGTCCATCACTCTCGAACGCGGCCCTCGTCTTGGCCATGACCTCGAGACCTTCGCGCTGGTCGTCGGTCACGATCACCATGACGTTGGGCTGAGCTGTCGGGAGGATCTGGGCGACCTGCGCTTGAGCCCCAACCGTGCTGAGCGACAGCGGGGTGAGGAGGGCCGCTCTTATCAACGCGGCCCCCACCCATCTCCTGTTCGTCGTCATCTCGTCGCCCCTCGTCTACTCGAGACTATGTCTCGCAGTTGAACTCGGACTCGGCGTCACACGAATCGAGGCCGAAGCCGCCGTCGATGTCATCCGTGCCGCCATCACCGGTAAGGGTGTCGTTCCCATCGTTGCCGTTGATGTCATCGTCGCCGTTCCCACCCTGGATCGTGTTCTCATGCGAGTCTCCGGACAGGGTGTCGTCGTAGCTCGAACCGATGATGTTGACGACCTGATCGAGCGAGTCGTCACCCTCACCCTTCGCCGTGAGGCTCAGCAGGTTCACCTCGACGGCTCCGGTCGCACCTTCGAAGCTAACGGTCGCTCCGGAGAGGAAGTCGCTTCCCTGACCACCGCTGACGATCGACTCCGAGCCACCGTAGACCTCGTCATCTCCAAGGCCCCCACCGATCTCGTCGAAGCGATCGAGGAGTGCTCCTCCGCCTTCCAAGGTGTCGTTGCCCGGCCCGCCGTCGATCTTGTCGGGGTTGGAGTCGCCGTGCACCTTGTCGTTGCCCCTACCGCCTAGGGAGACTTCGTAGTCTCGGCTGTTCGCTCCACCTGTGAAGATCTCGTCGTTGTCGTCGCCACCGTTGATCCGGTCGACACCGGTCGAGCCGAAGATCTTGTCGTCGCCGCCTCCGGCCTTGACGACATCGTTGCCGTCACCCGAGCAGATCCTGTCTTTGCCTCCGCCGGTGATGATGTGGTCGTTGCCGCCCATCGAGAACACAACATCGTTGCCATCCGTCCCGCGCAAGGTGTCGGCTCCGTTCGTACCCACGATCGTCGCTCGCTGACCGAAGCAAACGGGGGCCGCTTGTGCCGGTGCAACGATGAATGCGCTGATCAGGACGCCAAGAACCAGAGCTATCCGTGCCATGTGTTACCTCCCAGTCGAAGATTGCCGCCAACATGGGAAGTGACGAGCGAAAGGGGCGAAAGGTTGCCCTACTAAGACATGTGTCGGCTATGCCGACACCGGGTTAGCAACAGGACCGGCGAAGCCGGTCCGCCTTACCTCTGAAGGAATTGATAAGCCAGCAGCGATAGCACCTCGTGTACGAGCTCTTTCATCTTCGTCTGCCGGGATCGCTCCAGCTGGGTGTAGTTCGCAGGACTCGTGTACGCCTTCTGGAACCCGAGATCGATCGCGATGCGCTTGATGCGCTCGGAGTGCAGGGGGTCCGAGACGAACAGAGCCGTTTCGATCTCGTTGGTAGCCGCCAGCTTGCGAACCGCCTTCAAACTCTCGAACGTCGTGCGTCCCTGGCTCTCGGACAGGATCGCGCTCACCGGGATGGATCGACCGACGAGGTAGGTCGCCCCGGCCTCAGCTTCCGTGAATCGATCTCCCTGCGCCTTCCCTCCGGTCACTACGACGGTGTCGGCGAGACCTTCGTTGTAGAGGTAAACGGCATGGTCGAGCCGCGCTTTGAAGATGGGGGAGGGCTCGCCGTCGTACTGAGCGGCTCCCAGGACGACGATCGCATCCGCGTTGTAGACCTCGTCGCTGTGCGACTGGTCCCACACACGGAAACCCAGCCACAAGGGGTACGCCAAGAGCGCCAGGACTACAACGAGGATCGCCCGCCGGAGCGTGCGCATCGCCGTCCTTCCTAGAGTGAGTTGAAGAGGGCCGCCCGCTTCACTTCTTGGATGGCCTTCGTGACCTTGATCCCGCGGGGGCATGCGTCGGTGCAGTTGAACGCCGTGCGGCACTTGTAGGCGCCATCCTTCTGCGACAGGATCTCGAGTCTCTCTCGTCCACCTCTGTCACGTGAATCGAAGATGAAGCGGTGCGCCTGCACGATCGCCGCGGGGCCCACGTACTCCTCGTCTGACCAGAAGATCGGGCACGAGGTCGTGCAAGCAGCGCACAGGATGCACTTGGTCGTGTCGTCGTAACGCTCGCGGTCTTCCTGCGACTGCAAACGCTCGCGCTCGGGCTCGCGTTCGTTGTCATCGGTGATGAGCCAGGGCTTCACGGCCTTGTAACCGGCGAAGAACGGCTCCATGTTCACGACGAGGTCTTTGATGACGGGGAGTCCGCGGATCGGCTCGACCGTGATCGGTTGTTTCAGGTCCTGCACCAGGACCTTGCACGCCAGAGCGTTCTTGCCGTTGATGACCATCGCATCGGACCCACAGATGCCGTGTGCGCACGAGCGGCGCAACGCCAAGGAGCCGTCCTCGTACCACTTGACCTTGTGGAGGCAGTCGAGCAAGCGGTCCATCGGCTCGGCCTCGATCGTGTAGTCCTCGAAGTGGGCTTCTTGGTCGCGCTCGGGATTGAAGCGCAGGATGCGCAGCTTCACTTCCATCTTGGCGTGCGTCATGTCCTGCTGCTCTTGACCCACTAGTACTTCCTCTCGACCGGCTCGTAGCGCCCCATCGTGACGTCCTTGTAGTTAAGGGAAGTCTCGCCGGTCTCCGAGCGGGAGATGAACGAGTGCTTCAGCCACTGCTCGTCCTCTCGTTGCTGGTGGTCTTCGCGGTAATGACCGCCACGGCTCTCGGTGCGTGCCCGGGCGGATACGACGAGGGCCTCGGCCATATCGAGGAGGAATCCAAGCTCGATGTGTTCGATCACCTCGGTGTTGAAGACCTTCGAGCGGTCCCGGACCCGAGTTTGCGAATAGCGCTGCTGCAGGGTCGCAAGCTCGGCTTCTGCCTCACCGAGGGACTCTTCGGTCCGAACCACCGAAGCCTTGTCCATCATCACTTCCTGGAGGTGGGCTCTGATGTTGGCGCTGAACTCTGGGCCGCCACCCTCATAGAGGGATGCGAGCCAGTCCTCGGTTGGCTTGGCCGGATCCTCAGGGAGGTCCAGGAGTTTGGTGGTCGACGCATGCTCGGCCATGGCTAGGCCGCCACGGCGCCCGAACACGACGATGTCGAGTAGAGAGTTCGTGCCGAGACGGTTCGCACCATGCACGGAGACGCACGCACATTCACCTGCGGCGTAGAAGCCGGGGACGGTCGCCCCGGTGTGGTCGCGCAAGACCTCGGCGTTGACGTTCGTTGGGATGCCCCCCATCGCGTAGTGGGCGGTCGGCACGATCGGAACGCCTTCCTTCAAGGGCTCGACATTCAGATAGGTACGCGCGAACTCGGTGATGTCGGGAAGCTTCGTCTCGATGACATGGGGATCGAGATGCGTCAGGTCCAACAGGATGTAGTCCTTCTTGGGGCCGACGCCGCGGCCCTCTTTGATCTCGAAGAACTCGGCCCTCGACACCATGTCGCGCGGGGCGAGGTCCTTGATCGTGGGGGCATAGCGCTCCATGAAACGTTCGCCGTCGGCGTTGCGGAGGATGCCGCCCTCGCCTCGAGCTGCCTCCGAGAGCAGGATGCCGAGCCCATAGAGACCCGTGGGGTGGAACTGGAAGAACTCCATGTCTTCCAAGGGGAGGCCCTTCCGGTAGACGACCCCGGGGCCGTCACCGGTCAAGGTGTGCGCGTTCGAAGTGATCTTGAACATCTTCCCGTAGCCACCGGTTGCGAACAGCACGGATTTCGCATGGAAGACGTGGAGCTCGCCGGTAGCGATCTCGTACGCGACGATTCCCGCGCACGCGCCCTCGACCATCAATAGATCGAGGACGAAGAACTCGTCGTAGAACTCGACGCCGGCCTTGTTGCACTGTTGGTAGAGGGTCTGCAGGATCATGTGGCCGGTTCGGTCTGCGGCGTAACACGCACGCTTGACCGGCGCCTCCCCGTGATTGCGTGTGTGACCTCCGAAGCGGCGCTGGTCGATACGGCCATCTTCGGTGCGGTTGAACGGGAGGCCCATCTTCTCGAGCTCGAGCACAGAGGTCACTGCTTCTTTGCACATCACGTCGACCGCGTCCTGGTCGGCAAGGAAGTCACCGCCCTTGACGGTGTCGAACGCATGCCACTCCCACGAGTCCTCCTCGACGTTCGCCAGAGCTGCACACATGCCACCTTGAGCAGCCCCCGTGTGGGAACGGGTGGGGTAGAGCTTGGACACGACAGCGGTCTTGACCCGGCCCCCTGCTTCGAGGGCCGCGCGCAAGCCGGCGCCTCCGGCGCCGACTATCACTGCGTCGTATGTGTGGTGATGCGCCATCAGCCGGCCCCCGAGTCGAACGTGACTAGGACCGCGGTGCCCATCACCATCAGGATCGCGCTGGTGGTGTACAGAAGGGCCTTCACGACCGTGCGGGTGCTGGGCTTTCGCACGTAGTCATCGATGATGACCCGCAAGCCGTTCGTCCCATGGAGTAGTGCAAGGAACAGCATCGTCCAGTCGAACGTCTTCCACCCGACGTTGTTCCACCGGTTCGAGACGAATGCGAAGTCGACACGCTCGACCCCTTCACCGACGAGATGCATGATGTAGAGGTGGATCAGCACGAGGAATAGCAGGATCACCCCGGAGATCCGCATGAAGAACCACCACCACACCTCCGCGGAGGATGGGCGACGATCGGGGCTGAACGCCTGGGGTCTGTGCTTCTTATAGATGTCTTCGACTGTCGCCATGCGCCGGCATCCTATCTATCCAACCCAGCGACTAGCATCCGAACGTGGACCAAGAACGCCGAACCGATTCCGGCATCGAGATACACCCCTTGTACGGGCCCGAGACCGAGAACGACCGCGAGCTCGGGGCGCCCGGCGAGTACCCATTCACGCGTGGGGTCTACCCGGGGATGTATCGGGGGCGGCTGTGGACGATGCGCCAGTACGCCGGATTCGGCAGCGCAGAGGCAACGAACGAGCGTTTCCGCTACCTCCTTAAGGCGGGCCAGACAGGCCTTTCGGTGGCCTTCGACCTCCCGACCCAGATGGGCTACGACTCCGATCACAGCAAGGCCCAAGCCGAGGTGGGCCGGGTCGGAGTAGCCATCGACTCACTCGCAGACATGGAACTTCTCTTCGACCAGATCCCACTGGGCGAGGTGTCCACCTCGATGACGATCAACGCGACCGCATCGATCCTGTTGCTCTTGTACGAACTGGTGGCCGAGAAGCAAGGCGTGTCGCCGGACAAGGTCAGCGGCACCACCCAGAACGACGTCCTGAAGGAGTACACGGCCCGAGGCACCTACATCTATCCACCACGGCCCTCGATGCGGATCATCACGGACCTTTTCGCCTATTGCTACGAACGGTTGCCACGCTGGAACACGATCTCGATCTCCGGCTATCACATGCGAGAAGCCGGCAGCACGGCCGTGCAAGAGGTCGCGTTCACGATCGCGGACGGGATCGCCTACGCCCAAGCTGCCGTCGACGCGGGATTGGATGTCGACGATTTCGCGCCTCGCCTCTCGTTCTTCTTCGCCTGCCACATGAACTTCTTCGAGGAGGTTGCAAAGTTCCGTGCCGCGAGACGGCTGTGGGCGACCGTCATGAAGGAGCGTTTCGGTGCCAAGGACCCGAAGTCGATGATGCTCCGCTTCCACACCCAGACCGGAGGCGCCACGCTGACCGCTCAACAACCGGAGAACAACATCGTGCGAACCGCGATCGAGGCGATGGCCGCCGTTCTCGGTGGGACGCAGTCTCTTCACACGAACGGATTCGACGAAGCTCTTGCGTTGCCGAGTCAGAAGGCTGCGACGATCGCTCTTCGCACGCAGCAGGTACTTGGATACGAGACGGGTATTGCGGACACGGCCGATCCTCTCGGTGGCAGCTGGTTCATCGAGAGCCTGACCGACGAGATCGAACAAAGGTCGCGCGAGTATCTCGACAAGATCGAGGGGATGGGTGGCGCGGTCGAGGCCATCGAGTCCGGTTGGATGAAGCGTGAGATCGAAGACTCTGCGTACAAGATCATGCAGGGGATCGAGGATGGTTCGCGTGTAGTGGTTGGTGTCAACAAGTTCGAATCCGAGGAGGAACCCGTCGAGCTCTATCGACTAGACCCCGAACTAGAGAAGCGTCAGGTCGAACGTTTGGCGAAGGTGCGCGACGAACGCGATCAGGCGGCCGTCGACAGAGCCTTGAAGGCTCTGGACGATGCCGCGCGCGGTTCCGACAACGTTCTCTATCCGATGCGTGACGCCTTGAGTAGCTATGCGACGCTGGGCGAAGTCTCGGATGTCCTTCGTGGCGTGTTCGGCGAGTACGAGCCCTCGGTCTTCTGATGACAGACCACGTTGCGATCATCGGCGGCACCGGCGACCTTGGTTTCGCCTTGGCCACACGCTGGGCGAAGGCCGGGATCAAGGTAACGATCGGTTCGCGTGACAAAGCCAAGGCCGACGCGGCCGCGGAGAAGCTGAAGACGATCGTGCCCGACGCGAAGGTAGATGGGCTAGATAACCCGGCTGCCGCGGCGTCGTCATCGACGGTTGTCGTCGCCGTGCCGTTCTCGGGATTCGTGCCGATCTACCGGTCGATCGCGGAAAGCCTTCAAGAGAACGCGGTCGTCATCGATGCGACGGTGCCCGTGGAGGCATCGGTCGGGGGCAAGGCGACGCACGTGTTCGGCGTATGGGAAGGATCCGCTGCTCAACTGGGCCTCGCGTTCCTCCCGAAGGGAACGAAGATGTGCGCCGCGTTCCACACCCTGTCGGCCTCGGCGGTCGGCGACCTCGATGCCAAGCTCGAGGGGGACATCCTCGTGTGCGGAAGCAAGCTCGGGAAGGAAGCGGTCAAAGAGCTGATCGGGCTCATGTCGGACCTCCGCTACGTCGATGCGGGGCCCCTCGAGAATGCCCGGATCATCGAACCGATAACTGCCCTGCTCATCGGGATCAATCACCGTTATGGCACCGACCGCTCCGGTATCGCGATCACGGGCATCGACATATAGGGCTTGCACCTCACGCGAGGTGAGGGTCTAGCGTTGTCACCATCATGGCGATGGAGACCTACACGTGGAAGATCGGGGAGTTGGCAGAGGCCACCGGAGTGACGGTGCGCACGCTGCACCACTACGACGACATCGGCTTGCTGGCCCCGGCAGAACGGTCGGACTCCGGCCACCGCCTGTACGGCCGGGACGAGGTGCAGCGCCTCTACCGGATCGTCGCCTTGAGGCAGCTCGGGATGTCCTTGGACGACATCAAGGGGGTCCTGGCGTCGCAGACGAACGATCCTCGGGAGGTCGTTCGGAAACACCTTGCCGACCTGTCACGTCAGATCGACCTTCAAGAGCAGTTGCGCGAACGACTTGCGGCCATCCTGGAAACGCTGGAGCAAGCCACAGACCCATCGACCGAAGATTTCATACGAGCACTGGAGGTGATGACGATGATCGACAGCTATTACACGCCCGAACAGCTCGCGCAGTTGGAAGAGCGTCGCAAGCAGCTTGGTGATGAGGGCATGCAGAAAGGCCAGCAGGATTGGGCAGATCTGATCGCCGACGCACAGAGGTTGAAGGAGGCGGGGGCCGATCCTGCGAGTGATGAGGTCCAAGCGATAGCGATCCGATGGGAGGACCTCATCTCTCAGTTCACCGGAGGTGACCCGGCTATCAAGCAGTCGTTGCAAACCATGTATGAAACCGAAGGCCCCGAGAAGGCCTCGCGCGGCATGGTCGATCCCGAGTTGATGGCATGGATCGGCCACGCGATGGAGGCCCGACCGAAAGGCGTCTGATCCCGGTCTAGCGGTCCGGCATCACCGGGTGCTTGATCCTGCGTCTGGCGATGAAAGATCCAACGAGGTAGGTCACGACGAACGCGATGGCGAGGATGGACACGCCTTCGGTCAGAGCGCGCCAGCGGGTCGCCGCGGTCGTGTGGCAATCGGGGGCATCGACGCGGCTGCAACCGAGCGGGTCCGATGGAAGGAACCCCACCCACCAGACGGAGATCGTTATTCCGACGGTGATGCAGATGATCAATGCGCGCTGCGCGGCGATCTCGATCGGGGTGCGAAACACCAGGGGAGGGACGAACACGAACAAGGTGATCGCCGAGTAGCCGAGAGCGAGCCACGCACGCTGACTCTCACGCTCGCTTCCGATATTGACCGGGTTCTTCAGCCAGATCAGCCCGAACGCAGCGAACAAGAAGAGAAGGCAGCCGAGCCATGTTTTCCAGCGCTTCGTCGTTCCCATCGCGGGGATACTACAAGAGTAGTAATGCGGATCGACTGCGTCGATCCTGTTGCTAAGCCGGTGTCGGCTACGCCGACACGTGACTTAGTAGCCCCGTCCTTTGTTAGCGGATAACTGCGATGGTGGCGCCCGTTTCGACCGATTGGCCCGCCTCTACCTTGAGCTCCTCGACGGTGCCGTCGGCGTGCGCCTGGATCGAGTTCTCCATCTTCATCGCTTCGAGGACGCAGACGACTTCCCCGGCTTTCACGGCCTGGCCCACCTTCACCAGCACTTTCACGATCGTTCCTTGCATGGGGGCCGCGAGGATCTCCCCACCGGCACCACCAACGGTGCCGATGTTCTTCGGGGGTTTCGGTTTCTTGGGACGCACGATCGTGTCGAGGCGCTCCCTCGCTCGCACGTTGAACCGCTTCCCGTCGAGCTCGATCTCAAACGTGCGTTCGGCGACCTCGGGCTCGCCCGGCTTGGGGGCCGCGACCTTCTCCTCGGCAAGCACCGATAGATCCATCTCTTGTTCGACCGTGCCCGTGTGATAGCCGCCGCTGACGAAACGTTCGTCCGCAAGCATCAGTCGGTGGAACGGGATGGTCGTCTTGATGCCCTCGATCTCGTACTCGCTCAACGCGCGCAGCATCCTCCGGCGAGCTTCGTCGCGGTCTGCTCCGTAAGTGACGAGCTTCGCGACCAGTGGGTCGTACGCCTGAGGGATGACGCTGTTGGCTTCGGTTCCCGAATCGACCCGAACGCCGGGCCCACCCGGTTCCTTGTAGCGCCCTATCGCTCCCGGAGCTGGCATGAAGTTCTTCGCCGGGTTCTCGGCGTTGATGCGGCACTCGATCGCGTGGCCCTTCAACTCGATGTCATCTTGGCCGAAGCCGAGAGGCTCGCCGGCGGCGACGAGAAGCTGGGCTTTGACGAGGTCAAACCCGGTCACGAGTTCCGTGACGGGATGCTCGACCTGTAAACGCGTGTTCATCTCGAGGAAGTAGAAGGTCTTACCGTCCTTGTCGAGCAGGAACTCACAGGTTCCAGCGTTCTTGTATCCGACCTGCTTCGAAACCTTCGCTGCAGCTTCCATGATCGCTTCTCGAACCGCAGGATCGAGAGCAGGGGAGGGTGATTCTTCGACGAGTTTCTGATGACGGCGCTGCAACGAACAATCGCGTTCGGGGAACGAAAGCACCGCGCCGGACGAGTCTCCGAGAACCTGAACCTCGATGTGGCGAGGACGCTCGAGATAGCACTCGAGGTAGACGTCATCCGACGAGAAGTACGCCTGCGCTTCGCGTGCGGCCCCCGCGAGTCCCTCTTCGATGTCGGCTTCTTCTTTGACGACCCGGAATCCTTTGCCGCCGCCACCGGCCGAAGCTTTGATCGCTAACGGCAATCCGTACTCGGTCACGAAGGCTTTGACCTCGTCGACCGTCGTAACGGGTTCCTTGGTGCCTGGGACGGTTGCGACCCCTGCGTCCGCCGCGGCCCGGCGAGCGGCAGTCTTGTCACCCATCGAATCGATGATCTCGGGGGCGGGACCGATCCACACGAGTCCCGCGTCCATCACGGCCTTGGCGAACTCGGCGTTCTCCGCCAGGAAGCCGTACCCGGGGTGCACCGCCTCGGCCCCGGAACGCTTCGCTGCTTCGAGGATGTTCGGGATCTTCAGATAGGACTCAGCTGCGTGGCCGGGACCGACGTTGTAGGCCTCGTCGGCCGTCCGTGTGTGGAGGGACTCGGCATCGAGGTCCGAATAGACGCCGACCGAGGCGATATCGAGGTCACGGCAGGCCCGCATGACGCGGATCGCGATCTCTCCACGGTTGGCAACAAGGATCTTCTTGAACATGGGTCCGTATCCTAAGGACGATGGCAGACGACCTCAGCGCTCCGCTCGTGAAGGCGGCTCTCAAGAGCCGCTTCGGCGAGTTCGTCCGATACTTCGACGAGATCGACTCGACGAACAGGGAGGCCCTGGACTGGGCCGCTTGTGGAGCGCCGGAAGGATCCCTGGTGGTTGCCGATCACCAGACCGGGGGCCGCGGGCGGTGGGGCCGGTCGTGGTTCTCCGCGCCGGGCCAGCTCCTGCAGTTCTCGTTGATCCTCCGGCCCAACATCGAACCCACGCGACATGGCGCCCTAACGGCCGGCCTTGGCGTGGCGACGGCGCGTGCCGTGCGCGCCCTCACCGGGCTTCCCGTCGAGGTGAAGTGGCCGAACGACGTCGTGATCGAGGGCAGGAAGCTCGCCGGGATGCTCGTGGAGTCCACGATGATGGGTTCGACGATCGATGCTGCGATCTGCGGGATCGGGATCAACGTTCATCTCCAGAACGAGGAGATCCCAGAAGAGCTTGTGGACCGCGCGACGAGCATCGCGATCGAACTCCAGCGCACCGGGACCGGCACCGCACCACCGCGCGCCCTGCTTCTCAGCCGGGTGGTGTCGGAGATAGAGGCTCGCTACGCGGGGATGACCGGCGACACCGGGTTGCTACTTGCCGAAGCGACCGAGATGTCGGCGGTTCTTGGCCACGACGTCGTCATCCGTGCCGCCGACGGTTCGACGATCGAAGGCCGTGCAGAAGGCTTCGACCCCCACGGAGCCTTGCGGATCTCGTCGAACGGAAAAGAGACAGTCGTGCACGTCGGAGAGATTGAGCAACTCCGAACTAGCGACGGGGGCCGATGATCCCTGCATAGATACGGCCGCCTGCTGCTCCGATGAGGGCCGCGACGGTTAGAGCGATGAAGAAGTCGCCCATGGGGATGCCATCCCAGATCCCCTTGTCGGACGCGGGCTCGGGGGCTTGTTGAGTCAGCGTTGTGGTCTTCGTCTCTCGACGACCTTTGACCCGGTCCTTGGTGCGCGCCGGGTGGCGATGCTTTTGGGCATGTTGATGCCTAGCCGGGTGTTCGACGTCCGCAGAGGGTTCATCTTCTTCGGCGGTTGTGTCGGGAGTGCGCTCCCGGTGACGATTGTTGTCACGTGGCGCGGTCGGTTCTTCGGTTTCTTCTTGGGGGCAGGAGGTACCGCCGGTAGAGGTGAATGCGAATTCGCCCTGGGTCTCGTGACTATCCGACCCAACGACGTGCCACTTCACCGTGTAGGTACCCGCTTTGTCGGCGTGCGTTCCTGTGGTGAGCCGATCGCTAGTGAGGTTCAACTCTTCGTCCCCGTGATCGACCTGCTCGCCACAAGGGTCGAAGACCGAGATCGTGCCCGCGTCGATCGATTCTGTGAACTCAACCCAGACCTCGGTGGGGGGATCGGCAACCGTTGCGTCTGCCTGCGGACTCGAATCCTTATAGGCCGGATGCGCGGATGCGGGACCTGCCAGGAGAGCAAAGAGGAAAGCGGATATCAGAGCAATGGTCGAGGTGCGCTTCATGGGCGTCCTAACGAACGACGAAGTCTCGGGTTGTCGCCATCTTGTCGGGGAATACCTCTCCGGCCCCGTAGTGGACATGGGCATCGACATCTTCGGTGCCCCTGTCCCCGGTACCGGAGATGAGAGAACCTCTCTTGGCTCCTATGTCGGCAAGCGGGATCAACATCCTGATGAATCCGTCCTGGTGGTCATAGGTGCCGGTGGGGCTGTCCATCTGGGTGGCGCTGTCACCCTTGAGTTCGAACAGATAGAACGTGGGGACTTGCCCAGGGACGGCTTCGGCAACGAAGGTCCTCGTCCCGACATCGAAGACCCACTCGATGCCTGGAGCTTCGGGGATGCCCCTGATCTCCGGAAGGATATGAGCCACGCCGATGCGGATCTCGAGGGCATCTCCGGTGCGGCCCACGTCGAGGTAGGTGATGTCGAGCGTCGGGGGCCCGTCGTTCTCTGGATCGGTACCGAGGCGCGTCATCTTGCCCGCCGCACCCGAGGGGCCCGCGAGGGTCATGGCAAGGGCGGCAGCGAGGGCCGCGACCAGCACTTTTCGCATGGGAGGAAGGTTCGACGACGCCCCATGGCCCCCTGCTTGGGGGCCGTAGGATTCGCCCCTATGACAGAGCCGTCACAGCGCAACCGGGACCTCGCCGAGGTAGCTGCCACCGTCCGTCAGGGCGGGGCTCCGAAGTATCACGAGAAGCTCGCCCAGCAGGGGAAGCTATTCGTCCGCGACCGCCTGGAGCTACTCCTGGATTCGGCCGATTCCTTCGTCGAGGACGGTCTCCTCGTTAATGCCCTCGCCGGCGACCTGCCCGCCGATGGCGTAGTCACGGGGGTCGGTCAGGTCGGTGGTCGGCCGGTGGCGATCATGGCGAACGACCCGACGGTCAAGGCGGGCTCGTGGGGCGCTCGGACGGTCGAGAAGATCATCCGGATCATCGAGCTCGCTCGCAAGCACGAGCACCCGATGATCTATCTAGTCGACTCTGCCGGAGCGCGCATCACCGATCAGATCGACCTCTTCCCCGGCCGCCGCGGCGCCGGCAAGATCTTCTACAACCAGGTCCAAGCGTCGGGTCACGTTCCACAGATCTGCTGCCTCTTCGGTCCCTCCGCCGCTGGTGGCGCGTACATCCCCGCGTTCTGCGACGTCGTGTTCATGGTCGAAGGCAATGCGTCGATGTATCTGGGTTCGCCCCGCATGGCCGAAGAAGTCATCGGTGAGAAGGTCACTCTTGAAGAGATGGGTGGCGCGCGCATGCACGCGGAGGTCTCCGGTTGCGGAGACATGGTCGTCGCCGACGACAAGGCAGCGATCGAAGCGGCCAAGGGCTACCTGTCCTACTTCGGTCAGAGCTGGCGCGATCTTCCTCCGCAGGTCGAAGCGAAGGGGCCCGCGTACACGGGTTCGCTTGCGACCATGGTTCCCGAGGACGAGAGCCAAGCGTTCGACATGTACTCGTTCATCGCAGGTGTGATCGATGAAGGTTCGTTCTTCGAGATCAAACCGGACTTCGCCAAGGAGTTAGTGACCGGGCTCGCTCGTATCGAGGGCCGCGCGGTCGGCATCGTGGCGAACCAGCCTGCGCAGAAGGGCGGCGTGTTGTTCGTGGACTCGTCCGACAAAGCAGCGCGCTTCATCTGGCTGTGCGACGCGTTCAACATCCCTTTGGTGTTCCTTTCGGACGTTCCCGGCTTCATGATCGGAACCCAGGTCGAGCGCCAAGGGATGATCCGCCACGGCGCCAAGATGATCACTGCTGTCTCCGAGGCGACCGTGCCGAAGTTCTGCGTGATCGTTCGTAAGGCGTATGGGGCTGGTCTTTATGCGATGGCCGGTCCGGGGTTCGAACCGGACGCGACGATCGCCTTGCCGACCGCGCGCATCGCGGTCATGGGCCCCGAGCCTGCGGTGAACGCCGTCTACTTCAACAAGATCCAAGCGATCGAAGACCCCGAGGAACGGGCGCAGTTCGTTGCCGACAAACGGGCGGAGTACGAAACCGACATCGACCTGGTTCACCTCGCATCGGAGAACATCATCGACGCGGTCGTGCAGCCGGACGATCTGCGCGGGGATCTGGTACGCAGGTTGATCGCGGCCGAACGGAAAGACAGGCACTTCTCCGATAGGCGCCACGGGGTGCCCCCGGTTTGAGCTTCGTCTCGTTCGAGACCGACGGCAACGTTGGGATAGTCACGCTGAACCGGCCGGAGGCCTTGAACGCCATCTCCGGAGCGATGGCCGACGAGCTCACGGTCCTACTGAAAGAGATCAGCGCGAACAACGACATCTGGGTAGTCGTCCTACGCGCTGCGGGCGAGAAGGCGTTCTGCGTCGGCGCCGACCTCAAAGAACGCAATGGCTTCTCGCTCGAGGACTTCCACACGAACCGGAAGCAGATCCGGGGGATGTTCGAGGCGCTGCGAGGCGTGCCCCAACCGACGATCGCTTCGGTGTTCGGATTCGCCCTCGGGGGCGGCTGCGAGTTGGCACTGTCGTGTGACCTGGTGGTTGCAGCTCAGGGGACGAAGATCGGACTTCCTGAGACCCGCGTGGGCCTGATCCCCGCAGGGGGCGGAACGCAGCTCCTCACTCGCAAGCTAGGCGTCTCACGGGCGAAGCAGCTCATCTTCCGCGGCGAGCAGATCGATGCCGGCTATGCCCAGCAGCTCGGCCTGGTGGCCGATATTTGCGATCGTGCCGAGCTCGACTCGTACTCGCTCGAGGTGGCACGGGATCTTCTGAAGTCGTCGCCGATCGCGTTACGTGAGGCGAAACGCGCCATCGATGAGGCCATCGGCGTCCCCCTTCACGAGGGCATCGACATCGAACACGACGCATGGACCGTGGTCATCCAGTCGGAGGATCGTTCCGAGGGCATCGCCGCGTTCAACGAGAAGCGTGCTCCCGAGTGGAAGAACCGGTGAACTACCCCTCGGCGGTTCGCATCAGGGAAGTGGGTCCCCGCGACGGCATCCAGAGCGAGAAGGCCGACGTCGCCACGGCAGACAAGGTCCGGCTGATCGATGCTCTGTCCGAGTCTGGGCTGCGCTACATCGAAGCGATCTCGATCGTGTCTCCGAAGGCGATCCCTCAGATGGCCGATGCGAAGGAAGTGTGGTCAGGCATCGATCGCAAGGAAGGCGTCGTGTATTCGGCGTTGGTGCCGAACCGAAAGGGGGCCGAGATCGCGGCCGAGCTCGAAGTCGACGGTCTCCAGGTCTTCATCGCGGCCAGCGATTCGTACAACCTGAAGAACGTGCACAAGACAACGGACGAGTCTTTCGCCGATGTCGAGGAAGTGATCGGTGTCGCCAAGGGTGCTGGTATCCCGGTCGAAGGCACGATCTCGACCGCGTTCGGCTGTCCCTACGATGGCGATGTTTCACCCGCGCGAGTGGTCGAGGTCTCCGAACGGATGAATGGTCTCGGTATCGACGCGATCTCGTACGGAGATACGACCGGCATGGGAACTCCGAGGCGTGTTGCGGACGTCATCTCGGCGCTCCGTGCCGCGTTGCCGGATCTCACCTTGAATATGCACTTCCATGACACGCGCGGCACCGGGCTCGCGAACGTCGTCACCGCGTTGGATCTAGGCATCGACTACTTCGACGCTTCCATCGGGGGGATGGGCGGGTCTCCGTTCGCTGCAGGTGCGACCGGGAACATCGCTACCGAGGACCTCGTCCACATGCTGATCGATATGGACATCGACACCGGTGTGGATCTGGGCAAGCTTCTTGACGCCGGCCGCGTTGCGCAATCGTTCATCAAGGGTGAACTCCCCAGCAAACTTCTGAAGGCGGGCCCTCGTGTTTGACAAGATCCTGATCGCCAACCGTGGCGAGATCGCCGTGCGCGTTGCGCGAACCTGTCGTGAGCGGGGTGTCTCAAGCGTTGCGATCCACTCTGATGTAGATGCGACGTCGCGTCACGTTGCGATCGCCGACGAAGCCGTACATCTCCCGGGCGTCGCTCCCACTGACACGTACCTGAACATGTCTGCGGTCATCGACGCGGCGGTTTCGACCGGTGCCCAAGCGATCCACCCCGGATACGGATTCCTCTCCGAGAACGCATCATTCGCGGAGGCTGTGGCGGACGCAGGACTCGTATGGGTTGGCCCACCCCCGGCCGCGATCAGGGCCCTCGGGGACAAGATCGGTGCGCGGCGCATCGCCGAAGATGCTGGTGTCCCTGTCGTCCCGGGGATCACGAAGCCCATCACGGACCTGAGCGTCATCGAGGCGTTCGGCAAGGAACACGGGTATCCGGTCGCCATCAAAGCGTCGGGTGGTGGCGGGGGCCGCGGTCTCAAGGTCGCCCAATCGCAGGACGAGGTCGAAGAGGCATTCCTCTCCGCCCGACGTGAGGCTCAGGCTTACTTCGGCTCCGAGGATGTGTACGTCGAGCGCTACCTCGCGAACCCGAAACACCTAGAGGTCCAACTCCTCGGGCTGAGCCCGTCCGAGGCCCTGTGGCTCGGGGTGCGCGACTGTTCGCTGCAACGACGTCATCAGAAGCTGATCGAAGAGACGCCGCCTCCACGCTTCGCCGACCGGATGCCCGAGATGGGTGCCGCAGCGGTGTCCTTGTCGAAGGCCGCGGGCTACGTCAATGCGGGCACGGTCGAGATGCTTGCAGACGAGAACGGGGACTTCTATTTCCTCGAGGTCAATGCCCGTCTGCAGGTCGAACACACCGTGACCGAAGAGATCCTGGGTCTCGACCTCGTTGCATGCCAGCTACAGATCGCTTCGGGGGATGCGACCGGCTTGGATCAGGTGGCGATCGAGGACCACATGCACGGTCACTCGATCGAGTGCCGCATCAATGCTGAAGACCCATCGCGCGGGTTCGTGCCGACGCCGGGCGTGATCACCCGGTATGTCGAGCCGAACGGCCTCGGGGTTCGAGTCGACTCTGGCTACGCGCAGGGTGACGAGGTTCCTGCTGCATATGACTCGTTGATAGCGAAGGTCATCACGTGGGGTAACGATCGCGAGGAGGCACGCGTCAGGATGCTGCGCGCGCTGGACGAGATGACCGTCGAAGGCGTATCGACGACGATCGCTGCGCATGAAGTCCTCCTCACTACCGAGGAATTCATCAGCGGTGCCCACACAACACGAACGGTCGAGGGCGGTGGGGTGCTCGATGCACTCGTGACCGAACCGATCGCCGAGGGCGGAACCGAGGAGGATGTCCTTCTCGTAGCCGGCCGGTCCGTCCGACTCTGGAACCCGGCGATGTCGGCTTCCGCTTCTGCGGCGGTGCATGGTGTTGGTGGCGGCGGAGACATCGTTGCGCCGATGCAGGGCACGATCCTAAAAGTGCTCGTCGAGGCCGGCGACGCCGTGACGGCCGGGCAATCCTTGATCGTGCTCGAAGCGATGAAGATGGAAACGAGCATCGCGGCCCCCGCGGCAGGAACCGTCGCAAAGGTTGAAGTGGCTCCGGGGGACTCCGTCGCTGCCGGGCAGTCACTAGCGATCGTCGAGTGACCCCAGCAACGTTCATGCTCGTCGCCGCGCAACTCGCGGCTTGCCTCGTCGTTGCCTGGGCATGTGGCGTGGTCGCGCTCGAACGCCTCGACCGGCGTGTCGAAGCCGCCGGCGGTGAACGGTTCGGTTCGGCCGAGCGAGCCTTGATCTCTGCTTTGGCGTTCCTCGGCCTTTGTGTCGTCTTGATGGTGGGACACATCGTGACCGGGGGAGTCATCTTCGGCGTCCCCGGTGTTGTCCCGGCCATCGCCGTAGCACTCGTCGTCGTTGCGTGGAGGAAGCGGGCACCGAGGTGGCCGCACCTCGAGCGCAAACATCTCTCTCTCGCATTGCTAGCGATCGCTCTCATCGCGATCTACGCGGTGCCCGTATTCCTCTCGGGCTCGGGGGTAAGGGCCGGCGACCCGCCGTGGCATCTGGGTTGGACCGAACAATTACTTCACGGCGATCCCGTTCCGACAGGCCCTGCACCGGAGTTCGGTGCGAATGCTTATCCCTGGGGTTTCCACTCGATCCTCGCAACGATGGTGCGACTGGTCCCCGGATCGGATCCCTTGATCGCGCACGAAACGATGCACCTACTCCTCATCGCTCTCATCCCCCTCGCTGCTGCGTGTCTCGCGCGCCTGGTCAATCCGAAAGCGGGCTTCGCCGCCGCCTGGCTGGCAGGCCTTGCCGGTGGGTTCGGGTGGGTCCACTCGGGGCTGCGCGCATTCGATGCAACGCCGACCGAGGCCCGTTTCGGAGCCGACCTCGTCGTCGCGTCACCGAACTCGGTCTACGAATTGTTCCCTCCCGCGTTGCCACGCGAGGTGGCGTTGATCGCACTCGGCGCCGCCACGCTGATGTTGGCCGTTGCGCTTCGATCCGGCGACAGGAGGCTTCAGCTCGTTGGGGGGGCCGCGATGGGCGCGGTCGGTTTGATAAGCGTGCCGATGTTGCTAACCGCGGTTGCGTGGTCGGTGGCGATGTGTCTCATCACGGTCAAGAAGGATCGGATCCGAGCATCCGCGGCAGTGCTCGGGGGGGCCGTGGTGGTGTTCGCGCTGTGGGCCGGACCCGTACTTCGCGATTACATCCGCTACGACGGTTTCGTGAACATCACGCCCCAGCTGGGGGTCGAGTGGGATCTCGGGACCGCCTTGGCATCGTGGGGCATCTTGCTGCCCCTGGCGATTGCAGGGATCGGCATCCTCCTCGCGCAACCGCGGGTCGTCAGCCGGCCGTTGCTTGCGTGCCTGGGCGGTTCGCTCCTGCTGTTCGGACTGTCCATAGCCAGAGCGAAACTCGACTGGGGGGTGTTCGGGAACGAGACGTTGTTGCATCAGGGCCGTATGTGGCCTCCGCTTCACCTCTTGGGAGCCGCGTGCGCAGGGGTTGCGGCGGTCGTTGCTTACGGGTGGTTACGAGCGCGCGCCCGTGCTCTGGCGGTTTCGCTCGGCGCCGTGGTTGCGCTGCTCGGGATCGCATCTCCAGTTGTGGCCGCGGGGGGATTGACGCACCTGCTGGACACACACACGAAGGGTTTCGACTACGCCGAGCCCGATCTCGTTTCGGGTTCGTTCATGCGCCGTGCCGCCTCACATCTGAGTCCCGACGACGTCGTAAGGGTCGACGGCTCGGACGAACTCGCATTCCTGCTATTCCAGTTCTCGGGAGTGAAGCTTGCGAACTACGACGATCCAAGATTGATCGGCAACGAGTTGCGCATCCGGTACTCGGACCTCGCCGCCCAGTGGGACCGTCAAGATCTCGATGAAGGGTTCGAGCCCGACTACGTGGTGCGTCCGGTAGCAGGACCCATCATCACTCTAGAGATCGAGCAAGGACGTTTCGATGACGAGTTCTGGGAGTTGGTCCCCGCCGATGGATGAGCGGATCATCGATGTCGGTGGCCACAAGGTGTTGCATCGCGAGGTCGGCGAGGGCCCACCTCTGCTGTGCCTTCATGGGTTCCCACAGACCGGTCACTGCTGGCGTGGAGTTGCCGACCGACTGTCATCACGCTTCCGCGTACTGATGCCCGATGTGCCGGGATTCGGTGCCAGTGATGCTCCAGCACGCCACGACGCGGACACCGTTGCCGCGATCCTCTTCGATTATTTGGACAGTGTGGGCGCGCCGACATCCTTGGTGATGGGTCATGACTGGGGCGGCGCGTTCGCATTCCGGATGGCACTGGACCGGCCGGCGCGCGTTGACCACTTGATCATCGTGAACTCACCCTTCCGCGAGTTGAGTCCCCGACACAGTTGGTACATCGGAGTGATGAACCTCCCCCTGATCCCCGAGCTCGCCTTCCGTTTCGCCGGCGATCGAATCATCGGCAGCGCGTTGACGGGATGGAGCAGCGACAAAGGCCGCGGGGTGTTCGAGGGTGAGCCGTTGTTGACCTACCAAGAGGCGTATCGGGATCCCGAGCGAGTGCGTTCGGCCCTCGGCTTCTATCGAACGGTGTCCCGCCAGGCATTCTCCAAGCAGGTGAAGCTGCGAGTGGGCAGGTTGATCCATACGACGGCGATCGAGGGCGGCTCGGGGCGACGGATCGAGACGCCGACCCTCGTCGTATGGGGGATGCAGGACCATGCTCTTCCACCGAGCCTGCTACCCGGCATCAAACGAGACATCCCTCAAGCCGAGGTGGTCGAGCTCGCCGAGTGCGGACATTTCGTCCCCGAGGAGTGCCCCGACGGGCTCGCCGAGGCGATAGACACCTTCGTCCCCTAGGAGAGGTATCGGCCCGTCCTATGCCGAAGATTTCCAGTTAGAGGCCCGTCAAGGGGGCGTGGCCCAGCCTGGGAGGCGATGTCCACATGCGCAAGGCCCTGCTGGTTCTGACCGCCCTGACCCTAGTCGTCGGTTCGATCGCGGCCCCCGCGTTCGCGGGCAAGTCGAAGAAGGGTTCATTCACCGCCGACAACATGGTGCCGTACCCCGGCCCCGACGGTTGCAATGGTGCCGACGGAGGTATGGAGGACGTCAACCTCGTCAACGAGCCGTTCAAGGCGCCTGCGAACGGTCTCCTCACCGTGACCATGGTCGACTTCCAGGGCGACTGGGATCTCTTCTTGAACGACGCGGACGGCGGCATGATCATCTCGGGAACCGAGAGTCAGTTGACCGGCGCCGCCGCCGAAGAAGAGGTGTCGATCGCTATCCGCAAAGGCATGGAAGTGCTGATGACCCCGTGCAACTACGCCGGTGGTCCTTCCGCAACCGTGAACTGGAAGTTCACGGGCTAGGCCAACAACGCCCTTGCGATGACCATGCGCTGGATCTCGGAGGTTCCCTCGAACAGCGTGTAGATCTTCGAGTCCCGGTACCACTTCTCTACGGGGAAGTCCTTGATGAACCCGTAGCCGCCGAGGATCTGCACCGCCTTCTCGGTCACGCTGACGACCGTTTCTCCAGCCTTGAGCTTGCTCATGGAACCTTCGGCCTTGTGGAACGGCTGTCCACTTGCGGCGAGCCACGCGGCGCGATGCGTTAGCAAGCGCGAGGCCTCGACCTCGGTCGCCATGTCGGCGAGCATGTTCTGGATCGACTGGTGCTGGCCGATCGGAACGCCGAAAGCCTTGCGCTCCTTCGCATAATCGATCGAGAACTCTAGTGCTGCGCGCGCGATGCCGACCGCTTGAGCGGCAACCGCGGGACGGGTCACTTCGAACGTGCGCAGAGCTGCCGACGCGCGTCCACTCGACTCGCCCTTGCGCGCCTTCTCGAGTTTCGCCTCGAGCTTGTCGATCCCACCGAGGACGCGGTCTACCGGGATCCGGCAGTCCTCGAGGATCACTTCGGAGGTGTCGGACGCGCGGATGCCGAGCTTCTTCTCTTTCTTGCCCGGCCGGATGCCCGGATCGTCACGCGAGATCACGAACGATGCCTGACCGCGGTGACCCAGTTCAGCGTCTACCGTTGCAACGACGACGTAGACGCTCGCGTACTGACCGTTAGTGATGAACACCTTCGTGCCGTTGAGCACCCACTCGTCGCCCTCACGTACCGCTTTCGTGCGCAGGTTGCGAACGTCCGAGCCGGCTTGTGGCTCGGTGACGGCGAAGGCGCCCACCTTGGGGTCCTCGGGGGTTCCGAACATCTTGGGGGCCCACTCGAACAGCTGCTCGGAGGTGCCGACGGCAGCGAGGGCGGAGAGGGGGAGTCCGGTACCGAAGATCGCGAGACCGATGCCGGCGCAGCCCCAGAAGATCTCCTCCATCAACAAGGGCAAGGTAAGCCCGGTCGGGTCTTGCTGGGCCTGCAGATAGATGTCTACGGAGTAAAGCCCTGCCTCCGCCGCTTTCTTGAGAACGGGCCACGGGAACTCCTCGGACTCGTCGTACTCGGCCGCTACCGGCCGGATCTCCTTCTCGGCGAACTCGTGCGCCCACTTCTGAAGCTCGATCTGCTCTTCGGTCAGAGAGAAGTCCACAGGTCTGGTCCTCCGGGGGGTCTGGGATACTTGACTAGAGGGTCAAGTTTTGCATGGTGAAGGATAGAACACCACAAACAGAGGGGATGCCCATCCATGCCTGATGAACTCGAAATGAAGCAGGAAGTCATCTCCTACGAGCGCCTGTACCGCCTGTGGGAAGAGAACCCCTGGAGCGCAACGGCGATCGACTTCTCGGTCGATGCCGAGCACTGGCAGTCCCGCCTGACCGAAGAACAGCGCAGATCGGCGTTGTGGAACTACGCGATGTTCTTGATCGGTGAAGAAGCGGTAGCGCGCACGTTGACCCCGGTCGTCGACGCGGCCCCCACGCACGACGCGACGATCTTCCTCACTACCCAAGTGGTCGACGAAGCTCGACACCACGTTTTCTTCGACCGCTTCATGCGCGAAGTGGCCGGTGTCGGGACCGATATCCAGTCGACCCTCGATGAACTCGAGAGTCAGCTGACATGGGGGTTCAAGCAGATCTTCGGCGAGCTCGACCGCGTCACCGAAGCTCTGCGCAAGAAGCCGAAAGATCGTCCCCTGCTGGCACAGACGATCGCGCTGTACCACGTCGTCATCGAAGGTGTCCTGGCGATCCCCGGCCAACACTTCATCCAGCGCTACGTCGAGAAGTTCGACATCCTTCCCGGCTTCTCTGCCGGCATCACGCACGTGTCGCGGGATGAATCGCGCCACGTTGCCTTCGGTGTCAAGTTCCTCGGCGACCTGACTCGCTCCTCACGTGAGTGCCGCGACGCCACCCTCGAGATGTGGGAGAAAGTGATGCCGTGGGCCGCGGGCGTGTTCGTTCCGCCTAACCGGGACCGCGCCTACGCCGAATGCTTCGACTTCACCCTTGCCGAGATATTCGCCTTCGGGATGCGCTCGTTCGAGACGAAGCTTCGCAGGATGGGCTTCGATATATCCGAGTTGCGCCTGTTCCAAGGTCAGGACCTCACAGTGAGTTACGAAGAGCGCGCGCGTCGTGCATGGGTGCTGATCGATGCGGGCGTGATCGGTGACGACACGCGCGAGCCGGTGCTCAACGAAGAAGCCTTCGAGCTTCTCTTCGACGGCATGACGAGGGTGATGGACATCGATGCCGCCCGGTCGCTCGGTGGCGCCATCGAGTGGGACTTCACCGACGCCGAGCCGTGGCACCTCAACGTCACGAACGGCGACATCGAAGCCAAGCCGGGACGATCGGGGAACGCGGCCCTACGCCTCGAGATCCCCTCTGCCGAATTCGCCAAGATCGCGGTGAACCGCATCGATCCTCGCATCGCCCTTCTCAAACGCAAACTGAAGGTGCACGGGAGTCTGTCCGCGAAAGCGAAGCTGCCGAAACTATTCCGCTGACATGAACCGCCGGGGTCTGGTCGCCACGTCGATCATCCTGGTGATCCTGTTGATGGGTGCGTTCGGGATCGGCCTCGCAACCTCGGGCGAGGGCTCGATCGACAACCCCATCGCATCGCTTGAGGTGCTCATGGAGAAGGGGGTCCTTGAAGTCCCGCTGCCGCCGGACGGGGGATTTCTCGTATATGACCAAGGTGAGGTGCTGGCTCTATCTGCCCATGCTCAGCACGTCCCGGGCACGGAGAACGTCGTCTTCTGCCCCAGCTCACAGCTGTTCGAGTCCCCGTTGCATGGAGAGAAGTTCGACATCCGAGGCAACTATTTCGGGGGCCCCGCAGCGAAAGGCCTCGATCGTTTCCCCGTCCGGGTAGACGGGGACGCGATCTACGTCGACATAGAGCACCCGATCCCCGGCCCCGAACGCGGTGAAGGTGGGCCCCCTCGGGATCCCGCAGGCAACTTCTGCGTCCCTGGGGTCTGATCCCCTACTTCAGTAAGAGCTTCGTTAGGCGGACGCGGGTGATCGCTAGGCCCGTCGCTCCCATCGCTACGAGGAACGCTGCGTGCAGGAGCAGGGTGGGCTGGATGTTGCCAAGGGTCAGGCCCCGGATCAGCGAGACCCCGTGATACAGCGGTGACAGTTGCGCGAGCAATCTGATGCTCGGTGGGTAAACGGTGATCGGGAAGAACGTCGCGGAGAACAGGAACAGGATCAACACGGCGAGGTTGACCTTGTCGAAGTCTTGCCAGCTCTTCATGTACGAGGTGCACGCCATCCCAACTGCAGCGAACGCGAACCCGATCAACAGAGCCGCGGGCAGCGCCATCACCGTCCACGGTGACTGTGCCAGGCCCGTCGCCCACATGATCAAGAGGAAGCCGGTGGCATAGATCGCTCCGCGAAGGAGCGACCAGGTGATCTCGCCGAGGGCGATGTCGAACGGTCCCAAGGGTGTTGCCAGCATCGCGTCGTAGGTCTTGGCGAACTTGAGCTTGAAGAAGATGTTCATCGTCGACTCGTACACCGCGCCGTTCATCGCAGAGGACGCGAGCAGAGCCGGTGCGATGAACTCCGTGTAGCTGATCGCGTGTCCGGAACCATCTCGAACGTCACCGACGAGTTGTCCGAGGCCCACTTTGGCAGCGAACAGATAGAACAAGGGCTCGAAGAAGCCCGAGAAGATGATCACCCAGAGGTGGCGGTAGACGAGGAAATTACGCTCGAGTACGAGCGAAGCCCTCGAACGGCCGAGGAACACCGACGACAGTCTCAGTGCGCTGGTGCTCATACGACCAACGTCTTCCGGAACGTTCTGTTGGCGATGAACCATCCCGCAGCGGCCCACAGCAAGAGGTAAGCGACGTGGACGACGGCGGGGACGTCCGACGCCACTCCGATGGCGATCGAGCGGCACAGGTCCACCCCGTGCCACAACGGAGTGAAGTAGGCGATCGGCTGCATCCAGCCGGGGAGCTGCTCGATGGGGAAGAACGTGCCTGAGAACAAGAACATCGGGATGATCGCGAAACGGAAGATGCTGCTCAAACGGTTCTCGTTCTTGGCGACGGCGGTGAACGCCATCAAGGGGGCCGCGAACGCCATGCCCGTCAGTACTCCCGCAGGTATCGCAACGATCATCCGACTTAGATCGACGACTCCTAGCAAGCCGGTTACCAAGGCGAACGCGGCACATGCCATCGCGCTGCGCACCGCGATCCAGATGAGGTTTCCGGCGACGAGGTCCGTGGTTCCCACCGGCGTGGCGAGCGCGCCGTGGTACGTCTTCAACCACTTCATCCCCGCCATGACCGGCCAGGTTGATTCCACAGCTGCGGTTTGCATCGCGGTCGTCGCCATGAGGGCCGGAGCGATGAACGCGATGTAGGTCACGTCGCCGACGCCTTGCTCGACCATCGAACCCAGGCCTTGGCCCATCGCCAGGAGGAACAGGAGGGGGTTGATGAAGGCCGTGACCATGGTCCCTTTCCAGACCCTGCGGTAGCCACGAGCCTGGGCTTCGACAACGCGCATCGCAAGAGCGGTGCTCACTCGATCAGGCTCCGACCGGTCAACCTTAGGAACACGTCTTCCAGGGTGCTCCTGCGCACGACGGTCGCTTCCGGATGCACTCCGCGTTCGGTCACCTCGTTCGTGGTGTGGTCGCCGTTCGACGTATAGAGCAACACGCGATCCGGAAGCTCCTCGAGTCGTGTTCCGACCCCTTCGAGCTTCGCAACCGCGGCTTCTTGCTCGCCTACCGGGAAGCGGAGCTCGACGACCTCGCGCGTCGAGTACTGGGCGATCAGTTCGGCCGGTGACCCCTCGGCGGCGATCTTCGCCTTGTCCATCACCACGAGGCGGTCGCAGAGCTGCTCGGCCTCATCCATGTAGTGCGTCGTGATGATCAACGTGACGCCCTGCTGCTTCAAGCGGTAGAGGCGATCCCACAACGCATGCCTGGCCTGCGGGTCGAGCCCGGTCGTCGGCTCGTCGAGGATCAACAGTTCTGGTTGGTTGATGAGACCGCGTGCGATCGTCAGTCGGCGCTTCATCCCGCCGGACAAGGGCTCGACCACACTGTCGCGTCGGTCCGAGAGCTGGACGAAGTCCAGGAGTTCATCGACGCGCCCTTTGAGGGTCGCGCCACTCAGCCCGAAGTAGCGGCCGTAGATGTGGAGGTTCTCGTACACCGTGAGTTCGGTATCCAAGGTGTCTTCTTGCGGAACGACACCGAGGCGTGCGCGAAGCTCGGCCCCCTGAGTCGCAGGATCCATCCCCAGCACCCGCAACTCGCCCTCGGACACCGGCGAGACCGAGGCGATCATGCGCATCGTCGAGGTCTTGCCGGCCCCGTTGGGACCGAGGAAACCGAACGCCTGACTAGGGGCGATGTCGAAATCGACGTTGTCGACCGCTACGAGATCCCCGAAACGTTTCGTGAGACCGCGAGCGCTCACCAGGGGACCATTAGGCATAGGCGATGAGCGTAACGGGGCCCGGACCTCTTAGGCTGCGGTCATGGACTTCGATCTTTCTTCCGAGCAGCAGGATTTCGTAAAGACCGTTCGTTCGTTCGTCGACGATGCGATCCGTCCGAACGCCGAGCGATGGGATGAGGAGCACGAGCTTCCGATGGAGGCCGTCAAACAGATGGCCGAGCTCGGACTGTTCGGGTTGCCGTTCCCGGAGGAATACGGAGGTTCCGGGGCAGACTTCTTCACCCTGTGCCTTGCGATCGAGGAACTGGCGCGCGTCGACTCGTCTCTTGCGATCACGCTTGAAGCCGCGGTGGGACTGGGTGCGATGCCGATCTACAGGTTCGGCACCGAAGACCAGAAGCAGCGGTGGCTGCCTCCCTTGGCAGCAGGCGAGAACCTGGCCGGGTTCGGGCTGACCGAGCCGGAGGCAGGTTCGGATGCGGGCGGCACCAAGACCACTGCGAAGCTCGACGGTGGCGAGTGGGTCATCAACGGCTCGAAGTCGTTCATCACGAACTCGGGCACGCCGATCACATCGTTCGTCACCTCGACCGCGATAACGGACACCAAGAATGGTCAGAAAGAGATCTCGGCCATCATCGTGCCGAGCGGGACTCCCGGCTTCACGGTCGGGAAGAGCTACCGCAAGATGGGATGGTGGCACTCCGACACGCACGAGCTCTCGTTCAGCGATGTGCGAGTTCCCGAGGAGAACCTGCTCGGCGAGCGAGGCGAAGGCTTCCGCAACTTCCTCAAGATCCTGGACGACGGGCGGATCGCGATCGCGGCCCTCGCGGTGGGACTGGCACAGGGTTGCCTCGACGAATCGATCAAGTACGCGCACGACCGCAAGGCGTTCGGGAAGCCGATCGGAGCGTTCCAGGGGTTGCAGTTCAAGATCGCCGACATGGCTACCAAGACGGAGCTTGCGCGCCAGGCCTATTACAAGGCTGCGTGGTTGGCCGAGGTTGGCCGGCCGTACAAGAAGGAGGCCGCGATGGCGAAGCTCTATGCCTCGAAGATCGCGGTCGACGTCGCCAGGGACGCGGTCCAGGTGCATGGCGGCTACGGATACATCGAGGAGTTCCCCGTGTGTCGTCACTTCCGTGACTCGAAGATCCTCGAGATCGGTGAAGGCACCTCCGAAGTGATGCGCATCCTCATCGCACGCGAGCTCGGTCTTCCGGAAGGTTGAGCTCGCCGGATACACCCGTCACTACGCGTGACATCGCCGGGATCGCGGCCGAGGCTAAGGCCGCGGGTGCCATGGGGCTCGACACCGAGTTCATGCGCGAGCGCACCTATCGCGCGCGCCTCTGCCTCGTTCAGATCTCGACGCCCGACGGCATCTACGTTGTCGACCCACTCGAGGTCGAAGACCTATCCGAGATAGCGAACCTCATCGCCGATCCGGGTGTCGAAGTGGTCGTGCATGCTGGTCGCCAGGACCTCGAGATCTTCTACGAGCGTTATGGCGTGGTTCCATCCCGCATCTATGACATCCAACTCGCGGCTGCGTTCGCGGGTCTCGGCGCGTCCTTGCCCTACGGCCGCCTGGTTCAAGAGGTCACCGGAGCGAACCTCAAGAAGGGTGAGTCGTACACCGACTGGTGCCACCGCCCTCTGACCAAAGAGCAGATGACCTATGCGGCCGACGACGTTCGCTACCTGCTAGATGCGGCAGCCGAACTGAAGCGAAGGCTCGATCAACAGGGTCGAGACACGTGGGTCGTGGAGGAACTGGCTGCCTTCGAAACCAAGGAGGCTTTCGAGACGAACCTCGATGAGGTCTACAAGCGCGTAGGGGGCCGCGGCTCTCTTACCGGCAAGCAGCTCGGAGTGCTCCGCGAGGTCGCGCGGTGGCGTGAGATGGAAGCGCAACGTAGAGATACGCCACGAGGGTGGGTCGTGAAAGACCCGACCCTGATCGAGATCGCGCGCCGCGCACCGACCTCGATCCCGGCGTTAGCGAAGACGCGCGGGCTGAACCCCAAAGAATCGGAGCGCTTCGGCAGCGCGATCCTGGCTGCGATCGAGACGGGTCTCTCCGGTGAAGAGATCAAGACTCCCAAAGCCCCGCCGCGTTCCGCACAGGTGCGGGCCCGTGTCCTATCGGGACCGTGCGATGCGATCGTTCGAAGCCGGTGCGAAGCAGCGAACCTGGCGACTGAGTTGGTGTCGACGAGGGGAGAGCTCGAAGCGTTGCTCGCCGATATCTCGGCGGGAGTCGAAGATCTGTCACGGCACCGGATGATGCGTGGGTGGCGCAAGGAACTTGCCGGCGACCACGTCGTTGCGTTCGCGAGTGGCGCCGTATCGCTCCATGCGACCGAGCGGCCGCCCTACATCGAGGAAGTCGGCCTGTAGCAGTCCTAGCGGCTCTTAGCGCATCCAGGTACGGATGATGGCTTTGCTGAACCCCCACGCGTATTTCAGGCTCGTCGGTTTCTTCGTTACGCCCGATGCGCGCTTGCGGAACGTGATCGGAACCTCGATGACGTTCAGGCCTTTGCGTGCCGAGTCGAGGATGACCTCGGATACATAGAACTGGTCCTGTTTGAGATCCAGACGGTGGAGGGCTTCCGCGGTCATCGCCCGGTAACCGGTCGAGGGATCGCTGATCTTCGTGCGGCTCAGTGCGCTGAGGAGTCTGGCGAACACTCGCACGCCGTACATACGAACGTTCGACTCGATCTCGAACGAGCCGAGGATGCGCGATCCCTGAACCATGTCGACGTTCCCGTCGAGGAGAGGTTCGACCAACCGGCTCATCTCCTTGGGATCGTGCTGACCATCAGCATCAAGTGTGACGACGACCTTGGCTCCGGCCTCGAGCGCAGCCTTGTAACCGAGACGAACGGCGGCGCCCGATCCGCGCCGGAGGTCTCTCCTGATCACCCCCGCACCCAACCGGGCCGCGACTTCTTCGGTGTCGTCCGTGCATCCGTCCGCGATCACGATCGGCATCGTCGGAAGGCCTTCGACATCGGCCGGCATCTGACCGAGGACCGCGGGGATGTTGTCGGCCTCGTTGTAGGCCGGGATGACGACGGCACACGAGCCCGGGATCGGTACCCAACCGCTCTCCTTCAGTCGCTGGAGGGCCATGTAGTCCACGAGGTCACCGAGCTCGGTCGATAGCTGGTCGTCGCGCGAGAGGCCCCTGAAGATCAACCCGAGGGCCAGCAGGTTCGAGATGACCAGCAGACCGATGATCCGGCGCTCCTGTCCCCGCTCGAAGCCGAGGGCGGAGAGGGCCGGGTCCAGGAGGTCGGGGACCGCTGCGGCCACGATCAGGCCGACGATCACGGCGCCGATCAGGAGCATCTCGCCCCGCCTGAGAGCGTCCTTCTGGTAGCGACGGACGGCGAACCACGCGAGGAGTACGGCGGCCAGTGCTCCCAGCACTCTGAGTCCCATCCGCAGATGGTAGTTGCCCTGCTTATTGACCGGCCCCATCGGTTAGTAGTAACTTACGGTAAGTGAACACTTACGAGGCATCCCTCGAGGCCCTGGCCGACCCCACCCGGCGGGCGATCGTCGATCGCCTACGCCGAGGGCCTGCTGCGGTCGGGGCGATCGCTGCCGAGTTACCCGTCAGCCGCCCAGCGGTTTCTCAACACCTGCGCGTGCTCGAGAGCGCCGGCCTCGTGTCGCACGAGGCGTCGGGCACGCGCCACATCTACCGGGTGGAGCTTGGCGGTCTCGGCGAGTTGCGCGCGTACATCGATCGGTTGTGGGACGAGTCGTTGGCACGGTTCAGGCAAGCAGTAGAGGAGGAGGAATGATCGCGACACTGGCACCGGTAGTCCGGACCGTCGACGTCAACGCAGATGTCGACAAGGCGTTCCGCGTATTCACCGAGCGCATCGGGGAATGGTGGCCCCTAGAGACGCACGGGATCTACGGAGACAAGGCAGAGACATGCATCCTCGAGGGGCAGGTGGGCGGACGCCTCTACGAACGGTCGGTCGATGGTGAGGAAGCTGACTGGGCAGAGGTGACCGCCTACGACCCGCCCAGTCGTTTCGTGCTGGCTTGGAAACCGAACCCCAGCCGGCCCGCTCCGACCGAGATAGAGGTCACCTTCACGCAGCAGGGCGAAGGGACCCACGTTCAACTGACCCACACCGGTTGGGATCTTCTGGGCGACGAGGGCGCAGAGGCTCGAGACAGCTACAACAGCGGTTGGCCGGAGACCTTGGCTCGATATGCGGGGCACGTCGACCCGTCGTAGGAGTGTTTGACTGATGCAGTGACCGTCGATGGTTCGGCCCTGCGTCAAAGAACGGTGTTCAGCCCGCCGATCGCCGCCGCAGTGCTGGCGGTCGCGGTGCTGGCTGCCCGCTTCGGTGGTCTGGGCGACATCGCGGTTGTCGAGACGTTCGCCGTCATCTTCGCTTCGATCATCATCGAGGCGCTCCCGTTCGTTCTGCTCGGCGCGATGGTCAGCGCGGCGATCGAGGTGTTCGTTCCCGACAAAGCGTTCGCCGCGGCAGGCCGCTTGCCACTGGCGCTTCAACTCCCCGCCGCCGCGCTTGGAGGATTCGCATTCCCGGTTTGTGAATGCGGTTCGGTGCCGGTTGCGCGTAGGTTGATCTCTCGTGGCATGCACCCCGCCGCGGGGCTTGCGTTCATGCTTGCGTCACCGATCCTCAATCCCGTTGTGCTGGCATCTACCTATGTGGCGTATTCGGGTCGTGACCTCGCCGTGCAGATGGTCCTTGGACGAGCGGGGCTGGGGCTGGTTCTTGCGATGGTCGCCGGGTGGGCGATAGGAGCTGACGATGCCGGGGAGCTCCTTCGCCCCCGTGCGGGTGACACCCACGTCCATTCATCGACTGAACCGAACAAGGGCCGCGCGTTCTTCGATCACCTTGGCAACGACTTCTTCTTCATGGGTCGTTTCGTGGTCCTCGGGGCGACCCTGGCCGCCTTATTGCAGACGACTATCCCTCAAGACATCGTTTCGGGCATCGCCCGAACGCCGATCATCGGTTCGCTGTCGTTGATGGCGGTTGCCTTCGTACTTTCGCTTTGTTCGGAAGCTGATGCATTCGTCGCAGTCTCGTTCGTGCAGTTCCCGCTCGGCTCGCAGCTTGCGTTCCTCGTGTTCGGACCAGTGGTCGATGCCAAGCTCGCGTTCTTGTACGGCGCCACGTTCAGGAAACGTTTCGTAGCGCGCCTTGTGATCGTTGCTGTTCCCGTGGTGCTCGCCGGGTCGTTGTGGTTCGAGGCTCTGGTGGGCAACTGATGTACACGAAGCGCGGAGTCATGGCGGTGATCCTGCTCGCGTGGGGCGCGTTCCTCGCGTGGCTGGCGATCTCGAACACGATGGCGCGTTTCCTCGGGCCGCGCACGTACTGGGTCGCGTGGTTCGGCGCGATCGCGCTCCTGTTGTCCGGAACCATCACTACCTTCCACGCGTTGCGCTCTCATGGTCCGCGTGCAGGCCGGGCCGACTGGGCTGGGGTCGTGCTGCTGTTGCTGCCCATAGCTCTCGTTCTCTCTCTGCCTGCCGCACAGTTGGGTGCGCAAGCTGCCTCTCGGAAGGCGGTCGGTGTCGCGGCCCTCTCGGCATTTGCGCCACCGACGACCCACGGTGATGACATCGGGTTGGAGGAGATCCACTACGCCGGCATCTCCCACGAATACGCAGCCCAGGTTGGGATCATCGAGGGGGCAGAGGTCGACCTCACGGGGTTCGTCACACATCCGAAGAACATGACGAACGGGACCTACTCGTTGACCCGCTTCTACATATCGTGCTGCGCCGCCGACGCGGTTCCGTACTCGGTAGCTATCGAGGCCTCGGAGGATCTTGAAGATGACACGTGGCTCAACATCACGGGGACACTCGTGAAAAGCGGGGATGGATTCATCGTGCAGCCGGTCGATATCCAGTCGATCAAGGAACCTTCGTCTCCATACCTGTACTAGTGTCGCCGCATCCCATGAGAAGGACCCTTGTCTAAGCGCGTGCTCGCGGTCGCCATCGCGGCGTTGATCGTTGCGGGTGCCGCGTTCTATCTGTTGCGGCGCCAAGACGCACTGCCGGCGAGCGCGTTGACCCAAGAAGAGATGGCAGCCTCCGTCGGTGCGCCGGTGATGCTGAACCTGTTGCGGGGCCACGTCCCGGGGCGATCGGGCGAGATCATGTTGGTGCCCAAGCCGAACAACTTCATGATCAGCGAATGGGATCTGCGGACCCTCGGAAGCACGACACCCGAGCTCAAGACGACCCACCCGGGGCCGTGGGCGTACCTATCCGAGGTCCCGATCGTGGTGCGAGGGCCGGGGGTAGCTGAGGGGGCCGAGGTCGATCGACCGGTCGACATCACCAGCATCGCTCCGACCTATGCGCGCCTCTTGGGGATGGATGACTTCAGCTCGCCTAGTGCACCTCTCGATGAGGTGGATGGAACGAAACAGCTGAAGGCCATCGTCACTGTCGTTATCGATGGTGGCGGATGGAATGTGCTCAGACGGTACCCGGATGCGTGGCCGAACATCAGACGGTTGATGGACGAAGGTGTGACGTACACCGGTGCGACGATCGGGTCTGCCCCTTCGACCACCGGTGCGTTGCACGCAACGTTCGGGACGGGCTTCTATCCGATGCAGCACGGCATCCCAGGCAACGTGCTTAGGGACGACAACGGAGACATCACCGATGTCTTCTACGGCAAGGACAGCGACCTCCATCACCTGCTCGAGCCCACGGTGTCCGAACTCTGGGACGAGCGGAACGACAACAACGCGATCGTCGGCACGGTGTCGATCGAGAACTGGCACCTGGGGATGATCGGTCAAGGTGCACTGCGCGATGGCGGCGACCACGACCTTGCGGCCTTCTGGGACCGCGAACGCGAGCGATGGACGGTCAACCCGGACTACTACGAGATGCCCTCGGAGCTCGATCCAACGGATCTCGACCGCTTGAAGGTTCTCGAGGATCAGATGGACGCGCGCGATGGCGCGGAGGGCGATGGATGGTTCGGACACGAAGTCGCCGACGTCGTTGCGAACAAGAACGAGCGGCCCTCGACGCCCGCGTTCACCGAGTTCATGGGCGAGGGTGTAACCGATCTACTCACACAAGAGCCGATCGGAGCCGATGACGTCACCGATCTCATCTGGATCGAGATGAAGATGCCCGATTCCGCAGGTCACGCATGGAACGTGATCGACCCCGAGGTCGAGGATGTTCTGAAACAGACCGATGTGGAGATCGGTCGGTTCATCGAAACCCTCGATTCGAGCCTCGGGCGCGACAACTATCTGTTCACCTTGAGCGCCGACCATGGCCAGCAGCCGCTGCCGACAGGTTCCGAGGGCTGGCGGATCAACACGAGCGAGCTCGAGCGCGACATCGTCACCCACTTCGGCGCGGTGGTTCAGGACGCGACCCCTGCGGACCTCTACCTCGATCCGGAAGGTCTGGCCGCGGAAGGTGTGTCGGCCGAGGACGTGGCTCTGTGGATCGGGGCCTACACCTTGGGCCAGAACATCCCTGAAGGGGCGCCGGGGGCCAACCTGGTGCCCAAGGACCGCCTCGACGACACCTTGTATGCGGCCGCATTCACAGCCGACTTCCTGGCGGATCCGCCGTTCGACGTAGAGGACCTCGGCCCTGGCGACTACGGCGACGATGGCCGGTTCCCAGTGGTCTACAACTTCCCTAGATAGGGTGCGCCCGTGCTGAAGAGGGGATTGCGACTACTTATCGAGCGACGTGACTTCGCGTCGTTGATGGGCGCGCAGTTCGCGGCCCAAGCCGGTGACGGCATCGTCCAGGCAGCTCTTGCGAAGCTGATCGTGTTCGGCAGCCAGAAGGGCTTCGATCTCGAGGATGCGAGATCGCCTGATGAGTTGCTGCGCATCGCTCTCTATCTGTTCGTCCCCTACACGGTTATCAGTCCGTTCCTCGGCGTCGTCATCGACCGGTGGGATCGCCGCAGGCTGTTGTTCCTTGCGAACGGATTCAGGGCAGTGGTCCTTCTCATCGTTGCGCTGGTCGGTACCGGCTCGGTTCCGGACGGGGTCCTGTTCGTGGCGTTCCTGCTGACCCTGGCTTCGACCCGCATCGTCCTTGCAACGAAGGCGGCGGCGTTGCCATCGACCTTGGGTGGGGAGAACCTCACCGAAGGAAATGCCGTATCGCAACTGGGCGGCGCGATGTTCCAGCTCGGAGGGGCGGCCGCGGCCTTCATCGCTGCGAAGTTCCTCGAGGCGGAACCGATCGTCGTTGTAGGAGCGGTCGTTTACGGGGTCGGCGCGGTCATCGCCCTTGGCGTGAAGCACGCCGGTGAGGTGAGGACGCGTGGCTCGTTCCTCAGTGAGCTCGGCCGAGTCGTTAGGGATATCGCCGATGGGGTCAAAGAGGTCGCGCGCACACCGAAAGCCGGCGCTGCCATCACGACTTACTTCTGGATCCGTCTGCTGTGGAGTTTCTCGATCGTCGGCATCGGTTTCATCGCTCGCGAACTCCTCGCCGACAACGATCTCGAGATCCTTATCGTCACCGGAGGAGCGGGGGCCGCGGGCGCGGTCCTCGGATTCCTGATGGCAACGAAGTTGCGTGCCCGGGCTCGTAGCGGTGGTCAGCTTGCGCTGATGGCCTCGGCGGTGGCCGGGATATCGGTTGCGGTTCTCGGTGGGATCGAGATGAAAGCTACGGTCGCGCTACTCACGTTCTTCCTCGGCTTCGGCTTCTTCCTCGGGAAGATCTCGTTGGACACGATGGTGCAGGAATCCCTTGGCGACGACTTCAGAGGGCGAGCATTCTCGTTGTACGACATCGCCTACAACCTCGCGTGGGTTATCGCAGCAGCGGTCACGAAAGTGATGTGGACGGGTTCCGCGCAGGGCGGGTTGCTGGCCGGCATGGGAGTCGTCTTCCTCGTTGGACTCGGTTTGATCGCGTTGTGGTTCAAGCGAGCGGGGTTGCTCGCCACCTCGAGCTAGGGGTGCTTGGGGGCCGCGCGACCCGCGTGGTCGTCGTTGCACTCGTGGCGCTCGCAACTGCGGGCGCCGGTGTTGCAGCCCTCAGGGTGTCGACCGAGCCGATACCTTCGTTCGCCGCCCAGTTATGTGGTGTCCCGCGCGAATGGTTGGAGCGCACCCAACTCGGCTATCACCAGCCGAGGTCGGGCCAGGTAACCCTGTTACCGAAGCAGCCGATCTACATGAGCACTGGTTCCTTGGGATGGACGCACTCGGGTCCGTGGTCTTACCTCCAGCACATCCCCATCGTGTTCTACGGCCCGGGACGCATCCCCAGTGGGATTGACGTCGACGACACGGTGACGACTGCAGACGTTGCGCCGACCCTTGGGGCGATGCTCGGGATGGACCTCGACGCGGATGGAAACGTCTTGCGCGACGTCGTCGATCCTTCGATCAAGCCACCGAAGGTGATCGTCACCGTGGTCTGGGACGGAGGTGGATACAACGGCCTCGAAACGTGGCCGGATGCGTGGCCCACCCTGAAGCGCCTGATGTCCCAAGGGGTCTCATATACGCACGCCGAGGTGGGTTCGTCTCCTTCTGTAACCCCTGCGATCCATACGACCTTGGGAACGGGTTACTTCCCCGACACCCATGGGATCACGGGTGTCCCCGTGCGTGACGAACAAGGCACGGTCGTGGATTCCTTCAACGATGGCAAGTCGGCTGGTTTCATGGAGGTGCCAACCCTTGCCGAGACCTGGGACGAGATGAACCACAACCGAGCGTTGATCGGCATGGTCGGCTACGAACCCTGGCATCTGGGCATGATCGGGAGGGGAGCCGAAGCTGCCGGAGGTGACAAGGACGATGCGGTGTGGGTGAACCGGGGGTCGAACCACTGGGTCACTAATCGGAGCCACTATTCGATCCCCGCAACGTTCCGGGATCAGTCCGATATGCCCGAGCGGCTCCAAGAGCTCGACCTTGCCGATGGAGACGATGACGATCGCTGGAAGCGTGTGCCTCTCGACGAGCAGACGCGGATCGAAGAAACGCCCGCATTCATCGCCCACCACGGGCAGAAGCTCGTCGACCTGATCGGTGACGGGGGATACGGCGCCGACAGCGTGCCCGACCTGCTGTACACGAACTTCAAACAGATCGACAGGGTCGCTCACTACTACAACATGACTGCGCCGGAGGTGAGAGACGTGATGGTCGCGACCGACGAGCAGTTGGGCGTGATCGTCGACGAGCTCGAGCGCGAGGTTGGGCACGGCAACTACGTGTTGGTAGTAACGGCAGACCACGGCATGCAACCAGATGTGGATGACCTCGCGTCGTTCGCCATCGATCCGAACGAGGTCGAACGTGACATCGTGACGGCGTTCGGGCCGGTCGTTCGCGCGGTGTGGCCGACCGAGGTCTTCCTGCTGGATGACGAGATGTCTAGGCGCGGGATAACCGTCGACGATGTCGCTCGCTTCCTTCAGGATTACCGGTTGCGCGACAACACCAACGACCTCGCCACCAAAGTCATGGGGCTCGGTCGTCAATCGGGCAACGTGCGCCTGTTCGAGTTCGCGGCCCCCGCGGCCATGCTGGAAACGATCGAGTGCTAGCTCGGACCATCACGGCCATCGTCACCGCCGTGTGTCTCGCGGCCATCGGTGGGTTCACCGTCGAGTCGGTGAAGGCAGGCGACCTAGCTTCGTTCGATTCTCAACTCTGTGCGCTTCCGCCGGAGTGGCTACAGACGATCCAGCGCGGATACCAGCAGGGGCACTCCGCGCAGATCTCGTTCCTGCCCGATACCCCCATCTACTTCGCCGGTGGGGGTGATGGCTGGAGTCACTCTGGACCCTGGCCTTACCTCCAGCAGGTGCCCCTCGTGTTCTACGGCCCGGGCGTCGTCGACAAGCTCGGCATGGTGAACGATCCAGGTCACACACTTGCCGACGTTGCCCCGACCTTGGCAGCCTTGCTCCGCGGATCCCTGTCCACCGCGGACGGAAGCGTTCTCGACGAGGTCTCTCGACTCGAGAGGTCGGTTCGACAACCTCGCCCTCGACTCATCTTCACGATGGTGTGGGACGGCGGGGGGTGGAACACGTTGCGGGCACATCCCGATGCATGGCCGAACCTCGCGCGGATCATGGATGAGGGCATCACCTACAACGCGGATGTCGGTTCATCCCCTTCCGTGACTCCGGCGATCCACGCGACCTTGGGAACGGGTGTGTTCCCGGCGACCCACGGCATCACGGACGTTCCGCTCCTGGACGACACCGGGCGCGCGGTCGATCCGTATCTCGATGGCGCGTCGGGCCGCTTCCTCGAGGTGCCGACCCTGGCCGAACGGTGGGACGAGCAGACGGGGAACGAGGCACTGATCGGGATGGTCGGGCACGTGCCTTGGCATCTCGGGATGATCGGTGTGGGGGCGGAGAGGCCGGGCGGCGATAAGGACGACGCGGCGTGGCTCGATCTAGACACGAACGAGTGGATCACGAACCCCGACCACTATTCCTTGCCCGCGTCTTTCGGTGATCAAGCCGACCTCGAGGATCGCATCGCCGTGGTCGACGACGGCACGGGCCACTGGATGGGGATCCCCCTCGACGATCCTGCGCGCTACGAGGAGCTCCCTGCTTTTGCCGGCCATCACACCGAGGAGCTGCTCGGGCTGATGGACGCCCGTGGTTACGGGCGCGACGCCGTCAGCGATCTGATGTTCACGAACTACAAACAGATAGACCTTCTCGGGCACTACTTCAACATGGCTTCGCCTCAGGTCGAGGCCGCGATCACCGCGACCGACGATGCGTTGGGCCAGATCATCAGTTACCTCGACGACAACGTGGGCCGCGGGAGATACGTCTTCGTGATGACCGCCGACCATGGACTGCAGCCCACGGCAGAGGCCGTGGATGCATACGGGATCGACTCGAACGAGATGCGACGTGATCTCGAGGATCGCTTCGGCCCGGTGGTTCAAGACATCGCACCAACCGAGGTGTTCCTCGACGAGGCTGCCCTCGAGGCCGCCGGATCCACCGTTGAGGAGGTGGCCCGGTTCGTCGGCGATTACCGCCTGGGAGACAACGCCACGGGGGTGGCCACCCAGATGCTCGGGGCCGGGTCGTACGACCCCTACGACCGCGTGATGGCCATTGCCGTGCCCTCCCACCTCCTGTCCGAAGTGTCCTGCTAGGCCCCCTGTCGCCTGGGTAGGATGCGGCCACCGATGGCCGATCCGACCTTCATAAAGCGCGCCCAGCCCCGTTCATCCATGATGTCGAGCAACCGTGTAGATCGCGGCCTCGGCAGCGGATGGGCATTCTTCGCGACCGGCCTCATCTTGCTGGCGATCTTCGGTGCCACCTTCGTCACGGAGCAAGGGCGTCCGGCAGCGGCCGATGATCCTGCGTACTACACGTGGCGGACCGAAGCCTTGCTGGCCAACAACCCGCAAGCCCTCCTCGATATCGACGGCCCCCTCGACATGTATTCGGGTGGGTACCGCATCGCCACCCCGGTGACTGCGGGCCTGATCCGTCGGGTCGCCGACGTCGGTGTTCTCACCCCGACGATCGTGCTCGCGGTTGGCCTGAGGGTCTTGATCCCGTTGCTCCTCGCCGGCTTCGCTTACAAGCACCGGCGGGATCCGCTGATCTGGCATGCGGTGGCATTCGGCTCGGCGAGCTTGCTGGTCACTCCACCTTTCGCCGGGTACCTGGACAATGTGATGACCCTGCTGTTCCTGACCGCATCCCTCTACTTCCTCGAGGCGATGCGCACGCAGTGGCGGGCTCGCATCGCCTTCTTCGGCTTGCTGCTCATCTCGGGATTGACCCATCCGACGACACTCGCGATCTTCTGTGTCGTTCTTGGCGCCATGGCGTTCGGGAAGCTCCTCTACCGGCGTTTCGATGTGCGGTCGGTCATCCGGGAGGACGGCCCCATGTTGGCGACGGCATTCCTCGCCGCGCTCGGAACGTATGCGATCTGGAAGGTCGGGATCTGGGGCGAGTCGGCATCGTTGAGCGAAGCCGCGTTGCCACCACCTGCCGGCGCCGACTTCTTCAAGACGCGCCTCGGTGACTGGGTCGCGGCGATGCGTCCCGCCCTGAACGGTCCGCTGTTCGTCGTCGGGCTGGTCGGCTTGTTGGCTGCCGGTCGGCGCGCGGCAGACGACGAGCTGGCGCGTGTCGGCATCGTGTGGCTCGCGCCGCTTGCCGGAGTCCTCGGTGCGGTTGCCGGTCTGACCTATCCCTATTACCGCTTCTTCAACACAACGCTTGCGTGGGTGCTGCTGGTCGGCGTAGGTGCCTTCTTCCTCGCTCGCTTCTTCCTCGACGTCGCATCGCGTGGGGGACTCGGCGTCATCGCGCTGTTAGGTCTCGTCGGTATCGCGTTCGTGCTCGCGGGAAACTTCAGAGCCGGGCTCGAGCAGACCCACTGGAACGACCCCGCCGACGCATGGGTGAAACCCGACCAGAAGCGAGACCTCGAGTCGTTACGGGCGACCTTGACTCCCGTCGATGCCGAAAGGCCGATCGTCTTCATCGCCGATGACGACGCGGCGGAGGAGGTGCGGATCTACGGGTTCGCGAAGTTGGTCGGCAACGTTTCTCGCTACGGCGTGCCCGCAGAGCTTCAAGACCGAACCGCTTACTACCTCGGTTCACTGGAGAACTACCTGGCGGGGAAACCCACCGATCGTGATCAGTACTACAAGAAGCTGTCCGCGGCGTCTCTGGACGATGCCGCGTCGATAGCGCCCGAGCTCAGCATGTCTCCACTGGTGGTGGTGGCCGAGGTGTTCAACAAGACCGGTTCGAACGCGGAGCTCTTTCCTGCCACAGGCGGAAGCGGCGATCTTCCAACCGGCGCGGAG